>NZ_JXTE01000108.1 GCF_000972385.1 Streptomyces sp. WM6386
GCGTAGGGGGAGGCCGTTGGTGCAGGTGGGGGTGGTGGCGGAGAGCATGTACTGAGTCGGGTTATGTCAGCCGCGGGCATCGCGAGGTGGCCTGGGCCTGGCTCCGCTTGCTTCAGACCCTGGGCGGTGACCTGTGGAAGGTTCGGTGGAATCCGTGAACTCGCTTGATCAGGGTTCATGGAGTTGATCAGTTGGTAGCTTGGCGGAACTGGCCCGTCCGGTGCTGCGGGCTTCACGGGGAAACGGGGAAGGTGACCACGGGTGGCGTGGGACGAGTGGGAGCAACTCAAAGCGAAGGCTGCGAGCGGTCAATCGACGCACATGCAGCTAAACCAGATGCCCGCGGATCCGAGCGGCGGTACGGGCACCAAAGACGCATGGGGTGACCTCAGAGCCAGCCAGAAGGATCTCTCGGCGATCGGCAAGGCGGCCCACGATTTGTTCCAGGACTTCGAACGCTACAGCGACCATGCTCGCGTCGCCTCACTGGCCGCAGCGAGCGGTCTTGCGAGCGAGGGCTTCGCACTGGGCGGTGCGCTCAGTCATGTCGCCGAACGCTGGGTGGACCAGGTCCAGTCCCTCCTCGACGCCTGTGCGCACATCTCCAACCACCTGCGCTTCACCAAGAACCAGCACGCCGCTGACGAGACATACATCTCCACCACGCTCAGCAGCATCTCCACTCTGGACGCGGGCTTCGACGAGCGGAAGGGCAGCTGAGCCGATGGATTTTGACGCACTCCGCTTCGGGAACTTCTCCAAACTCGGTGAGGCAATCACCGACTGGGAACAGATGGCTAAGCGCCTCGGTGAGCTCAAAGAGGAAGCGGAACGCAACCTCAAGACCAAGGCCGACAAGGCTGACTGGGCCGGCGTCAACGCCACGGTCAGCCGCGAGTTCGTGAACAAGACCGCTGGGGAGTTCGCCGACGCCCATGCACAGGCCCACTCGATCGCCAAGATCCTCATGGACACCCGCGACGAACTCAACTCCTACCGCACCCAGCTCACCGACGCCATCGATCGAGGACTGAAGAAGAACCTCACGGCGATGGACACGGGCAAGGGCACGTTCACCGTCACGATGAACATCCACCCCGACCGCGCCGCCAAGGGCACCGACGTCCCCGAACACACCCAACAGGACGTGGACACCTTCCGGGACGAGCTCCAGGGGATTCTCACCAAGGCCACAGAGAGCGACACCACCGCGGCCAAGGTGCTCAAGCTTCTCGTGGACCAATCGAAGTACGGCTTCTCCGGTGCCAGTTACGAGAGCCGAGACGACGCAGCCGAGGCCATCGCGGACGCCGACAAGCTGGCCAAGATCCTCGCGAAGAACCCCCATGACGTGACGACCACGGAGCTTGCTTCACTCAACTCCACCCTGGCCAAGTACAAGAACGACCCTCTCTTCGCTGAGGAATTCGCCACTCAGGTCGGACCCAAGAAGGTACTCACGTTCTGGGCCGGTATCGCCGATCCCTACCAGGGCCAGTACGACCCCGATCGCTCCAAGCAGGCCAAGCAGCTCCAGAAGAACCTCGGCATCACCATCGGTCAGGCCACGCTCTCCGACACCGACAAGATGCAGAGCTGGGAAAAGCAGATGATCAAACTCGGCCCCGGCCAGCTCGGCATCGACGACGCAAGCAATCCGACCGGTTACGCGGTCATGAGCAATCTGATGCGCTTCGGCGACTACGACGATCAGTTCCTCAACGACTACGGAGACAAGCTCCTCGCCTACGACAAGCAGGTCAACGGCGAGGGCATCAACCTGTGGGTGAACAACGCGAATCAGGGTGACCTGAACTACTGGGGTTACAAGAACGACCGGGGGCGTGACCCTGTGACGGGGTTCCTGGAGGCGCTGGGGCACAATCCCGGTGCCTCAGAACAGTTCTTCGCCCGGCCCGATGTCACGGAATACACCATCGGTGACCGGGACACCGTCAACAAGGCCTCCGAGATCAACGAGCATCTCAAGTACCTGACGCAGGACCGGGTTTGGGTGTCCGACGCCACGATGGGAGGTGACCACGACTACGTTGCGGGGCGCAACGCGCTCGGCCGCGCGCTGGAGGCGGCCACGACCGGCTACTCGTCCGACGTCGACGCAAAGACCGTCGTGGCAGGCGACCAACGCTCTGCGGCAACAGCCAGCGTCATGGAACAGGTCGTCTACCTCTACGGAGGCGAAGACGGGCCCAAGATGCTGCATGACCAACCCGAACTTGCAGACAGTCTGGGCAAGATGGCTGGTGCGTATATCGATGACATCGATTACGAACTGTCCGGCATGGGCGACCACAGCAAGGACGCGGGCGACTTCCCAGCTCGATACGCCGGGCGGGCACAATTCGGGAACCAGGGAGCCATCGATTTCCTGAGCGTTCTTGGACAGAGCGAAGATTCACACAAAGCAGTAACTACTGCGCAACACCTTTACACCCTGAGCCTATTGGACTCTCACCCCCCCACGAGTGATGCCAACATGAACCACGCTCGGGACGCCATGACGATCGGCGCGGAAGCCCGCGGAATCCTGGACCACTCCCGTGTGCAACAAGCAGAGACGACCTACGGCGAGAACTCCTCGGATGCCAACAAGGCACTGGCTCGATCAGCGGACTGGAAGAAACTGATGGTAGGGGCCGTCGTCGCAGGTGGGGTCGCAGCTATTCCCTTGCCTGGTTCAACGGCAGCCGCGCTAGTGATCGCCCCTCTCGCCGCGGACACACTCGTTGACGCAGCCAACACACTGGTCGGACATGAAATCGACAAGGCCACCGACGATGCCGAAGCCGACTCGATGGGTCAGTCGCAGATGACCAGCCGTGATTTCTATGGTCAGGGCACCAACAACCTTGGAGAGACTTACAGCTCATACTTCAAGGACCACCCGGAGGCAGAGGAAAAGGCTGACGATGATCAGTGGCTCGACGATACGAAACAAACCTACCTGGGAACGGGTTCAAACGAGAACGACTATCGGGGCCGGCCTCCCTACAAGGACTGAGTGAGGACAGAGAATGCGTCGAGTACCAGTACGCATCGCACGCAGCGCAGCTGTCTGCATGACAGCCGCGGTAACCTTTGCCGCCGGTTGCAGCAATAACTCCGAAGGAGGAGGTTCTAAGGAGCCGAACGCAGGCGTAGCTGCGAACAAGATTTGCGACGGCACACTGGACACCTCAGCTGCAGCGGCGCTGCAACGCCTGTCTGGTACGAAGCAGTTCGATGAGCTCACCGGAACAAACGAAGCGGGCGAGTCCAACACGTTCTCCGTGGACAGGGCAATTAAGCACCTGCATGACTCCTACTCGCAGCGGGGCACATGCTGGGTCTACAAGACTGGCGATGACAGTGGGCGCCCTCTTCTCGAGGTACGGTTTAGTGCAACCCGTAGCCACCCCTCAAGCTCTGAAGAAGAAGAATCCAGCACCGACACGGTCGAATATCCTGTGGGCGTTTTTGCACGAACTTCCCGTTACGGCGCAGATCTCTTCTTCCGTTGCCCAACCAAGGCAACCACCGACGATGCACACGTCGGCGATACGGACTATGTGAAGGCGGAGATGTATTCCGCGACTGGCAAGATGACCGGCGGCAGCGTCAGCAAAGACCGTATGACTGTCCTTAATTCGATGGCCAGAGCAGTCGCCGACGCTGGTGGCTGCGCCTCTGCAGCGGCGCTACCCATGCAGATTCCCGCGGGGAAGGCCCACTGATAGGAACTATGCAGTGGCTTCGAGGGACTGCCCCAGCGTGAGGAGCCCTGATGAAAGACGACGAAATATACGGTCGCATTTGGGTCGAGATTCGGCTCGATTTTTCGGCACGGCCCTGTGCCGAGGAAATCGCCTCGCTGAGGTACCGGCTACTGGCGAGCGGAAGAAATTCTCAGCGGTGCTCGCGCTCGTCTTTCGGCGTGACGATGGCAGGTGGGCCCCGCCGTCGAACCGAGCAAACCATCTAGCGGTTGCGGGCGGGCGGCTCGGCATTGTTCCGATGGTGAGCTATCTCCCCCTCCGGCGTCGCCCCCAGCTCTGGCCCCTCCCTGGACGCCCTGCCGCCCTATCTGGCTCTGCCCCACCACCGCCTCCCGATTGCGCCTCGGGCTATCTCTGTGTGACGGCGTTGACGGACGCGGCAAAAGCAGCAGCGGAGACGATTAGTTTGTCCCCGCCAAGAGCTTTTGAGTCGCGCACCGCCACTTGGGTTCGGTGAGCGGCCACCTCAACACACTCGTTACCTTCGTCAGCGCTGTAGCCGTTTCTCAGCCCAGGCGCGGGAGATGATCGCCGCTCCTGGGCTGGCGGCAACGGAACTCGGCGCACCAGCCGCACAGTTGGTCGAATAGATGCGCGACGATCTCCCTGGGCGCTCCCCCATGAACCCGCCAGCACCTCTGTACACCCCGCAGCCCTGCACCGCCTCGCAGGCGTCGCCACCCGCTGATGAACTCGTGCGAGGTGCCTCTACATCCGATCGCTTTCGAGTCTGTCCAACGAACACGAACTCTCCGAACAGCACGGAGGGCACCGGGGTGGGCACCTCCCGTGCGTGCCCACCCCGGTGCTGCGTACTGAGCGCTCCTACATGAAGTAGCTGGCGCCCTTCAGGTCACCGCCGCGGTAGTCACCGCCGGCCGCATGGACCTTCTGGGAGATCTGGACCAGCGCCTGGTGGATGGCGGAGGCGTGGCTGTCCCACTCCTTGGCCCGCTTGGCGAACTCGTCGTGGGCCTCGCCGGCCCAGCCGCCGGACACGTCGAGCACGGACTTCTTCAGGGCCTCGAGGTCCTCCTCGAGCTTTTTGGCCTGGTTGCCGAGCTCGGTGGCGAGCGCGTCCATGACGCCGTACGTGACGGCGAGTTCGCCGTAGTGGACTCCGGACATGCTTCCCTCAATTCATTGACGATTTCAGCCGGACTACTCAGCCCGGAAAATAGCGTGGCTCAATGCCGCCGATGGGCTCAGTAGCTGTTGAGCGCCGAGGTCTTGCCGCCGAGGTCCTCCACCGAGATCTTGGTGATGTCGGCGTGGATCTGGTCCTCAAGGACGCCCTTGTCCCTGGTGTTCAACTTCACGCCCTCGAGGAAGCCGTCGAGCATGCGGCCGATCGCGGCCATGTGGGTGTTGATTTCCGACTGCTTCGTGTTGAAGGCGTTGGCGCCTTGACCAGTCCAGGCCTTCTCGATCATGTCGATCGTTCCCTGAAGCTGTGCCAGCGTGTTCCTGACCGAGTCGTACCGGTCGATAATCGCCGTCTGAAGGACTTGGGCATGATCGTCACTAAACTTACGGTCAACCATTTCGCCACTCCTTTTCGTGAGAGCTGGGGTTCGGGTCAGCGCGTCACTGGCTGATGGCACGCTGGTCGTCGCGCTTCCGTGCGGATGCGGTCGGGCCGCGTCTGAACGGTTGTGTGTGATTGGTCAGTCGGTTGAGCGCGGGCTGTCAGGCGCCTCGTCGTGAACGGATCACGGCGAAAGCACCGCCTCCGAGCAGCAGTACGGCCGCCGCGGCTCCGAGAGCCACCCACAAAGTGGTGTTGTCAGATGAGTCGGCGCTTGATCCTGCCGCCGATGTCTGGCCGCCTGAAGTGTCCTTCTCGGGCTGTGACGAGGCTGATGCGGACGTAGAAGGGGAGCCGCCTGTGTCATCCGTGACGCCCGCCGCGTTCTCCTTGGCGAGCGGGTCAGTTTGGGCTGAACCAGGGTTGAAGTCGCTGTTCTCCAGCACCTTGCGGGGGCGGATCAGGCCGTAGCCGAGGTACGTGCTCGGGTCGTCCTTCGCCCAGTCTCGGCCGGCGGTGTCGATGAGGCTGGCGAGGACCTGGTTGGCAGTCCAGTCGGGGTGGTTGGACCAAATGAGGGCGGCGGAGGCGGAGGCGATGGCTGTGGCCATGCTCGTTCCCTCGCCGAGGCAGTACGAACGGAACGTGTTGTCGCACCACGTGGGCGTGTCCAGGCCAGGGGAGGCCAGGTCAACATAGTTGCCATTAGTCGAGAACTTGCCGACTGTTCCGGACTTGTCCGCTGCGGCTACGCCCACGACGTAAGGGTAGGAAGCCGGGTAACCGGTAAAGTTCTTCCCCTCGGCATCGTTGCCCGTAGCGGCAATCATCAACTTCCCCTTGGAATTGGCGTACTTGAATGCCGCCCTCACATCGGGAAAGTCAAGGGACCCTCCATATGACATGCTGATGATCTTTGCATCGCTGTCAGCGATGGCTCTGATAACTGCTGCTTCATTAGGGGCTTTTTCCCGTTCGCTCTTACTCTTGAGTCCCTTGAGCGAGATCCGGTACGGAACAATTTTCGCCCCTGGAGCGATTCCCTTCAGGCCGCCACCGGCACCAGAGCCAGCGATGATTTCCGCCATGCTCGTCCCGTGGCCCAGGTAGTCCTCAGTGGCCTTGTAGCCAACTGCTTTTGGTACCTCGTCACCGAGGACCTGGCCCTTCAACGAAGGAGTGTTGGGGTTGACTCCGGTATCGACAACGGCCACCTTGATGCCCTTACCGGTACTTACCTTCCACATCTCTTCGGCCTTCATCGCCGACAGGTACCACTGCTGGGACTGGACGTCGGCGGCCGCCGCGCTCGGAGTCAGGCCTGCCGACATTACGGCCAGAGCACCCAGCGCTGAACAGACGGCAGCAACCCGTCTCCCGTTTCGTCCCGCGAAAGGCACGCTCCACCCGCCCCGTCCTCTGATCCTTGCCAACATGCCTCTGTCTGTCCTCGCTCTTGTCCGGTCAGTCGGTTGACGACGGCCCGTCACGCCGCTCGTCACGGCGCGAACGCGTTCTTCCAGAACCCTGGTTGCCCGCCGAGCCACGCGGTACGCCGCGGGTGCCGCCGGGCGTCTGTCCATCGTTCGTGGTCCGGGAAGCCCCTCGCCCAGGTGCTGCCCTGGGTGTTCCAAGCACGCCGTCAGAACTGCCGGCTGGACGGCGAGGTGCCTGCCCCGCGCCCGGCGTCGATGCCGGTGCCCCGATCACCCCTCGCTGGCCGGGCCTCTCGCCCGCAGGGCGCGCGGCGGATGGTGCCCCCTCACCTCCGATGACATTGCCTCGCAGCGTCCTGGGACCACTGACACCAGACGCGGCTCCCGTTACGGGCTTACCACCGAGAACGCCATTGGTAGGACGCCCGCCTCCCGCACGCGCGGGGTTCGTGGCACCCATGCCGGTGACAGGACCACGCGGGACGCTGCCGGTCGACTTGGCCGCCGCTCCCCCAGCCTTCGGCACCCCGCCGACTACGCCTCGTCCCATCGGACCAGGCGTACGGCCGGATGCCTGCCCAGGCGCGGTAGTGCGTCCCATCGGGCCCGTACCTGTGCGCGCAGCAGGGGCGCGATCGGACACACCGCCGCCTCGCCCCTGTGCCGAGGCGGGAGCCTTGCTCCGTGGTACACCGCCGAAGCCAGAAGTGCGCCCAGCTAGACCTCTCCCAGCGGGCGGCGCAGCAACGGGGGCGACGGGAGCAGTCGTTCCCACCGGAGTGATGCTGGGACCCGTCGTCGACGGCGGTGCAGCAGGCGTCGGCTTCATGGTTTCCTGCGGCGGCAACGTACCGACGCTGTCGATCTCTGTACCGACGTTCGGCGTCGGAGAGGCAGATGCGTCCACATTCTTGTGCGACGGCAGTTGCTCGCCGGAATGCGCCCCTTTCACCCCGGCGTCCACCGCACTGTTGCTTGCGATGCCTGAATCATTGGAGCTCGAGAGTGATCTCTGCCGAGGCATCGACTCACGCGGGTCCTTAAAGTCCGGCGGCGGCGCCGGCACCCCCACGTCCGGCATCTTAGGAAACACCGGCTCCTCAGCCCGCTGCATCTCCGCCCCCGACACCGTGTAGAACGAAGCCAACCGATACATCTGGTTGATCGCTTCCTGCCGGTCGCCCTCCGCCTTCACAGCCGCCGTGTACTCGTCATTGGCGTCGACCCGCTTCGCCTCGGGAATGTCATCGACGGCCTTGGGGTCGGTCCGCGTGTCACGCGGTGGCATGGACTTGCGCACGGACGCGAGCCCGGAGCTCGCCGCCATGACCTGCGTGCCCACCACATCCGCGTAACCGGCGAGGCCCAGTGCCGTGGTGACCAGGTCCATGCCCCAGTCGTAGAACGCGGTGTGGGCGTCGCCTTCCCAGTCGACCTTGCCGAGGTTGCGGCTGAGTTCGTCGGCGGCGTCGTTGATGGCGTCGCGGGCGGCGACGAGGGACGTGCCCGCGTTCTCCAGGAGTTCCGGGTTCGCGGACTCGACGATGTCGATCATCTGGTTGAGGTCGTGGCCCTCGAAGTTGGTCTTGCCGAAGTGGAAGCCCGTGCCGGAGCCCCCGAAGGGGTTCAGCTTGGTCATATCCATGACGGCGTCGAGGGTGCCGTTCTGGTGTGCGGCTTCCTGGTGTTCCGGCTTGTAGGGGTCCTGGTGGTTCTTCTCGCCGCTCATCAGTACCCCGCGTCGGTGTGGTCGGCCTTGTTGTCGCGCTTCAGCTGTTCATGCAGCATCTCGTCGCGCGACTGGTTGACCTCGGCCCGGATCTCGTGGAACCGGTAGCGCTGTTCGTCTTCGAGGTTGTCGAAGGTGACGTCAACCCCGTGAACGGCGATCTGCATCGCCTCCAGCTGCAGGCCGAGCGACTTGGACAGCGAGGTGATGCGCTCGTGGACGCGTTCGTACTCCAGGTGGAGTGTCTGCGCCTCGGGGAAGTTGCCCGTGCCGAACGCATGTTGCGGCAGGCTGTGGGCGGCGACCTTCGACGAACCACCCGCTGAGCCCTCGAGGGTGGTGAGGAGGTCGTCCACGCGCTTCTTGAAGGTCGAAAGCGCATCCAGTCCACGCCGCACGTCGGCGGCGCCACCGCCCATGTCTGCAGGACGCACGAAGCCTGCCCTCCCCGTTGTTTCCCCGTTTGCGAAGCCATCGAGTGCCGCGCGGATGGTGTCGCTGTTCGTTGGGCGATGCACTCTTCTACCAGTGTAGTCATTGTGTAAATCGTGGCCAACTGAACTTTGTGTGGGGTCAGTTACGAGACGGTCGAGGCTGGAACGGAACGACTGTCGCAAAATCGCTCACCTCGCCCTGAAGGCAGCCAAGTTGAGCGCTCTCCGCCCTGTCGGCAAGCCGCCGCATGTCGACCCCGAGGATTCACCGTCAGGCCTGATTCAGCCTTTGCTATGACGAAATCCAGCGGTCGGCGGCATGGGTACGTCGCTCCGTCCGTCACCGCGACAGCAAGGTGTCGCGGGCGGGTGCCTGACCGAGCCCTCAGTCCGTCTCCGTCGCCGCGAGTATGGCGATCCGTGTGCGGGTGAGGTCCAGGCAGGCGAAGGCGATGTCCGTCATGTCGCCGACGAACCACCTGTTGTCGGTGTACTGAGGCACCGCGAAACGCAGCCAGCAGTGGCCCGCGGCCAGGCGTACGGCGTCGTACTGAGAGGTTTCCCCAGCGATGTCCATCAGCGCGTACAGGCTTTGCCAGGTGTGCAGTCTGGCGTAGGCGCCGTACTGGGCCTCGCCCCACAAGCCGCCCCCGAAGTCCGCCGCGAAGAGTTCACGGGCCAGATCGTCGGCTGTGGTGTGGACCGTGGTGAGGGTGTCGGGGGTGAGTGCGTGCAGGCTGTCGGCGTCGAGTTCGGCGAGCAAGGCCGTGTTGAAGTCCACTCGATCGACGGGCTCGGGCAGGATGTAGAAGGCCGCCTCATATTCCGCGAGTTGACTGAAACCCCTTGCGGCCGCAGCGGCCCGTGCGTCGTCCGGTACTCGACGGGCAGCACGGCCGGCGCTGGCGCCACCCTCAGTGGGCGGTACCTCAGGGTAGGCGGCGCGCAGCGTCTCCGGGGTGTGAGAGGCAGGCGAGGAACCCTCGATCCAGCTTCCGCTGCGCATCCCGCCCTCGAAGTGAAGCGAGTTGAGCGTCAACCAGGCCGAAGGATGCCTCAGTTCGCGCAGCCGGGCGCCATAAGCCTGGTAGGGGAGGTAGTTGTCGCGGCTGCGTCCGAGGCCGAAGCGCAGCGCCATCTCGTGCAGCAGACCTGCCCGGAACTCTGTCGCGGGATCGTCCACGGAGACAGGATCATGGTCCTGGAACGGCGACCTGAGCTGCACGGTGCTCCGTCTCTGCACCAGTTGCCAGGCCATCCGTCGCGAGAGCTGCCGCCAGTCCTTGGCGTCCTGCTGTTCGGCCAGATCCTCTGCCAGGCGCACCGCCCGGTCCGTGGCCCGCTGCGTCAGACGGGACAGCTTGGCGATCACACGGCTGCTGTCGGCCGGCAGTGCCATGAAGGCGTTCGGGATCGGTGGCGGCGTAGACCTCGAGGGTGGCTTCGTTGGGGAGCTCAGGCACGCAGTCACCCTATTCGGCGGTGTTCAGCAGCCGTCCGCCCCTTCCCTCAGTCGTCGCTCAGGATCAGCACGCTCCACCCCGACTCGTCACCGCAAGCCGATACCCCGGGTAGGTCAAGCCTCCCTCTCCCCCGGTGATGCCAGGCGGCGTGTAGTCGTCCTTCTTCGAGCGGATGCGCTCCACGTGCACGCAGAACGCCGCGTCCGTGCCGCTGGCCGTAACGGTCAACTGTGCGTCGGCGTCCGTGCTGTAACTGGCCCGCTCGGCGTAGACGTCCCCCTTCGGGGCATCATCGCCGCGGTACTGGACGACCGTGTTCCCGATCAGGTCCTCGTACTCCTCGAACTCGGGGTACAGAGGGTCGCCCGATTGGTCGAGCTGGTAGGTGTAGCCGTCCAGGTCGTCCGTGGCTCCCTCTACCGCGCTGCTCAACTCGTCGTCACTCCACGACTTCTCGCTGGACAGGTCGATGCCGGCGAGGCCCTGCCAGAAGCAGATACACGCCATGGTCACGAAGACGACGCGCGCGACGACGAACGCCGGGCCGGCAGCTCCTCCCCTGACGGGTAGAGACTCGCCCGCCAGCCCCTCACCCGGTCCGACTTGACGCACGCCATGATCACCAGCACCATGCCCAGGACGACGAGCATGGTCCTGAGTTCGGTCAACGCGTCCACGCTTGCCCTTCCGCCTCTCGCCGCTTCCTGCGTCGCGCGTCCCTGATCGCCACCGCCGCCCCCCCGAGCCCAGCCACCAACACCCCCGCCCCCACCGCCACATACGTAGCCAGCCGGGCGTTGCGCTCGTCCGCCGTCTCGCCGGTCCGGAACGCCGCGGCCTCCGGGGCCTCCGCCTTCCCCAGCCCCTCCCGTGGGTTCGGCGACTCGATCGGGCTGTCGTCCTCCGTCAGCGCGCGGACCGGGTCCACCACGCCCCAGCCGACCAGGCGGTCGTGGCCCGCGAAGGTGCGCTCCGCGGTCTGTTCGATCTGGGCGACGACCTGGCGGGCCGTCCACGTCGGATGCTTCGCCTTGATCAGGGTCGCCACGCCCGCGACATACGGCGCGGAGAAGCTCGTGCCGTTGTCGGAGCAGTGGCCGCCCTTGGGGACCGTGGAGATCATGTCTACGCCGGGAGCGGCTACGCCCACGATGTCGCTGGACTGGGAGAAGGCGGCGCGTTCGTTGTTGCGGTCGGAGGCGGCTACGGCGAGGACGCCGTCGTAGGAGGCCGGGTAGGTCTTCTTGACGTTGCCGCCCAGGCCGTCGTTCCCGACCGAGGCCACGACCACGATTCCCCGCGCGAGCGCCGCCTCGACCGCCTGTTCCAGGAGGAGTGTCGGCTTCGCCGCGTTCGACGTGTCCTGGGAGATGTTGATGACGTCGGCCTTGGCGTCGATCGCGTGGTGGATCGCGGTCGCCAGGGTTTCCGCCGTGCCGTGGCCCTCCGCGTCGTTCTGCTGGATCGGGATGATCGTCGCCTCGGGGGCCAGGCCCACGAATCCGGTGCCCTTGGCCGGGCGGGCCGCGATGATGCCGGCGACCTTGGTGCCGTGGCCGACGGTGTCGGTGGTGCCGTTCTCCTTGCCGCGCTCGACGGGGTCGCCGTTGTCGTCCTTGAGGTTCTTGTCGAGCAGGTTGATGCCGGCGGCCGTGTCCACCGCAGTGGCGAGTTGCGGGTTCTTCACATCCACGCCCGTGTCGATCACCGCTACCCGTGCCCCCCTGCCCTTCGACTGGGTCCACAACTCGTCCAGTTGGACTCGCTGAAGGGACCAGGGGCGGCCCGAGTACAGGCCGTTGGGGAACGTGCACTGGTCCGAGTAGGGGAGCTTGTCCGCGGCGGCCGCGGGGGGCGTGAGGGCCGTGGCCAGGGTCACCGCCGTCGCCGTCAACGTCGTACGAATCACTGCCGGACTCCCCCTCACGATCCCTGCGGCTGGCGTGCCGCGGCCGTCGACAGGCGGGGGCCCGTGGGCAGGAACTCCGACCAGACCAGGGGGACGGGCGCCGGGGCGACGTCCTTGTAGCCGAGGCGGATCTGGGCCTGCCGGTCCTCCTGCTGGAGTTGCTCACGGTCCTTGGCCGTCGTTCCGACGCCGGCGTCGTCCGTGGCGCTGTCGGCGTTGGACTGGAGGACGTAGCGCAGACCTGTGTCGGTGACGAGGAAGACCGGGCCGGCCTTTGTCGCCTTGCCCTGGAACTGGCGGAACAGCTGGCCGGAACCTGGGGTGACGTAACCGCTGGTGGAACCCGTGGCGAGGGTCTTCGGGAAGTCGGTGCCCGCCCAGGTGCTCAGGGTCGTGGCGCCCGAGTCGGCGTCCACGTCGCGCAGCACGTTGCAGACGGTGCTGCGGCTGCCGTCGGCGTTCGAGGCCTCGTTGACGGGCGCCGGGTCGGCCGTCGGCCAGTTGTGCTCCGTGCCGAACGCCTTGCCGGGGACGATCGCGCCGGGGCTCATCTCCTTCGCCTGTCCGGCCTGGCCGAGCGGGGCCAGCTCCTCGCTGAAGAGGAGGAGTTGGGCGATGAAGGGCGATACGGGTGCCACCCGGCCGGGCAGTACGACGTAGTACTGCTCGGTGTTGTTGTCGAACGCCTTGAGCACCATGCCGACCTTGTCGGTCGCCGCGTCCAGCTGGCCGGGGGCGCCGGCCGCCGTGCCGGGCGTGGCGGTGATCTGCGGGAAGGCGATCGGGTCGCCCTGGTGCAGGGTCGCCAGCCACGCGTCGGAGACCGACTGGGGTGTGCGGCCCGAGCCCACGACGGCGCGCAGCAGCAGTTCGTCGTCCTTGCCGATGGCGTACGACGTCCCGTTCGCGTCCACGATGTAGCGCTTGCCGTCGGGAGCCCGGACGTAGAGGAGTTGGCCGCCGTGCAGGCGTTCGTCCTTGCCCTCGGTCACCTGCATGTCGCGCGCGGCAAGGACCAGGGCCGCCTTCTGGATGGAGCGGCCTCCCGCGCCGGGGCGCTCGCAGACGACCCAGCGCTTGTCACCGCCGGCCTCCGACGCGGACGGCAGGCGGTCGGGCGCGTAGGGGATGCCGATGGTGACGCCGTGCGGGATCTTCCCGCTGTCGAGCACCGACTCGGCGACGGTCACGACGTCGCCCTGGCCCTCCTCCAGGAGCAGTTTGGCGGAGGCCATGTTGAGGACCGGGTGCAGCTGGATCTTGCCGTCCGTCTTGAGTACGACGTAGCGGGTGGTGGACTTGCTGGCCACGATCACCTTGGAGTTGGGCGTGTCCCAGCCGTCCGGCGCGGTCGGCTTGAACATGCCCCAGGCTCCGAAGACCGCCATCACGACGACTCCGACGATGATGCCGGGAACGATCGCGCGCAGGGGCCGTGGGGCTCCCTCCCCCGAGCCGTCGGGTGACGACTGCAGGAAGGCCGCGAGCATGCGGCGCTTCGCGAAGGTGTAGGCATTGAGCTGATCCCGCCGAGATGCCATCTGCGCCTGTCTCTCCCCGTGTTCCACCTGGGTCGCATCGGGCGTGCAGCGGGCATCACGTGCTCTCGCGCCCTCCGATGTCAGACCGGCCCCCTACTATGCCTGGTAACCGAAGGTGCTGGTGGAGCGGGTAGGGTACCTGGGCCTTCAACAGCCTTGAATGACGCTGGAACAGCGGCGAGTTGTGTGGGGAACGGGGGGATGGAGTGATGGCTTCCGGAACACGGGCGCGGTCGCGCGGGCAGGTGCAGACCCGTCGTCCCACGGCACCGGAGCCGTCGGCGGACGGACGACGGTCCGCGCCGGGCCCGCGTCCGCCGGCATCCGGTGGATCGGCCGGCGCGGCGCTGAAGGTGCATGCCGGACAGGGGAGTTCGTCCCGACTGCAACAACTCGTCCTGTTGCAGATCGGCGCCGCCGTGCTGCTCGTCGGGTGGGCGATCGATCCCGTCGCGCTGGCACCCGCGGCCGTCGTGGCGGTGGCCCTCGTACTGATCGCGTTCGTGCATCGGCGCGGGCGTTCGCTGCCCGAATGGCTGGCTACGGCACGGCGGTTGCGCGCCCGGCAGCGGCAGGCCGCGAGCACCGACATACCGCCGGGCACCGAGCCGACCCTGGCGCTGGCGCTGGAGTTCGACCCCAGCCTGCGGACTTACACCTACGGGGGGCGGGACCGGCGTCCGGTCGGGCTCATCGGCGACGGCACCTACGTCACCACCGTCCTGCAGGTGGAGGCCGACTCAACCGCGCTGCGGGCCGAGCGCAGTCGGCAGCCGCTGCCGCTGGCCCTGGTGCGCGACACCCTCGAAGTCGACGGCATCCGGCTGGAGTCGGCACAGATCGTGCTGCACACACAGCCCGCGCCCGCACTGCACCTTCCGCAGCAGTCCGTGGCCGTCGCCAACTACGCGCCGCTGCAGGAACAGACCGGCGCTCCTGCGGTGCGCATCACCTGGATCGCCTTGAAGTTCGACCCCGAGCTGAGCCCGGAGGCCGTGGCAGCGCGCGGGGGCGGCATCGACGGAGCGCAGAAGTGCGTCGTACGTATCGCCGACCACCTCGCGAGCCGGCTGACCGGCGCCGGTTTCCGGGCGACCCTGCTGGACGAGGAGCAGTTGACCGCCGCCCTCGCCACCTCGGCCTGCGCCAACGCCCTGGTGACGGCCGAGGCCGGGCGGAGCGACGCGCGGGCGCGGCGGACGGAGGAGTCGGGACGTTACTGGCGCTGCGACAACCGCAGACACACGACGTTCTGGATCCGCCGCTGGCCCCAGTTCGGCGGCGGCCGCGCGCCGTCGCTGCCCCAGTTCGTCGCGCTGGTCACGGCGGTACCGGCGCTAGCCACCACCTTCAGCCTGACGCTCGCCCGCGGGGAGCGGCAGGAAGTCTCGCTCTCCGGGCATCTGCGGGTGACCGGACGCAGCGACGACGAACTGGTCGCGGCCCGCCGCGCGTTGCAGGGTGCCGCACGGCACACGGGTGCGGGCCTCGCTCGGCTCGACCGGGAGCAACTGCCCGCCCTTCTCGCCACACTGCCCCTCGGAGGTGTCCGGTGACGACGACCAACACGCGGCCCCTCAGCGGAGGCGGACCGGGAGCGTACGGCGCCCCGGACGAGCCACGCCCCTCGGCGGCCGAGCGGGCACGCCCCCGGCTAGCGAACGGATTCGGCCTGATCGGTCCACGACACGGCAGACACACCCTGTCCGCGGAGGCGCTGGACACCCTCGCCCTCCCCATCGGTGACGACGGGGTGGTCATCGGCGTCGACGCACAGGGGGCGCCGGCGGTGCTGGGGCTCAACCGGCCGACACCGTACGACGTCGTGCTCATCGGCGGCCTGTGGACGGCTCAGGTGGTCGCGCTGCGGGCGGCGGCCACGGGTGCGCGGGTGGCGGTGGAGACGGCCCGGGCTCAGGCGTGGGAGCAGCTGGTGCACGCCATGGGCGGCGGACAGAACGGGCTGGCCGTGTACGACGTCGGTCGGGTGCCGCCGCAGGGCGCGTCCGCGGGTACGCCGGTGCTGGTGGTCCGGGACTGCGGTATGCGTCCGCCGCGTGGGCGAGTCGTGTCCGGGCCGTGGCAGTCGGTACTGACTCTGCTGCCCTATCTGAGCCCCGTCGCTCCTCGGTTGCTGCGTCAGTCGCGGCTCGCCGGCATCCAGCGGATATCGCCGGACGAGGCCGCACATCTGGGGCGCACGATGGCACTGCCGCAAACGGACGTCGAGGCGCTGCCGACACTGGCCGACGGGGTCACGCTCTGGTGTGCCGACCGCGATCGTCATTATGTGATGACTCAGCCCACTGATGCCGAGATCGGATTGTTGGGTTCGCCGCGGCGGATGGACTGAGCCGCCCGACGGACAACCGATATTGGGCGATTGTGAACGGTTCACACCTTCTCTCATGCCCTCACGTTCACCGCTCTCTGCGGTTTTCGTCACCGAAGTGGCGTACTTGACGCCTGTTCCCGGCCATATGTGACGCGACGGACGCTCTCTGAGGGGTGGACGGGCCTGCCGGGTCGGCCCTTGTGGTGATTAGGCTGGGACAAGGCGCGACGCCAGAACCCGTGGACCGGGCGTCGGCGCCCCAGGGGGAGCCGGTGGATCGGACTGCTCGAACCATTCGAGCCGCTCGGGTCTGATCGGACTGCCCTCGTACGACTTTGGACGACAACACATGGTCGACCCGGCACGGCATGAGGGTGCTCGACCACACCAGGAGGAATTGTGAGCAGCGATCGGGACGGGATCCGCGGGGGCTGGGCCACACCCGGCGATGACCAGCCCGACGCGGAGTCGGACATCGAGATGACCGGCGAGTTCACCATCGACTACGCGCCGCCCGCCTGGTACACGCAGAACGCGTCGGCGGGTCCGGGTGCGAACGACGGGGGGAACTCCGCGGGCTCGGCGGGCTCGTCCAGTGCCTCGGGCTCGGCGGGTACGGCACCCGCGTCCGGTACGCCCGCTGCCACGCCCCCCGCTGTGGACTGGTCCGCCTCCTCGCTGCCGGGTTTGACTCCTCCGGCCCATGCTTCCCCGGCACCCGGGGCTCCGTTCACGCCGCCGGCGCCGCCGTCCGCCGTCCCGGGAGCCCCTTTCACGCCGCCCGCGCCCGGTCCCGGCGCCCCCTTCACGCCGCCCGCGCCCGGTCCGGGGGCGACCTTCACTCCCCCGGCGCCGCCTTCCTCCGGTCCGGGGGCTCCCGTTACGCCGCCGGCACCGCCGTCCGCCGGTCCAGGGGCGCCGTTCACGCCGCCGCCTTCCTCCGGCCCCGGGGCTCCGTTCACCCCGCCCGCGCCGGCTCCCGGTGCACCCTTCACGCCGGCCACTCCGCCGAGCGGGGGGCCGGGTGCCGTGCCCAGGCTTCCGGTGGGGAGCGGGTTCGAGCCGCAGCAGCCGCAGGCGCAGGCCGCGGAGCCGTCGCAGCCGGAGGTCCGGACCGAGGCCCCCGCCGCGGACGCCGGTTCTCCGACCGCCGTACCGAGCAGCCCTGGGCCCCAGTCCCCGTGGGCCGCCCCCGCGGCGACGCCTTCGGCGTCCCCGTCGAGCTTCACGCTGCCCCCGCCGGTCCCGGCACCCGCGCCCGAGGCTTCTCCCGTCCCCGCCGCGGCCGACTCCGGCTCCGCCGAGCCCGCCGTCCCGGCCGCCGAAGAGCCGGAGTCCGGCAACGGTGACCTGGAGAGCGGCGCCACCATGCGGTTCTCCGCCGTGGCTCTCAAGCGCGAGATCGCCGAGCGCGCGGTGGCTGCCGATGCGCCGGTGCCGCTCGACGACGACTCCGAAACGGCTTCCGAAGAGGCCGACGGAGAAGAGGCCGACGGAGCGGGGGCGGATGCCTTCGCGGAGCCCTCGCCGACTTCCGGCGACGACACCGGCACGTCCGACGCGGGTACGGGCCCGGAGAGCGACGCCGATGCCGAGGGTGCGGCTGACGAGGACGGAACTGCTGCGGCCGAGGCCGGCCTGGACGAAGCCGAAGCGGACGCCGAAGCGGCGGATGCCGTGGCCGTCGTGGACGCCTCCGACGACACGGCGGATGCCTACAGCGAGGCCCCGCTGTCCCAGGACGCCGACATCGAGGCCACCCCGGCGACCGAGCCGGCGGACGCCGACGCCGAGGACGTCGCGGTGATCGAGCCGGTGGACGCCGGTTCCGACGAGGCAACCGAGCCGGAGGGCGCCGCACCCCAGGACGCCGCCTCGGTGGTTGCCGAGCCGACGGACGAGGACGCGGACACGGCCGAGGACACGGCCGACGAAGAGCCGGCGGACGCCGAGCCGGTGGACGCCGTACCGACCGACGCGGAGCCCTTGGACGCCGTACCCGCGGACACGGCCCCCGAGGC
>NZ_JXTE01000109.1 GCF_000972385.1 Streptomyces sp. WM6386
CCTCGATGCAAATCGAGGCGCCCCGCTCCAGGTTCACGCGTACGGGTGTCCGACAGACCGTCAGACCTCCACCACCACCGGGAGGATCATCGGCCTGCGGCGATAGGTGTCGGAGACCCACTTGCCGAGGGTCCGTCGCACCAGCTGCTGCATCTGGTGGGGTTCGACCACGCCGTCCTGGGCCGAGCGCTCCAGGACCTCCGTGATCCTCGGGATGACGTCGACAAACGCCGAGTCCTCGATACCCGAGCCACGGGCCTGGACGTGCGGTCCGCCCGTGATCTTGCCGGTCGACGAGTCGAGGACCACGAAGACCGAGATGATGCCTTCGTCGCCCAGGATCCTGCGGTCCTTGAGGGCCGGTTCGCCCACGTCGCCGACCGAGAGGCCGTCGACGTACACGTAACCCGCCTGGACCTTGCCGGAGATCTTGGCCTTGCCCTCGATGAGGTCGACGACGACGCCGTCCTCCGCGATGACGATCCGGTCGTGCGGGACGCCGGTGAGGGCGCCGAGCTCGGCGTTGGCGCGCAGGTGCCGCCACTCACCGTGGACCGGCATCAGGTTCTTCGGGCGGCAGATGTTGTAGAAGTACAGCAGCTCGCCGGCCGAGGCATGGCCCGAGACATGGACCTTGGCGTTCCCCTTGTGGACGACGTTGGCGCCCCAGCGGGTCAGTCCGTTGATCACGCGGTAGACCGCGTTCTCGTTGCCGGGGATCAGGGACGACGCCAGGATCACGGTGTCGCCGTTGACGATCCGGATCTGGTGGTCGCGGTTGGCCATCCGGGAGAGGGCAGCCATCGGTTCGCCCTGGGAGCCCGTGCAGACCAGGACCACCTCGCGGTCGGGAAGGTCGTCGAGCGTCTTGACGTCGACCACCAGGCCCGGCGGAACCTTCAGATAGCCCAGGTCCCTCGCGATGCCCATGTTGCGGACCATCGAGCGGCCGACGAAGGCGACCCTGCGGCCGTACTCGTTGGCCGCGTCCAGGATCTGCTGGATGCGGTGGATGTGGCTGGCGAAGCTCGCCACGATGATCCGCTTGCGGGCGTTCCCGAAGACCTGGTGCAGGACGTTGGAGATATCCCGCTCCGGCGGGACGAACCCGGGCACCTCGGCGTTCGTCGAGTCGGAGAGGAGGAGGTCGATCCCCTCCTCGCTCAGACGTGCGAACGCGTGCAGGTCCGTCAGACGGTTGTCCAGCGGGAGCTGGTCCATCTTGAAGTCGCCGGTGTGGACCACCATGCCCGCAGGGGTGCGGATGGCCACGGCCAGGGCGTCCGGGATGGAGTGGTTGACCGCGATGAACTCGCAGTCGAAGGGGCCGATGCGCTCGCGGTTCCCCTCCACCACCTCAAGGGTGTACGGGCGGATGCGGTGCTCCTGGAGCTTCGCCTCGATCAGGGCGAGGGTCAGCTTGGAGCCGATCAGCGGGATGTCCGGCTTCTCGCGGAGCAGGAAGGGGACGGCACCGATGTGGTCCTCGTGGCCGTGCGTGAGCACGATGCCCTCGATGTCGTCGAGGCGGTTCCTGATGGACGTGAAGTCCGGCAGGATCAGGTCGATCCCGGGCTGCTCCTCCTCGGGGAAGAGGACACCGCAGTCGACGATCAGAAGGCGGCCGCCGTACTCGAAGACCGTCATGTTTCGGCCGATCTCGCCGAGACCGCCGAGCGGGGTGACCCGCAGGCCGCCTTCCGGGAGCGGCGGGGGCGAACCGAGTTCAGGATGCGGATGACTCAAAAGACTCTCCTCACCACACGCGCCACGTACCGGTAGGGCACGTGGCGCGCATGACGTTCGTGCTAGTAGCAGTTGTCGTTGTGGGTGCAGGCACCGGTGGCCTGCTTATTCAGTTGTGAAGTCTGTTGCGCGCCTGGGGCGCGCGAAGTCTGTTGTCAGAGCTGTACCCCGCCGGCGGCAAGATCGATCTTGAGCTGCTCGACCTCTTCGGGCGTGAGCTCCACCATGGGGGCGCGCAGCGGTCCGGCGGGCAGGCCCTGGAGGGCGAGCGCGGCCTTCGTGGTCATGACGCCCTGGGTGCGGAACATGCCCGTGTAGACCGGGAGCAGCTTCTGGTGGATCTCGGTCGCCTTCTGGACGTCGCCGCAGGTGTACGCCTCCACCAGCGCGCGCAGCTCGGGGGTGACCAGATGGCCGACGACCGAGACGAAGCCGACCGCGCCCACGGAGAGCAGCGGCAGGTTCAGCATGTCGTCGCCGGAGTACCAGGCGAGGCCGGAGCGGGCGATGGCCCAGCTGGCGCGGCCGAGGTCGCCCTTGGCGTCCTTGTTGGCGACGATGCGCGGGTGCTCGGCCAGGCGGACGAGCGTCTCGGTGTTGATCGGGACGCCGCTGCGGCCGGGAATGTCGTAGAGCATGACCGGCAGCTCGGTGGCGTCGGCGAGGGCCTTGAAGTGCCGGTACAGGCCCTCCTGCGGGGGCTTGTTGTAGTACGGCGTGACGACGAGCAGGCCGTGGGCACCGGTCTTCTCGGCCGTACGGGCGAGTTCGAGGCTGTGGTGGGTGTCGTTGGTGCCGACGCCGGCGACGACGTGGGCGCGGTCGCCGACCGCTTCCAGCACGGCTCGTACGAGGTCCGTTTTCTCCGCGTCGCTGGTGGTGGGGGACTCACCGGTGGTGCCGTTGATGATCAGGCCGTCGTTGCCTGCGTCCACCAGGTGGGTTGCGAGCCGCTGCGCGCCGTCGAGGTCGAGCGCGCCGTCCGCCGTGAAGGGCGTGACCATGGCGGTGAGGACCCGCCCGAAGGGGGTCTGCGGAGTGGAGGTCGGAGCCATGGGTAACACGCTACTCGCTGCTCAAGGCGTGGTCTGCCCTCGGGGGGCGCGAAAAGTCATGACAAAGACGGAGCCCGGCACTGCCTGCTCGGGGGTTCAAGCAGTGCCGGGTCCGTTTGATCAGGCTAGATGAACTTCTCTAAATGCCGCAATACGGACACTTCGCACGGCTGACCCGTACATCTGTGCCCGGAGGGAGAACGCGGGTGCGTTACGGCGCCACACGGCCGTTCGCGTTGAAGGCCGCGTAGGTGAGCGGCATGAGCTTGGCCCACTCCGCCTCCATCTTCTCGCCGACCATCTCGATCTCCCGCTGCGGGAACGACGGGACCTTCGCCAGTTCGTGCTGGGTGCGCAGGCCGAGGAAGTGCATCAGCGAGCGCGCGTTGCACGTGGCGTACATCGAGGAGAACAGGCCGACGGGGAGGACGGCGCGGGCGACCTCGCGGGCGACGCCGGCGGCGAGCATCTCCTGGTAGGCCTCGTACGCCTGTCGGTAGGAGTCCTCCATCGTGCGGGTGACCAGCTGCTGCTGGGCCTCGGTGCCCTCGACGAAGACGTACTTGCCGGGGCGGCCCTCCTGGACGAGCTTGCGGTCCGCGCCGGGGACGTAGAAGACCGGCTCGAGCTCCCTGTAGCGGCCGGACTCCTCGTTGTACGACCAGCCCACGCGGTGCCGCATGAACTCGCGGAAGACGAGGATCGGGGCGCTGATGAAGAAGGTCATCGAGTTGTGCTCGAAGGGGCTGCCGTGCCGGTCTCTCATCAGGTAGTTGATGAGGCCCTTGGAACGCTCGGGGTCCTTCTGCAGCTCCTCCAGGGACTGTTCGCCGGCGGTGGAGACGCGGGCGGCCCACAGGACGTCCGAGTCGGCCGCGGTGTGCTTGACCAGCTCGACGGTGACGTCGCTGCGGAAGCTGGGCTTGAGGTCGTCGGCGGGGGTGTCGGTCACGGCTCGGAGGGTCCTTCCATCACTTCTCTCGGGCGGCGCCCACTCTACGGCCCGGCACTGACATCGGGGCGTTCGGTGCCGGGACGCGACATCTTCGGTGAAGTTCTGTGAATTCGGGGCATCAGGGCACCTTTTGTGGCACTCGTGCGTCTGTATCAACAACAGTCACTTATTCGAGCTTGAGAGGAGTGTCTCCCCGATGTTCCGTCGGCGTGAGCCCGTCCCGTTCGCCTTCGTCGCCGAGGCCGACAGGTTCCGCAGCAATGTCACTCCCCCACCCCGTGAGAAGTCCTCCGTGGGACAGATAGCCGGGAGCTGGCTCCTGGGGGTCACCATCGTCGCCGCGCTGGTGGGGTCCCTGGTTCTCGGGATGCCGGCGCTGACGCTCGATCACTCCCCCACCTCGACACAGGAGTCACAGGCGTCCCAGGGACACTGACTCTCCCCCACTGCCCCAAATGGCGTGGGAGGGACCCCCATGGACCCCCAAGGGTGGATCCAGGAGACACCGGCGGATAGCCTCACCGGGCACAGCCCACCGCATGGATTGAGTGAGGACCAGTCGTGCCCCTGCCCTTCCTGACGGCCGACCGCGTATTCGAGACAGCCGACGACGTCGCGCTGCCCTTCGACGACCGCGAACACTGGCGGCGCCCCTACCGGCCCGGTCCCTATCGGGTGGGTGCGGCGGCGCTGCTGTTGCTGCTCGCCTCGTATGTGCTGTTCGCGGCGGTCATCATCGCCCTCACCGGCTCCGCGTCCGAGGGCGGTGTGGTCTTCGGGATCGCGCTCGCCGTCATCGCCGTCGCGCTGCGGCTGCTGCGCATGGGGGTGTGGGTGAGCGCGCGCGGAGTACGTCAGGTGGGGTTCCTCCTCACGCGTACGACGCGCTGGGACAAGGTCGTCGCCGTGCGGACGGTGCAGCAGCCGGTGCGCTGGCTGGGGCTGCCGCGGACGGTGCAGGGACAGGCGCTGACCGTCGTACGCCATGACCGGGCGGCCGGGGGCGCGGTGCCGCTGCTGACCACGCACAACGCGGACTTCCTGGCGCGGCCCGAGGCGTTCGACCGGGCTGCCGACTCGGTGGAGGCTTGGGGCGCGGAGTATCAGCGGGGCTGAGTCAACCGCAGAGACGTCGAAGGGGCCGGTCCGCAGCCGCGGGCCGGCCCTTCGGTGTACGTCGGTCAGGCCTGGACCGGCCGTCCCTCGTGCAGGGCGATCGCGCGCTGCATCGCCTTGCGGGCGCGCGGGGTGTCGCGGGCGTCGTGGTAGGCGACGGCCAGGCGGAACCAGCTGCGCCAGTCGTTGGGTGCCGCCTCCGTCTCGGCCTTGCGCTTGGCGAAGACCTCGTCGGCCGAGTCGCGGTCGATACGGCCGCTGGGAGTGCGCTGCAGCTCGTCGAGGGGCAGGCCGCCCTCGGCGTCGAGTTCGGCGGCGAGCTGGTTGGCCTTGCGGACGAACTGGGTGTTCTTCCACAGGAACCACACGCCGATGACCGGCAGGATCAGTACCGCCACGCCGAAGGTGACGGTGAGAAGCGTGCCGGTCTGGATGAGCATGACGCCACGGCTGCCGACCAGGACGAAGTAGAAGACCAGGACGGCGGCCGTTATGGCGTAGGACAGCTTGGCGCGCATCAGCCCAGGTCCAGGAAGTGTTCCAGGCCGAAGGTGACGCCAGGAGTGGTGACCACGCGGCGGGCGCCCAGCAGGATGCCCGGCATGAAGCTGCTGTGGTGGAGCGAGTCGTGGCGGATGGTCAGCGTCTCGCCCTCGCCGCCGAGCAGGACCTCCTGGTGGGCCAGCAGGCCGCGCAGGCGGACGGAGTGGACGGGGACGCCGTCGACGTCCGCGCCGCGCGCGCCGTCCAGGCCCGTCTCCGTGGCGTCCGGCGCCGGGGCCGTGCCCGCCGCGGCGCGGGCCGCGGCGATGAGCTGGGCCGTGCGCGTGGCCGTGCCGCTCGGGGCGTCGACCTTCTTCGGGTGGTGGAGTTCGACGACCTCCACCGACTCGAAGTAAGGCGCGGCGATCTGCGCGAACTTCATGTTCAGGACGGCCCCGATGGAGAAATTGGGCGCGATGAGGACGCCCGTCTCCGGGGAGGCAGCCAGCCAGCCGTTCAGCTGCGCGAGGCGCTCGTCGGTCCAGCCCGTCGTACCGACGACGGCGTGGATGCCGTGGCCGACGCAGTACTCGAGGTTGGCCATCACCGAGTCGGGCGTGGTCAGTTCGACGGCGACCTGGGCGCCCGTCTCGGCCAGCGTCTCCAGCTTGTCGCCCCGGCTCAGGGCGGCGACCAGCTCCATGTCCTCGGCGGCCTCCACGGCCCGTACCGCCTCGGAGCCGATCCGGCCCTTGGCACCGAGGACCGCCACGCGCAGCTTGCTCATCTTCTTGCTTCCTTAACCGGGGTTCCGGGGTCTTGGAGTTCGGACCGGGTCAGGCCACGGCCTCGTGCAGACGCGCCGCCTGCTTGTCCTTGAGCGGGCCGATGACCGACAGCGAGGGCCGCTGTCCCAGGATGTCGCGGGCGACCGCGCGGACGTCGT
The DNA here is from genome assembly GCF_000972385.1 of Streptomyces sp. WM6386. Taxonomy (GTDB): domain Bacteria; phylum Actinomycetota; class Actinomycetes; order Streptomycetales; family Streptomycetaceae; genus Streptomyces. The sequence goes on from NZ_JXTE01000109.1 coordinate 6,302, forward strand.
CCGGGGTGACCGAGGCTATCCGGGCCAGCATGTCGTCGACGGACATCTGCTCGCCCCAGCACAGCTCACTCTTGCCGATGCGGTTCATGAGCGCACCGGTGTCCTCCAGGCCGAGGACGGTGGAGCCGCGGAGCTGGCCGATGGCACGGGCGATCTCGTCGTCGGTCAGGCCGTGCTCAGCGACGTGATCGAGTTCGTCGCGGCAGATCTTCAGCACGTCGTGCACCTGCGAGGGCCGGCAGCCCGCGTACACGCCGAACAGGCCGCAGTCGGCGAAGCCCGAGGTGTACGAGTACACGCTGTAGGCCAGGCCGCGCTTCTCGCGGACCTCCTGGAAGAGCCGGGAGGACATGCCGCCGCCCAGCGCGGTGTTCAGCACGCCCAGCGACCAGCGGCGCTCGTCCGTGCGGGCCAGGCCCGGCATGCCGAGGACGACGTGCGCCTGCTCGGTCTTGCGGCCGAGCAGCTCGACGCGGCCCGCGGTGCGCAGGGCGCGCTTGCCCTCGCGCGGGGCGATGGGCGTGGCGTCGGTGTTCTTGAGGGCGCCCGCCTTCTCGAAGGCCGCGCGGACCTGTCGTACGACCTTGTTGTGGTCGATGTTGCCCGCGGCCGCCACGACCAGGTGCGTCGGGTCGTAGTGCTTCTTGTAGAAGCGGCGGATGCGGTCGGCGGTGAGGGCGTTGACGGTGTCGACCGTGCCGAGGACCGGGCGGCCGAGGGGGTTGTCGCCGAACATGGTGTGCGCGAACAGGTCGTGCACGCAGTCGCCCGGGTCGTCCTCGGTCATGGCGATCTCTTCGAGGATCGCGCCCCGCTCGACGTTGACGTCGTCCTCGAGGATCAGCGAGCCCGTGAGCATGTCGCAGACGACGTCGATGGCGAGCGGCAGGTCGGTGTCGAGCACGCGTGCGTAGTAGCACGTGTACTCCTTCGCCGTGAACGCGTTCATCTCGCCGCCGACCGCGTCGATCGCCGAGGAGATGTCCAGCGCCGACCTGCTCGTGGTGCCCTTGAAGAGCAGGTGCTCCAGGTAGTGCGTGGCGCCGTTCAGGGACGGGGTCTCGTCGCGGGAGCCGACGTGGGCCCAGATGCCGAAGGTGGCGGAGCGGACCGAGGGCAGCGTCTCGGTGACGATGCGCAGGCCGCCCGGGAGGGTGGTCTTGCGGACCGTACCGATGCCGTTCGCGCCCTTGACGAGGGTTTGGGTACGGGCGACGGCCCGCGCCTCCGAAGAGGTGCGGGCCGTCGCCGGTGAGCTACTCGACGTCACTTGTCGGTGTCGTCCTTCTTCTCATCGTTCTCTTCGCCCTCGATGACCGGGATCAGGGAGAGCTTGCCGCGGGAGTCGATCTCGGCGATCTCGACCTGGACCTTGGAGCCCACGGCCACGACGTCCTCGACGTTCTCCACGCGCTTGCCGCCGGCGAGCTTGCGGATCTGCGAGATGTGCAGCAGACCGTCCTTGCCCGGGAGCAGCGACACGAACGCACCGAAGGTGGTGGTCTTGACGACCGTACCCAGGTAGCGCTCGCCGACCTCCGGCATGGTCGGGTTGGCGATCGAGTTGATCGTGGCGCGCGCGGCCTCGGCCTGCGAGCCCTGCTGGGCACCGATGTAGATGGTGCCGTCGTCCTCGATCGTGATGTCGGCGCCGGTGTCCTCCTGGATCTGGTTGATCATCTTGCCCTTCGGGCCGATGACCTCACCGATCTTGTCCACGGGAATCTTGACGGTGATGATCCGCGGGGCGTTGGGGGACATCTCGTCCGGCGTGTCGATCGCTTCCATCATCACGTCGAGGATGTGGAGGCGGGCGTCACGGGCCTGCTTGAGGGCCGCGGCCAGGACGGAGGCGGGGATGCCGTCCAGCTTGGTGTCCAGCTGGAGGGCGGTGACGAATTCCTTGGTGCCGGCGACCTTGAAGTCCATGTCGCCGAAGGCGTCCTCCGCACCGAGGATGTCGGTGAGGGCGACGTAGTGCGTCTCGCCGTTGATCTCCTGGGAGATCAGGCCCATGGCGATACCGGCGACGGGGGCCTTGAGGGGCACACCGGCGTTCAGCAGCGACATGGTGGAGGCGCAGACCGAGCCCATCGACGTCGAGCCGTTCGAGCTCAGCGCCTCGGACACCTGACGGATCGCGTAGGGGAACTCCTCGCGCGTCGGCAGGACCGGAACGATGGCGCGCTCGGCGAGAGCGCCATGGCCGATCTCACGGCGCTTCGGGGAGCCGACACGGCCGGTCTCGCCCACGGAGTACGGCGGGAAGTTGTAGTTGTGCATGTAGCGCTTGCGGGTCACCGGGGAGAGGGTGTCCAGCTGCTGCTCCATACGGAGCATGTTGAGGGTGGTGACGCCCAGGATCTGGGTCTCGCCACGCTCGAACACCGCGGAGCCGTGCACACGCGGGATGGCCTCGACCTCGGCGGCGAGCGTACGGATGTCCGTCACGCCACGGCCGTCGATGCGCTTCTTCTCCTTGATCACGCGCTCGCGGACGAGCTGCTTGGTCAGGGAGCGGTACGCGGCGGAGATCTCCTTCTCGCGGCCCTCGAACTCCGGCAGGAGCTTCTCGGCGGCGAGCGCCTTGACGCGGTCCAGCTCGGCCTCGCGGTCCTGCTTGCCCGCGATCGTCAGCGCGGAGGCGAGCTCCGGGCGGACGGCGGCGGAGAGCGCCTCCAGGACGTCGTCCTGGTAGTCGAGGAAGACCTTGAAGTCGCCGGTCGGCTTGGCGGCCTTCGCGGCGAGGTCGGCCTGGGCCTTGCAGAGCACCTTGATGAAGGGCTTCGCGGCTTCCAGACCGGCGGCGACGACCTCCTCGGTCGGCGCCTCGGCGCCGCCCGCGACCAGCTGGATGGTCTTCTCGGTGGCCTCGGCCTCGACCATCATGATCGCGACGTCGCCGTCCTCCAGGGCGCGGCCCGCGACGACCATGTCGAAGACGGCGTCCTCGAGCTCGGTGTGCGTCGGGAAGGCGACCCACTGGCCGTTGATCAGCGCGACGCGGACGCCGCCGATCGGGCCGGAGAAGGGCAGACCGGCCAGCTGCGTGGACGCGGAGGCGGCGTTGATCGCCACGACGTCGTACAGGTGGTCGGGGTTGAGGGCCATGATCGTGGCGACGACCTGGATCTCGTTGCGCAGGCCCTTCTTGAAGGACGGGCGCAGCGGGCGGTCGATCAGACGACAGGTGAGGATGGCGTCCTCGGAGGGACGGCCCTCACGGCGGAAGAAGCTGCCGGGGATCTTGCCGGCGGCGTACATCCGCTCCTCGACGTCCACCGTGAGGGGGAAGAAGTCGAGCTGGTCCTTGGGGTTCTTGGAGGCGGTGGTGGCCGACAGCACCATGGTGTCGTCGTCCAGATACGCCACGGCGGAGCCGGCGGCCTGCTTGGCCAGGCGGCCCGTCTCGAAGCGGATGGTGCGGGTGCCGAAGGAGCCGTTGTCGATGACGGCCTCGGCGTAGTGGGTCTCGTTCTCCACTAGCGTTTCTCCATTACTTTTCGTCTTTTGTCCCGACCCGCCCGTGTGGCGGGGGGACATGGGCGGAGAAGCGCTCCGTCTGGTGCGGGCCGGTCTTCGATCGAAGCACCCGGGTTCGCATTGCCCGGGAGCCACTACCGAGGACCGGCGGCGGCGAGGTGCACTTCTCCTCGTGGTACTGCGTGTACTGCGTTGTGCTACCACACTACAAAGCAGGTATGACACTCCGCACGTTTCCGTACGTACAGCGAGCACGTACGGCAAAGGGAGCGGCCCCCGACTCGTTTCGGGAACCGCTCCCTCATGACGTCTTACTTGGCGCCCGCCGCACCACGGCGGATGCCGAGGCGGTCGACCAGCGCGCGGAAGCGCTGGATGTCCTTCTTCGCCAGGTACTGGAGAAGGCGGCGGCGCTGACCGACCAGGATCAGCAGACCACGACGGGAGTGGTGGTCGTGCTTGTGGGTCTTGAGGTGCTCGGTCAGGTCCGAGATCCGGCGCGAGAGCATCGCGACCTGGACCTCGGGGGAGCCGGTGTCGCCCTCCTTCTGACCGAACTCGGCGATGAGCTGCTTCTTCACTGCGGCATCGAGCGGCACTCGAAACTCCTCGTAGTCTGAAAATGGCCACCGAGTGCCCCCGGTCTATGTCTCGGGGGAGCTTCCGTTACTCGGGAGGCGGGGATCCGCTGGGCGCGGCCTCCAGAGCGAAGGGCTCCGGGGGTGCGTACACGAACGGCCGTCACTCAGGGTACCAGGCAAAGGTGGGGGCCTTCGCCCCGGTTCCGGAAGCGCCCTGATGGGGCCCGGGGGGCCACTAGGGTGAGCGCTCGGATCGTGGTCGTACGACGTCGGGAAGGGGTCGCCGGGACATGGCGGAGACGGCAGAGGAGATCAAGGCGCGCAAGGAGCGGGAGCGGGACGAGCTCTACGCCCTCGACATCTCGGGCGTCGAGTGGCACAGCGCGCCGGGCACCGAGGAGCACGAGGAACGGGTCGAGATCGCGTACCTGCCCGAGGGTGCCGTGGCCATGCGGTCCTCGCTGGAACCGGACACCGTGCTGCGGTACACGGAGGCGGAGTGGCGGGCGTTCGTGCTGGGTGCGCGGGACGGGGAGTTCGACATCGAGCCGGCGCCGCAAGAGGCGGAGTGACGGTGAGGGGCGGCACGCGTGCGTGCCGCCCCTCTTCGCTCTCTCAGTGCTTCAGTCCGGCGCCGCCGACGGCGAGGGCCATCAGGTGGCCTTCGGGTGAGGCGGGGACCTGCTCGGTCGTCTCCCTCACCTCGTCGGGCGCCTGCTGTGCGGCCGTCGTTTCGTTCGCGGGCGCTTCGTCCGGCTGGTGCCACAGCAGCCGGCCACCCAGGCAGAGAACGGCGATCACAGCGGCGGCTGTCGCCCCTGCGATCCGGTTACGGAGTCTGCGTCGCACCTTGTCCGCGGTCCGTGTGGACTCGGTGTACATCGACGGCTGCGGGCCGAAGCTCACGTGCGGAAGTCCTTCCCTGCGCTGCGTTCAGCTCGTCATCGAGCGGACAGTGGCGTACACGTCGAAGACCGCCAGCGCGAGCGGGACCAAGGTCAGCAGGACGAAGCCCTCGGCAATCTCCATGAAGCGGCCCCAGAACGGGGTGAGCCCGCCCCGCGAAGCGATCAGACCGATGGCGGTGACCAGGGCGGACGCCGCCGCGATGGCCGCGACGAGCCAGATCGTGCGGAGGTCGAGGCCGGCGTAGTCGCCCCTTTGGGCGTCGTTCTTCAACGACTCCGGCAGGTTGAGCGCGAGCCCGAGGCCGAGCAGTACGAGGGAGGCGAGACCGGCGGCCAGGAGGGGCGCGACCTGAGTCGTGTAGCGGAAGAGACGAGCCCGCATCAGGAGGGCGACGCCCGTCGCGAGGGCGAGCAGCTGGGCCCAGAGTCCGTCGGAGAAACCGAGGACCGCCGAGGCCGCGACCGCGGTCACCGCGCAGCCGCCGACCAGACCCACCAGCAGTTCGTGGCCGCGGCGCGCCTGGGCGACGACGCGTTCGGCGTCGAGCGGCTCCTGGGCGGCGGGGGCGGCGCCGTACGCGCTGCGGGAGGTGTTGCTCGGCGGGTCGAAGCCGATCGGCAGCCGGGCGAAGCGCATCGACAGACCCGGCAGGAAGGCCAGCGCCCCGACGGCGATCGGGGCGCACAGTCCGGCGATCTCGGCCGGCGTCCAGTGCGCGAGGGTACCGGCGAACGCCGCGCCAAGGCCGATGGCCGAGGCGAGTACGAACGCGACGAACGGGCCGTCGCCGTTCGGTGCGCACAGGGTCAGCACGACCGAGGCCAGCAGGACGGCGGCACAGGCGAGCAGGAACTGCAGCTTGCCGATGCCCTGGCCGTCGGCCAGCGGCAGCAGCCCGGAACCCGCCACGCCCACGTTGGGGAGGGCGCCGAGGCCCAGGGCGACGGCCGAGGCCCGGTCGTCGTAGACCCGGGCCCGCACGCAGGCGAGGACGACGAGGAGTACGCCGACGACCCCGGCGAGGATGCCCGGGAGGCCGTTCATGTCGTGGCGGGGCTCGCCGGTCCAGGCCACGAAGGCGAGGAGGGTCGGCAGGACTCCTCCTCCCACCAGGCCCGCGGTGCGCGTCAGTTCGCCGCCCCACAACGAGCGGTCGCGCGCCACGGCGGAGGCGACCGCCTCGGACACGTCGTCGAACACGACGGGGGGCAGCGACTCGGAGAAGGGCCGCAGCGTCAGCAGTTCGCCGTCGAGGATGCGCTGGGCGGCGAACGAACGTGAGCTGTCGAGGACGGTGCCGTCCCGGCGTACGAGGTGGTAGCCCACCGGTTCGCCCGCGGCGGGGCTCTGCTGCGAGAGCCTGAGGATCTCCGGATAGATGTCGGCGACCGGGATGTCGTCGGGCAGTGCCACGTCGATCCGGCCGTCGGGCGCGACGATCGTGACCCGGCAGAAACCCAGTCCCGTACCCGTGCCGGACGGCGCCCCCGTACCGGGTCCCGCTCCGGTGGCCGTCATGCTCACGTGCTGCTCCCCCTGTGTCGTGGATCTGTGTCGGCATGTGCGTGGGTGCCCGCGCGGGTGCCCACGTGGGTGTCCGCGGCTGCGATTCGGTGGCGTTTGCGCGTGCGCCCCGTGAAGATCCGGTGTCTGCGTTCCGGATCGGCTGGAATGCCCCGATCCGCCACCCCCGTTCACGTGTGCTCACGCGAACATCCGGCACCCTACCGCCCGTTGGTCACTCTGCGAGTCAGTAGGATCACGCGGCGGGCTCCGGCCGCCTGACACGGGGAGGCGGACGAACTCGGGTGGCCCGGCTAGGGGATTGGTGAGCAGTGAGCCACATCGTCGTGAAGCGTCCGCCGCGGGCGCTGCCGTCCGAGGTGCCCATGGGCGAGGTCGTCCTGCAGCCGCCGCCGGAGCTGCCGCGCGGGCATCAGGAGAGTGTGCTGATGCAGTTGCTGCCGACGCTGGGCATGGGCGGCTCGGTGGTGTTCTTCTTCACGAGCGGACAGCCGTTCATGAGGATCATGGGCATGGTCATGATCGCCTCGACGGTGGCCATGTCCGTCGCGATGGTGGTCCGCTTCCGCCGCGGCTCCCAGGGGCAACTCGCCGACATGCGCAGCGACTACCTGAGCTATCTGGCGCGGACCAGGGACGCCGCGGTCGACACCGCGAAGGCGCAGCGCGACGCGCAGTACTACCTCCACCCCTCCCCCGAACAGCTGTGGGCCCTGGTCGCCGAAGGCAGCCGGGTGTGGGAACGACGCTCGGGCGACGAGGACTTCGCCCAGGTCCGCATCGGTCTGGGGGCGCAGGGCCTGGCCACTCCGCTCGTCGCACCCGAAACCGGACCGGTGGAACAGCTGGAGCCCCTGACGGCGGGCGCGATGCAGCGTTTCCTCGCCGCCCACGGCACCCTGGACGACCTGCCGATGGCAGTCTCCCTGCGCGCCTTCTACCACGTCACCATCAGCGGTGACGCCCAGTCGGTACGGTCCTCCGCGCGCGCCATGACCGGCTCGCTGGCCGCTCTGCACTCGCCCGAGGACCTGATCGTCGTCGTCGCGGCCGGCCGGGAGGCCCTCCCCCACTGGGAGTGGGCCAAGTGGCTGCCGCACGCCCAGGCACCCGGTGCGGTGGACGGCGCGGGCAGCCGCCGGCTGATCGACAGCGACGGCCGCGAGCTCGAGAACCTGCTCGCCTCCCGCCTGACCGGCCGTCCGCGGTTCCACCCGAACGCGGCACCGCTCCCGGACGAGCCGCACATCGTCGTCGTACTCGACAGCCTCTCCCTGCCGCCGGACTCCATGCTGGCCAACCCCGAGGGACTCCAGGGCGTGACCGTTCTCGAGGTCGTCCCCGGCGAGCTGACCGGGGCCGGCGGCGACCTCTCCATCGTCGTACGACCTGGCGCGCTGCACCTGGAGTCCGGCCACGGTGTCGTCTACGAGGGGACGCCCGACGCCCTCTCGTACGAGTCCGCCGAGGCCCTCGCCCGCCAACTGGCGCCCCTGCGCATGGCGTCCGGGGGTGACGACGACGAACCGTTGCTCGCCAACCTGGAGTTCACGGACCTGCTGAACCTCGGGGACGCGGCGTCCGTCGACACCAAGCGCACCTGGCGGGCGCGTTCGCTCGCCGAGCGGCTGCGGGTGCCGATCGGCGTCGGCGAGGACGGCCGCCCGGTCATGCTGGACCTGAAGGAGGCCGCGCAGGAGGGCATGGGGCCGCACGGCCTGTGCGTGGGCGCCACCGGCTCCGGAAAGTCGGAGCTGCTGCGCACGCTGGTGCTGGGCCTGGCGGTGACGCATTCCTCGGAGACGCTGAACTTCGTCCTCGCGGACTTCAAGGGCGGTGCGACCTTCGCCGGGATGGCGCAGATGCCGCACGTGGCCGCCGTGATCACCAACCTCGCGGACGACCTGACCCTCGTCGACCGCATGGGTGACTCCATCCGTGGCGAGCTGAACCGTCGCCAGGAGATGCTGCGTGACGCGGGCAACTACGCCAACATCCACGACTACGAGAAGGCGCGCGCGGCGGGCGCGCCCCTGCAGCCGATTCCTTCCCTGGTGTTGGTGATCGACGAGTTCAGCGAGCTGCTGACGGCGAAGCCCGACTTCATCGAGATGTTCGTGCAGATCGGTCGCATCGGACGGTCCCTGGGCGTGCACCTGCTGTTGGCGTCGCAGCGCCTGGAGGAGGGCAGGCTGCGCGGCCTGGAGACGTATCTGTCGTACCGGATCGGCCTGCGGACGTTCTCCGCGGCGGAGTCGCGCGCGGCGCTGGGCGTGCCGGACGCCTACGAGCTGCCGAATGTGCCGGGTTCGGGGATCCTGAAGTTCGGCACGGACGAAATGGTGCGGTTCAAGGCGGCGTACGTCTCCGGGGTCCACCGATCGGGGGCACGGCACGGGGCGTTGAACGGCGGTTCGCTGCCGGTGGACCGGCGGCTGGTGCTGTTCACGGCGGCAGAGGTGCCGGTGCAGTATGTGCCGGTGCCGCAGCAGAGGTCTTCGGGTGCGGACGGGGATGCTCCGGAGGTCGACGAGGCGCTCGCCGACACCGTGCTGGACGTGATCGTGCGCCGACTGGAGGCACAGGGCCCGGCGGCGCACCAGGTGTGGCTCCCGCCGCTGGACAGCCCGCCGTCACTGGACGGACTCCTGCCGGGCCTCACGGCCGTACAGGGGCGTGGGCTGACCCAGCCGGGCTACGAGGGCGCGGGGCGCCTGGTCGTGCCGGTGGGCTTGGTGGACAAGCCGTACGAGCAGCGCCGTGACGCGCTCTGGGTGGACTTCTCGGGTGCGGCCGGCCATATGCAGATCCTCGGCGGCCCACAGTCCGGCAAGTCGACGCTGCTGCGATCGCTGATCTGCTCCTTCGCGCTGACGCACACGCCCCACGAAGTCCAGTTCTACGGACTCGACTTCGGCGGCGGAGGCATGGCCGCCGTGGCCGGCCTGCCCCACGTGGGCGGGGTGGCCTCCCGCCTGGATCCCGAACGGGTACGGCGCACGGTGGCCGAGGTGTACGGCGTACTGACACGCCGCGAGGAGTACTTCCGCTCGTCGGGCATCTCGTCGATCGCGGACTTCCGGACCAAGCGGGCGAGGGGCGAGATCTCGGCCACGGACCAACCGTGGGGCGATGTCTTCCTGGTCATCGACGGGTGGGGCAACTTCCGTTCCGAGTACGAGGCGATGGACCAGGTGATCCAGGACATCGCGGCGCGGGGTCTCGGATACGGCGTCCATCTCGTCCTCACGGCCTCACGTTCGATGGAGGTCAGGTCCGCCCTCAAGGACCACCTGATGAACCGCCTCGAGCTGCGGCTCGGCGACACCATGGACTCCGAACTTGACCGCAAGGTCGCCGCGAACGTCCCTTCCGGGGTGCCGGGCCGCGGCCAGTCCCCGGGCAAACTCCACTTCATGGCGGCGGTGCCGCGCATCGACGGTCTGGCGTCCGACACGGAGCTGGCGGAGGCGACGTCGGCGCTGGCAGCCGAGGTCACCCGGCACTGGCAGGCGCCGGGGGCCCCTGAAGTCCGGCTGCTGCCGCGCGAGTTCGCCGCGTCGCATCTGCCGCCGGGGAACCGCTTCCCACGGCGGGGGGTCGCGTTCGGGCTCGACGAGGACAATCTCGAGCCGGTTTTCGTCGACTTCGAGCAGGACCCGTTCTTCGTGGTGTTCGGCGAGAGCGAGTCCGGCAAGTCGAATCTGCTGCGGCTGCTCATCAAGCAGGTGACGGAGCGGTATTCGGGCGACGAGTGCAAGTTTTTCGTGGTCGACAACCGGCGGTCGTTGTTGGGTGTCACGCCGGATTCGCATCTGGCCGAGTACATCCCGATGTCCAATGCCATGGACCATCACATGACCGCGTTGGCTGAGTTGATGAAACGCCGGACGCCGTCCGCCGACGTCACGGCCCAGCAGTTGCGGGACCGGAGCTGGTGGCAGGGGCCGACGGTGTTCGTCGTCATCGACGACTACGACCTTGTCTCGACGTCGAGTGGGAATCCGTTGGCGGGGCTTACGGAGATGTTGCCGTTCGCTCGGGATGTGGGGGTGAGGTTCATCATCGCGCGGTCCACGGCCGGGGCGGGGCGGGCTTCCTACGAGGCGTTCATGCAGCGGATCAAGGAGTTGGGGGCGCAGGGGGTTGTGCTTGCCGGGGATCCGAGTGAGGGGGATCTGTTGGGGGGGGTCCGGCCTCGGGGAACCGCTTGCGCGGGGGGGGGGGGCACTCGAGGGCCTGGTCGACGAAGTCCCAGATCCAGCCGC
>NZ_JXTE01000011.1 GCF_000972385.1 Streptomyces sp. WM6386
AAAATTCCCCCAACCCGGGGCCCCCGCCACGCCCTCGCCGAAGCCGGCAGTCTGCACATCGTCGCCGCCTCATCGTCCATCCGACGGCTGTTGGAGATCAGCGGCGCGGACGAACTGCTGCTCACCGACCCCGGCCAGCCTGGCCCAACACCGCCCTGACATATCCCCATCGGCCGCTCAGGCCCTCCGGGTCGACGACGACCCGCCCTGGTCAGGCCCCGAGGACGCAGCAGGGCGGCCACAGCGGGCGAGCTCCCGTAGCGAGACCCCGGCCTGTCATGACACGGTCCGAGGTCTCGTGCTGCCCCGGGAGCGAGGAACCCAGGAAGCAACCTGGCCTGCCCGCCGAAAGCGTAGGCGTGGTTCCGAAGCCGGTATCGGGGGCAGGTGCCCGCCTCGCGGACCGGAGCTGCCTCCCGCAGAGGGAGCCGCAGCAGCCCCGGCCCTTGTCCTTGCGACGGGTTCGCCTCGGGGCCGACTCCCGCCGGCCCCGACGGCCGGATCGAACTCAGCCCCGGGGCCTACCCCGCCGACAGTCCCTTCGCCAACGAGGACCTGCGTCCCGTACCGCTCTCCGAGCGCAAGTGGACGACGTACAACTTCGCGGCCCTGTGGATCTCCATGGCCCACTGCATCCCCAGCTGGACCCTGGCCTCCGGCCTGGTCGCGCTCGGCATGGACTGGAAGCAGGCCGTCTTCACCATCGCCCTGGCCAACATCATCGTGCTGCTGCCGATGCTGGCCACCGGGCACGCCGGACCCAAGTACGGCATCCCCTTCCCGGTGCTGGCCCGCGCCTCCTTCGGTCTGCGCGGCGCCAACATCCCGGCACTGATCCGGGCGGCCGTGGCCTGCGGCTGGTTCGGCATCCAGACCTGGATCGGCGGCAGCGGCATCTTCGCGCTGGGCTCCAAGCTCACCGGCGGGCACTGGGAGAACGCGGGGAAGATCGCCGGTAACCCGTGGCCGCTGTGGCTGTGCTTCCTGCTCTTCTGGGCGCTGCAGATCGCCATCATCTACCGCGGCATGGACTTCCTGCGGCACTTCGAGAACTGGGCCGCGCCCTTCGTCATCGTCGGCGCGCTCGTGCTGCTGATCTGGGTCGCGGTCAAGGCGGACGGCTTCGGCGCGCTGCTCGACCAGCCGTCCAAGCTGGGCTGGGGCCCGGACTTCTGGCCGGTCTTCTTCCCGTCGCTCATGGGCATGATCGGCTTCTGGGCGACGCTGTCGCTCAACATCCCCGACTTCACGCGCTTCGGCGCCAGTCAGAAGGCACAGACCTGGGGGCAGTCCCTCGGTCTGCCCACGACCATGACGCTCTTCGCGGTCCTCGCCGTGCTGGTCACCTCCGGCTCCGAGGTCGTCTACGGCGAGGCGATCTGGGACCCGGTCGCGCTCGCCGCCAAGGCGGACAACGCCTTCGGTCTCCTCTTCGCGCTGATCATCGTCCTCGTCGCGACCATCTCCGTGAACATCGCGGCGAACGTCGTCTCACCGGCGTACGACCTGGCGAACCTGGCACCGAAGCTCATCAACTTCCGTACGGGCGCGCTGATCACGGGTGTCGTCGGCATCCTGATCTTCCCGTGGAAGCTGATCTCGACGCCCGAGTTCTACATCTTCACCTGGCTCGGTGTGGTCGGCGGTCTGCTCGGCACGGTCGCGGGCATCCTCATCGCCGACTACTGGATCGTGCGCAGGACGGTGCTGCACCTGGCGGACCTGTACACGCCCGGCGGGCGCTACTGGTACTCCAACGGCTGGAACTGGCGGGCGATCGCCGCCTTCCTGGTCGGCGGCATCCTCGCGGTCGGCGGGTCGCACTCGGCTGTCGGCGCGGACGGGGTCAAGACGGGGCCGTTCCCGACCGACGGTCTGATCCCGTTCCTCAAGCCGCTGTCCGACTACGGCTGGGCCGTGGGCCTGGGCGCCTCACTGGTGCTGTACGTCGCGCTGATGCTGCCGACGGGCAGGGCGCAGGAGGGCATCGAGGTCTGACGTCCACAACGGAGGGCGGTCGGTGCTACTGACCGCCCTCCAGTGCTGCCACCGCGTCCTTGGCCGCCTTGATGGCGCCCTTGTTGATCACATCCGTGTCGGGCGCCTTCTTCGACTCGAAGTCGCTGCCGTTGTAGGTGACGATCACCAGCGCGTTGGAGGCCTGGACGATGACCGTGCCCTCGCGGGTCTGCTGCTTGTCCTCGGTGGTGAGGTTCACGACCGAGTAGCCCTGGTCACCCAGGCCCGGAACGTCCCCTCCGCCGCTCTTCTCCTCGACGCGCTCCTTGTACGACGTCTGCGCCGCTTCGTCCGAGTCCATGATCTCGAAGGACACGTCGAGCCAGCGGTAGTCGTACCCCTTGAGCGCGTTCCAGGAGCAGGTGCGGCGGAGCTTCGTGTCCGTCGACGGGATCTCCTTGCCGGCCGTCTTGGCGCCCGGAACCAGGGACTTGACGTTCTTCGTCGAGACGCTGCCGCAGGGCGAGGGGGCCGCGGAGTACGCCTTCGAGGCCGCCGCCGTCGCCGGGGCCGACGCGGATCGCGTACCGCCGCCCTTCGACGCGGAGTCGTTGTCGGCGGTCGGGGCCGGTCCTGAGGAGAGCGACCAGCCCGCGGCGGCGAGCACGACGACCGGGGACAGACGCGCGGTCAGGGCGAGCGGCAGAGGAAGGGAACGCACAGGCGCACTTTTCCGTGGGGGACGGTGCGGAAGGGTGTCCAAACTGCGGACGGACGCCAGTGTCACACGACTCCCTGTGGGGCGGAAGCGCCAACTCGCTCCGTACATGTGCGGTGACAGCGGCCCGTTGTTGACGCGTCGTGTGTCCTGTTATGTCCGCACGGAGTTGCGGGTGAACGCCGATTCGATCCGGTCCACGGCCAGGAACGCCCCGTACGCGACGAGGTGCACCAGACAGTGGTCGCCGTGTTCGGGGCGGCGCCAGGCGGCGACGTCCTCGTCGGTGATGCGGTACGGCGCGAGGGCGGCCAGCAGCGCGAGGCGGGCCCCGGGCCGCTCGCGCCGGTCGGGAAACGGGTCGGGGGCGAGGGACGGGTGTGCTCCGTCCCAGTCCAGCAGGACCTCTTCCACGAGATCCTGGTCGTCGGCGTCCAGCAGGGCGCCACCCGCCATGGCCGCCCTGAGCAGCGCCGCGTAGGCGGGACCGACAGCCGTGCCGCCCGCCCAGGCGGGGGACTCGCCGGGGTCGGGGAGGTCGAGCAGCGCGAGTGCGGCGCCTGGCCTGGCCGGGCGGCGTACGGTGCGGGCCAGTGTGCGGCCCGCGAGACTGCGGACTGCACGGAAGCGCTGGGCGTTGCCCGGCAGCAGGTTCTCGGTCACCAGCGCGGAGACGATCCGGTTGATGAAGTGGAAGGCGAGCGCGGTGCCGAGGTAGCCGGGGGCGTCCTCGCCCGGGAACGGATACGGCTCGGGGCCCAGGCCGCCCGGTACGCGGGTCAGCTTCCCCCACTCCAGCACGCGCGCGTGCTCCTCGTTCTCGGGCCGCTCCCCGCGCGCGAGGCGTTCGGCCAGGGCGTGGTCGCCGGTGGCGTGCAGCAGCACGGTGTGCGCGTCCACGCAGAACGGGCACCGGTTGGCGAGCGACACCCCGAGCGCCGCCAGCTCCTTGCCGGTGCGGCTGCCGGGGCCCGCGATCAACGACTCGCGCATCAGCGCCCAGGCGGGGGCGAGGAGTTCGGGGGCGGAGGAGAGGACCACGAAGGTGACCGGTTCGTCGATCCCGAACTCGCGGGCGAGCTGTTCGTAGACCTCGGCGACGCGACCGGTGGCCGCCCTGGGCGGCTGTGGCTCGGTGTAGCGGAAGGGTGTGGACATGGGAAGCAGCGTGCGCCGGGTGGAAGCCCTCGGTCGTCGTACGTCCGAAGGGAGTTGACGCTGCGTCGGCTGGGCGGGACGAGCGCTCGGCGTACTACGGCGGGAGTAGTCGCAGAGTTGTCCACAGGGCTGACGCGGGTGTCGGCGCGGGCCTCTACTGTGCGGACATGGGCGGGCACATGGTCACACAGAGCAGGCCGGCCGACGCGGCGCTGGCGGTCGTGGTCGGCGCGTTGGCAATGACCACGGTCGCCTTCGACGGGGACATGGGATGGCTGGACTACGGCCTGGTGGCGGTGAGTTCGGCCGCGCTCGGCTTCTACCGGGCGGCCCCACGGGCGGTGTTGGCCGTGTCGACCGCCTTCGGCGCGGCGTACGTCCTGCACGCGCAGCCGGGACTGCCGGCCGCCCTGCCCGTCCTGGCCGCCGTGCACACGGCGGCACGGGTGGGGCACCGCGGCTGGGCCCTGCTGGCGAGCGGGCTGTACCTGGCGGCGTACGTGGCGACGGGCCCTGCCACCCGGGACATCGTGGAGAACGCGGCACTGCTCGCGGGCTGGTTCCTGTTCGCCGCGGTGACCGGCCTCGCCGACCGCAACTGGCAGGCGTATCTGCGCCAGACCGAACAGCGCGCCCTGGAGGCGGAACGCACCCGTGAGGAGGCGGCGCTGCGCCGGGCCGGCGAGGAACGCCTGCGCATCGCCCGGGAGTTGCACGACTCCCTCACCCACAGCATCTCGATCGTCAAGCTCCAGGCGGGCGTCGCGGTGCACCTCGCCCGCAAACGGGGCGAGGAGATACCGCCCGCCCTGCTGGCCATCCAGGAGGCGAGCGGCGAGGCCATGCGGGAACTGCGGTCCACGCTGGAGATCCTGCGCACCGACGAGGTCGTCGGCACGCCCGCACTGCTGGTGGAGCGGGCGCGAGCCGCCGGGCTCGCGGTGGACCTGACGGTGACGGGCGAGGAGTGCGAGCTGGGCGCGACGGTAGAGAAGGCGGTGTACCGCACCGTCCAGGAGGCGCTGACGAACGCGGCACGGCATGCCGGCCCGGCGAAGGTGCGGGTGCGGCTCGCCTACGGGGAGGGCCAGGTGACGGTGGCCGTGGAGGACGACGGGAACGCCGCCCCGGACCGGCCCTTCGCGCCGGGCATCGGCCTGACCGGCATGCGGGAGCGGGTGACGGCGCTCGGCGGGACCCTGCACGCCGCACCGCGCACGGAGGGCGGCTTCGCGGTGCGGGCCGAGCTGCCGGTGGGGGAGGCCGGATGATCCGGGTGGCGCTCGTCGACGACCAGGCGCTGATGCGGGCCGGTTTCCGGGCCCTGCTGGAGGCCGAGGACGGCATCGAGGTGGTCGGTGAGGCGGCCGACGGGGAACAGGGCCTGGCGCTGGTGCGGGCCGAGGTGCCCGACATCGCGCTGGTCGACGTACAGATGCCGGTGATGACGGGCATCGAGGCGACCCGCCACATCGCCGCGGACCCCGCACTGGCCGGTGTACGCGTGGTGATCCTCACCAACTACGGCCTCGACAGCTATGTGTTCGAGGCGTTGCGCGCGGGCGCCAGCGGCTTCCTGCTGAAGGACACGGACCCGGCCGACCTGCTGCAGGCGATCGACGTGGTCGCGGGCGGCGAGGCGTTGCTGTCGCCGTCGGTCACCCGCACCCTGATCGGCGAGTTCGTCTCCAGACCCCCGGACCGCGCCACGGCCCCCGGCCTGGAGTGCCTCACCCCTCGCGAACGCGAGGTGACGGCCCTGGCAGCGCGGGGACTGACCAACGAGGAGATCGCCGCGCACATGGTCATCAGCCCGTTCACGGTCAAGACGCACGTCAGCCGCGCGATGACGAAACTGGGGGCGCGCGACCGGGCCCAACTGGTCGTGTTCGCCTACGAGTCGGGGCTGGTGCGGGCGCGGGAGTGAATTCCCGTTGCGTGGTACGGGCACCGATCAGCAACCTGGTGCCATGACAGAGACGACACAGCCCCGGCGGCCCGCCGTCCGTGACGAGATCCTCGCCTACTACGCACGCGGCAACGAGGACGCCCGCCTGAGGGACGGAGGGGCACCCGCCGGGCGGCTGGAGTTCTGGCGCACGCAGGACGTGCTGCGACGGCTGCTGCCCCCGGCACCGGCCCGCGTGCTGGACGTCGGCGGCGGCAGCGGGGTGCACGCGGAGTGGCTGGTGCGGGACGGGTACGAGGTCGACCTCGTCGATCCCGTACCGCTCCACGTGGAGCAGGCGGCACGGATCCCCGGCGTCACCGCGCGTTCCGGAGACGCCCGCGAACTGCCCGCCGCCGACGCCGCCCACGACGTGGTACTGCTGCTCGGCCCGCTGTACCACCTGCCCGAACGCGCCGACCGGGTAAGGGCGTTGACCGAGGCATACCGGACGGTCCGGCCCGGCGGACTGGTGGTCGCGGCGACCATCAACCGGTTCGCGGGACTGCACGACGTGCTACGTGAGGAGCGCTACTTCGACCCGGCGCAACGCGCCCGCACCGACACGGTCGGCGACCACGGCCGGCACGGCACCGAGGGCGGCCTGTTCACCACCGCCTACTTCGCCCGACCCGACGAGGCGCCCGCCGAGTTCACCGCCGCCGGGCTGACCGTGGACGGCCAGTACGGTCTGGAGGGCGCCGCCTGGCTGATGGGCGGCGTCGAGGACTGGCTGGACGACCCGGCACGCCGCGAGGCCGTCCTGGCGGCGAGCCGACGCATCGAGTCGGAACCGACGCTCCTGGGGATCAGTGGACATCTCCTCACGGCGGGCACACGGCCCGCATAGCTTCCTTCGTACGATCATGCGCAGCGCCGCCCCCGCCGTGAGGAGTCCGCCCGTGTTCACCACCCGACCCACCCTCCAGGGCACCTTCGGCATGGTGTCGTCCACCCACTGGCTCGCCTCGCAGTCGGCGATGGCCGTGCTGGAGGACGGCGGCAACGCCTACGACGCGGCCGTGGCGGGGGCGTTCGTGCTGCACGTGGTCGAGCCGCACCTCAACGGGCCCGCCGGTGAGGTGCCGATCCTGCTCGCCCCGGCGGGCGGCGAGGTACGGGTGCTGTGCGGACAGGGCGTCGCCCCGGCCGGAGCGTCCGTCGCGCACTACAAGGAGCTCGGGCTGGATCTCGTCCCCGGAACGGGACCCCTCGCGGCCGCTGTCCCCGGTGCCTTCGACGCCTGGATGCTCCTGCTCCGCGATCACGGGACCAAGCCCCTCGCCGAGGTGCTCCGGTACGCCACCGGCTACGCCGAGGACGGGCACGCGCCCGTGGACAACGTCGGGGCGACCGTCGAGACGGTCCGGGAGCTGTTCGAGACCGAGTGGACCTCGTCGGCGGAGATCTACCTGCCCGGCGGACAGCCTCCCCGGCCCGGCGAGCTGTTCCGCAACCCCGCGCTGGCCGCCACCTGGAAGCGGCTCCTCGCCGAGGTCGACGCGGCCGGCGACCGGGTCGCGCAGATCGAGGCGGCGCGGGAGATCTGGCGGGCCGGGTTCATCGGCGAGGCGCTCGTACGGCAGGCGCGGCGACCCACCATGGACACCAGCGGGGAACGGCACACCGGCACGCTGACGGCCGGCGACCTCGCCGGGTGGTCCGCGACGTACGAGGCCCCGGCGACGTACGACTGGAAGGGGTGGACGCTCTGCAAGGCCGGCCCCTGGAGCCAGGGCCCGGCGCTCCTCCAGCAACTCGCGCTGCTCCCGGCCGAGCTGCCCGCATACGGGTCCGCCGACTACGTCCACCTGCTGATCGAGGGCTGCAAGCTCGCCATGGCCGACCGCGAGGCCTGGTACGGCGACGCGGCCGAAGTGCCGCTCGACGAGCTGCTCACGGTCGCGTACAACGCGGGACGGCGGGCCCTGATCGGCGACAAGGCCTCGTACGAACTGCGGCCCGGCAGCCCCGGCGGGCGCGCTCCCCGGCTGTGCGCGCACGCGCACGTGGTCGCCACGGACGACCCCGGCTCCAGCCCCCTGGGGGCGGGGGAGCCCACCGTCGCCAAGGGTCCGGCCTCCCCGGTGCCCGGCGAGCCCGAGGTCGCCGCCGACGGCACCACCCGCGGCGACACCTGCCACCTCGACGTCGTCGACCGCTGGGGCAACATGGTCGCCGCCACCCCCAGCGGCGGCTGGCTCCAGTCCAACCCCGTCGTTCCCGAACTGGGCTTCCCGCTCGGCACCCGGCTCCAGATGACCTGGCTGGAAGAAGGTCTGCCGAACTCGCTCACGCCGGGCCGCCGCCCCCGGACCACCCTCACGCCCTCGATCGCGCTGCGCGACGGCCTCCCCGTCATGGCCTTCGGCACACCCGGCGGGGACCAGCAGGACCAGTGGCAGCTGCACTTCTTCCTCGCGGTCGCGCTGCGCCCGGCGGTGCGCGGAAGCCTCGACCTGCAGGGCGCGATCGACGCTCCCAACTGGCACAACGACAGCTTCCCGGGGTCCTTCTACCCGCGCGGCATGCGGCCCGGCAGCGTGACGGTCGAGGCGCGCACGGACACCGAGGTCGTCGAGGAGCTGCGCCGGCGCGGGCATGACGTGACGGTCGCCGACGCCTGGTCGGAGGGACGGCTGTGCGCGGTCGCCCGGGACCCGGAGACGGGGATCCTGTCGGCGGCGGCGAATCCGCGGGGGATGCAGGGGTACGCGGTCGGCCGCTGAACCCACGCCGCGCTCACTCCCGGCCGTTGCTCCCATATCCCGGTATTCAGCGTGATTCCACCCACAGTCCACCCATCGGGTGGGGATTGTCAGTGGGGCGTGCTCTTATGGAGTCATGATCGAAGACACGGAAACCATCGACGAGTTTCTCGCCCGCCACTCGGCCGACGTGGAGGAGGCCCTCCGCAAGGCCGCCGCGGCCGAGATCATGCCCCGCTTCCGTCAGCTCGCCGCGCACGAGGTCGACCAGAAGAGCGGGCCGCACGACCTGGTGACGGACGCCGACCGGCTGGCCGAGCAGCACCTCACCGACGCGCTCGGCGCCCTCCTGCCCGGCTCCGTCGTGGTCGGCGAGGAGGCGGTGCACGCCAACCCGGCCTCGTACGAGGCGATACGGGGCGACGCCCCGGTCTGGATCGTCGACCCGGTCGACGGGACACGTCAGTTCGTGCGCGGGGAGGACGGCTTCAGCACCCTGGTCGCGCTCGCCCAGGGCGGCGTGCTGCGCGCCTCGTGGATCTACGCGCCGGCTCGTGATCAACTCGCCACCGCCGTACGGGGCCAGGGCGCGTTCCTCGACGGCGAGCGGCTGTTCGCCGGACCGCCGGAGCCCGGCCGGGACCTCGAAGTGACCACCTCCCACCCGGACTACACGACGGACGAGCAGAAGCGCGCCCTGCTGGGACTGTGGACGGACGGCATCGCTCCCCGCGCCTGCGGTTCCGCCGGCCTGGAGTATCTCGCCATCGCCCGTGGCCGGCTGGACGCCACCGCCTTCTCCTGGGAGGCGGCCTGGGACCACGCGGCGGGCCTGCTCCTCGTCGAGGAGGCGGGCGGCGCCCATCTGACCGTCACCGGCGAGCCGTTCCGCATCACCGGCGGCAACACCCTGCCGTTCACCACGGCACGGGACGCGGCGACGGCACGGCGGATCGTGGCGCTGCTGGCGGGCGGGGTCTGAGGCACGGCTCGACGGGCGGGTGCGCGTGGGCCCGGGGTGCGCCACCGACGGTGACCGTCCGGACACCGCCCGCGCTCGAGTCCCCCGCGACCCGGGACCGACGGTGCCCCGTCCTATCCTGATCCAGTGGCCATCGGCTGACGAAGGGGTCCGAAGGTGCCGTCGATGCTTGATGCATGCGTGGTGGGTGCGGGACCGAACGGACTGACCGCTGCCGTGGAGCTGGCCCGCCGCGGCTTCTCCGTGGCCCTCTTCGAGGCCCGCGACACCGTCGGCGGGGGAGCCCGCACCGAGGAACTCACACTGCCGGGCTTCCGGCACGACCCGTGCTCCGCCGCACACCCCCTCGGCATCAACTCGCCCGCGTTCCGCGCCCTTCCGCTGGAGCGGTACGGCCTGGAGTGGCTGCACCCCGACCTCCCCATGGCCCACCCCTTCACCGACGGCACCGCCGCCGTGCTGTCCCGTTCGGTCGCCGAGACGGCCGCCTCGTTGGGGCCGCGCGACGCGGGGGCGTACCGCAGGCTGGTCGAGCCGTTCCTGCCCCGATGGGACACCCTGGTCCGGGACTTCATGTCGCTGCCGCTCACCGCGCTGCCCCGCGACCCGGTGACCCTCGCCCGCTTCGGCCTCGTCGGTCTGCCCCCGTCGACCTGGCTGTTGCGCCGCTTCCGCGACGAGCGCGCCAAGGCGCTGTTCGCCGGTCTCGTCGCGCACGTCATGGCGCCCCTCTCCGGCTTCGCCACCGGCGCCATCGGCCTGGTCTTCGCGCTCGCCGCGCACGCACGCGGCTGGCCCGTCGCCCGTGGCGGCTCCCAGTCCATCTCCGACGCGCTCGCGGCCTACCTCAAGGACCTCGGCGGCGCCATCCACACCGACTACGAGGTCAAACGGCTCGACGACCTGCCGCCCGCCCGCGCCTACATCTTCGACACCTCGCCCACCGCGCTGGCCCGCATCGCCGGCTTCGGCCGCTACTACGACAGCTACCGGTACGGCCCGGGCGTCTTCAAGGTCGACTACGCCCTCGACGGCCCGGTGCCCTGGACCGCGCCGGAGCCCCGCACCGCCGGCACCGTGCAGATCGGCGCGAACGCCGCCGAGATCAGCACCGCCCTGCGCGCGGCGTCCCGGGAGGGCACGGCCCCCGGCAAACCGTTCATGATCACCGTGCAGCCCAGCGTGGTGGACCCCACCCGGGCCCCCGAGGGCAAACACGTCTTCTGGGCCTACGGCCATGTCCCCAGCGGCTGGACCGGGGACCTCACCGACGCCATCGAGCGCCAACTGGAGCGTTTCGCCCCGGGGTTCCGCGACCTGGTCCTGGCCCGCGCCACCGCCGGCCCGCCCGAACTGGCCGCCCGCAACGCCAACTACGTCGGCGGCGACATCGGCTCCGGCGCGGTCACCGGACTGCAGATCCTGCTGCGCCCCAAGCTGTCCCTGTCCCCGTACGCCACCCCGCACCCGGCCGTCTTCATCTGCTCGTCCGCCACCCCGCCGGGCCCGGGCGTGCACGGCATGTCCGGGCACAATGCGGCGAAAGCGGTGTGGAGGAGGCTGCGGCAGACATGACCACCATCACGCTCGTCCAGGGCGACATCACCGGCGAGAGCGCCGACGCCATCGTCAACGCGGCGAACTCCTCGCTGCTCGGCGGCGGAGGCGTCGACGGCGCCATCCACCGCCGCGGCGGCCCGGCGATCCTGGAGGACTGCCGCAAGCTCCGTGCCTCTCAGTACGGCAAGGGCCTGCAGACGGGCCGCGCCGTGGCGACCACGGCGGGCAATCTGCACGCCCGCTGGGTGATCCACACCGTGGGACCCGTGTTCAGCCGGTCCGAGGACCGCTCCGACCTGCTGGCCTCCTGCTACCGCGAATCCCTGCGCGTAGCCGACGAACTCGGCGCCCGCACCGTCGCGTTCCCCGCCATCTCCACCGGCGTCTACCGCTGGCCGATGCAGGACGCGGCCCGCATCGCCGTCGAGACGGTACGGGCCGCGAAGACCGAGGTCGAGGAGATCAGGTTCGTCCTGTTCGACGAGGGCGCGTACGGGGTGTTCGCCGCAGAGGTCGGCTGACGCGGGCGACCGCACGCGACCGGGCCGCCAGGGTGGGATTCCGAGCGGCCCGGCAGGCGAAACCGTCACTACGCCACGGGTGGCGCCGGCACCTCCGGCAGGGCGCCGAGGAGCCCGGTGACCAGTCCCAGCACCGGGGACAGCAGGCCGGTGACCGCGCTCAGCACTCCGCCGAGGTCGAGCGAGGTCAACGCGCTGATCAGCCCCTGGACCGCGGACGTGAGCGAGGCCAGCAGGTCACCCACGGGATCGGCCGCCGCGGCCACGGACCGGTCGGCGGGACGGTCCAGGCTCTTCAGGCGCTCCTGGACGGTCAGGTTCCAGGCCCGCAACTCCTGCGCGTACGCGGCCGCCGCCTCCGGGTCGAGCCGGGTGCCGTCCGCCTCGCCGAGGTCCGCGACCGTGTCGAGGAGGGGCGCCAGTGCGCCGTCGTGGCCGAGGAGCGTGTCCGTCTCGGCGCCGGAGCGCTGGGCGGCCTCGCTGATGCTCAGGCCCGGCACCGCTCGGCCCGCGTCGCCGACGGCGGCGGCGGTGCCGACCGGTCCGAGGACCAGTGCGGCACAGACCAGGGGCGGCACGAGGAGGCCGCGGGAGACTAGGGCGCGCATGGAGTTCCTTTCGACGCGCTGGAAGCTGCTGCTCTTGCGCCCACGGTGGGAACCGCCCCGGCACCCCGCAAACCGATCAGCTCGCCCGCACCGGCCTCAGCGCCACCCCACGGCGACCCTGACCAGGGTCTTTGCCGCGGAACGCGGCTCCTTACGGGTGTCAGCCCCACGTTCCGCCGTCAGAGGGTGCCGCGACCGGAGCGTGTCCGGGTGCACCTCGGCTGCCGCCGCCGGATCATGGGACCCACTGCCCTGGAGAACGGGAGGTTCCTGTGGGGTCGGACTTCCCCCTCCCACGGACCCTGCTGTCCGAGGACGTCGAGACGCTGCTGGCGGGCGCGACCGCGGAGCTGGGGCGTGAATACCGCGTGCTGCGGGAGATCGTGGAGGGCGGGGCAGCGGCCGTGGCGGTCCTCGACACGCAGCTGCGCTATGTGTACGTCAACCCCCACATGGCCCGGATCGTCGGCGTACCGGCCGAGGACCAGCTCGGACGGACCCTCGCCGAGGTCATCCCGGGAGTGGAGAGGCCGGAGGAAGTGCCGCGGGCCGTGCTGCGGGACGGCCGGCCGCGCGATGTCCTCATCGCCGGGGACATGGGCGCCGGGATGTCCCGTGAGCCGCGGGAGTGGCACAGCACGTACCACCGGCTCCAGAACGAGCGCGGCGAGATCGTCGGACTCGTGGCCATCGGCGTCGAGATCACCGAGCCGCGCCGCTATCTCAACGAGCTGGAACGGGCCCACGGCCGGATGGCCATGCTGCACGCCGCCACCCTGCGGATCGGCACCACGCTGGACCTGGAGACCACCTGCCAGGAACTCGTCGACTTCGCCGTCCGCGACCTCGCGGACGGGGCCTCGGTCGAGCTGGTCGTGGAGAACGAACCGGTGAGCTCCCCGCGGGCCCCTACGGCCGGGGTGATGCGGATGCGGCGGGCCGCCGTGAGCGCCCGGCCGGAGCTCGCGGTGCGGCTCGGCGGACTGGCGGGCCCGGACGACGTGAACGACCACGGGCCGACGTCCCCCATGCGCCGCTGTCTGGAACGCGGGCGGCCCTTCGTGACGAGCATGCCGACCCGGGTCCGGCCCAGGGGGCCCTACGCGGAGCGGCTGGAGCGCTACCGCGCTGCCGGGATCCACTCCACGCTGGTCGTGCCCCTGCGGACCGACTCCCGCAGCGTGGGCGTCCTCGCCCTGGTCCGGGCGGGCTCCTCACCCGCCTTCACCGCCGAGGACGCCGTGGTGGCACAGGAAATCGCGGGGCGCGCCTCCCACGCCATGGAACGCGCCCAGCGCTACACCCGCGAGCACACCATGGCCCTGGAGCTCCAGCGGGCCCTGCTCAGCGAGCCGACCCTGCCGCACCCGGACCTGGAGACCGCCTCCCGCTATCTCCCGGCCGACGACAGCGCGGTCGTGGGCGGCGACTGGTACGACTCGCTGGCGCTTCCGCACGGCCGCAACCTCCTGGTCATCGGCGATGTCATGGGCCACGGCGTCGAGGCCGCCGTCGCGATGAGCCACTACCGCTCCATGCTGCGCGCCCTCGCCTCCTCCGGAATGCCCCTGCACGAGATGCTCGCCGCCGCCGACCGCATGGTCGCCGGGTCCGGCTTCGAGCGCGTAGCCACCTGCCTGCTGGCGTTGGGCGACCCGGCCACGGACACGGTCAGCTACGCGAACGCCGGCCACCTGCCACCGCTGCGGATCCTGCCCGACGGCCGCGTCGAACTGGTCCCGCTGCCGGCCGGCCCACCCCTGGGCACCGGCATGGGCGTCTACGAGACGGTCACCCGCCCGGGCATCCCGGGCGGGGTCCTGCTCCTCTACACCGACGGCCTCGTGGAACGCCGGGGCGAGGACATCGACGTCTCCCTGCACCGACTGACGGAACTGCGCCTGCAGCCCGGCGGAGGCCTGGACGAGATCCTCGACGGAATCCTGGCGCACGCCGCGACAGGATCGGCGCGCGACGACATCGCCTTGCTGGCGGCGCGGACGCGGGGGGCGTGAGCGGGCCCGCCCACAGGGTGCCCGTATCGGCTCGGGGCCGTCAGCCGCGTCCGGCGCCCGCCCGTCGTCGTACCCCCACCACCACGGCCACCGCCGGCCCGCACGCCAGCAGTAGCGCCAGCGTCCCGTACCCGTAGGCCAGCGTCGCCGCCGCAGCCACCCCCGCGACCAGCAACGGCCCGCCCGCGTCGCCCAGTTCACGTCCCAGCTCGGCCGCGCCCATGGTCTGCCCCAGCCGTTCCGGAGGGGTCGCCGAGGCGAGGGCGGCGAAGCCCAGCGGGGTGATCAGGCCCGTGCCCGCGCCGATGAGGGCCGCGGCGAGCAGTACGCCCGTCAGACCCGGCAGCATCGCACAGGCCAGGCCCGCCGCCGCGAGCAGCAGCCCCACGACGAGCCCGCCCCGCGCCGTGATGCGCCCCGCGTCCAACGCCCGCCCCGCCCGCGGCTGTACGACCGCCGCACACGCCGCCAGCACCGACACCGCCGCACCCGTCGCCACGGTCCCGAGCCCGGCCACCGCCCCCGATACGGGAAGGAACCCGACGCCCACCGACAGTGCGGCGGTCGCCCCCGCGAGCGCGGCCGTCGGCACGAGGAACACCGGATCGGCCAGCCGTCGCGCCAGGTCGACAACCGTCTGCCGGGCCCGGGGAAGCGGCGGTACGACGGGTACGGCGACCAGCGCCCACACCGCCACGGACGCCCCCAGCACTGCCAGCACCGTGAACAGCAGCCGCAGTCCGCCCGCCCACACCAGGACCCCGCCGAGCAGCGGACCGAGCGTGTAGCCGATGGACTTGTAGAAGCCGTAACTCCCGAACGCCCGCCCGTGCTTGGCCGCCGGATTGAGCCGGGCCACCAGCGCGGAGGCGGCCGGGGAGAAGGCCGAGGCGGCCGCGCCCTGGCCGAGCCGCGCGGCCCACAGCCATCCCGGACTGTCGGCGAGGGCGTACAGCGCGGACGCCACGGCGAACGCCACCAGCCCGCCCAGCAGTACGGGGCGCGCCCCGATCCGGTCGGCGATCGTGCCGAACACCGGCTTCAGCAGGACCTCGGCGCCGTCGTACAGCGCGAGCAGCCCGCCCAGCACCAGCAGCGAGGTGACCGCGTCCTCCCTGTCCCCGCCGAGGTTCGCGGCGATGCCGTGCGCCCCGAACGCGGTGGTGAAACCGGCCGCGTACAGCGGCCACATCCGGCGCGCGGGCGCCTCACTCGGTGGCGTCACTGAGGCCAAGACGCAGATGCTCCACGTGGTAGACGGCCTGGTCGAGCAACTCGGCGACATGGTGGTCGTGGAGCGCGTACACGACGGACCGGCCGCGCCGCTCGCCGACGACGAGCCCGAGATTGCGCAGCAGCCGCAACTGGTGCGAACACGCCGACTGCTCCATCCCCACCTCGGACGCCAACTCCGTTGCGGGCAAAGGGCCTTCACGCAGCCGCGCGAGGATCAGCAGCCGGGAGGGGGTCGAGAGGGCCTGGAGCGTGGTGGCGACCTTCGCGACGTTGCCCGCGTCGAGGCGTACCCGCTCGTCGTCGGTGGTGGTGACGGCTCCATGACCCATGCGGGGTATCTTACTCATCGCACATGAACAGATGAATGAGTCTTCATGTGTTCCTGTATGGTGTGCCGGGTGTCAGCGACCCTCGCCCCCAGCCGTGCCCCTTCGTCCGCCCGGACGGCTCCACGCCGCCGCACCCGTGTCCTCGCCCTGCCGGAGGCCCGGTGGGCGCTGGGGGCGACAGTGTCGTTCCTGGCCGGCCTGCTCCTGGATACCGTCGTCGACAGCTCGTCGTGGGTCTACGGGCTTCTGTATGCGATCGCCTATGCGGCGGGCGGCTGGGAGCCCGCGCTGGAAGGCCTGCGGGCTCTGCGCGACAAGACCCTCGACGTCGACCTGCTGATGATCGTCGCCGCCCTCGGTGCGGCAGCCATCGGGCAGGTACTGGACGGCGCCCTGCTGATCGTCATCTTCGCCACCTCCGGCGCACTGGAGGCCCTGGCCACGGCCCGCACCGCGGATTCGGTACGAGGCCTGCTGGATCTCGCACCCACCACCGCGACCCGGGTCACGGGCGCCGACACCGAGGAGACGGTCCCTACCACCGAACTCGCCGTCGGGGACGTCCTGTTGATCCGCCCGGGCGAGCGCATCGGCGCCGACGGCCGGGTGCTCGACGGCACGAGCGAGGCCGACCAGGCCACCATCACCGGCGAACCGCTGCCGGTGCTCAAGCGCCCCGGCGACGAGGTCTTCGCCGGCACCCTCAACGGCACCGGCGCCCTGCGTGTCCGCGTCGAACGCGACCCCGCCGACTCGGTCATCGCCCGCATCGTCACGCTGGTCGAGGAGGCGTCCCGCACCAAGGCGCCGACCCAGCTGTTCATCGAGAAGGCCGAGCAGCGGTACGCGGTGGCCGTGGTGGCCGCCACGCTCGCCGTGTTCGCCGTGCCGTTGGCCTTCGGCGCCGACCTCACGGGCGCGCTGCTGCGGGCGATGACCTTCATGATCGTCGCCTCGCCGTGTGCGGTCGTACTCGCGACGATGCCACCCCTGCTGTCGGCCATCGCCAACGCCGGCCGGCACGGTGTGCTGGTCAAGTCGGCCGTGGCGATGGAGCGGCTGGGGGAGATCGACATGGCCGCGCTCGACAAGACGGGGACGCTGACGGAGGGGGTGCCGGAGGTGACGGACGTGCGGCCGCTGCCGGATTCCGGGCTGGACGCGGACGGGCTGCTCGCCCTGGCCGCCGCGGCCGAACACCCCAGTGAGCATCCGTTGGCCCGGGCGATCGTGGGGGCCGCGCGGGGGAGGGGGCTGCGGATCGCTGCCGCGGAGGACTTCGTGGCGGAGCCGGGGCGCGGGGTCGCTGCCGTGGTCGAGGGGCGGGTGGTGAGGGTCGGGGGGGTGGAGGCTCTCGTCGGCGGGACGGGGGAGACGGGCGACCGTATGCACTCGGCCGTGGACGGTATGCACGATCTTGGCGATCGTATGCACGCCTTGGCTGTCGGCACGGACCTCACCGCCACGGCCGCCGGTACCGTCTTCGCCGCCACCGCAGCCGGCGGCGAAACCGCCGTCCTCGTCACCCGCGACCGAACCCCCGTGGGCACCCTCGCCCTCACCGACCGCCTCCGCCCGGCCGCCCCCTCCGCGACCGCCGCCCTCACCGCGCTGACCGGCACCGCCCCGGTCCTCCTCACCGGTGACAACCCGTCCGCCGCCGCGCGCGTCGCCGAGGCGACCGGCCTGAGTGACGTCCGCGCGGACCTCCTCCCCGAGGACAAGGTGAAGGCCGTACGCGGTATGCAGGACGCGGGCCGCAAGGTGCTGTTCGTCGGCGACGGGGTCAACGACGCGCCTGCCCTCGCCGCCGCGCACGCCGGGGTCGCGATGGGGCGTGCCGGGTCCGACCTGGCGCTGGAGACGGCGGACGCGGTCGTGGTGCGCGACGAGCTGGCGGCCGTGCCCGCGGTCGTACGGCTGTCCCGGGCCGCCCGTCGCCTCGTGGTGCAGAATCTCCTCATCGCGGGGACGTGCATCACCGTGCTCGTCGTGTGGGACCTCGTCGGTCATCTCCCCCTGCCGCTCGGCGTCGCAGGTCACGAGGGCTCGACCGTGCTGGTCGGGCTGAACGGGCTGCGGCTGCTGCGCGAATCCGCGTGGCGATCCGGGACGGCGCAGGAAGCGTGAGGTTGATGTCGGATTCCCGCCAGCCCATGCCGGGTGGCTGCACCATGCTGAACGTATGCAGAAGGGGATGCACAGCGACACCGAGCGCTGCGTGCGCGCAGTCCAGTCCAAGGACGCCCGGTTCGACGGGTGGTTCTTCACGGCGGTCCTGACCACCCGGATCTACTGCCGGCCCAGTTGCCCGGTGGTGCCGCCCAAGCCGGAGAACATGACGTTCTATCCGAGCGCGGCCGCCTGTCAGCAGGCCGGCTTCCGGGCCTGCAAACGCTGCCGTCCGGACACCAGCCCCGGCTCCCCCGAGTGGAACCAGCGCGCGGACCTGGTCGCCCGGGCGATGCGGCTGATCGCCGACGGCATCGTCGACCGCGAGGGCGTGCCCGGACTCGCCTCCCGGCTCGGCTACAGCACCCGGCAGATCGAACGCCAGCTCCGCGCCGAGCTCGGCGCGGGCCCGCTCGCCCTCGCCAGGGCCCAACGCGCCCAGACGGCAAGGCTGTTGATCGAGACGACCCCGCTGCCGATGGCGGAGATCGCCTTCGCCGCCGGCTTCTCCTCCATCCGCACCTTCAACGACACCGTGCGCGAGGTCTTCGCCCTCTCGCCGAGCGAACTGCGCACCCGGGCACCGAAGAAGGGCACCCCCGCGAGCACCCCGGGCGCCCTCACCCTGCGTCTGCCGTTCCGCGCCCCTCTCAACCCCGACAACCTCTTCGGTCACCTCGCGGCGACCGCCGTACCGGGGGTGGAGGAGTGGCGGGACGGCGCGTACCGGCGCACGCTCCGACTGCCGTACGGCCACGGCATCGTGACGCTCACCCCCAACCCCGACCACATCGCCTGCCGCCTCACCCTCAGCGACCTGCGCGACCTGACCGTCGCCATCAGCCGCTGCCGGCGCATGCTCGACCTGGACGCCGATCCGGTCGCGATCGACGACCAGTTGCGCACGGACCCGGTGCTGGCGCCGCTGGTCGACAAGGCTCCGGGGCGGCGGGTGCCGCGGACGGTCGACGAGGCGGAGTTCGCCGTACGGGCGGTCCTCGGGCAGCAGGTGTCCACGGCGGCGGCCCGTACCCACGCGGCCCGACTGGTGACCGCGCACGGCGAGCCGCTGGAGGACCCCGAGGGCGGCCTGACGCACCTCTTCCCGTCCCCTCAGGCGCTCGCCGCCCTCGATCCGCAGTCACTGGCGATGCCGCGCACCCGCCGGGCCACCTTCACCACCCTGGTGGCCCAACTCGCCGAAGGATCACTCAACCTGGGCGTGGAGGGCGACTGGACGGAAACCCGCGCCCGCCTCCTCGCCCTGCCCGGCTTCGGCGCCTGGACGGTCGACGTCATCGCGATGCGCGCGCTCGGGGACCCCGACGCCTTCCTCCCCACCGACCTCGGCATCCGCAAGGCCGCCCAGGAGCTGGGCCTCCCGTCGACCCCGGCCGCGCTGACCGCGCGGGCGGCGGCCTGGCGGCCCTGGCGGGCGTACGCGGTCCAGTACCTGTGGGCGACCGACAGTCACCCGATCAACTTCCTCCCGGTATAAGGACGTTCCGTGAGTTCAGCGAAACAGCACACCACCATCGACAGTCCGTACGGCCCGCTGACCCTCGTCGCGACGGACGGCACCCTCAGCGGTCTCTACATGACCGACCAGCGCCACCGCCCGCCCCAGGAGACCTTCGGCATGTGGGTCCCCCCGCGCGAGCGAAGCCGAGCGCGGGGGAGCGACGACCGCTCCTTCGGCGAGGCGGCCGACCAGCTGGCGGCCTACTTCGCCGGGGAGCTGAAGGAGTTCACGCTCGAACTGCACCTGGACGGCACCCCGTTCCAGCGCAGCGTCTGGCAGCGGCTGCTCCGCATCCCCCACGGCGAGACCCGCACCTACGGCGACCTCGCCGACGCCCTCGGCAAGCCCGGCGCCTCCCGCGCGGTCGGCCTCGCCAACGGCAAGAACCCGATCGGCATCATCGTCCCCTGCCACCGCGTCGTAGGCGCCGACGGCAGCCTGACCGGCTACGGCGGCGGTCTGGAACGCAAGCAGCGACTCCTGGACTTCGAGCGGGGAGCGGCACTGTTCTGAGGCGGCCGGCCCGGGACGCGCCCTGGACGGCACCGCGTCACACCGGACGAGGAGAGCCCTCCTCCCGAAGCCGCCGCAGCAGCTTCGGCAGTGCCGTCCCGATCGGCTCCCGCACCACCTCGTCGGCGCGATCGTCGTACGGCGTCGGCTCGGCGTTGACGATGATCAGCCGCGCCCCGTGGTCGGCCGCGACACCGGCGAGCCCGGCCGCGGGCTGGACCTGGAGGGTGCTGCCGACGGCGATGAACACCTGACACGCCTTGGTGATCGAGAACGCCTCGCCGAGCACCACCGGGTCGAGCCGTTCGCCGAACATCACGGTCGCCGACTTGAGGATCCCGCCGCACTCCCGGCACGCCGGATCCTCCTCGCCGGCCTCGACCCGGGCGAGGGCGTCCTCCATGGGCCCGCGCGCATGACACTTCGTACACACGAAACTCCGTGCGGAGCCGTGCAGTTCGAGCACCTTGCGGGCCGGCATCCCGGCGAGCTGGTGCAGCCCGTCCACGTTCTGCGTGATGACCCGCACCGGCACGCCGGACCGCTCCAGCTCGGCCACGGCGATGTGCGCGGCGTTCGGCTCGGCCTTGAGCGTCCGGTTCTCGCGCCGCATCCGCCACGAGCGGCGCCGGATCTCCGGATCGTCCATGTAGTACCCGTACGTCACGAGCTTCTCGGCCTCCGGATCCCGCCGCCACAGGCCATTGGGGCCGCGATAGTCCGGGATCCCGGAATCGGTCGAAATACCTGCGCCACTGAGCAGGGCGACGAGAGGCTTGTCCATGGGGCCGAGGGTAGATCGGCGGGGTTGTCGGGAGCGAGCGGTTATGCCGGCCGTCGTCCCCGTCGTCGTACGGCCGCACCCGGCTCCAAAAAAATCTTGGGCGGCGATGTCGAGAACCCGTGACCCGCTCCGTCCCAGGGGTGAACGCGACCACAATGGGCCGCACCAGTACCGAGGAGAACCACCATGGCCAAGTACCTGCTGCTGAAGCACTACCGGGGAGCCCCGGCCGCGGTGAACGACGTCCCCATGGACCAGTGGACGCCGCAGGAGATCTCGGCGCATGTGCAGTACATGCGGGACTTCGCGGACCGGCTGGAGAAGAGCGGCGAGTTCGTCGACGGGCAGGCCCTCGCCCCCGAGGGCGCGTGGGTCCGCTACGACGGTGAGGGCCGCCCGCCGGTCACCGACGGTCCCTTCGCCGAGACCAAGGACGTCATCGCCGGCTGGATGGTGATCGACGTCGACACCTACGAGCGCGCCGTCGAGCTCGCCGGGGAGCTGTCCGCCGCTCCCGGGGCGGGCGGGAAGCCGATCCACGAGTGGCTCGAACTGCGCCCGTTCCTGTCCGCGCCTTCCACCACCGCGGACTGTCATTGATGGACGAGGCCCTGCTGAGGAGCCTCACGCCGAGCGTGCTCACCGTCCTCGTCCGCCGCGGAGCCGACTTCGCGGCGGCCGAGGACGCCGTGCAGGACGCGCTCGTGGAGGCGGTCCGCGTCTGGCCGGCCGACCCTCCGCGGGACGGGAAGGGCTGGCTGGTCACCGTGGCCTGGCGCAAGTTCCTCGACGCCACCCGCGCGGACACCGCCCGGCGCAGACGTGAGGACCGCCTCGACGAGGAACCGGCGCCCGGACCCGCGCCCGCGGTGGACGAGACGCTCCAGCTCTACTTCCTGTGCGCCCACCCCTCGCTGACACCGTCGTCCGCGGTCGCCCTCACCCTGCGCGCCGTCGGCGGCCTCACCACCCGCCAGATCGCCCAGGCCTACCTGGTGCCCGAGGCGACCATGGCGCAGCGCATCAGCCGCGCCAAGCGCACCGTCTCCGGCGTACGGTTCGACCGGCCCGGTGACGTCGCCACCGTGCTGCGCGTCCTCTACCTGGTCTTCAACGAGGGCTACTCCGGCGACGTCGACCTCGCCGCCGAGGCCATCCGGCTCACCCGGCAGCTCGCGGCCGTCATCGACCACCCCGAGGTGGCGGGGCTGCTCGCCCTCATGCTGCTCCACCACGCCCGCCGTGCCGCCCGGACCGCGCCCGACGGCAGCCTGGTGCCGCTCGCCGAGCAGGACCGCGGCCGCTGGGACACCGGGGCGATCGCCGAGGGTGTCGAGATCCTCCAAGCCGCGCTGGCCCGCGACCGGCTGGGCGAGTTCCAGGCCCAGGCCGCCATCGCGGCCCTCCACGCGGACGCGCCCACCGCCGGGGAGACCGACTGGGTACAGATCGTCGAGTGGTACGACGAACTCGCCCGGCTGACCGACAGCCCCGTCGTCCGGCTCAACCGCGCCGTCGCCGTCGGGGAGGCCGACGGACCGCGCGCGGGCCTCGCGGCACTCGCGGCGCTGGCGGACTCCCTGCCCCGCCACACCGCGGTGGCGGCGTACCTCCACGAGCGCGACGGCGATCTGACGACGGCGGCACGGCTGTACGCCGAGGCGGCCCGCAAGGCCACCGACCTCGCCGAACGCGACCACCTGACCCGACAGGCCGCCCGCCTCAACACCCGTCTGCGGCACTGACGCGCCGCGCTCCCACGCGGCGTCAGCCGACCCGGTGCCCGTTCTCCAGTTCGGCCGTCCCCGCCCCGCCCACGAGCACGTCCAGCGCGGCCAGTACCCGGCGGCCCAAGGCACCCGGCAGATATTCGGCCAGCTCCTCGCGCGGTACGAGCCGCCAGGACAGCAGCTCCTCCTCCTGCAGCCGGATCGCCTTGAAGTCGTCCTCGCCGAGCACCCCGCCGTCGTAGAGGTACGCCACCAGCGGCGGCCGTGCCGCCGTCCCGTGCACCCAGTCCACCGCGAGCAGCCGGCCGAGCTCCCGGTCGAGGCCGATCTCCTCCGCGGTCTCCCGGCGCGCACCCTGGCGGGGGGTCTCGCCGTCGTCGGACTCGACGGTGCCGCCCGGAAGCGCCCAGCCGTCACGGTAGTTGGGCTCGACGAGCAGCACCCGGCCCGCCGCGTCCCGGAAGAGGGCGGCGGCACCGGCGAGGACACGGGGGAGGCCCGCGATGTACGTGGCGAAGTCAGTAGCGGTCATCCACGAAGGGTAGCCAGGCCGTCCCGGAGCGGGGAGAGCGCGCCGAGCGGCTCCCGCAGGCCCGCGAGGACGGCCGCGCGCCTCCCGCGCGCCGCACAACCGGTGTCACTCGGTGCCCACCAACCGCAGTGTGCGCTCCGCCAGTTCACTGATCCGTACCCCGTCGAACCCGAAGACCGCGCTGCGCACCGTGTCCTCCAGCGGCTCCTTCCACTGCGCCGGAATCGCCTCGGCTCCGCTCAGCACCCCGGCCACCGACCCGGCGGTCGCCCCGTTGGAGTCGGTGTCCAGGCCGCCGCGGACCGTCAGCGTGACGGTGCGGGTGAAGTCGCCGTCGCCGTACAGGAGCCCGGCGGTGAGCACCGCGGCGTTCGGCACGGTGTGGATCCAGCCCATCCCGGAGGTCTCCTCGGCCACCGTGCCGAGGGTGTCCTCCCAGGTCATCCGGGTGTCGTGGAGGGAGATCACCCGGCGCACGGTCCGGGCAAGACGGCTGCTGCCCGGGATCACGGTCAGCGCCTGGTCCAGGGCCTGGCGCACGGTCGACGCGGTGAACGCCGCCGAGACCAGCGCGGCCGCCCACATCGCGCCGTACACACCGTTGCCGGTGTGCGAGAGCACCGCGTCCCGACGGGCCAGCGAGGCCGCGCGGCGCGGGACGCCGGGACAGGTCCAGCCGTAGATGTCGGCGCGGATCAGGGCGCCGATCCACTCCTGGTAGGGATTGTCGTACGTCGCCGTCAGCGGCGGTTTCAGCCCGTTGGCGAGGTTGCGGTAGGCGGCCCGTTCCGCCGTGAACGTCTGCAGATAAGGCAGCCTGAGCAGCCACCGGTCCCCGACCTGCTCGGTACTGAAGGCGAAGCCGTGCGTCTCCAGCAGGTCCAGGCCGAGGATGGCGTAGTCCACGTCGTCGTCACGGCAGCTGCCGTGGATCCGGCCGCGCACGCACTGGCGCCACTCCGGGCGCAGCTCGAAGCCGTCGCTCTCGCTGGGCGGCTCGGGCAGATAGTCGGTCAGCGGCAGGGCGGCGGCCTGCCTCAGATAGCGGTCGATCCGGTCCCGCGTCCACAGGTCGCCCTGCTCGACCGGCTTGCCGAGCATGTTGCCGGCGATCCGGCCCAGCCAGCCCCCGAGGACGCGGTCGGCGAGCTCTGGTGCGGTACCCACAGGGGTCATAGGACCGGTTTACTCAGGTTCGCCTGGCGATGTCCACACCGGTCACGCGGGACGTGTTTTTCTGCTGGGGGTCCGGGGGTTGTCCCCCGGAAAAGCACAGCACTCGATGACGGGCCACCGCACAGTGGGGTCGCAGCGGCTTCTCAGGGTCCGGGCGGGGCATGACGGCGAGGGGCACCTCCGGTTAAGGTCGCAGCGGCGCGACTGGCCTGACATGCGTGAGGCCCGGAGAGCAAGGGGAATGCAAGGTGGCGAACGCTGCAGGCAACGGTGCCCAGAGGGTGCTCATCGCCGCGGACAAGTTCAAGGGGTCGCTGACGGCCGTGCAGGTCGCGGAGCGGGTGACGGCCGGGCTGCGCCGGGCCGTGCCGAGTGTCGAGGTCGAGGCGTTGCCCGTGGCCGACGGCGGTGACGGGACCGTGGACGCGGCGGTCGCGGCCGGCTTCGAGCGACACGAGATCAAGGCCGCCGGACCCCTCGGCCAGGAGGTCACGGCCGCCTTCGCGCTGCGCGGCGACACGGCCGTGGTGGAGATGGCGGAGGCCAGCGGCCTCCAGCGCCTCCCCAAGGGCGTCTTCGCGCCGCTCACGTCCTCCACGTACGGCTCCGGCGAGCTGCTGCGGGCCGCGCTCGACGCGGGCGCCCGCACCATCGTCTTCGGCGTCGGCGGCAGCGCCACCACGGACGGCGGCGCCGGCATGCTGACCGCGCTCGGTGCCCGGTTCCTCGACAAGGACGGCGAGCCGGTCGCCCCGGGCGGCGGCGGTCTCGCCGACCTCGCCACGGCCGACCTGTCGGGCCTGGAGCCGCGCCTGGCCGACGTCGAGCTGGTTCTCGCCAGCGACGTCGACAACCCGCTGACCGGCCCGAAGGGCGCGCCCGCGGTCTACGGCCCGCAGAAGGGCGCCTCGCCGGACGACGTGGCGGCTCTCGACGAGGCCCTCGCCCACTACGCACGGGTGCTGGAGGAGGCCGTCGGCCCCAAGGCCGCCGGGCACGCGGCCTCCCCGGGCGCGGGCGCCGCGGGAGGCATCGGCTACGGCGCGCTGCTGGTCGGCGCCCGGTTCCGCCCCGGCATCGAGGTCATGCTCGACGTCCTCGGCTTCGCCCCCGCGCTGGAGAAGGCCACCCTGGTCATCACCGGCGAGGGCTCCCTCGACGAGCAGACCCTCCACGGCAAGGCCCCCGCGGGCGTCGCCGCCGCGGCCCGCGCCGCGGACAAGGAGGTCGTCGCGGTCTGCGGCCGCCTGGCCCTGCCTCCGGAGGCGCTCGGCAGGGCGGGTATCCGACGGGCGTACCCGCTCACCGAGGTCGAGCCCGACGTGGCGAAGTGCATCGCGGACGCCGGGCCGATCCTGGAGCGGGTGGCGGAGCAGATCGGCCGGGACTTCCTGACCTGATCACCTCCGGGCACCCGAGAGCCGGTACGCGTCCAGCGCCAACGTCATCTCGATCAGATCCCGGGGCCGGGCCAGTGACCGGGACGTCAGCTGTTCCAGTCGTCGTAGCCGGTTGAAGACCGTATTGCGATGGCAGTACAGCCGTCCCGCGGCCCGCCCCGCGGAGCCCTCGCACGCCAGCCACACATCGAGGGTCTCAAGGAGCACGGCCCGATCGGTGGGCTCCAGCGCCAGCAGCTCGCCGAACACGTCCGACACCAGCCGGTCGGCCAGCTCCGGCTGGCTCACCACCAGCGCCGTCGGCATCCGCTGATCCAGCCGTACGACCTCGGTCGCGTCCGCCGGACACGTCCGCAGCGCCAGTTCCGCGAGCCGCCGGGCCCGCCCCAGCTCGGCCAGCCCCGGTACCACCGGACTGATCCCGCCGGGCCCCGAGCACCGCCCGTCGAGCGCCCGGGCCACCCCGTCCAGGCCCTGGCCCGGGGTGAGCGCGACGACCCCGACCTCGCAGTCCGCCCGCATCCGCCAGATGAACCGGAACCCGGCCCCCCGCAACGGCCGCGCACCGCCGTCCCGCCGCTCGGTCCGCAGCACCACCACCGCGTACGGCCCGTGCTCCGGCAGATCAAGACCCGCCGCCGCCCGCGCCGCGAGCCCCGGCGACGCCTGCCCCTCCAGGAGCGCGTCGAGCAACGCCTGCAACTGCTCGTCGGTCCGCCGCCGCAGCTCCGCCTCGGTCGCCCGGTACGCCTCCGACGCGGCCTGGGCCTGTGCGTCCACCGCCGACCACACCATCGTCGTCGACCGCATCAGCGCCGCCAGCCGCTCCGGCTCCCGCCCGGCCGCGCCCTCCACCAGCGCGTCCCACACCAGATAGCCGGCGTTGCGATAGGCGTGCACCAGCAGATCCAGCGGCAGTCCCTGCTGGGCCCGGCGCCGGCCCGCGTCCTCCGCGTACTCCAGGTCCCGGCGCGGCGAGTCCCGGGGCGCGGAGATCGTCTCGATGCCGACCCGGAACGCCTCCTCCGCCTCCCTCCACTGCGCGTCGTGCGGGAGCACCAGCCCGTACACGGGGGAGTGCTCGGTGAGTTGCCGTAGGTGCTCGTCGACGAGCTCGGGCACCCGTTCCAGCAGAGCCGTGCAGGACTCCGCGAGCAGCTTCCAGTCATGACCGGTGCGCGGCCGTCGCCCTCCCATGACCGCAGGATGACACCGGGACGCGGCCGCGCACAGGCCCCTGACACGCGGTGTTGTGCACACGCACAACGCCCCGCCCGGCCCGCTGGGCACCCGCAGCGATTCCGCCGCGGGCCGTGGACGGACGCCCTCGCCGGTGCTGGGGTGAGCGCCACACCGAGTGAGGACAGGGGGGAAGTCCATGGGGGGTTCCGGACTCGTGATACGGGATCTGTCGGTCGGATACGGACCCGTGCGCGCCCTGCGCCGGGTGTCCCTGGAGGTGCCCGAGGCAGCCGTGGTGACCGTCCTCGGCTCCAACGGCGCCGGCAAGTCCACGCTGCTGCGGGCGATCAGCCGCACGCTGTCCTTCCACGGCGGCGCGGTCACCGAGGGCGGTGTGACCCTGGGCGACCGACGGCTCGACCAGCTCTCACCGGACCGCGTGGTCGCCGTCGGCGTCTCCCAAGTACCGGAAGGGCGGCGGGTGTTCGCCCGGATGACGGTCGCCGACAACCTGCGCGCGGGCGCCCTCGGCGGCAGCCGCGCGGGCCGGCCGAAAGCCCTCGCCCGCGTCCACGAACTGTTCCCCGTCCTCGCGGAGCGCGCACAGCAACGCGCGGGCCTGCTCTCCGGCGGTGAACAGCAGATGCTCGCCGTCGCCCGGGCCCTGATGGCCGGCCCGAAGGTTCTCCTCCTCGACGAGCCCTCCCTCGGACTCGCCCCGCTCATGGCCCGGCGGATCGCCGACACCGTCCGCGAGATCAACGAACAGGGCACCTCGGTCCTCCTCGTCGAACAGAACGCCGCCCTCGCTCTGCGGCTCGCCACGCGCGCGTACGTCCTCGAGGTCGGCGAGGTGACCCTGTCCGGCCCGGCCGCCGAACTGGCCGCCTCCGACGAGGTCCGCCGCCGCTATCTGGGTGTCGTCGACGAGGACGCGGCGGCGGACGCGGAGACGGCGGGCGGGCGCACCCTCGGTCGGTGGAAGGGGTGAGCGCCGTGGATGCCCTCGAAGTACGCGACCTCACCGTCCGGTTCGCCGGGCTCACCGCCCTGGACGAGGTGAGCTTCACCGTCCGCCCCGGCACCGTGCACGCCCTCATCGGCCCCAACGGCGCCGGAAAGTCCACCTGCTTCAACGTCCTGTCCGGCGTTTACCGGGCCACCGCGGGCAGCGTCCGCTTCGGTGACCACGAGCTCACCGGCATGCCCGCGCACCGCATCGCCGGCCTCGGCGTCGCCCGTATCTTCCAGAACCTCGCCCTGCCGCCGCTCGCCTCGGTCGAGGACAGCCTGCTCCTCGGCAGGCATCGGCTGACCCGGACCGGCTTTCTGGCGGCGGGACTCCGGCTGCCCTCGGCGGCCCGAGAGGAACGCACGCACCGTGAACGCGTCCGCGAGATCGCCGAGTTCGTCGGCATCGCGGACTGTCTGGACCGCCCGGCGGGCTCCCTGCCGTACGGGCAGCAGAAGCTTGCCGAACTCGCCCGCGCGCTCTGCATGGAGCCGCGCCTGCTGCTTCTCGACGAGCCCGTGGCCGGGATGACCGCCGGTGAGCGGCGCCGGACAGCCGCCGTGATCGCGGGAGTCCGTGACGGGCTCGGCATCTCGATCGTGCTGGTGGAACACGACATGGGGGTGGTGATGCGGCTCGCGGACGCCGTGACCGTACTCGACTTCGGGCGCCGGATCGCCGACGGCGCCCCCGCCGACGTACAGAACGATCCGGCCGTCGTACGGGCGTATCTGGGGGACGCGTCATGAGCACCTTCGCCGAGATCCTCCTCAACGGTGTCTCGCTGGGCTCCGTGTACGCGCTCATCGCGCTGGGCTTCGTGGTGATCTTCCGGGCCACCGAGGTCGTCAACTTCGCCCATGCCTCGCTGCTGCTCGCGGGCGGTTATGTCACCGCGACCCTCCACGACGACATCGGCTTCTGGCCCGCGTTGCTGGTCGGGATCGCGGGTGCGGCCGTGGTCGGCGCGGCGGTGGAGTTCCTGGTGATGCGGCGCTACCGGGGCTCCGACCACAGCGTCCTCGCCATTGTCACCATCGGGGTCGACATCCTGCTCACCACCGAACTGACCCGCCGTATGGGCACCGACGTGCTGCCGCTCGGGGACCCGTGGGGCGACGCCGTGCTCAAGCTCGGGCCGATCTCCCTCGCCCACACGCGGATCGCCGCGTTCGTGGCGGCGGCGCTGCTCATCACCGCGTTCCTGCTGGTCTTCCGGTACACCTCGTGGGGCGTGGCGATGCGGGCGGCCGCGGAGAGCGCGGAGACCGCGGCCCTGATGGGCGTACGGCTGGGGCGGGTGTCGCTGGGAGCGTGGGCGGTGGCGGGGGGACTGGCCGCGGTGGCCGCGCTGTTCCTCACCGTCTTCCCGACGCCGGGGCTGGAACGGGCCACCTCGCTGGCCGCGCTCAAGGCCTTCCCGGCCGCGATTCTCGGCGGGCTGGACTCCACGACGGGCGCGCTGGTGGGCGGGCTGCTGGTCGGCGTCACGGAGTCGCTGGCGACGGGCTACCAGAGCGACCTGACGTTCCTGGGGCGTGGGCTCGGAGACCTGGCGCCGTACCTGGTGATGGTCGCGATCCTGCTCATCCGCCCGGCCGGGCTGTTCGGGACGAAGGAGCTGGCCCGTGTCTGAGGTTCTCGGCCGCGACGAGGCCCGCGAGGCGCCGCCCGGCACCCGCCGCCCCGCCTGGCCCACGAGCCCCCGCTCCTACGTCGGTGCCGCCGGGGCGGTCCTCCTCCTCGCCCTGCCCTTCTACCTCGACCGCTTCTGGCTCCAGGCCGGGCTCTTCGCCATGGCCGCGGCCATCGGCGCGATCGGCATCAACCTCCTCACCGGCGCCACCGGCCAGCTCTCCATGGGCCACGCCTTCTTCCTCGCCGTCGGCGCCTACGGCTACTGCGTGTTCGCGGCGGACGGCGGCGACGGACTGACCGGGCTCGGCCTGCCGACGTGGCTGGCGGCCGTGCTCGCGGTGCTGGTCGCGGGGGTGGCGGGCGGGCTGTTCAGCCCCATCTCCGGGCGGCTCAGCGGCGCCTACCTCGGCATCGCCACGCTCGCGCTCGTCTTCATCGGGCAGCACGTGATGTTCAACGCCCACGATCTGACCGGCGGGGCGAACGGTCGTGACGTACCGCCGCTGAACCTCTTCGGCCTCACCTTCGACGACCGTGAACTCCTCGTGGCCGCCGTGCCGTTCGGGTCCGCGGAGAAACTCTGGTACGCCGGTCTGGCAGTCCTCCTGGCCGGTGCCCTGTTCGCCCGTGGCGTCCTGCGCGGCCGTCCGGGCCGGGCCATGAACGCCATCCGTGACCACCGCATCGCCGCCGGAGTGATCGGCGTACCCGTGGCCCGGCACCGGGCCGCCGTCTTCGTGCTGTCGTCGATGTACGCCGGTCTGGCGGGCGTGATCCTCGCTCTGGTCTTCCAGCGGACCGTGCCCGACTACTTCGGCATCACGCTGTCCCTCGAATACCTCGCCATGATCGTCATCGGCGGGCTCGGCTCGGTCTCCGGCGCGGTCGCGGGGGCCGTCTTCGTCTCCCTGCTCCCGCAGCTGCTGACCCGCTACAGCGATGCGCTGCCCCTGGTCTCCGCCCCCGGCACGGGCGGGATCGCACCGGGCGAGGCATCCCGGTACCTCTACGGCGCCGCCGTCGTGCTGGTGGTGCTGTTCCTGCCCGGCGGCCTGGTCAGGGTGGCCGCCCGGCGTCGCGTCACAACTCATCCAGGGGAGGAACGATGAACAGGACGTACGCGGCCAGGGCCGCCGCGGGCGCGCTCGCCGCCCTGCTCGTACTGGCGGGATGCAGCTCAAAGGCCAAGAACACCGAAAATGGGGACGGTGACAAACAGTCCGCGGGCGGGGTGAAGACCGGCGACGGCATCTCCGGCAAGACGATCACACTCGGCGCCCTCACCGACATGACCGGCGTCTACGCCACCCTCGGCAAGAGCGTCACCCAGGCCCAGCAGCTGTATGTGAAGCAGCTGAACGCCGACGGCGGTGTCTGCGGCTACCAGGTCCGGCTGACGGTCCGCGACCACGGCTACGACCCGCAGAAGGCTGTCTCCGGCTACACCGAGCTGGAGCCGAAGGTGCTGGGCTTCGCGCAGTTCATCGGCTCCCCGTTCGTCGCCGCGGTCAAGCAGCGCATCGACGGCCAGGACAAGGGGCTCGTGCTGCCGCAGGCATGGTCGGCGGCGCTGCTCGGCAGCCCGTACATCCGGGTCATCGGCTCCACCTACGACATCGAGACGATCAACGCCGTCGACTTCCTGCTCCAGGAGAAGGGCGTCAAGAAGGGCGACAAGATCGGCCACGTGTACTTCGAGGGTGACTACGGCGAGAGCGCCCTGGTCGGCTCCCAGCACATCGCGCGGGAGAAGGGGCTGACCGTCGTCGAACAGAAGATCAAGCCCACCGACAACGACATGACCGCCCAGGTCGCCGCTCTCAAGCAGGCCGGCGTCAAGGCGATCGTCATCAGCG
Organism: Streptomyces sp. WM6386; assembly: GCF_000972385.1. Lineage (GTDB taxonomy): Bacteria > Actinomycetota > Actinomycetes > Streptomycetales > Streptomycetaceae > Streptomyces. The sequence continues at coordinate 31,260 of NZ_JXTE01000011.1, forward strand.
CGGGTCCGCGCCAGGCGGCCTCGCTCGTCGGCGTCGCGGCGGCCGGCGGCTTCGACGTGCCGATCATCGGCAACAACTCCGCCTTCGCACCCCAGCTCCTGGCCACCCAGGCGGGACCGGCCCTGATGAAGAACTACTACGTGGCCTCGCCCTCGCTCCCGATCGGCGCGGACACCCCGCAGGCGAAGAAGCTCGTCGCCGACTATCAGGCGGCCTACCCGAAGGACGCCCTCGACAACGGCATCGTCGCCGGCTGGACCGCGGTGTCGGCCTTCGGCGAGGCACTGAAGAAGGCCTGTGAGAGCAAGGACCTCACCAGGGAGGGCGTCGACAAGGCCCTGCTGGCCATCGACTCCTTCGACCTCGGCTTCGGCCCCACCCAGAACTTCACCGATCCCAAGTCCCCGTCCTCCCGGCAGAGCGTGATCCTGCAGCCGGACAAGAGCGTGACGGGCGGCATGAAGGTCGTACGGGAGGCGGAGGCCTCCGAGGTGGCGGAGGCGTACACACCGGGGGCCTGAGGCCCCGCAGGGGCGCGGGGCTGTGTCCATGTGCGGCTCCGCCGCGTGGGCGCGACCAGCCCCTACCGGCCCGCAGCGGACGAACTACGCCGACCCGGCAGCCGCAACAGCAAGGGGCCCGAACCGTCATCCGGTTCGGGCCTCTCGGTGTGATACGGCGGAGCCCTACGGCAGCTGTGTCGCTCGTGCCTCACGCCGGTTGTCACGGAAGTTGTGCACCCGGCGGGCCGTGGCGAACAGCGGGATCACCGCGCCCATGACCAGCTGGAGGGCACAGCCCGTCTGGAGGAGCAGCTGTCCGCCCGGCGCGTCGAACGCCCAGGCCGCCAGCAGGCCCATGGCCGACACGATCCAGCCGAGCATCGCCACCGCGAGGATGCCCCGCGGCTTGGGGTACTCCACCCGGCTCACCATCAGCCACGCCGTCCCCAGGATCGCCATCAGCGTCGCCTCGAAGGGCAGCTCGAGGAGCACGATCGAGACCACGGTCAGCGCCCCGAACGGTGACGGCATGCCCTGGAAGGTGCCGTCCTTGACCGTCACACAGGAGAACCGCGCAAGTCTGAGCACCACCGCCAGGAGCACCACGATCGCCCCCACCGCCGCCACCCGCTGGGAGGCGTCGGCGGCGACCATGCCGTAGACGAGGACGAAGTACGCCGGTGCCAGGCCGAAGCTGACCAGGTCGGAGAGGTTGTCCAGCTCCGCGCCCATCGGCGAGGAGCGCAGCTTGCGCGCCACCAGGCCGTCGAACAGGTCGAAGACCGCCGCACAGAGCATCAGGATGACAGCGGTGGCCGCGCTGTTGCGGGCCATGCCGGACTCCTGGCTGTCCGTGAGGTGCGGGATCAGGATGCCGGTGGTGGTGAAGTACACCGCCATGAAGCCGCACGTGGCATTGCCGAGCGTGAGGGTGTCCGCTATTGAGAGGCGGAGAGAAAGAGGCATCTCCTCCTCGTCCTCGACCTCTTCGGCCTCGGGCACCCAGCCCGCCTGTGTCTCAGGATCAATCACGGTCAATGCGAGTCACCCCCGCCACGGTCTTCTGACCGACCTCCACCGCGACGTCCACGCCCTCCGGCAGGTAGATGTCGACGCGCGAGCCGAAGCGGATCAGACCGATGCGCTCGCCCTGCTCGACCTTCGTGCCCTGCGGAACGTAGGGAACGATGCGGCGGGCCACCGCGCCGGCGATCTGGATCATCTCGATGTCACCGAGTTCGGTGTCGAAGTGCCAGACTACGCGCTCGTTGTTCTCGCTCTCCTTGTTGAACGCCGGAACGAACCCACCCGGGATGTGCTCGACCGACGTCACCGTGCCGGAGAGAGGCGCGCGGTTGACGTGGACGTTGAGCGGGCTCATGAAGATCGCGACGCGGGTGCGCCCGTCCTTCCACGGCATGATGCTCTGCACCACGCCGTCGGCGGGCGAGATGACCCGGCCCTGGGTGATCTCGCGCTCGGGGTCGCGGAAGAACCACAGCATGCCCGCCGCGAGCGCGGTGGCGGGCACGGCGACGGCCTTGGCGGCGCCGGACTTGCGCGCACGCACCAGGCTGAGGGCTGCGGTGGCGACGGTCGGGAGAAGCCACGGCGATGCTCCGCGCGCGAGGCGTACGCCGCCGACCTGGCTGTCGCGTGGTGCAGAGGTTTGGCTGTGGGGCATGGATGACCTTCGTAGCGGATGGCGCCGCGCGGTAACGGGGGACGGCGGCTTTCCCGGGATCGTACCGGTCGGGGGCCACAACTGGGCAAGCCAGGAAGCCGAGTCGGCGGCTGAAGAGCGTTGACGGGGTGTGATCTTCTTCTCCAAGAAAACACCCCGTATCCGGACAATCAGCCCTGGAATCGATACTCTTCGAGCAGCCTGCGACCGATGATCATTTTCTGGATCTCGGCGGTACCTTCACCGATCAGCAGCATCGGAGCCTCACGGTAGAGGCGCTCGATCTCGTACTCCTTGGAGAAGCCGTAGCCGCCGTGGATCCGGAAGGCGTCTTCCACGACCTCCTTGCAGTACTCGGAGGCGAGGTACTTCGCCATCCCAGCCTCAAGGTCGTTTCGCTCCCCGGAGTCCTTTTTGCGTGCCGCGTTGACCATCATCGCATGAGCGGCCTCGACCTTGGTAGCCATCTCGGCGAGCTTGAACTGGATTGCCTGGTGCTGGGCGATCGGCTTGCCGAAAGTGTGACGCTGCTGGGCATACGAGACGCCCAGCTCGAAAGCGCGCTGAGCGACACCGCAACCACGCGCCGCCACGTTGACGCGGCCGACTTCGACGCCGTCCATCATTTGGTAAAAACCTCGGCCGGTGACCCCGCCGAGCACCCGATCGGCCGGAATGCGCAGGCCATCCATGATCAGCTCGGTGGTGTCGACACCCTTGTAGCCCATCTTGTCGATCTTCCCCGGGATGGTGAGGCCGGGGCGGACCTCTCCGAAGCCGGGCTCCTTCTCGACGAGGAAGGTCGTCATCGACTTGTGGGGCTTGGCAGCCGCCTCTTCGGGAGTGAGTCCTTCGTCACTTCGGACGAGTACGGCGACCAGACTTGACGTCCCACCGTTCGTCAGCCACATTTTCTGGCCGTTCAGGACGTACTCCTCGCCGTCCTTCACCGCCTTCGACGTGATCGCCGACACGTCCGAGCCCAGAGCCGGCTCCGACATCGAGAACGCGCCGCGGATGTCGCCGGCCGCCATGCGCGGCAGGAAGTGGTCCTTCTGCTCCTGTGTGCCGTGCTGCTTGAGCATGTACGCCACGATGAAGTGGGTGTTGATGATGCCGGACACCGACATCCAGCCGCGGGCGATCTCCTCGACGCACAGCGCGTACGTCAGGAGCGACTCGCCCAGACCGCCGTACTCCTCCGGGATCATCAGGCCGAACAGGCCCAACTCCTTGAGGCCGTCGACGATCTGCTGCGGGTACTCGTCGCGGTGCTCCAGCTCGGTGGCGACCGGGATGATCTCCTTGTCCACGAAGTCGCGGACGGTGGAGAGGATTTCCTGCTGGATGTCGGTGAGACCGGCGGTCTGGGCGAGTCGCGCCATGACTACTTCTCCTGCTGCTTCAGAGTGGGGCGGCCGGGCTGCTCGCCGCCGCGCTCCTTGATGTACGTCTCGGTCGGCACCATCACCTTGCGGCGGAACACACAGACCAGCGTGCCGTCCTGCTTGTAGCCCTTGGTCTCCACGTAGACGATGCCCCGGTCGTTCTTCGACTTCGAGGGCGTCTTGTCGAGGACCGTCGTCTCGCCGTAGATCGTGTCGCCGTGGAAGGTCGGCGCCACGTGTCGCAGCGACTCGATCTCCAGGTTGGCGATCGCCTTGCCCGACACGTCCGGCACGGACATGCCCAGCAGCAACGAGTAGATGTAGTTCCCCACGACGACGTTCTTGCCGAAGTCGGTCGTGTTCTCCGCGTAGTTGGTGTCCATGTGGAGCGGGTGGTGGTTCATGGTGAGAAGACAGAAGAGGTGGTCGTCGTACTCCGTGACCGTCTTCCCGGGCCAGTGCTTGTAGACCGCCCCGACCTCGAACTCCTCGTAGGTGCGTCCGAACTGCATCGCGCTCAGACCTCCGGGATCTCGAACTTCGAGGTGCGCTGCATGCCGGCCGCGCGGCCCTTGCCGGAGATGACCAGCGCCATCTTGCGGCTGGCCTCGTCGATCATCTCGTCGCCGATCATCGCGGAGCCCTTCTTGCCGCCCGCCTCGGACGTGTAGTACTCGTACGCGTCCAGGATCAGCTCGGCGTGGTCGAAGTCCTCCTGCGAGGGCGAGAAGATCTCGTTGGACGCCTCGACCTGGCCCGGGTGCAGCACCCACTTGCCGTCGAAACCGAGGGCCGCGGCGCGCTGGGCGACCTCGCGGTAGCCGTCGACGTTGCGGATCTGCAGGTAGGGGCCGTCGATCGCCTGGAGGTTGTTGGCGCGGGCCGCCATCAGGATCTTCATCAGGATGTAGTGATAGGCGTCCGCCGGGTAGCCGGGCGGCTGCTCGCCCACGACCAGCGACTTCATGTTGATGGACGCCATGAAGTCGGCCGGGCCGAAGATGATCGTCTCGACGCGCTGGGAAGCTGTCGCGATCTCGTTGACGTTGTTCAGACCCTGCGCGTTCTCGATCTGCGCCTCGATGCCGATCTTGCCGACCTCGAAGCCCATCGTCTTCTCGATCTGGGTCAGCAGCAGGTCGAGGGCGACGACCTGCTGGGCGGTCTGCACCTTCGGCAGCATGATGCAGTCGAGGTTCTGCCCGGCACCCTCGACGACGGTCACGACGTCGCGGTAAGTCCACTCGGTCGTCCAGTCGTTGACGCGGACCACGCGCGTCTTGCCGGTCCAGTCACCCTCGTTGAGGAACTTGACGATGGTGTGCCGCGCCTCGGGCTTGGCGAGCGGGGCGCACGCGTCCTCCAGGTCGAGGAAGACCTGGTCCGCCGGGAGGCCCTGCGCCTTCTCCAGGAAGCGGGGGTTGCTTCCCGGCACCGCGAGACACGAGCGGCGGGGACGCAGACGGTTGACGGTCATGCGGGGACCTCCAGGGGGTCGAGCTTGTTCGCTTTCCGGATCTCGTCGACGATGCGGCCGATGATTCCGGTGATGTCGAAGTCCTTCGGGGTGAACACCGCGGCCACGCCCGCAGCCCTGAGCTGTTCGGCGTCTCCATTGGGGATGATCCCACCGGCGATGACAGGTATGTCTGTGGCACCGGCCACATGGAGCCGCTCCAGGACGTCCGGCACCAGCTGGGCGTGCGAGCCCGACAGGATGGACAGCCCGACCGCGTGCACGTCCTCGGCGAGGGCCGCGTCCACGATCTGTTCGGGCGTCAGACGGATGCCCTGGTAGACCACCTCGAACCCGGCGTCACGGGCCCGCACGGCGATCTGCTCGGCACCGTTGGAGTGCCCGTCCAGGCCCGGCTTGCCGACGAGGAAGCGGAGCTTGCCGACACCCATGTCCTTGGCCGTCAGGTCGACCTTGCGGCGCACGTCCGCCATGGCCGAGCCCTCCTCCGCCGGCACCGCGACCGGCGCCGACGAGACCCCGGTCGGCGCCCGGAACTCACCGAACACCTCGCGCAGCGCCCCGGACCACTCACCGGTCGTGACACCGGCGCGGGCGCACTCCAGGGTGGCCTCCATGAGGTTGCCGGTGCCCTTGGCGGCCTCCTTCAGCTTCTCCAGCGCCTTGCACGGGCGCGGGTGGTTGAAGGGCGGCTGGTAGCGGGTGTCGCGCCAGTGCTGCAGACCGGCTATCACGCGGGCCTCGACCGCCGGGTCGACCGTCTGGATCGCGGTGTCCAGGTCGGCGGTGAGCGGGTTGGGCTCGGTCGTCTCGAAGATGTTGACGCCGATGATCTTCTCCTGGCCGGACTCGATCCGGGCCCGGCGCTCGGCGTGCGAGGAGACGAGCTGCGACTTGAGGTAGCCGGACTCGACGGCGGCCATCGCGCCGCCCATCTCCTGGATCCGGTCGATCTCCGCGAGGGACGCCTCGACGAGCTTCTCGACCTTCCCCTCGATGACATGAGAGCCCTCGAAGATGTCCTCGTACTCCAGCAGGTCGCTCTCATGGGCGAGGACCTGCTGGATGCGCAGCGACCACTGCTGGTCCCACGGCCGGGGAAGACCGAGGGCCTCGTTCCAGGCGGGCAGCTGCACGGCACGCGCGCGTGCGTCCTTGGAGAGGGTGACGGCCAGCATCTCCAGCACGATCCGCTGGACGTTGTTCTCCGGCTGCGCCTCGGTCAGACCGAGGGAGTTGACCTGGACGCCGTAGCGGAAACGACGCTGCTTGGCGTTCTCGATGCCGTAGCGCTCACGGGTGACCTTGTCCCAGATGCGGCCGAAGGCGCGCATCTTGCACATCTCCTCGATGAAGCGGACGCCCGCGTTCACGAAGAAGGAGATACGGGCGACGACGTCACCGAACTTCTCTTCCGGCACCTGACCGGAGTCCCGGACGGCGTCCAGGACCGCGATCGCCGTCGACATCGCGTACGCGATCTCCTGGACGGGGGTGGCTCCCGCCTCCTGGAGGTGGTAGCTGCAGATGTTGATCGGGTTCCACTTGGGGATGTGGTTGACCGTGTAGCAGATCATGTCCGTCGTCAGGCGGAGCGAGGGCACCGGCGGGAACACGTGCGTGCCCCGGGACAGGTACTCCTTGACGATGTCGTTCTGGGTCGTGCCCTGGAGCTTGGTGATGTCCGCGCCCTGCTCCTCGGCGACGACCTGGTAGAGCGCCAGCAGCCACATGGCGGTGGCGTTGATCGTCATCGAGGTGTTCATCTGCTCCAGGGGGATGTCCTGGAACAGCCGGCGCATGTCACCGAGGTGCGCGACCGGCACGCCGACCCGACCGACCTCGCCGCGGGCGAGGATGTGGTCGGAGTCGTAGCCGGTCTGCGTCGGCAGGTCGAACGCCACCGACAGGCCGGTCTGGCCCTTGGCGAGGTTACGCCGGTACAACTCGTTGGACGCCTCGGCCGTGGAGTGGCCGGCGTACGTGCGCATGAGCCACGGCCGGTCCTTCTCCCGCTTGCCTTCGGCGGGCTGACGCTCAGTCATCTATGACCCCGGGTGTCTCAGATGTTGCGGAAGCGGTTGATGGCGTCGAGGTGCGTGGCGCGCATCTCCTCGTCGCGCACGCCAAGACCCTCCTCGGGGGACAGGCACAGCACGCCGACCTTGCCCTGGTGGAGGTTGCGGTGCACGTCGTAGGCGGCCTGGCCGGTCTCCTCCAGGGAGTACACCTTGGACAGGGTCGGGTGGATCCTGCCCTTCGCGATGAGCCGGTTGGCCTCCCAGGCCTCGCGGTAGTTGGCGAAATGCGAGCCGATGATCCGCTTCAGCGACATCCACAGGTAGCGGTTGTCGTACTCGTGCATGTAGCCCGAGGTCGAGGCGCAGGTGGTGATGGTGCCGCCCTTGCGGGTGACGAAGACGGAGGCGCCGAAGGTCTCGCGGCCGGGGTGCTCGAAGACGATGTCGATGTCCTCGCCGCCGGTGAGCTCGCGGATGCGCTTGCCGAAGCGCTTCCACTCCTTGGGGTCCTGGGTCTGCTCGTCCTTCCAGAACTTGTAGCCCTCGGCGTTGCGGTCGATGATCGCCTCGGCGCCCATCGAGCGGCAGATGTCCGCCTTCTGGTCGCTGGAGACGACACAGATCGGGTTGGCGCCGCCGGCCAGGGCGAACTGGGTGGCGTAGCTGCCGAGGCCACCGCTGGCGCCCCAGATCAGGACGTTGTCGCCCTGCTTCATGCCGGCGCCGTTGCGGGAGACCAGCTGCCGGTACGCGGTGGAGTTCACCAGGCCCGGTGCGGCGGCCTCCTCCCAGCTGAGGTGGCCCGGCTTGGGCATCAGCTGGTTGGACTTGACCAGGGCGATCTCGGCGAGGCCGCCGAAGTTGGTCTCGAAGCCCCAGATGCGCTGCTCGGGGTCGAGCATGGTGTCGTTGTGGCCGTCCGACGATTCCATCTCGACGGACAGGCAGTGTGCGACGACCTCGTCACCGGGCTTCCAGGCGTTCACGCCGGGGCCGGTGCGCAGGACGACGCCCGCGAGGTCGGAGCCGATGATGTGGTACGGCAGGTCGTGCCGCTTGGCCAGGTCGTTGGTGCGGCCGTAGCGCTCCAGGAACCCGAAGGTCGACAGCGGCTCGAAGATCGAGGTCCACACCGAGTTGTAGTTGACGCTCGATGCCATGACGGCGACCAGGGCCTCGCCCGGACCGAGCTCCGGCACCGGGACGTCGTCGAGGTGGGTGGACTTGCGCGGGTCCTTGTCGCGGCTCTCGAGGCCCGCGAACATCTCCGTCTCGTCCTTGTGCACGGTGATCGCGCGGTACGACTCGGGAATCGGCAGAGCGGCGAAGTCGGCCGGCGTCGAGTCCGGCGACTGGATCGCGTCGAGGATGTCCTTCACGGTCACGGTGTTGCCTCCGGCGATACGCGTCCTGAGGGAGGGACGCTGAGGGTTACGTCGTGCTGCTGAGGGTTTTTTGAAGTGCCGTCGGTTCGGCGAGGTGGTGCTTCGGCAGCGCTTTGTGGCGCGGGAGGTTGCCTGTGACGCAGGCGTCCGGGCGGGCAAGTCGATGACTTGTTGGGACAGCCGACGTACGAAAGGTCTCTGCACGCCGGCCGCCCGGACAACATCAACGTATGACACCGCGTGTCATGCCGCAAGGCACTGAGTGCCATTGATTGCTCTCAGGTGAAATCTTTACGTAACAAATGAGCGATGATCGATCGAACGCGGCTTGAAATCTGCTGGAAAAGGGTTCCTGACATGCCAAAACGGCCACCCCGAGGGGTGGCCGTCATCACACGGGTGAGGGGCGGTCAGCGGCCCTTCAGCGCCTCTTCGATGGTCCGCATGACCTGGTCGAGCGGGGCGTCGGTGCGGGCCACCGTCACCAGGACCTCGCCGTGGGTCGAGACCGTCGCGGCGGACGGCTGGGGCGTACTGGTCCGCCCCACTCCGATGCCGGTCCCGAACGTCTTCTGCACGATCCCGAAGGCGTGGTCCAGCTGGGACTCCACGTCGCCCTGGCCGCCGGCCCGGAGCCAGCGCCGCAGCACGTGGTTGTGGGCGGTGACCACGGCGGACGCGGCGACCTCGGCGAGCAGCGGGTCGTCGTTGGCCTCGTCGTCGTGCGCGTGCTCGTCGAAGTGGCCCAGGAGGTAGCGGGTGAACAGCCGCTCGTAGCGGGCCACCGACGCGATCTCCGCCTCGCGCAGGGTGGGCACCTCACGCGTCAGCTTGTAGCGGGCGACCGAGATCTCCGGCCGCGCCGCGTACATCCGCATGACCTCCTTGATGCCGTTGCACACCGTGTCGAGCGGATGCTCGTGCGGGGGCGCGGCGTTGAGGACGGCCTCGGCGCGGATCAACGTGTCGTCGTGGTCGGGGAAGATCGCCTCTTCCTTGGAGCGGAAGTGGCGGAAGAAGGTGCGCCGCGCGACTCCCGCCGCGGCCGCGATCTCGTCGACGGTGGTCGCCTCGTACCCCTTGGTCGAGAACAGCTCCATCGCCGCGGCCGCCAGTTCTCGGCGCATCTTGAGCCGCTGGGCGGCGGCGCGACCGCCTGCGGCACTTTCCGGCGCGTCGGGCGTAGCTGGTGTGCGTGAGGACTTGGCGGGCTGGGACATGACCCGAACGTACTGCATGTGCGCAGGTTGGCGCTCATGTCCCGGGTGCCCCCCGCCCGGTGCGGGCAGGGGGGTTCCGTGGGGGTCGAGCAGTCCGCCCCAGGCCTCGGAGTCCTTGGACCAGTCGCCGGACGGCTCAGCGGCGGGCATATTCGCGGAAGCCTCGGCCCGTCTTGCGGCCGAGGCAGCCCGCGGCCACCAGGTGCTCCAGGAGCGGGGCCGGAGCGAGGCCCGGGTCCCGGAACTCGCGGTGCAGGACCTTCTCGATCGCGAGCGAGACATCGAGCCCGACGACGTCCAGGAGCTCGAAGGGGCCCATCGGGTAGCCGCCGCCCAGCTTCATCGCGGCGTCGATGTCGTCGAGCGACGCGTAGTGTTCCTGGACCATCTTGATGGCGTTGTTGAGGTACGGGAAGAGCAGTGCGTTCACGATGAAGCCGGCTCGGTCGCCGCAGTCGACCGCGTGCTTCCTGATCTTCACGCAGACCTCGCGGACCGTGGCGTGGACGTCGTCGGCGGTGAGCACCGTGCGGACGACCTCGACCAGCTTCATCGCCGGCGCCGGGTTGAAGAAGTGCATGCCGATCACGTCCTGGGGACGCGAGGTGGCACGGGCACAGGCGACGACCGGCAGCGACGAGGTGGTCGTGGCCAGGACCGCACCCGGCTTGCAGACCTTGTCCAGCGCCGCGAAGAGCTGCTGCTTGACCTCCAGGTCCTCGGCGACGGCCTCGACGGCCAGATCGACGTCGGCGAAGGCGTCGTACGAGCCCGCCGCCGTGATCCGGTCCAGGGTCTGCGCGGCGGCCTCGGCGGTCATCCGCCCCTTGTCGACGGAGCGCGAGAGGGACTTGCCGATCCGGGCCTTGGCGGTCTCGGCCTTCTCCTCGCTGCGGGCGGCGAGGACGACCTCGTAGCCGGCCTTGGCGAAGACCTCGGCGATCCCGGACGCCATGGTGCCGGAGCCCGCGACACCGACGGAACGGATCGGACGGCCGGGGGCCTGGGAATCCCCGGTGGCCGGCGTCAGGGTGTCCGCCACGACCGTGGCGCTGCCCGGAGCCTCGTACGAGTAGAAGCCACGGCCCGACTTACGGCCCGTCAGCCCCGCCTCGCTGAGCTGCTTGAGGATCGGCGCGGGGGCGTGCAGCCGGTCCTGGGACTCGGAGTACATGGCCTCCAGGACGGTGCGCGCGGTGTCGACGCCGATCAGGTCGAGCAGGGCGAGCGGACCCATGGGCAGCCCGCAGCCGAGCCGCATCGCGGCGTCGATGTCCTCGCGGGAGGCGTACTTCGCCTCGTACATCGCGGCGGCCTGGTTGAGATAGCCGAACAGCAGCCCGTCGGCGACGAATCCGGGCCGGTCGCCGACCGCGACGGGCTCCTTGCCGAGGGCGAGCGCGAGGTCGGTGACCGCGCTGACGGCGGCCGGCGCGGTCAGCACCGAGGAGACGACCTCGACGAGCTTCATCGCCGGCGCCGGGTTGAAGAAGTGCAGTCCGAGCACGCGCTCGGGACGGGCCGAGTCGGCGGCGAGCCGGGTGACGGACAGGGCGTTGGTGCCGGTCGCCAGGATCGTCCCGGGGCGCACGATCCCGTCGAGTTCACGGAAGATCTGGTGCTTGATCTCGTACGACTCCGGGGCCACCTCGATGACCAGGTCGGCGTCGGCCGCGGTGCGCAGGTCGGTGGAGGTGCGGACCCGGGCGAGGATGCCGGCGCGCTCCTGTTCGGTCAGCCGGCCGCGCTCCACGGCACGGGCGGTCGAGGTCTCCAGGGCGGTGACGGCCTGGGCGGCCGCGGCCTCGCTGATGTCGATGCCGACGACCTCGCGACCGGCCTTGGCGAGGACCTCGGCGATGCCGGTGCCCATCGTGCCGAGGCCGATGACGGCAATGGTCTGCAGCGGGGACAGAGGGGTGTCGGACAGGGGAGCGGCCATCGCGGGACTCCAGGAATGAGGGTGACGACTGGGAGCGCGACCCGGTACGCCCGAAGGCGCACCGGATGCGTGGAGAATGCGGGTGTTGCCGGGCTGCAAGCGCACACGCCCGGTGGTGCGGTGCCGTCGTCACAGGCGTGCACACGCCCGGAGAACGGCGAGACCGACCGGCCCTGTCCCGGGGCCACGTCGTACTGCGATACCTGAGGTACCGAACCGACTGCGCTCACGACGGCTGCGTCACCAGGCCGTCGCGAGGAGTTCCACGAGTGGGTAACTCGCTCGTCTGAGCTTAACCGGCGGGTAACGAGCGCGCTAGTCCTCGTGTTTGTGATGTACGTCCCGAGGCGCTCGCGACCCACCTAGGCTGCGTGTCATGGACGAAGAGTTGCGATCGCTCACGGAGCGCTTACGGCAGGAGTCGGGGGCGTCGGCGGCTTACGGGCGGCTGGCGGAGACGAAGGACCTCGACGAGCTGGCCGGAGTGCTGATCGAGGCCGGGCAGCCGCTGTGGGCGAGGGAGCTGGCCGCGTTCCGGCTGGGGGTCGCGGGGGACGCCCGTGCCTTCGAGTCCCTCGTCCTGCTGCTCAACCACCGTGAACCGCAGCGCTGTGCCTCCGCCGCGTACGCCCTGGCCCGCCTCGGCGACCCGCGCACCGCCCGCGCGGCCGCGGCCCTCGCCACCAACGAACTGCGCGTCGCCTACGCCCTGCACCCGGTCCGGCTCCTGACCGAACTGCGCGCGCCGGAGTCGGTGCCCGCCCTCGTCACCACGCTGGAGCGGCGGTTGCGCCCGCACGACCCGTACCGGCGGGTGGCGCTCGCCTGTGTGGAGGGCCTCGGCGAGCTGGGCGACGCCCGCGCCAGACCCGTACTGAACGAGGCACTGGCCCACCCGACGCTGGCGGAGGCGGCGGTGCATGCGCTGGCGCGGATCCCGGAGCGGACTTAAAGGCTGCGCGTGTACCGCACCTCCGGCACCGGGATCCCGTCCACCTCGAAGGGTTCCTCGGTGCCGTCCGGTCGGAATCCCGCCCGTTCGTAGAAGGCGCGGGCGTGGGTGTTGCCCTTGAGGACCCAGAGGTACATGCGGTCGTGCCCGGCGGCGGTGCAACGGCGTATCGACTCCTGGAGGAGGGCTCGGCCGATGCCCGCGCCGTACCGCCCGGGGTCGACGTAGATCGCGTACAACTCGGCGTCCGCGGTGCGCACTTCATCCTCCCGGTAGGGGCCGTGCGCCGCCCAGCCGAAGAGCTCTCCGTCCTGTTCCGCGACGAGGTTCACCACGCTGCCGTCCGACTGCCGAAAACGTTCGCGACGGCGCTCGGCGTCCTCGGTCACGCTCAGCGCGTCCAGATACGGCTGCGGCATGAGGCCCCGGTACGCGCTCTGCCAGCCCCGGACACGGATCTCGGCCACACGGTCGCAGTCCGCGAGTGTCATCTCGCGTACCCGCGGGCCACTCACGAACCCACCACCGCGAACGCCTCGACCTCCATCAGGAATTCGGGCCGTACCAGCGCAGCCACCTGGACCGCGGACGCGGCCGGCAGGCGGTCGTCGGGTATGTGCTCGGCGCGGGCTGTGCGGATCTCCGGCATGTGCGCCATGTCGGTCACGAAATAGGTGAGTTTGACGACGTCGTCGAAGGTCGCGTCCGCGGCGGCCAGAGCGCGGCGCAGGTTCTCGAAGACCTGGCGGGCCTGCGCGGTCGGATCGCCCTCGCCGACGAGCTTGCCGTCCTCGTCCAGGGCGAGCTGGCCGGAGATCGCGACGAACGTGCCGGTGCCCAGTACGACATGGGAGTACTGGGCGGCGGGGGCGAGCCCGTCGGGGGCGGGAATCCTGGTCAGCTCACTCATGCGTCCATGGTGGACCATGGCACTGACAACGCCCCCGACGGACCGTCAGGCAGTGCTCAGCCGCGGAAGCCGAGCATGCCGTGCAGGGTCGAGCCCCGTGATGCCGTGGCTGCCGCCGAGCTCAGCGGCTTGGGGTCGGGCAGCTTGTCGCACACCGCGTCGACCTCGCCGCCACTGCGCGGCACCGTGCCGTCGGTCAGATACGCCGCCAGGTACTTGTCCAGGCAGGCGTTCCCGCTCAGCGTGATGCCGTGGTTGCCGCCGCCCTGCTCGACCACCAGGCTGGAGCCGCGCAGCAGACGGTGGACCCTCACGCCGCCCTCGTACGGGGTGGCCGCGTCGTCCGTCGCCTGGAACAGCAGCGCCGGAGGCAGATGGGCGTTGGCCACGTTCACCGGCCGCAGCGACTTCGTCGGCCAGAACGCGCACGGCGCGTTGTACCAGGCGTTGTTCCAGGTCATGAACGGCGCCTTCTTGTACACCGCCCAGTTGTCGTCGCGCCACTGGCTCCAGTCGCGCGGCCAGTCGGCGTCACGGCACTGCACCGAGGTGTAGATGCTGTAGCCGTTGTCGCCGGAGGCGTCGACGGCGGCGAAGTTCTCGTACGCCTCGACCAGCGGGTCGGCGTTCTTGTCGTTCACGTACGCCGAGAACGCCTCCGCCAGATACGGCCAGTAACCGTTGTAGTAGCCGCCCGGAATGAAGGTGTCCTCCAGCTCGGAGGCGCCCACCTTCCCGCCGGCCGGTGTCTTGGCGAGGGCCGCCCGCATCGCGTACCACTTGGCCTCGATCTTCGCCGGATCGGTGCCGAGCTTGTACGTGGAGTCGTACTTGGCGACCCACGCGAGGAACGCGTGGTGGCGGTCGTTGAAGGCGTAGTCCTGCGCGATGTTGTCGTCGTACCAGACACCGGTGGGGTCGACGATCGAGTCGAGGACGAGGCGCCGCACCCGGTCGGGGAAGAGCTTGGCGTAGACCGCGCCGAGATAGGTGCCGTAGGAGTAACCGAAGTAATTGATCTTCTTCGCGCCCAGGGCGGCACGGATCGAGTCCATGTCCCGTACGGCCTGGACCGTGTTGATGTAAGGCAGCACATCGGCGTACTTCTTGCCGCAGGCCTGCGCGAAGGACTTGGCCCGCTGGAGGTTGGCCTTCTCGATGGCCGGAGTGCTCGGCACCGAGTCGGGGCGGACCGGGTTGAAGTAACCGGGCTTGCAGTCGAGCGCCGGCTTGCTCTTGCCCACACCGCGCGGGTCGAAGCCGATGACGTCGTACTGCGCCGCGACCGCCTTGGGCAGCGAGCCGGCGACGAATCCCGCGAGGGTCAGACCGCTGCCGCCGGGACCGCCGGGGTTGACCAGCAGCGGGCCCTGTGACTTCTTCGCGGTGTGCGGGACACGGGACAGCGCGAGGGTGATCTGCCGCCCGTGCGGGTTGTGGTGGTCGAGTGGGACCTTGAGGGACGCGCACTGGAGCGTCGGGTAGTTCGTGGTGCCGCAGCTCTTCCAGGTGAGCTTCGCGGCCTGAGCGGTGTCCGCGGTGCGCGGAGTGCTCGCGTCGGCGGGCAGGGCCGTGAACGAACCGGCGACGACGACGGAAACGCCGCACAGCACGGCTGCGCGTTTTCTCATGGAGTCCTCCCAGGACGGAGGGTTTCGGACCGCGAGTGTCACGGTCCACGCCGCATCGTCCCGGAAAGCGCGTCCGGAAGAACGCGTTCTGGCAAGACTTGACCCTACTGGGTCGTGGTATGCCCTCGAATGCTGTCAAATCAGAGTGAGTTGGGTTCCTTCGGGCAGATCGGGCGTGGGCGGCTCGGGTTCGGGCATCCGTCGGGGCATGGGCGCGTCCGCGGGTCCGATGCCGTACTCCCGGGCCAACTCGTGGACCTGGCGGGTGATCCGGCGCTGGTACCACTTCGGCGCGTAGGAGCCGTCCGCGTACAGCCGCTCGTAGCGGCGCACCAGGTGCGGATGGTGCCGGCCCAGCCAGGCCATGAACCACTCCCGCGCCCCGGGCCGCAGATGCAGCACCAGCGGGGTCACGGACGTGGCCCCGGCGGCGGCGATCGCCCGCACGGTGGCCCGGAGCTGTTCCGGTGCGTCGCTGAGGAACGGGATCACCGGCGCCATCAGGACACCGCACCCGATGCCGTGCTCGGCCAGGGTCCGTACGACCTCGAGGCGGCGCTCAGGGGCGGGCGTGCCCGGCTCCACGGTGCGCCACAACTCCGCATCGATGAAACCGACCGAGACGGAGATACCGACGTCCGTCACCGCGTGCGCCTGCTTCAGCAGGTCGAGGTCGCGCAGGATCAGCGTGCCCTTGGTCAGGATCGAGAAGGGGTTCGCGTGGTCGCGCAGGGCGCCGATGATGCCCGGCATCAGGCGGTAGCGGCCCTCGGCGCGCTGGTAGCAGTCGACGTTCGTGCCCATCGCGATGTGCTCGCCCTGCCAGCGAGGCGAGCCGAGCTGGCGGCGCAGCAGCTCCGGAGCGTTCGTCTTGACGACGATCTGCGAGTCGAAGCCGAGGCCCGTGTCGAGGTCCAGATAGCTGTGCGTCTTGCGCGCGAAGCAGTACACGCACGCGTGCGAGCACCCCCGGTACGGGTTGACCGTCCACTGGAAGGACATCCGGGAGACCGCCGGCACCCGGTTGATGATCGACCGGGCCCGGATCTCGTGAAAGGTGATCCCGCTGAACTCCGGTGTGTCGAAGGTGCGGGTGACGACCGCGTCCGCGCCGAACAGCGCGGTGTCGTCGGCCCGGCTGTGGCCGGAGTCCGCTGTGAGGTTCTCCCAGCGCATGACGCCTCCTCGGTAGCACTGCCCACAGAATAGAACACATGTTCCCTTGATCGTGCGCGTGTGTATGTGAAGGGATTGCGGGGCCCCGATTTGGGCGGGCGGGGACCGGGGTGGTTGGCTTGCCACCAACCCCCGATGAATCAGGTGCTGGAGGAAAAATGGCGCAGGTCGAGGCCACTACGGAGCGGGTCGTCGCGGCGGACGCGGAGAAGGTGTTCGACGCCCTCGCCGACTACAGCGGCACGCGCGCGAAGGTGCTGCCCCAGCACTTCAGCGAGTACGAGGTGCGCGAGGGCGGCGACGGCGAGGGGACCCTCGTCCACTGGAAGCTCCAGGCCACCAGCAAGCGGATCCGTGACTGCCTGCTCGAGGTCAGCGAGCCCACCGACGGTGAGCTCGTCGAGAAGGACCGCAACTCCTCCATGGTCACCACCTGGCGGGTCACCCCGGCCGGTGAGGGCAAGTCCCGCGTCGTCGTGAGCACCGTCTGGAACGGCGCCGGCGGCATCGGCGGCTTCTTCGAGAAGACCTTCGCCCCCAAGGGGCTCGGCCGGATCTACGACGAGGTGCTCGACAAGCTCGCCGCCGAGGTCGAGAAGTAGAAACAAGTCCCCGGTGTTCGAGGGGTGTTGAGCCCCTCACCGGATCGAGTGGATCTCCGTGCGCCGCACCGGTCTGCCGTAACTCGTCGCGCTTGCTCGCAGTTGTCGCTTACGCGGGAATTGTGAGGGTGCGACGAGGGGAGCGGCAAGGTGCGCGGGACCACTCCGGTACAGGACGGACTGCGGGAAGAACCGGCCGAGCAACCACCGCCGATCCCCGCCCCGGCACCCGCCCAGGCCGTCGAACTCGGCCCGCGCAGGGTGCGGTTGATCTTCTTCGCGCTCATGCTCGCGCTGCTCCTGGCCGCCCTGGAGCAGATGATCGTCGCCACCGCGCTGCCGAAGATCGTCGGTGAACTGCACGGCCTGGACAAGATGTCCTGGGCGATCACCGCCTACCTGCTGACCTCCACGATCGGTCTGCCGATCTACGGCAAGCTCGGCGACCTCCTCGGCCGCAAGGGCGTCTTCCAGTTCGCGATCGTCGTGTTCGTCGTCGGCTCCGCCCTCGCGGGGCGTGCCGAGACCATGGACCAGCTGATCGCCTTCCGCGCGGTACAGGGCGTCGGGGCGGGCGGCCTCATGATCGGTGTGCAGGCGATCATCGCCGATATCGTGCCCGCCCGGGAGCGCGGCCGCTTCATGGGCCTCATCGGTGCCGCGTTCGGCCTCGCCTCCGTCGCCGGACCCCTGCTGGGCGGCTACTTCACCGACCACCACTCCTGGCGCTGGTGCTTCTACTTCAACGTCCCCTTCGGCGTTCTCACCCTGGCCGTCGTCACCGTCGTCCTCAAGCTGCCCAAGCCGACGGCGAAACCCCGGCTCGACATCCCCGGCGCGCTGCTGCTCGCCGCCGCCTCCACCTGCCTGGTGCTGCTGACCAGCTGGGGCGGCACCGAGTACGCGTGGGACTCGCGCGTCATCCTGGGACTCGGCGCGGGCGCGGTGGCGTCGGCCCTGCTGTTCCTCGTCGCCGAGCACTTCGCGGCCGAACCCCTCATCCCGCTGCGGCTGTTCCGGGACCCGGTCTTCGACATCACCGCTCTGGTGGGCCTCGTGGTGGGCGTGGCACTCTTCGGCGCCGCGAGCTATCTGCCCACCTTCCTGCAGATGGTGGACGGCGCGAGCGCCACCGAGTCCGGGCTGCTGATGCTGCCCATGATGGGCGGCATCGTCGGCGCCTCCGTGATCGCCGGACAGCTCATCAGCCACACCGGCCGCTACCGGATCTACCCGGTGCTGGGCAGCGCCCTGTCCGTCTTCGGCATGTGGCTGCTGTCCCGGCTCGAGGCCGACACGCCCCGGCTGCACTACAGCCTCTGGATGGCCGTCCTCGGCGCCGGCATCGGCATGGTGATGCCGGTCCTCATCCTCGCCGTCCAGAACTCGGTGCGCCCCGCCGACCTCGGCACCGCCACCAGCGCGAACAACTACTTCCGGCAGATCGGCGGAAGTGTCGGCGCCGCGATCTTCGGCACCCTCTTCGCCGACCGGCTCACCGACGCCCTGGCGAAGCGCCTGCCGGAGACGACAGGGCTTCCCGACGCCGAGGCCATCACCCCGCAGCTCGTCCACGCGCTGCCGCCCGAGCTGCGGGACGGGTACATCCGCGCGTACGCCGACGCCATGCCGCGGATCTTCCTCTATCTCGTGCCGGTCCTCGTCCTCGGCCTGCTCATCGCCTTCTTCCTCAAGGAGAAACCACTGGTGTCCCACCACGCCGCCGAAATCGAGACCGCGTCCGTGAACGCCCCGATCCCGCAAGCCCGTTCGTCATACACCGCCGGAATCCCCGTCTGCGGCACCGTGCAGCACCCCGACGGAACCGTCGTACCGCGCGCGGCGCTCACACTGATCGACGCCGTAGGGCAGCAGATCGGGCGCGGGGCGAGCGGCGAGGACGGGCGCTACGCGCTGTCGACGCCCGGCTCGGGGGCGTACGTCCTGATCGCCGCGGCCGGGGGACACCAGCCGCAGGCGGTCTCCGTGACCGTCGGCGAGCGGCCCGTCGAGCTCGATGTCGTCCTCGGCGGCGCCGGACGCCTCGCCGGAAACGTGCTGACCGCCGACGGCACCCCCGTGCGCGACGCCACCGTCACCCTCGCCAACGTCCACGGCGAGGTCGTCGCCACCACCCGCAGCGGCCGCGAGGGCGGCTACGTCATCACCGAACTCGTCGCCGGCGAGTACACCCTCGCGGCCAGTGCCCCCACCTTCCGCCCCGCCGCCCTGCCCGTCACCGTGCAGGCATCCCGGGAGACCCGCCAGGACGTCGAACTCGCGGGCGGCGCCGTGCTGCGCGGCACCGTGCGGGCCGGCGGCGGACGACCGGTCGAGGACGCGCGCGTGACGCTCCTCGACGCGGCGGGCAACGTCGTGGACACCCTCACCACCGGCGCCGACGGCACCTTCCGGTTCGTCGACCTGTCCTCCGGCGAGTACACCGTCATCGCCGCGGGCTACCCGCCCGTCGCCACCGTCCTCCAGGTCGCCGGCGGCGGCCGTACGGAACGGGATCTCCAACTCGGGCACGAGGACTGAAAAACCCGTCAGTAACCCCGACCTGCCTCCAACCGGCAGGTTCTGCCCGGCACGGGGGCGCGGGGGCGCACGCCGGGGCGATCCACCCCGGCCAATTCCCGCATTGCCGCACATCACAACCGCCCACGGCCTACGGTGGATTAGGCGGCACAGATCTTGCGGAGCCGTGGGGAGAGAGGGCCTGGGTCATGGACCATGGCACCGAGAGGGACGCAGCTCCCGGCCACGGAGCCGGGGACGGCGCGGTGGAGCACGCCGCGGCCGGCCGTATCCCGCTGGCCGTGGTCGTGGTGGACCGCGACGGCCTGGTGTCCCACTGGAGCAGGGGTGCGCGACGGCTGTTCGGCGCCGCCAAGGAAGAGGCGCTCGGCCGCCCGGCGGCCGACCTGCTGCCCGTCGCCGGCGCCCTGCCCGACGAGGACGACCCCACGCCGTACGGCGTGCACGCGGCCTACGACGGGTTGGGACCCGATCTCGAGTCCTCCCTCGACAGCGGGCTCTCCTACCCGGCCGCGGGCCGCGCCCGCCTCACGGTCTGCGAACCCGACCGTCTCGACGTCCTGTGGTGGGCCTACCCCCTGGTGGGCCCCGGACGGGAGCGGCTGCTGGTGCTCGCCGCCGACGCGGGCGCCCTGCACGCGGACGATCCGGACGACGAGATCGCCGGTGAGCGCATCGCTCCCGCCTTCGCGCTGCACACCGACTTCCCGGGCGCCGAGGAGCTGGCCCGCCGGCTTCCCGAGATCCTGCCCAGCATGAGTGTCGAGGAAGGCGCGCGGATCGTCGCCCAGATCCTCGAACTGGGCTATCCCGTCCTCGAGTTCAGCCAGAACGACCGGGTGCCCGTGACCCCCGACTGGGGCGTGCCCCGCCGTATCGAACGCAGGGCGCGCCGTGAGCGGGCCGCGCGGGCCGTGGCCGAGGGGCGGCCCGTCCCGCAGGAGCTCACCGACGAGGGCGTGGACCTGGAGTACACCGCCGTACGCGAGCGCCTTGAGTTCCTCACCGAGGTCAGCGGCCGTATCGGTACCTCCCTCGACCTGTCCAGGACCATCGTCGAGGTCAGCCGGGCCGTCGTGCCCCGCTTCACCGATGTCGCCGGCACCTATCTGCGGGAGCAGGTCGTCGCGGGCGAGGGGTTCCCCGAGGGGGTGCCGGACACCACCACCATGTGGCACCGGGTCGCCCTCGAGCACACCGACGAACCCGGCCGCTGGGACGACGTCGTGCCGGTCGGCGAGGCCATGCCGTTCCCGGCCCACACCCCGTTCTTCCAGTGCATGACCACCGGTGAGCCCGTCCTCGTGCCGCGCATCAGCGAGCAGATGGGCCACGCCATCGCCTCGCAGTTCGAAAAGCGTGACATCCGGCCCCTGATCACAGGCCGTTCGATGCTGGTGGTACCGCTCAAGGCCCGCAATGTGGTCCTCGGCTTCATGATCCTGCTGCGGCACCCGGAGCGCGTCGAGTTCAACGACATGGACCGGGTCACCGGCGCCGAACTCGCCGCCCGCGCGGGCCTCGTGCTCGACAACGCGCGCATGTACACCTACCAGGAGTCCGTCGCCGAGACCCTCCAGGACAGCATGCTGCCGCACATCCCGCCGCGCATGGCGGGCTGCGACATCGCCACCCGCTATCTGCCGGGCACCCTGCTCGGCCGGGTCGGCGGCGACTGGTTCGACTCGGTGAAACTGCCCGGCGCCCGCACCGCCCTCGTCGTCGGCGACGTCATGGGCCACGGCCTCAACTCGGCCGCCATGATGGGCCAGTTGCGTACGGCCGTACAGACCATGGCCGCCCTCGACCTGCCGCCCGCCCAGCTGCTGCGCAACCTCGACGACCTCGCCCAGCGTCTCGGCGACACCTACCTCGCGACCTGTCTGTACGCCGTGTACGACCCGATCGCGAGCGAGCTGCACATCGCCAACGCCGGCCACATCCCGCCGGTGATCGTGCACGCCCAGGACGGCCGCAGCGAACTCCTGCACCTGCCCACGGGCGCGCCCATCGGCGTCGGAGGGGTGGCCTTCGAGTCGGTACGCGTGCGCGTGCAACCCGGCGACCGGCTCGTGATGTGCACCGACGGCCTCGTCGAGGTGCGCGGCGAGGACATCGGCGTGGGCCTCGCGACCCTGTGCGAGTCCGCCGCCCACCCGGCCGCGTCCATGGACGACGCCTGCGACACCATCATCCGCGCCCTCAACACGCGTGGCGGCCGCAAGGACGACGTCGCCCTCCTGATGAGCCGCCTCAACGGCATCGAGCCGGACGACGTCGCCGAGTGGCGGCTCCCCCCGGACCCGGTCGAGGTCGGCCGGGCGCGGTCCGTGGTGCGGGAACAGCTCCACGACTGGGGGCTGGCCAGGCTCGCCGACGCGGCCGAGCTGATGGTCAGCGAGCTTGTCACCAACGCCGTACGGCACTCCCGCAGCCGTCCCCTCCAGCTGCGCCTCGTCCGCGGTGACACGTTGCTGTGCGAGGTGGACGACGACGACCACGACCTGCCGACCCTGCTGAGCGCCGACCCCGAGGACGAGTTCGGGCGTGGTCTGCGCATCGTCTCCACCCTGGCCCGGGAGTGGGGTACGAGCCGGACGAAGGCCGGCAAGACCGTCTGGTTCGAACTGACGTTGCCGCGACGCTGAGGCGCCCCAGGGGCGCACGGGGCGTAAGGGCGTACGCATGTCGCACACGGCGTGAAGGATTGCGCCGCGCGCTTGTAGCCGTGACCGGGGCGCGATAGACCGTACTGGCCCGTCACTTGCGGCGGGCCGTTGCCGCATCCTGGGGAGTTGGGCATGAGCGTGACGAGTCGGTACCGGGAGGCCTGGGAGAGCTTCTGGAGCGAAGCTCCCGACGGACAGGGGGCGGTGTTCTGGGACGCGGAGCCCGCGCTGACGGCCGGCCTCCACCTCGCCCTGTTCGAACCGCATGTGACCGCCCCGGCCCTGCCCATGGTCGACCTGGGCTGTGGCAACGGCACCCAGACACGTTTCCTCGCCGACCGCTTCCGGCACGTCCTCGGCGTCGACCTGTCCGAGGCAGCCGTCGACCGCGCCCGGGACGCCGATCCGGCCGGCCAGGCCACCTATCGGGTGCTGGACGCCGTGGAGAAGGGCGGGGCGGAGTCGCTGCACGCGGAGCTGGGCGACGCCAACGTCTATATGCGGGGCGTGCTCCACCAGTGCGAGCCCGCCGACCGGCAACCACTGGTCGACGGGCTCGCCGCGCTGCTCGGCGAGCACGGGCGGGGCTTCCTCGTCGAACTCTCCGAAGCCGCCAAGCCCATCCTGGTGGGCCTGGCCCAGCACCCCTCGGGCCCGCCGCCCAAGCTGGCGCCGATCTTCCGGCACGGCATCGCGCCCGGCGAGGTCTCCGACGACGCGGTGTCCCAGTACCTGGGCACGGCCGGGCTCACTGTCCTGGCGAGCGGCGAACTGCCACTCGTGACCACCGAGTACACCCCCGACGGCGCCCGGATCGAGCTGCCGTCGAAGTGGCTGGTGGTGGGGCGTACGGCCTGAGGGATCCCCGAACCGGTCTGAGCCGGTGACGGTTGTCCACAGGCCTGACGGGACGCGACGCGAACGCGTAGCGTGAGTCGGCATGAAGATCCTCATCAGCGCCGACATGGAGGGCGCCACGGGCGTCACCTGGCCGGCCGACGTGCTGCCGGGGACGCCGCAGTGGGAGCGGTGCCGCGCGATGTTCACCTCGGACGTGAACGCGGCGGTGCAGGGCTTCTTCGACGGCGGCGCCGACGACGTGCTGGTCAACGAGGCGCACTGGACCATGCGCAACCTGCTCCTGGAGCGGCTCGACGACCGGGCGGAGATGCTCACCGGACGGCACAAGTCACTGTCCATGGTGGAGGGCGTGCAGCACGGCGACGTGGACGGCATCGCCTTCGTCGGTTACCACGCGGGCGCCGGCGCGGAGGGCGTCCTCGCCCACACCTACCTCGCCAACTCCATCACCGGGGTGTGGCTGAACGACGTACGCGCGAGCGAGGGCCTGCTCAACGCGCACGTGGTCGCCGAGTACGGCGTGCCGGTCGTCCTCGTCACCGGCGACGACGTGGCCTGCGAGGACGCCCTCGGCTACGCGCCCGAGGCGCTGAAGGTCGCGGTCAAGGACCATGTGTCGCGGTACGCGGCGGTGTGCCGGACACCGGCCAGGACCGCCGCCGACATCCGCGCGGCGGCCAAGGAGGCGGCCGCGCTGGCGGTGCGCCACGAACCCGTGCAGGCGGGGCCGTTCACCGTCGCCGTGGAGTTCGACGCCGAACACCTCGCCCTGGCCGCGACCGTCGTGCCGGGTGTGAGCGGGATCGGTGAGCGGAAGGTGGGGTACACGAGCGCCACCATGTACGAGGGAATTCGCACCTTCAAGGCGGTCACCACGATCGTCTCGGCCGCGGTGGAGGAGCAGTATGGCTGACGGACAGGCAATGGACGAGGTCGTGACGTTCACCTCCGACCTCATCCGCATCGACACCACCAACCGGGGCGGCGGCGACTGCCAGGAGCGGCCGGCCGCCGAGTACGCGGCCGCGCGGCTGGCCGAGGCGGGCGTGGAGCCGGTGCTGCTGGAGCGGACCAGGGGGCGCACCAATGTCGTGGCGCGCATCGAGGGCACCGACCCCTTTGCGGACGCGCTGCTCGTCCACGGTCACCTGGACGTGGTGCCCGCCGAGGCCCGGGACTGGAGCGTGCATCCCTTCTCCGGGGAGATCCGTGACGGGGTCGTCTGGGGCCGGGGCGCGGTCGACATGAAGAACATGAACGCGATGATCCTGGCGATCGTCCGAGCCTGGGCGCGCGAAGGGGTCCGGCCCCGGCGCGACATCGTCGTCGCGTTCACCGCCGACGAGGAGGCCAGCGCCGTGGACGGCTCCGGGTTCCTCGCGGATGAGCACCCCGGGCTCTTCGAGGGCTGCACCGAGGGCGTCAGCGAGTCCGGGGCGTTCACCTTCCACGACGGCGCCGGACGCCAGATCTATCCGATCGCGGCCGGCGAGCGGGGCACGGGCTGGCTGAAGCTCACCGCGCGCGGACGGGCCGGGCACGGCTCCAAGGTGAACAAGGAGAACGCGGTCACCCGCCTCTGTGCCGCGATCGCCCGCATCGGCGCGCACGAGTGGCCGCTGCGGCTCACCCCGACCGTCCGCGCCGCCCTCACCGAACTCGCCGTCCTGTACGGCATCGAGCCCGACCTGGACAATGTCGACCGGCTCCTCGAGAAGCTCGGCCCGGCGGCGAAGCTCGTCGAGGCGACGGTCCGCAACAGCGCCAACCCGACCATGGTGGAGGCCGGTTACAAGGTCAATGTCATCCCGGGCGAGGCCGTGGCCCACGTCGACGGACGGTATCTGCCCGGCGGCGAGGACGAGTTCCGTACCACCCTCGACCTGCTGACCGGACCGGACGTGGAGTGGGAGTTCCAGCACCACGAGGTCGCGCTCCAGGCGCCGGTGGACTCGGCGACGTACGCGAGGATGCGGGCCGCCGTCGAGGAGTTCGCCCCGGAGGGGCACGTGGTGCCGTACTGCATGTCCGGGGGCACGGACGCCAAGCAGTTCTCGCGCCTCGGCATCACCGGATACGGATTCACACCGCTGAAGCTGCCGGAGGGCTTCGACTACCAGGCCCTCTTCCACGGCGTGGACGAGCGGGTCCCGGTGGAGGCACTGCACTTCGGCGTCCGGGTCCTGGACCGCTTTCTGCGCACGGCCTGAGCGACTGGGGGAGAAGTGGAGACGCTGGCGTACGGGTCCTGGCCCTCGCCGATCGACGCGGCACTGGCCGCCGCGCACGACGGGCATCCCGAGTTCGTGGGCTTCGTCGGCGACGAGGCCTGGTGGACCGAGCCACGCCCCACCGAGGGCGGCCGGCGCACGCTGGTGCGGCGGCGCACCGACGGCGCGACGGAGTCGGTGCTGCCGGCGCCGTGGAACGTCCGCAGCCGGGTCATCGAATACGGCGGACAGCCCTGGGCGGGGACGGCCGTGGACGGCGAACCGCTCGTGGTCTTCGTGAACTTCGTCGACCAGCGGCTGTACCGGTACGGGCCGGACGGCGACCCCAGCCCCCTCACCCCGGTGTCCCTGGTCGGCGGCGGCCTGCGCTGGGCGGACCCGGTGCTGCTCCTGGACCGTGGTGAAGTGTGGTGTGTGCTGGAGGAGTTCACCGGCGACGGGCCCAGCGACGTGCGCCGGGTCCTGGCCGCGGTGCCGCTGGACGGTTCGGCAGCCCAGGACCGGGACGCCGTGCGCGAACTCACCGACGCCCGGCACCGGTTCGTGACCGGCCCCCGGATCTCACCCGACGGGCGGAGCGCGGCCTGGCTCGCCTGGGACCATCCGCGGATGCCGTGGGACGGCACGGAACTGTTGCTCGCCGGTGTCCGGGCCGACGGCACGCTCGGTGAGCCCCGGACGATCGCCGGCGGGCCCGAGGAGTCGATCGCCCAGGTGGACTGGGCGCACGACGGAGCCCTGCTGTACACGAGTGACCGCACCGGGTGGTGGAACCTCTACCGCGACGGCGCACCGCTGTGTCCGCGCGAGGAGGAGTTCGGCGGTCCGCTCTGGAAGCTGGGCCATCGTTGGTTCGCCCCGCTGGAGAGCGGCCTGATCGCCGTCGTGCACGGCCGCGGCGCCACCGCGCTCGGGATACTGGACCCCGAGACCGCGGAGGTCGTCGACGCGGCGGGCCCCTGGACCGAGTTCGCGCCCACCCTCGCGGTGCACGGCGAGCGAAGCGAGAGGGGGGTCCCCCCGCCCGAAGGGTGGGGGAGGGTCGTCGCCGTCGGCGCCAGCCCGCGCAGCGCCCACGAACTGGTGGAGCTGGACACCCGGACCGGCCGGGCCCGGGTGATCGGCGGGGGGCACGACGACGCCGTGGACCCCGCCTACTACCCCGAGCCGCAGATCCGCACCTTCACCGGACCCGCCGGACGCGACATCCACGCCCACGTCTACCCGCCCCACCACCCCACCTGCGTGGCCCCCGGCGACGAACTGCCGCCGTACGTCGTCTGGGCGCACGGCGGACCCACCAGCCGCGCCCCCCTCGTCCTCGACCTGGCGATCGCCTACTTCACCTCGCGGGGCATCGGCGTCGTCGAGGTCAACTACGGCGGCTCCACCGGGCACGGCCGGGAGTACCGCAACCGACTGCGCGAGCAGTGGGGCGTGGTCGATGTCGAGGACTGCGCGGCCGTCGCCCAGGCCCTCGCCGACGAGGGCACCGCCGACCGTGACCGGCTGGCGATCCGCGGCGGCAGTGCCGGCGGCTGGACCGCGGCCGCCTCCCTCACCACGACCGACGTCTACGCCCGCGGCACCATCGTCTACCCCATCCTCGATCTGACCGGCTGGGGCGAGGGCGAGACCCACGACTTCGAGGCGCAGTACCTGGAGACCCTGGTCGGGCCCCTCGCCGAGGTGCCCGCACGGTACGCGGAGCGCTCGCCCACCGAGCACGCCGACCGGATCACCGCGCCCTTCCTGCTGCTGCAGGGCCTGGACGACGTGATCTGCCCGCCCGCCCAGTGCGAGCGGTTCCTGACCCGCATGGAGGGCCGGCGGGTGCCGCACGCGTACCTCGCCTTCGAGGGGGAGGGGCACGGATTCCGGCGGGCGGAGACGATGATCCGGGCGCTGGAGTCCGAACTCTCCCTGTACGCCCAGGTCTTCGTCCTGAACCCGCTCGGCGTCCCGACCTTGGAGCTCGACAAGTGAAGAAGTCCGTCCGGCCGTCCAGACTCGCGCCCGGTGCCCGCGTGGCCGTCGTCGCGCCCAGCGGACCCGTTCCCGAGGAGCGGCTGCAGGCCGGGCTGGACATCCTGCGCGGCTGGGACCTCGACCCGGTGGTGGGGCCCCATGTGCTGGAGCGGCACGGCGACTTCGACTACCTGGCGGGCAGCGACGCGGACCGCGCCGCCGATCTGCAGACCGCCTGGTGCGACCCGTCCGTCGACGCGGTCCTGTGCGCGCGGGGCGGGTACGGCGTGCAGCGGATGATCGACCTGCTCGACTGGGAGGCGATGCGGGCGGCCGGGCCGAAGGTGTTCGTCGGGTTCAGCGACATCACCGCGCTGCACGAGGCGTTCGCCACCCGGCTGGGCCTCGTCACGCTCCACGGGCCGATGGCCGCGGGGGTCGACTTCATCAAGAACGCACGGGCACAGGAGCACCTCAGGGCCACGCTCTTCGCACCGGAGAGAGTCCGCACGATCGTCTCCGGCGGGAGGACCCTGGTCCCCGGGCGGGCGCGGGGCGTCACCCTCGGCGGTTGCCTGTGCCTGCTCGCCGCCGAACGGGGCACCCCGTACGCCCGGCCGTCCGCGCGCGGCGGGCTGCTGTGCCTGGAGGACGTGGGGGAGGAGACGTACCGCCTCGACCGCTATCTCACCCAACTCCTGCGCGCCGACTGGTTCGACGGGGTGCAGGGGGTACTGCTCGGGTCGTGGCAGGAGTGCGGCCCCCACGAGAAGGTGCGGGCGCTGCTCGCCGACCGGCTCGGCGGGCTCGGGGTGCCCGTCGTGGAGGAGTTCGGGTTCGGGCACTGCGAAGGGGCGCTGACCATGCCCTTCGGAGTCGCGGCCGAACTCGATGCCGATGCACGCACGTTGACGCTCGACGAACCGGCCCTTCGCTGAATCATCGTCAAGAAAACACCCGTCACGGTGATTGACCTCCTTTGACACGTGTCACACCCTGACTACTGGCCGGTTCCTACCGGTCGGTAAGCCGGGTTGTCCTCAGCGTGGAGGTCTCGTGTCTCGTCGTGTGCTCGGATACAGCGTTCCGCTCGCTCTCCTGCTCGGTGCCACACTCGCCACCCCCGCCCCCGCCACCGGCCAGTACACCGTCACGGCCCTGAAGTTCACCGTGCAGGCCGGTGGCCGCACCTGCACGATCGACGCCGATCTGTACCGGCCCACCGGTGTCGACCACGCGCCCGCCGTGCTCGCCACCAACGGCTTCGGCGGCAGCAAGTCCGACGGCTCCACGGACGGCATCGGCAAGGCCTTCGCCGAGCGGGGCTATGTCTCGCTCGTCTACTCCGGGCTCGGCTTCGGCAACTCCGGCTGTCTGATCTCGCTCGACGACCCGGACATCGACGGCAAGGCCGCCTCCGGGCTCATCGACTTCCTCGCCGGGAAGCGGGCCGCCGACGACGGCACCAGGGCCGACTTCGTCACCCTCGACGGCAAGGGCGACCCGCGCGTCGGCATGATCGGCGGCTCCTACGGCGGCGCGATCCAGATGGCGACGGCGGCCGTCGACCACCGCGTCGACGCACTCGTCCCGCTGATCACCTGGAACGACCTGGCGTACTCCCTGGACCCGAACAACGCCGGTGCCCACGGCGCGGTGCCCGGCGCCTTCAAATGGCAGTGGGCCAACGGTTTCTATCTGATCGGCGAGAGCCAGCCGCTGACGGCGCCGAACCTCGACCCGTCCCGGATCAACTCCCTGGGCTGTCTGCACTTCGTCACCGAGGCCTGCGACACCGTCCGCACCCTGAACTCCGGCAGCTACCCCGCCGACCGGACCGCAGAACTGCTCGCCTTCTCCCGCAGCGTCTCCCCGGTCACCTACCTCGACCGCGTGAAGGCACCCACACTGCTGGTCCAGGGACAGGCCGACAGCCTCTTCAACCTCAACGAGGCGACGGCGACGTACAAGACCCTCAAGGCGCAGGGCACACCGACCAGAATGATCTGGCAGTCCTGGGGCCACAGCGGCGGCATGGCGGCGGGCGAGCTGAACCTCGGCCAGGGGAATCTGGAGTCCACGTACGTCGGCAAGCGGATCCTCGCCTGGTTCGACCGCTACCTCCAGAAGAAGAAGGGCACCGACACCGGACCGGCCCTCGCCTACTACCGCGACTGGATCACCGACCCGGCCGACACCTACGCCACCGCCGACCGCCTGCCCGCACTCAGCCAGAAGCTGTATCTGTCCGGCGACGGCAAGCTCGTCGACACCCGCTCCAAGGTGGCCCGCGGCAGCCGGACGTACACGAACCGGCTCGTCCCCACCAGCCACTCGGAGAACTCGCTGGCCGGGACGATCGGCCTGCCGGACCAGGCGCCCTACGACACCGAGGGCACCTACCTCGGCTGGACCAGTGAGCCGCTCGCCCGGACCACCGACGTCGTGGGAGCGCCGAAGGCCACACTCAAGGTGGTCTCGCCGAAGGCCGAGCGGACGCAGAACTCCTCGAACGCCGCCGACAGGCTCGTCCTGTTCGCCAAGCTGTACGACATCGCGCCCGACGGCGCCAAGACGCTGGTGCACCGGCTGGTCGCACCGGTCCGGGTGCCCGACGTGACCAAGAGCTTCACCGTGACCCTGCCGGGGATCGTGCACCGGTACGAGAAGGGGCACCGGCTGCGGTTCGTGGTCGCGGCGAGCGACGACGCCTACTTCGGCAACCGGGGGATCAAGCCGGTGACCGTGGTCAGCTCGCCCGGGAACACCGGGGTGCTTGAGCTGCCGGTGGCCGACGGCTGATTCACCCGGTGGGCGGCCCCTGCCGCGCGGGGCCGGGTCTTCGGGCCCACCCTGGTCGCATGAGCCCGAAGACCTCCCAGAGCGGCGGCGCCACCAGCGGCAAGGGTGGCGCCGTGACGCCCGCCCGGGTGGTCGTCCTGCTGCTCGCCGTCCTCGCCCTGATCTTCATCTTCGAGAACACCCGCGCCACCAGGATCAGACTGCTGATCCCCGAGGTCACGATGCCCCTGTGGATGGCGCTGCTGGCCACGGGGGTCATCGGCGCCCTGTGCGGAGCGTATTTCATGAAGCGCCGCAACTAGTCCGTCGTAGGGTGACGGGATGTCGCACACCGCATCCCGCTATCTCGTCGAGGGCCCCCGCGTGGGCATACGCCACATCACCCACGAGGACGGCGCCGAGTTCACCGCGCGGGCCCGGGAGAGCAAGGAGCTGCATCAGCCCTGGCTGTTCCCGCCGGACAGCGCGGGCGCGTTCACCGCGTATGCGAGCCGGCTGATCGAGGACCCGACCAGGGCGGGGTTCCTGGTCTGCGAGAAGGACGGGGAGCACGGCGAGGGGGCCATCGCCGGGTTCATCAACATCAACAACATCGTCGAGGGCGCCTTCCTGTGCGGGGCGCTCGGATACGGGGCTTTCGCGCATGCCGCCGGGCGCGGTCTGATGCGGGAGGGGCTGGGGCTGGTCGTGCGCTACGCCTTCGGCGGGATGCGACTGCACCGGCTGGAGATCAACGTGCAGCCCGCCAACACCGCCTCGATCGCCCTCACCCGCAGCTGCGGCTTCCGCCGGGAGGGCTTCTCGCCGAGGATGCTCTACATCGATGGGGCCTGGCGGGACCACGAGCGGTGGGCCGTCACCGCCGAGATGATCCGGAAGTGAGGCCGATGCGTACCAGGGTGGTGCTGGACGCCCCATCCAATCTCGGGCTGCGTCCGCCGCGACGCGTTCGAGGACGACCGCAGCGAACTCGCCGCCCTCAAGATCCCCGTCGTCACCGTCGGGGACATCCGCGAGTGGGGCGCGGACGCCCTGGCCCGGGCCACGGCCCAGGCCTTCGAGATCCCCGAACTCGACGGATTCTGGGTTCACTTGGACGCGGACGTCCTCGATCCGTCCGTCATGCCGGCCGTCGACAGCCCCGACCCGGACGGACTCCTGCCCGGCGAACTCGTCGAGCTGCTGCGGCCGTTGCTGGCTTCCGCGCACTGCGTCGGACTGAACGTCACCATCCACGACCCCGATCTCGACCCGGACGGCACGGCGGGCGCCCTCCTCGCCGACATCGTGGTGTCCGCCTTTGCGCAATCCTGACCCGTAGCGCCCCTGTTCAGCTCCCCGGCGAGCGGCTTCCATGGCGATCGTGACGACGATCCGACGTGAGGTACTGACGCTGCCCGCCGCGGAGCTGGGGCCCGACAACCCGCTTCCCCCGCTGCGGCCGCTCGACGAGCTCCACCGCGTCGACGACCGCGACGACCTGCCTTCGCAGATGGCCCGCCAGATCGGCTACGAGCCCCTGCGCAGCCTGCTTCCCGTGCGCCTGCGGGACGGCT
Organism: Streptomyces sp. WM6386; assembly: GCF_000972385.1. Taxonomy (GTDB): domain Bacteria; phylum Actinomycetota; class Actinomycetes; order Streptomycetales; family Streptomycetaceae; genus Streptomyces. The sequence goes on from NZ_JXTE01000011.1 coordinate 62,779, forward strand.
ACGAGCGGGTGCGCGAGCCGCGCGGGATCGATGCCCTCGTGATCGAGAACGACCGGCTGCGGGCCACCGTGCTCCCCGGTCTCGGCGGCCGGATCGCCTCCCTCCTCCACAAGCCGTCCGGTCGCGAACTCCTGTACCGCAACCCGGTGTTCCAGCCCGCCGCGTTCGCCCTCAACGGCGCCTGGTTCTCCGGCGGTATCGAGTGGAACATCGGCGCCACCGGCCACACCACCCTCGCCTGCGCACCCCTGCACGCCGCCCGCGTACCCGCCCCCGACGGCGGCGAGATGCTGCGCCTGTGGGAGTGGGAGCGGCTGCGCGACCTGCCCTTCCAGGTCGACCTCTGGATGCCGGACGGCTCCGACTTCCTGTACGTCGGCGTCCGCATCCGCAATCCGCACGCGAAGCCGGTGCCGACGTACTGGTGGTCCAACATCGCCGTGCCCGAGCGGCGCCGGATCCTGGTACCGGCTGAGGAGGCATGGCTCCCCCACTGCCCGAAAGGCGCGGGAGGTGCCCCCATCGGATACGAGCGACGACTGCGGAGGGTACCCGTGCCGACGTACGAGGAGACCCGGCAACTCCCGCATGCGGCCGACTACTTCTACGACCTTCCCGACGCCCGGCGCCGCTGGGTCGCCGCCCTCGACGAGGACGGTCACGGCCTGGTGCAGACGTCCACCGACGTACTGCGCGGACGCAAACTGTTCGTCTGGGGATCAGGGCCGGGCGGGCGACGCTGGCAGGAATGGCTCACCGAACCCGGCACCGACGGCTACTGCGAGATCCAGGCGGGGCTCGCCCGCACCCAGTTGGAGCACATACGGCTGGACCCGGAGAGCGAGGTGTCGTGGCTGGAGGCGTACGGGCCACTGAACTCCCCGCCACAGGTGGGAGAGGCGGAGGCGCGGCTGGAAGCCGTACTCCCGCGCGCCGACGTCGACGCCGCGTACGCCGCGTGGAAACCGCACGCCGACACCGCACCCGGCGAGAGCCTGGCCACCGGATCCGGCTGGGGCGCCCTCGAAGTGCTGTGCGCCGACCGGAAGTTGCCCGGTACCCCCTTCGACGACAGCACCCTCGGCGAGGCACAGGAACCCTGGCTGGAGCTGCTGCGGTCCGGAGTGCTGCCGGAGCCACGCCGGGTGCGGCCGCCCGGCGAGACGCTCGTCGCCCCGCACTGGCGGGACATGCTGGAGACCGCGCCCGCAGGTCCGCACACCGAGTACCACCTCGGCGTCGCCCAGTGGCACGCCGGCGACCGGGCGCAGGCCGTGCGGAGTTGGGAGCGGGCCCTTGAACTCGCCCCGTCCGTCTGGCCGTTGCTGCGCTGCCTCGCCGTCTTCGACCAGGAGGTCGGCAACGGTGAGCGGGCCGCCGACCGGTACACCGAGGCCTTCGACGACCTGTGCCGGGAGCGGCGCGACGCGGGGGAGGCCTGGACGGCGGCTACCGCCGCGCTCGGCCGCGAGGCGATCGAGGCGCTGCTCGCGGTGGGCGCACGGGGGACGCGCGGTCGGTGTGGGCACGACTGCGTCCCGCGACGCGGGCCCGCGGGCTCGAGGCCGGGTTGCTGGTCGCCGAGGGCAGGAGGGAGGAGGCGCGGGCCGTGTTCGAGGAGGGCTTCGAGGTCGCCGACCTGAGGGAAGGGGCAGAGGCCGTCGGGCGGCTGTGGGAGCGGGTCAGCGACGAACCGCTGCCGGACCGCCACGACTTCCGTATGCGCTGACCCCGGTCCTACGCCCGCCGGTCCACGTACTCGTACACCACTCCGTCCGGGTGCATCGCGATCAGATTGCGCCCGGCCGGCGTCCCCACCGGTCCCGCGATGATGCGCGCGCCCAGTTCGGTCAGTACCCGATGGGCTTCGTCGACATCCTTGACGGCGATCGTGGCCGCGACCTTGCGCAGGATCTCCAACTCCGCCTCGGGACCGCTCATCAGGAGGAAGCAGCCGACGGCGGCCACCTGGACCCCGCCGCGCTCGAAGCGGAGGGCCGGGCCGCCGGCCAGGCGTTCGTAGAAGGGGACCGCGGTCTCCAGGTCGTCGACGCAGACGCGCAGCGTGGCTCCCAGAATGTCCATGCGGACGAGCCTAATAGCGGCGGCCGGGGCAGGAGATCGTTTCACGCGATCCCCGCACCCCGGCCGCCGGACACCCATGCCTCGACGAGGTCATGGAAGGCCTGTTTCCGTTCGTCGCCCTTGGTGGCCGCCACCTCGTCGAGCAGTGTGGCCGTGACGGACCGCGTTATGCGTACGGGTGTACGGGTACCCGGCGGCCATGGACCGCTTGGATCATCTTGAGCATCTGGACAAGCACCTGGTCGAGGAGTTGGCCCAGGTGACGCGCGAGACCGTGCGCGAGGAACTGCGTGAGCAGTCGCGCAAGCAGCGCCGCAAGGCCGTGCTGTACGCCGCGTCCGGCGCCGTCGCCCTCTACGCGGGCGCCGCCCTGGCCCTGGCGGTGGGGCTGGCCCTCGCCCTCGGGCTGCCGGACTGGGCCGCCGCGCTGATCACCGCGGCGATCCTCGGGGTCGTCGCCTATGTGCTGCGCGGCGCCGCCCGGCCCTCCGCGTCCCGGCCGACGCCGCAGGGCGACCACGTCGTCGGCGGCAGGGCACCGGCCACCCCGCCGGGCGGGACCGGCATGCCGTATCCGCCGGTGCCGCCCGTCGCGCCCGGCGGCGTGGGCGGGGCGACCGGGGCGCCCGGCGCGGGCACGCCGGCAGCCGGGATGCCCGGCCCCGGCGTACCGCCGCGTCCCGACGACATCGACCCCGAGCAGCCGCGCCACCGGGCGTGATGCGCGGTGGAACGGCTGTGGAACGCCCTGCCCCGTCGGGGCAGGGCCGTCGTGGTGACCGGGGCCAGCGGCGGCGTGGGGCGGGCCACGGCCCTGGCCTTCGCCGCCCGCGGCGACCGGGTCGCCCTGCTGGCCCGGGGACGCGAGGGCCTCGCCGCGACGGCGGACGAGGTGCAGCGCGTCGGGGGTGAGGCGCTCGTCGTCACCGTGGACATGGCCGACGCCAAGGCGGTCGACGACGCGGCGCAGAAGGTCGCCGACGCGTTCGGGCACATCGACGTGTGGGTCAACAACGCCTTCGCCGGGGTCTTCGCGCCCTTCACGGAGATCACCCCGGACGAGTTCCGCCGGGTGACCGAAGTGACGTACCTGGGCTATGTGTTCGGCACCCGCGCCGCGCTGCGGCACATGCTGCCACGCGACCGGGGCACGATCGTGCAGGTCGGCTCGGCGCTCGCGTACCGCGGGATTCCGCTGCAGTCGGCGTACTGCGGTGCCAAGCACGCCATCCAGGGCTTCAACGAGTCGCTGCGCTGCGAGTTGCTGCACTCCGGCAGCGGTGTCCGTACGACGATGGTGCAGCTGCCCGCCGTCAACACCCCGCAGTTCGACTGGGTGTTGAACCGGATGCCGGGGCGCGCCCGGCCCGTCGCGCCGGTGTACCAGCCGGAGGTGGCGGCCCGCGCGGTCGTGCACGCGGCGGCTCATGGCCGGCGGCGGGAGTACTGGGTGGGGGGCTCCACCGCGGCGACGCTGATCGCCAACGCCGTGGCGCCCGGGGTGCTGGACCGCTATCTGGCGCGGACCGCGTTCGAGGCGCAGCAGGACGAGGGGGCGCACGGCGCCACCGGAAACCTGTGGAGTCCGGCCGACGGCCCGCACGGTCATGACTTCGGAGCGCACGGGCGCTTCGACGAGGAGTCCCGCACGGGCAGCCGGCAGGAGTGGATGTCCCTCAGGCGTGGTCAGGTGGGGAAGGTCCTCGCGGTGGGTGCGGGTGCGCTCGCGGCACGCAGGCTCGCCCGCCTCGTACGGCGTTAGGCGACCCTGAACTCCCTTGCGTCCTGCGCCCGCAGCGTCAGCCCGTGGCCGAGGCCCGTCACCGGCCGGACCGTACCGCCCGTCGGATCCAGCGCCCCGTAGAACAGCATCGGCTCGATACGGACCTGGTCGTGGAACCACTCGAGGTGGCGAAGGTTGGGGACGCACGCGGCGGCCGCGGCGTGGGCGTGCGTCGGTCGGCACCGTGTACGCGGACACCGCCGGCAGACGCAGCTTCATCGCCGTCAGGCCTGTTGCAGCTGGGGCAGCACCTTGGTGCGGTAGAAGTCGAAGAAGCCGCGCTGGTCGGGGCCGATCTGGTTGACGTAGATCCGGTCGAACCCCGCGTCGGCGAACGCGGACAGCGCCGCCACGTGCTCGTCGACGTCGTCCCCGCACACCGCCTTCTCCCGCACCGACTCCTCGGTCACCAGCGGCTGGAGCTGCTCGAAGTGGCTCGGCGAGGGCAGGATCTGGGCCATCTCACCGGGCAGGAACTGATTCGCCCACAGCCGGTGCACGGTCCGTACGGCCTCCTCGCGATCCGTGCCCCAGCAGACCTTGGTCCCGCCGCTGACCGGCTTGGCGCCCCCGCCGCCCTTGCGGAACTGGGCCACCATCGACTCGTCCGGCGTCATCGTGATGTAGCCGTCGCCCACCCGGGCCGCGAGCGAGGTCGCCGCCGGGCCGAACCCGGAGATGTCGATGGGGACGGGCTGGTCGGGGACCGTGTAGAGGCGGGCGTTCTCCACCGTGTAGTGGGTGCCGTGGTGGTTGACCTCCTCGCCGGTGAAGAGCCGGCGCATGATCTGGATCGACTCCTCCAGCATCTCCAGCCGGATGTGTGCGGGCGGCCAGACATGACCCAGGATGTGCTCGTTGAGCGCCTCGCCGCTGCCCACCCCCAGCCGGAAACGGCCCTCCGTCATCACCGCGGTGGTCGCCGCGGCCTGCGCCACGACCGCCGGGTGTGTGCGCACGGTCGGGCAGGTCACCGCCGTCTCCACGGGCAGCGACACCGCCTCCGAGAGCGCGCCGAGGACCGACCAGACGAACGGGCTCTGGCCCTGGGCGTCGTTCCACGGGTGGTAGTGGTCCGAGATCCACAGCGAGCGGAACCCGGCCTGCTCCGCCATCCTCGCCTGCTCGACGAGGTCCGCGGGGCCGAACTCCTCGCAGGACAGGAAGTAGCCGTACTCGGGCATGGGTGCCTCCGGTGGTTCCACGAACGGGACGCGGTCCGGGTACCCGGTGGCATCCACGGAAACCGGCGCACGTTTGGGCCCCCTGACCAGGGTTACGCGGAAGGCTCCCGAGGTACGCGACAGCCCCGGAGGCGCACTGTGAGTCGACCCCGCATCGTGATCGTCGGCGCCGGTTTCGCCGGGTACCGGACGGCCCGCACCCTGTCCCGGCTCACCCGGCACAAGGCCGAGATCACCCTGCTCAACCCGACCGACTACTTCCTGTACCTGCCCCTGCTGCCCCAGGTCGCCGCCGGCGTCCTGGAGCCGCGCCGGGTCACCGTGTCCCTCTCGGGCACGCTGCCCCGGGTGCGGCTGGTGCTCGGCGAGGCCGACGGCATCGACCTGGACGGGCGCACCGTGCACTACACGGACCCCGAGGGCGGCGTCGGCACGCTGCCCTACGACCGGCTGGTGATCGCCGTCGGCAGCGTCAACAAGCTCCTGCCGATCCCCGGTGTCGCCGAGCACGCGCACGGGTTCCGGGGCCTGCCCGAGGCGCTGTATCTGCGCGACCACGTCACCCGGCAGATGGAACTCGCGGGCGGCGCGAAGGACGCTGCCGCCCGCCGCACGTTCGTGGTGGTCGGCGCCGGTTACACCGGCACCGAGGTCGCCGCGCACGGGCAGATGTACACGGACGCCCAGATGCGCAGGCGCCCGCCGCGGGACGGTGTGCGGCCGCGCTGGCTGCTGCTCGACGTCGCGCCGCGCGTCCTGCCCGAGATGGACGAACGGCTCTCGCGCACCGCCGACCGGGTACTGCGGCAGCGGGGCGTCGACGTACGCATGGGGACCTCAGTGAAGGAGGCCACGCACGAGGGAGTCCTGCTGAGCGACGGGGAGTTCGTCGAGACGCGGACGCTGGTGTGGTGTGTCGGCGTACGGCCCGATCCGCTGGTCGAGGGTGTCGGGCAGCCCCTGGAGCGGGGGCGGCTGATCGTCGATCCGTACCTCCAGGTGCCGGGCCGGCCCGAGGTGTTCGCGTGCGGGGACGCGGCCGCGGTGCCCGATCTGAACGACCCCGGTTCCTTCACGCCGATGACCGCGCAGCATGCCTGGCGGCATGGAGAGGTCGCGGCACGGAACGTCGCCGCGTCGCTGGGGATCGGCGACCGTCTCGCGTACCGCCACCGTGATCTGGGCTTCGTCGTCGACCTCGGCGGCGCCAAGGCCGCGGCCAATCCGCTGGGCGTCCCGCTGCCCGGACCGCTGGCCGGCCTCGTCACCCGCGGCTACCACCTCGCGGCGATGCCCGGCAATCGCGTCCGGGTCGCCGCGGACTGGCTGCTGGAGTCCGTACTCCCGCGCCAGGCCGTGCAGTTGGGGCTCGTACGGTCCTGGTCGGTGCCGTTGGACACGGCGTCGCCGGAACTGGCGCGGGTCCCGGGACGGCCGGAGCGGGGGCCGGATGCGAGCGCGCGCGGACTGGTGGAGGACCCCCCTGGTCAGGAGTCCGCGGAGAGCGCGGCGAGCGAGAAACCCGCCGGGAACGGAGGGGCCGCCGGAAACGGAGGGGCCGCCGAGCCCGCCGAGGGCCGACCCGGCGGCGAGCCCGCGAAGAACCAGCCGGGAGGCGAACCGGCCAGGAACCAGCCCGGCGGCGAACCGGCCAGGAACCAGCCCGGCGGCGAACCCGCCAGGAACCCCGGTCCCGCCAAGGCACCCGGCCCGGACCTCGCCCCCGGCCCCGTCAAGTGCCCCGACCGTCCCGCCGCCCCCGCTGAGGGAGACTCATGAACACCGCTGAACTCGTCGACCTGGGACAGCAGCTGCGCGTGGACAGTGTCCGCGCGGCCGATGCCGCGGGGTCCGGGCATCCGACGTCGTCGATGTCCGCCGCCGATCTGATGGCCGTACTGCTCGCCCACCACATCCGCTACGACTTCGACCGCCCCGCCCACCCCGGAAACGACCGCTTCGTCCTGTCCAAGGGGCATGCCTCGCCCCTCCTCTACGCCTCCTACAAAGCCGTCGGCGCGATCGACGACGCCGAACTGGCCACCTTCCGCCGGCTCGGCAGCCGGCTGGAGGGGCATCCCACGCCCCGGCGGCTGCCGTGGGTCGAGACGGCCACCGGGTCGCTCGGGCAGGGCCTGCCGGTCGGTGTCGGGATCGCGCTCTCCGGCAAGCGCCTGGAGCGCACCGGCTACCGGGTGTGGGTGCTGTGCGGGGACAGCGAGCTCGCCGAGGGGTCGGTGTGGGAGGCCGCCGAGCACGCCGCGCACGAGCATCTCGACAACCTCACCGCGATCGTCGACGTCAACCGGCTCGGCCAGCGCGGCCCGACCCGGCACGGCCACGACCTCGACGCCTACGCCCGTCGCTTCCAGGCCTTCGGCTGGCACACCGTGGAGGTGGACGGACACGACGTGGACGCCGTGGACCGCGCGTACGGCGAGGCGATCTCCACCTCCGGGCAGCCCACCGCGATCCTCGCCCGCACCCTCAAGGGCAAGGGCGTCGAGGCCGTCCAGGACCGTGAGGGCCTGCACGGCAAGCCGCTGCCCGACGCCGACGAGGCGATCGCCGAACTCGGCGGCCGCCGCGACGTCCGCATCCATGTGCACGAGCCGCCCGCCGCCCGCATGCTGCACGCCGTACGCGCCGGACACCTCGAGCTGCCCCGCTGGGACAAGGGAACCGAGGACGGCGTCGCCACCCGGGACGCCTACGGCCAGGCCCTCGCCGCCCTCGGTACCGGCCGCGGCGACGTCGTCGCCCTCGACGGCGAGGTCAGCGACTCCACGCGCGCGGAGTTGTTCGCCAAGGAACACCCCGACCGCTACTTCGAGTGCTACATCGCCGAACAGCAGATGGTCGCCGCGGCCGTGGGACTCGCCGCGCGCGGCTTCGTGCCGTACGCCTCCACCTTCGCGGCCTTCCTCACCCGCGCGTACGACTTCGTGCGCATGGCCTCGGTCAGCGGCGCCGGGATCAACCTGGTCGGCTCGCACGCGGGCGTCGCCATCGGACAGGACGGGCCCTCGCAGATGGGTCTGGAGGACCTGGCGATGATGCGGGCGGTGCACGGCTCGACGGTGCTGTATCCGTGCGACGCCAACCAGACCGCGCACCTCGTCGGCGCCATGGCGAGCCTGGAGGGCGTCCGCTATCTGCGCACCTCGCGCGGCAAGAGTCCGGTGATCTACGGGCCCGAAGAGGAGTTCCCGGTCGGCGGAGCCAAGGTGCTGCGCTCGTCCGACCGGGACCGGCTGACCGTCGTCGCGGCCGGAGTCACCGTGCACGAGGCGCTGGCCGCAGCCGACGCGCTCCAGGGGCAGGGGATCGCCGTCCGGGTCGTCGACCTGTACTCGGTCAAGCCCGTGGCCCGGCTCACCCTGCGCCGGGCCGCCGAGGAGACCGGCTGTCTGGTGACGGTGGAGGACCACCACGAGGAGGGCGGCCTCGGGGACGCCGTGCTCGACGCCTTCGTCGACGGGCGGCCCGTCCCGCGGCTGGTGCGCCTGGCCGTCCGCACGATGCCGGGCTCGGCCGCGCCGGACGAGCAGCTGCACGCCGCGGGCATCGACGCCGAGTCCATCGCGGCCGCCGCGCGGCTGCTGGTGGAGGAGGCGATCGTACGGTGAGCAAGGACGACACCCGGACGGTGCGGGCGGGGCGCCGCACCGTCGAGGTGCACCGGCCGGAGAAGGTCCTCTTCCCCGGCGACGGGGCGGGCAAGGAGTACACCAAGTCCGACCTGGTCGACTACTACCGGGCCGTCGCCCCCTTCATGCTGCCGCACCTGCGCGGCCGCCCCCTGATGCTGGAACGGCTCCCGGACGGCGTCGGCGGCCCGAAGTTCATGCAGAAGAACACCCCGGACACCTATCCCGACTGGATCAGCCGCGTCGAGGTGGCCAAGGAGGGCGGCACCGTTCTCCACACGGTGTGCGACGACACCGCCACCCTGGTCTACCTCGCCGACCAGGCCTGTCTCACCCTGCACCGCTGGCTGTCCCGTGTCGGACGCGTCGAACAGCCCGACCGGATGGTCTTCGACCTCGATCCCTTCGGCGACGACTTCGCGCCGGTCCACGAGGCGGCCTGGCTGCTGGCGGAACTCCTCGACGAGCTGAAACTGCCCTCCGCGCTGATGACCACCGGTTCGCGCGGTCTGCACGTGGTGGTCCCGGTGAGCGGGCACCACGACTTCGACGAGGTGCGCGAATTCGCCAGGGACGTCGCCGACACCCTCGCCGCCGCCCACCCCGATAAGTTCACCACCGCCGCCCGCAAGAAGGACCGCGGCGAGCGGCTCTACCTGGACATACAGCGCAACGCCTACGCCCAGACCGCCGTCGTGCCGTTCACCGTCCGCCCGAAACCGGGCGCCCCCGTCGCCACCCCCATGTCCTGGACCCAGCTTGACGACCCGGGCCTGGACGCCCGCCGCTGGAGCATCGTGGACGCCGTCGAGCAGGCCCGCACCGATCCCTGGGCCGGAGTGATGACCAAGGGCCGCGCCCTCGGCCCCGCCCGGCGCAGGCTCAACGCGTTGCGCGGCTGACCCGCCTACGTCGTGAAGGTTTGGCCAACGTACTTACGGCCACCCGGAGTAAGAGGTGGCCATGTCGAACACAAAAAACACATCAGAAACACAGAACTCACAGGAATCACCCAAGGGAGCGGAAAGCGACACCGCGGAAGACCGGCCGAGCCCCATGCAGGTGCTGCGACATGCGCGCACCCAGCTCGCGGAGCTCACCGGCATGTCCGCCGAGTCGGTGTCGTCCTTCGAGCAGACGGAGGACGGCTGGTCTCTGGAGGTCGAGGTCCTGGAGCTCGTCCGGGTTCCGGACACGATGAGCCTGATGGCGAGCTATCAGGTCGACCTGGACCCGCAGGGAGAGCTCACCGGCTACCGGCGCGTTCGCCGTTACGAACGCGGGCGGGCCGACTCACACAGGGCCGGCGGCCGCTAGGTCGCCTTCCCGTTCCCCTCACACCCACAGACAAGGAGGCACGGTCGGCATGACCGTTGTCCCGGCACAACAGAGCGGCGGCTCGGGTGGCACCAGCGGCCTCTACGACGTTCTGGAACTGGTCCTCGACCGGGGCCTCGTGATCGACGTGTTCGTACGGGTATCCCTGGTCGGCATCGAGATCCTCAAGATCGACATCCGGGTCGTCGTCGCCAGCGTCGACACCTATCTGCGCTTCGCCGAGGCATGCAACCGCCTCGACCTCGAGGCGGGCCCGCACCGTAGTCCCGGACTGCCCGACCTGGTCGGCGACATGACCGAGTCCGGCGCCCGGGGCAAGTCCAAGGGTGCGTTGAGCGGGGCCGCGCAGACCGTCTCGGACGCCTTCAAGCAGGCCCGCGAGGAGGGTGAGTCCCAGCCCAGGCCGCGCGCCCGCAAGTCGACCGCCGGGCGTCGGAAGGAGGAGCAGGAGTGAGCACGTACGTGTACGGCATCATCGACGGCGCCGGATCTTCGCTGCCCGAGGACCTGAACGGCGTCGGCGACCCGCCGCGGCCCGTGCGCGTCCTCACCGCGGGCGACCTCGGGGCCGTCGTCAGCGACGCGCCCGAGGGGCTGCGGCCCAAGCGCAAGGACCTGCTCGCCCACCAGAACGTGCTCGCCGAGGCCGGTTCGGGCGGCTGTGTGCTGCCCATGCGGTTCGGCAGCGTCGCACCCGACGACGAGACCGTCGTCACCGTCCTCGGCGAACGCGCCGAGCACTACCAGGAGCGGCTGCGGGCGCTGAACGGCAAGGTCGAGTACAACGTCAAGGCCACCCACGACGAAGAGGCCGTACTGCACCGCGTGATGGCCGAGAACCCGGAGCTGCGAGCCCTCACCGAGGCCAACCGGCAGGCGGGCGGCGGCTCTTACGAGGACAAGCTCAGGCTCGGCGAGATGGTCGTCTCCGCCGTGAAGGCACGGGAGGCCGAGGACGCGGCCGAGGTGCAGCGCGAGCTGGAGTCCGGTGCCACGGCCGTGAGCGCGGGCCCCGAGTCCACCGGCTGGCTCGCCAATGTGTCGTTCCTGGTGGACCGCGACTCGGCCGAGGCGTTCCTGGCCTCGGTGGAACAGGTCCGCAAGTCCCACCCCCATCTGGAACTGCGGGTCAACGGCCCGCTGCCGCCGTACAGCTTCGTCGAGCCCGGCCCCGCCGAGCACGCGGGCAGCACGGCCGGCGCCGAGAGCTCGGGAGAGTGAGGACATGGGCCTGATCGGAGAGGTGCTGCTGTTGCCGTTCGCCCCGGTGCGCGGCAGCGCGTGGGTGATCGGGCAGGTGCTGCAGGAGGCAGAACGCATCTACTACGACCCGGCCACGATACGGGCCGAACTCGCCCAGCTGGAGCAGCGGTTGGAGGCGGGCGAGATCGACGAGGAGGAGTTCGACCGATTGGAGGACGAGCTCTTGGACCGGCTGGAGATCGGCTCGCGCAATCGGGCCGGAACGGACGACTGGACATCAGGATGAACCGACTCGGACTGGGCCTCGCGGTAGGGGCCGGATACGTCCTCGGGCGTACGAAGAAAATGAAACTGGCCTTCGCTGTCGGCACGTTGGTGGCCGGCAAGCGGATGCAGTTGAGCCCGCGGGCGCTCGCGGACCTGGTGTCCGGCCAGCTGCGGAACAACCCGCAGTTCAAGGAGATCGGCGACCAGCTGCGCGAGGACCTGCGCGGTGTCGGCAAGGCGGCCTCGGGCGCCATGGTCGAGCGGCAGATCAGTGCGATCGCCGACCGGCTGCACGGGCGTACCGCCGAAGTCCGCGATCAGATCGCGGGCGTCGTACCGGACACCTCGGACCTCGGTTTCGAGGACGAGGAGTCCGAGGAGGAGTACGGCCAAGAGCCCGAGGACACCGACCGGGAACCGGAGGAGGAGCCCGAGCCGCGCCGCAAGGCGGCGGAGAAGAAGCCGCCGGCGAAGAAGGCGGCCAGGAAGACCGCCGAGAAGGCGCCGGCCAAGAAGGCTCCGGCGAAGAAGACCGCCGCCAAGAAGACGGCAACGGCCAAGAAGACGACCGGCAAGAAGGCCGCCGCTGCCCGCACCACCGCCCGCGGTGCCAGGTCCAGGGTGCCGAAGGGAGGCGGTGAGCGATGACCGAGACTGTCGGATCCGCGACCTCCGCGGCGAGTGGAGCGACGAAGAAGGCAGGCCCGCTCGGCGGTATCGCCCAGAGCGAGGCCACCGACCGGCTCAAGGCCGAGGTGCAGGAGTACCTCGCCGCGCAGGCCCAGCGTCTGCTGATCGGCGCCGGCCGCAAGCTCGGCGAGACCACGGTCAAGCTCAACGACATCGCCGAAGGCAACAGCCCCGGCTTCGCCAAGCTCGCCCTCGACGGCGGGCGCAAGCTCGCCGAGGGCAAGGGACCGCTGCGCTCCGCCCTGGAGCTGGGCGCCTCCCGCGCGAAGGACAACGTGGTCGGCGCCTTCAAGGGGCTCGGCGGCAAGGGGAAGCGCAAGGGCGGGGCGGGCAAGAAGCCGACCGTCATCATGGAGTACGTCGACGTCGGTCTGCCGCTGCGTGCCGCCTACGACCAGTGGACCCAGTTCCAGGACTTCAGCACCTTCGCGAAGGGCGTGAAGAGCGCGAACCGCGCCGACGACACGACCTCCGACTGGCAGATGAAGATCTTCTGGTCCAACCGCAGCTGGAAGGCCCACACCACCGAACAGGTCCCCGACGACCGCATCGCCTGGACCTCGGAGGGCGCGAAGGGCACCACCAAGGGCGTGGTCTCCTTCCACCAGCTCGCCGACCGTCTCACCCGGGTCCTGCTGGTGATCGAGTACTACCCCAAGGGCCTCTTCGAGAAGACGGGCAACATCTGGCGCGCCCAGGGCCGCCGGGCCCGTCTCGACCTCAAGCACTACGTCCGCTTCGCCACGCTCAAGGGCGAGGTCGAGGACGGCTGGCGCGGCGAGATCCGCGACGGCGAGGTCGTCCAGAGCCACGACGACGCGGTCGCCGAGGAGGAGGCCGGGCAGGAAGAGGAGGCGTACGAGGGCGAGGAAGAGCAAGCTGAGGAGGAGGGCCCGTACGCCGAGGAGGACGAGGAGGAGGGCGAGAAGGAGGAGTACGAGCAGGAGGGCGCCGAAGGCGAGGAGGAGCCTGAGGAGGAGCCCGAGGGCGAGTACGAGGAGGAAGGCGCGGACGAGGAGGACTACGAGTACGCCGAGGGCGGGAGCCGTCGATGACCACCCCCGGACGGCTGCCCGAGCCCTATGGCCGCGGTGACGGCAGCGCGAACCTCGCCGACATCCTGGAGCGCGTCCTGGACAAGGGTGTGGTCATCGCCGGCGACATCCGGATCAATCTGCTCGACATCGAACTCCTCACCATCAAACTGCGCCTCATCATCGCGTCCGTCGACAAGGCGAAGGAGATGGGTATCGACTGGTGGGAGGACGACCCCGCCCTGTCCACCAGGGCACGTCGTGACGAACTCACCCGGGAGAACGCCGAGTTGCGCGAGCGGATCGCCCGGCTGGAGCCCGGCAGAGCCGAGAAGGAGACCTGATGACCGGACTGCGTTACGTGTACGCCGTCTGCCGGCCCTTCAAGGCGCCCCTGCAGTCCCAGTTGACAGGTGTGGCGGGCGATCCGCCCAGACTGCTGGTCCACCACGGCCTGATCGCGGTGGTCAGCCACGTGCCGGAGCGGGACTTCGCCGAAGGCCCGCTCCACGCACACCTGGAGGACCTGGACTGGCTCACCGAGACCGCCCGCGCCCACCAGGGCGTGATCGACGCCCTCACCGTCGTCACCACGCCGCTGCCGCTCCGGCTCGCCACCGTCTTCCGTGACGACAGCGGCGTACGCACCATGCTGGAGGCCCGCGAGGCGGACTTCGGCCGCACCCTCGACCGGCTGACAGGGCGGGTCGAGTGGGGCGTCAAGGTGTACGTCGAGGCCGAGCCGCCGGGTGACGACGCACCGGCCAAGGAGACGGCGGCGAAGGCAACCAGCGGCCGGGACTATCTGCGGCAGCGCAGCTCCCGGGTGCGGGCGCACGAGGATCTGTGGCAGCGTGCCGAGGAATTCGCGAGCCGACTGCACGAATCACTGTCCGTCTTCGCCGAGGATTCGCGGCTGCACCCGCCGCAGAATGCCAAGCTCTCCGGAGCGGCCGGGCGCAATGTGCTCAATGCCGCCTATCTCGTGCCGCGGGCCGTGTCCGAGGAATTCGTGGAACTGGTCGACCGCACGAAAGGCGAAGTCCCCGGAATGCGGGTCGAACTCACCGGTCCGTGGGCCGCCTATTCCTTCGCGGGGGAGAAGCCGTGACCGTCGTCGAACGCCGAGAGATCGCCCTCGTGGACCTGCTGGACCGGCTCCTGGCCGGCGGGGTCGTCATCACCGGCGACATCACCCTGCGCATCGCCGACGTCGACCTCGTCCGCATCGACCTCAACGCGCTGATCAGCTCCGTGAACGCGAACGTCCCGTCGCCGTGGGGAGAATCGTCGTGACCCAGGCCCGCCGCAACCGCAACCGCCTCGACCTCGAGCCGGACACCGTCGAGCGGGACCTCGTCAAACTCGTCCTGACCGTGGTGGAACTGCTGCGCCAGCTCATGGAACGCCAGGCGCTGCGCCGCTTCGACGACGGCGGTCTCACCGAGGAGCAGGAGGAGCGGATCGGGCTCACCCTGATGCTGCTCGACGACCGCATGACCGAGCTGCGCGAGCGCTACGGACTGCGGCCCGAGGACCTGAATCTGGACCTCGGGCCGCTCGGACCGTTGCTTCCCCGGGAGTGAATTCCTCCGGACTATCCGGAGGAATTCACCATCGGTACCAGCGTCCCCTGCCTCCGCCGGCCGTTGTGCTGCGCATAAGGAACCCCAGCAGCCACAGCACGAGCACCGCGATTGCAATCCACCAGAGAATCTTCACTGCGAATCCGGCGCCGAAAAGAATCAACACCAGGAGCAGTACGAGCAGGATGGGAACCATAATGTGAACCTCCTGCTTTCCGGGTTTCCAGGAAGTGGAGATTCAGGCACTCTTTCTGCACAGAATTTCTCCGTGCAGCACGGCGAACCAGCCGTCGTGCTGCTTTCCCCACTCCCGCCAGGCCGCCGACACGGCCGTCAGTTGCTCCGGTGTGGCATGCCCGCCCTCCGTGGCCCGCTCGGCGTACGCCGAGGCCACGGTGCGGTCCGCCCACAGACCGCTCCACCAGGCCCGCTCCTCGGCGGTGGAGTAGGTCCAGGTGCCGGAGGTGGCGGCGATGTCGGTCAGGCCCGCCTCCAGCGCCCAGGACTTCAGCCGGCGCCCGGCGTCGGGCTCGCCGCCGTTGGCGCGGGCCACGCGGCGGTACAGGTCCAGCCAGCCGTCCATGCCCCGGGACGCCGGGTACCAGGTCATCGCCGCGTAGTCCGAGTCGCGCACGGCGATGAACCCGCCCGGCCTGGTCACCCGCTTCATCTCGCGCAGCGCCTGCACCGGGTCGCCCACGTGCTGCAGCACCTGGTGGGCGTGGACCACGCAGAAGGTGTCGTCCGGGTACTCCAGGGCGTGGACGTCCGCGACCGCGAAGTCGACGTTCGTCAGACCGCGCCCGGCGGCCGTGGCCCGGGCCTGCTCCAGGACGCCGGGCGCCTGGTCGACGCCGGTGACCTGGCCGTCGGGGACCAGCTCCGCCAGGTCGGCGGTGATCGTGCCCGGGCCGCAGCCGATGTCCAGGATCTTCATGTGGGGCCTCAGCGAACCGAGCAGGTAGGCCGCGGAGTTGGCGGCCGTGCGCCAGGTGTGCGAGCGCAGCACCGACTCGTGGTGCCCGTGCGTGTAGACGGCGGTCTCCTGCGGTTTCGACATGGCTGAACTCCCCTGTTCGACGTCCTGTCGGTGATCGACACGGTACGCCCGCATGTCGAATGTTGAGACCCGTGTTTTGCCATATGGACTGACGGGTGATCAGATTCCGGGCAGTGGGCGGTAGACCGTGAGCGCCTCGGGCAGCTTCTCCAGCGTCACCTCCCCTTCCACCCGGGTGACTTCACCGTCGTAGGCGAGAAGCGAGCCCGGTGCCACGCCCGCCAGCCGGAGCCGGCCCACCTGGACCGCGGCGTGCACGGGGGAGCGGGTCAGCGGCCCGGCCAGGGCGGCCGCGAGCAGCCGCAGCGCCGGTCGCCGTCCGCCGTGCACCACGCGTACGTCGAGCTGACCGTCCGCGAGATCATGGCGGCGGCCCGGCGTCAGACCCACCCGGTGGTAGGTGCCGTTGCCGGCGAACAGCAGCCACAACGGGTGTGCCCGGCCCCGGAACTCGGCCTCCAGCGGATGCCGGTCGGCGCGCAGGACACGCAGGGCCGCGAGCACCCCGGCGGGCCAGCCGCCGATCCGGTGCGACCAGCGGTCCCGCTCGCGCACCAGCTCCGGATAGACGCCCAGACTGCACGTGTTGAGGAAGATGCCCTCGGTGCCCTCGCAGGTGAAGCGGCCCGCGTCCACCCGCACGCCCTCGCCGCCCCGGACGGCCCTGGCCAGATCACCGGTGCCCTCCAGGCCCAGGTCGTAGGCGAAGTGGTTCAGCGTGCCGCCCGGCAGGACCGCGAGCGGCAGGTCGTGGCGCAGGGCGACCTCGGCGGCGGCGTTCACCGTGCCGTCGCCGCCGCACACACCGAGCACCCGGGCACGGGTCGCCGCCCTCTCCAACTCGGCCGGTACGTCGGCGGGCCGGCACTCCACGACCTCGCACCCCGGCAGGGCGTCCTGGAGGGCGCGCACCCGGTCGGCGCTGCCCGCGGCGTCGTTGGCCACCATGACCAGACCCTCGCCGTCCGGCAGGGCCGGCACCTCGGCCCGCGGCCGGGCGGGCGGCACGATCTGGGCACGCGTCGGCACCATGCCCCGCACGGCGTACGCGGCCCCCACCCCGAGCGCCGCACCGGCCAGCACGTCGCTCGGGAAATGCACACCGGTGTAGACCCGGGACAACGCCACCGACCACGCGATCGGCGCCACCGCCGCACCCCAGGCCGGCGACTCCAGCGCGACCCCGGCGGCGAACGCGGCCGCCGACGCGGAGTGACCGGAGGGGAACGAGGTGGTGATGGGCTGCCGCTTCAGCTGCCGCACCAGCGGCACCGGGTCCAGAACGGGCCGGTGACGGCGTACGGACCGCTTGCCGAGGGTGTTGATGGTCAGCGAGGCCAGCGTCAGCGAGGCGAGTCCGCGGGCGGCTGCCCGGCGGGCCCGCGGGGTGCGGCTCGCCGCGATCGTGGCCGCCGCGGCGAACCACAGCACACCGTGGTTCGCGCTCCGGCTCAGCCGCGGCAGCACGGGCTCGGCGAGCGGCCAGTTCCGCTCGGCGCCGAACTCGAACAACCGGCAGTCCAGCGCCAGCAGCGCGTCACGGACGGCGTGCCGGCCGGGCTTGGGGAGGGTGAGGTCCACATCAGGGGTCATGTGGTGGCGGGTACCCTGAAGTGGCCGTTTCTTGTGCGGAGGCGGACCCGACACCGGAGGCTTTCTGCATGCGACTGCTCCTCGTCCGCCACGGCCAGACCCCGTCCAATGTCGACTTCCTGTTGGACACCGCCGTCCCGGGACCCGGCCTGACCGCCCTCGGTGAACGCCAGGCCGCCGCCCTGCCCGAGGCCCTCGCCGACGAGGACATCGAGGCCCTCTACGCCTCCACGCTGATACGCACCCAGCTCACCGCCGCCCCGCTGGCCGCCGCGCGCGGCCTCGAGATCGTCGTTCGCGACGGCATCCGCGAGGTGTCCGCCGGGGACCTGGAGATGCTGGACGGGCACTCGGAGGCGGGCCGGACCTACATGGAGACGATCTTCGCCTGGCCGACCGGCGACACGGAGCTGCGGATGCCGGGCGGCGAGAGCGGCGCCGAGGTGCTCACGCGCTACGACGCGGTCGTCGCCGAGGCCGCCGCCCTCGGGGTCGGCACGGTCGCCCTGGTCAGCCATGGCGCGGCGATCCGGCTGTGGACCTCGGCCCGCGCCGACAACGTCGACATCGGCTTCGCCGCCGCCCGTCCGCTCGACAACACCGGCGTGGTGGTCCTGGAGGGCTCCCCGTCCGACGGCTGGAAGGTCCTGTCGTGGGAGGGCGCGGTCGTGGAGACCGCGGGACGCGGGCCGGAGAGCGGGCCGGCGGGCAGGCCGCTGGACGAGGTCGAGTAACCCGACGCGACGGAGTGGGGCAGGATCGCCGAGCGTGTAGGGCACGCGGCCGGTCGACCGCGTGCGGCCGACGGTCGTCTGCCGACTGCATACAGTCGGCCGTGTACGGCTCAGTGCATACCGCTGAGCTGCCACGGCGTCGGATATGCGTTTGCCCGGCCCGGCCCCCGAGACGCAGAATGCGGCCCCATGGGACATCTGGAAGCCGCACACCTCGAGTACTACCTCCCCGACGGCAGGGCGCTGCTCGGCGATGTGTCCTTCCGGGTGGGAGAAGGGGCCGTCATGGCCCTCGTCGGACCCAACGGCGCCGGCAAGACGACCCTGCTGCGGCTGATCTCCGGAGAGCTGAAACCGCACGGCGGGACCGTCACCGTCACCGGCGGCCTCGGCGTGATGCGCCAGTTCGTGGGCTCCGTACGGGACGAGACGACCGTACGGGACCTGCTGGTGTCGGTGTCCTCGCCGCGCATCCAGGCGGTCGCGAAGGCCGTCGACAAGGCCGAGCACGCGATCATGACCGTGGACGACGAGGCCGCGCAGATGCAGTACGCGCAGGCTCTGTCCGACTGGGCCGAGGCGCACGGGTACGAGGCCGAGACGCTGTGGGACATGTGCACCATGGCCGCGCTGGGCGTCCCCTACGACAAGGCCCAGTTCCGCGAGGTGCGCACGCTCTCCGGAGGCGAGCAGAAGCGGCTCGTGCTGGAGGCGCTGCTGCGCGGCAACGACGAGGTGCTGCTGCTCGACGAGCCCGACAACTACCTCGACGTGCCCGGCAAGCGCTGGCTGGAGGAGCGGCTGAAGGAGACCCGCAAGACGGTTCTCTTCGTCTCCCACGACCGTGAACTCCTCGCCCGCTCCGCCGAGAAGATCGTGTCGGTGGAGCCCTCGCCGACGGGCGCGGACGCCTGGGTGCACGGGGCCGGCTTCGCCACGTACCACGACGCCCGGCGCGAACGCTTCGCCCGCTTCGAGGAGTTGCGCAGGCGCTGGGACGAGAAGCACGCCCAGCTGAAGAAGCTCGTCCTGAACCTCCGGCAGGCGGCCTCCATCAGCCATGAGCTGGCCTCCCGCTACCAGGCGGCCCAGACCCGGCTGCGCAAGTTCGAGGAGGCCGGCCCGCCGCCGGAGCCGCCGCGCGAGCAGGACATCAAGATGCGGCTCAAGGGCGGCCGTACCGGGGTGCGGGCCGTCACCTGCAAGGGACTCGAGCTGACCGGCCTGATGAACCCCTTCGACCTGGAGGTCTTCTACGGCGAGCGGGTCGCCGTGCTCGGCTCCAACGGCTCCGGCAAGTCGCACTTCCTGCGGCTGCTGGCGGGGGACACCGTGGCGCACTCGGGGCAGTGGAAGCTGGGCGCGCGTGTCGTGCCCGGGCACTTCGCCCAGACGCACGCGCACCCCGAGCTGCTGGGCCGCACACTCCTGGACATCCTGTGGACGGAACACTCCCAGGACCGGGGCGCCGCGATGTCCAGGCTGCGCCGCTACGAGCTCACCCAGCAGGCCGAGCAGACCTTCGACCGCCTCTCCGGGGGCCAGCAGGCCCGCTTCCAGATCCTCCTGCTGGAGCTGGAGGGCGTCACGGCCCTCCTCCTGGACGAGCCCACGGACAACCTGGACCTGGAGTCCGCCGAGGCCCTCCAGGAGGGCCTGGAGGCCTTCGACGGCACGGTCCTCGCCGTCACCCACGACCGCTGGTTCGCCCGCTCCTTCGACCGCTACCTGGTCTTCGGCAGCGACGGCCGCGTCCGCGAGACGCCGGAGCCGGTGTGGGACGAGCGGCGGGTGGAACGGGCGCGCTAGTTCCGCATACGCGGGCCCTGGGACCCGGATGTTCGTAGAGTGGGTGCGGAAAGGCGAGATCCACGGTTCTGTCCCGGATGCCGCTCGGGGGTAGGGCTCACCGGGCGGGTACTCGAAGCCCATGAACGCATACGACGAGTGGGAAACCGCCATGACCGGAGTCGATCCCAGCAGGCTGGACGACCAGCAGCTCATGAAAGAGCTGGAGACCATCCACCGCACGCGCCACGACACGCTGCTCTACGCCTCGAACGACGCGCTGCGCGCCCACAACGGCCGGATGGCCGAGCTGGAGGGCGAGTATCTGCGCCGCAACCCCCGGCGCCTGGTCGCCGCCGGCCGCACCCGCGAGGGCGCGAGGGAACGCGGACGTGGGGAGTCGGCGACTCCCCACGTCTGACGGCGCCCGCTAGCGGCGGGTCGGCGGCCGGTCCCGGTGCCGGTGCGCCGCGATCGCCTCCACGAAGGCGCGTACGAACTCCTCGCTCGCCGCTCCGGGCGAGGTGTCCGTCACGACGCCCTGGTCGCGGACCACGCGGTGGAACTCCGTGGACACCTGGATGCCCTCCGGTTCCAGGGCGGAGAGCACGCCCACCCCGGAGCCGAGCGCGCCCACCGGCTTGCCGTGCCGGTACGCGTCCCGGACGAACCGCATCGCGTCCTGATCGGCGGTGAGCGGCGGAGTGCCCGTGGGGCCGCCGGGCAGCAGGACCGCGTCGTACAGCACGGAGGCGACGGTCGGCAGTGCGCGGTCGACCGTATACCGTTCACCGTCGGCACCGGCGACCGTGCCGTCGGTCGCCGCCAGCGCCTCCACGATCGCGCCCTCGGCGGCCAGCGCCTCCCGTACCGAGACCACCTGCTCGGCGTCCACGCCGTCGGTGACCAGCACCGCGATCTGCCGGGTGCGTATCGAGCCGTCGCCGCGCAGGGACTCAAGGCTCAGCGCGGGGGAGAGCACCTTGTTCGGCGCCTCGCCGGGTGCGGCCGGATCCGGGACTCCGATGCCACGGGCCACCTGGACCGCCAACTCGCCGTCCACCTTGGCCAGTTGCTCGACCGTACGGGTGCGGACCGTCATCGCGTCGACCTTGCCCAGCTCGAACCGGAAGGCCGCGACGATGTGCTGTCGCTCCCACTCGGTCATGCTCTTCCAGAACAGCGCGGGCTGGCTGTAGTGGTCCTGGAAACTCGGGCTGCGACGGCGGATCTTGGCGCCGTCGACGCGCTCCGCGTAGTGCGTGTACGCGCTGCTGTCGGCACCGGCGTGGGCCGGGCAGCCGCCGCCGATCGAGTTCGGGAAGTAGTTCGTGCCGCTGTGGATCGTGCTCTGGCCGTACCCGTCACGCTGGTTGGTCCGCACGGGGGCCACCGGCCGGTTCACCGGCAGCTGGGCGAAGTTGGGGCCGCCCAGGCGGATCAACTGGGTGTCCAGATAGGAGAAGTTGCGGGCCTGGAGCAGCGGGTCGTTGGTGAAGTCGATGCCCGGGACCACGTTGGCCGTGTGGAAGGCGACCTGCTCGGTCTCGGCGAAGAAGTTCTCCGGGTTGCGGTTCAGGACCATCCGGCCGATCGGCCGCACCGGCACCTGCTCCTCCGGGATCAGCTTGGTGGCGTCGAGCAGGTCGAAGTCGAAGGCGAACTCGTCCTCCTCCGGCACCAGTTGGACGCCCAGCTCCCACTCCGGGTACTCACCTGCCTCGATCGCGTCCCACAGGTCACCGCGGTTGAAGTCCGGGTTGCGGCCCTGGCACTCCTGCGCCTCGTCCCACACCAGCGAGTGCACGCCCAGCCGCGGCTTCCAGTGGAACTTCACGAACGTGCCGCGCCCCTCGGCGTTCACGAACCGGAAGGTGTGCACACCGAAGCCCTGCATCATGCGGTAGCTGCGCGGGATCGCCCGGTCCGACATCAGCCACATGATCGCGTGCAGCGTCTCGGGCTGCAGCGACACGAAGTCCCACAGGGTGTCATGGGCGGAGGCACCGGTGGGGATGTCGTTGTGCGGCTCGGGCTTCACCGCGTGCACGAAGTCGGGGAACTTGATGCCGTCCTGGATGAAGAAGACCGGGAAGTTGTTCCCGACCAGGTCGTAATTGCCCTGCGACGTATAGAACTTGGTGGCGAAGCCGCGCACGTCGCGCACGGTGTCCGCCGAGCCCCTCGGCCCCTGCACGGTCGAGAACCGCACGAACACCGGTGTCCGCACCGCCGGGTCCTGGAGGAAGGCGGCACGGGTGAACTCCGCGCAGGACTCGTACGATTCGAAGTAGCCGTACGCGCCCGCGCCGCGTGCGTGCACCACCCGCTCCGGGATGCGCTCGTGGTCGAAGCGGGTCAGCTTCTCCCGGAAGTGGAAGTCCTCCATCAGCGTCGGACCGCGCTCGCCGGCGGCGAGGGAGTCGTCGGTGTGGTCGATCTCCACGCCCTGGTCGGTGGTGAGCGGGCCGGCCGCCGGGTCGTCCGCCCGGTAGGCCTCACGTTGCTCCTGCTTGCGATCGCGCGGGGTGTCCATCAGGCGGCCTCCTTCGTGAACACATCCAGGAACGCCTCGTCGAACGCCTTCAGGTCGTCCGGCTTGCGGCTGGTGACCAGCTTGCTCGGGCCGTGGTCGCACACCTTCACCTGCTCGTCGACCCAGGTGCCGCCCGCGTTGCGGATGTCGGTCGCCAGGCTCGGCCAGGACGTCAGCACCCGGCCGCGGACCACGTCCGCCTCCACGAGCGTCCACGGGGCGTGGCAGATCGCGGCGACCGGCCGGCCCTGCTCGAAGAAGTCCCTGACGAACCGGACCGCCTTCTCGTCCATCCGCAGGCTGTCCGGGTTGGCGACCCCGCCCGGCAGCACGAGCCCGCCGAAGGAGTCCGCCGTCGTCTCGCCCACCACCTCCTGGACGGGGAACGTGTCCGCCTTGTCGAGGTGGTGGAAGGCCTGAATGGTCCCGGGCTTCGTGGACACCAGGACGGGCTCGTGGCCCGCGTCCACGGCGGCCTTCCACGGCTCGGTGAGCTCGATCTGCTCGACGCCCTCGGGCGCGGTCAGGAATGCGATACGCATGAATCCTCAACGTCCTTTCGTGGCACGCCACCGAGCCTCGTCGCTCGTCGCGCGCTTCTTGTTCCGTCGGGCCGCCCGCCTGCAGCGCAGCAGCTCCTCGCCGTACGGCAGCAGCACACAGGTGCCGATCGCGGCCGCGACGCCCGCCAGATAGGCCCGGGACAGCGGCCGCCGTCGTGGCACCAGACGCCATGCGTCCGGATCGCCGCGGCCCCCGCGCAGCAGGGACCTCACCTGGTCGGCGTGCAGACACATCAGCGAGGCCAGCGCGCCGAACGGCAGCGACTCCAGGAAGCTGTGGATGTGCTGCTCGATCGGCCGGACCTCGCGACCGCTGTCGACGGCCGTCCGCACGTCCCACAGCGCGGTCGCCTCGTGCACCGCCGCGCCGCCCAGCTGCACGGCGAGAAGGGCCGGGTTGACCTCGTAGCGCAGTGTGGCCGCGATCGGGATGCCGACCTCGGCCATCATCAACGAGTGGATCACCGACTCCTTGGTGCCCGCCGTGTCCTCGATGCGCGTGCGCCGGTGCATCATCCAGTCGGCGAGTCCGGGCACGAACCAGCTCGGCAGCAGCCCGTACAGCAGATAGCGGGTCGTGACCTCGCCGACGTCGACACCGCCGGCGCTCGTGGCCCGGACCTCGGTGGCCTGGTCCCGGCTCATACGGTGTCCTGGTGGTCCGGTGCGGCCCGGCCGATCTCGGCGAGCACCGAGCCGGGGTTCTCCGCCTCGGCCAGGTCACCGAGGCTGACCATGCCGACCGGCAGCCCCTCCTCGACGACCGGCAGGCGGCGCACCGCGTGTGCCCGCATCAGCGCCGCCGCGGCGGCCACCGGGTCGTGCGGGGAGACCAGCACCGGGTCCGGGGTGCACACCGACCCGGCGCTCGCCGTCAGCGGATCGACGCCCTCGGCGACCGCCCGCACCGTGATGTCGCGGTCGGTGAGCACCCCGACGATCAGCTGTCCGTCGGCCACCAGGACGTCGCCGATGGCCTGCGCGCGCATCAGCTGCGCCGCCTCGACGAGCGAGGCGCCCGGGCGGACGGCTACCACGCCCGGGGTCATGACGTCCTTCACGAAATCGGCCATCACTGTGGGCCCTTCCTCGGTCTTCTCGGCTGACGCCGCCCGCAGTACCCCGGGGCCGGGCCCCTATGCGCCGGGCCGGGTCAGCGCCTGCGCCAGTTCCTGGACGGTCGCGTAGTGCTCCTTGTGCGGCAGCCGCTCCACGGCGTCGACGAGGGTGTCCGGCGCGTACGCGCGGCGCAGCGCGCCGGCCAGGTGGCGCGAGCTCGCCGGGAACGTGCCGCGGCTCAGATGCCGGGCCAGCTCCAGCCGGACCCCTTCCAGGGACGCTCCGGAACCGCCCGGCGTCACGGGCCCGCCCGCGATCTCCGGATCGTCGTCGGCGGTCGGCTCGGGGTCGTGCCACTCCTCGCTCCGGGTGGGGTGCCCGGACCTCAGCAGTCCCTGTAGTTCGTGCTTCATCTCTTCGTCGCGGTGGACGCTCAGCCGGTCGCTGCCTCGCTGCATGGCGCTCCTTCCAGATCTTCGGGGGTGGGCTCCGCGTACCCGAGGACCGGACCCCGACACGGGGGTTTGTCCTCCGTTTCGGGGGAGACCCGACCGGACGCCCCCCACGCGATCCCGGGGAGGGAAACGCCATGGCGGTACTCGCCGCGCTCATCCCGCTCCTCATGCTCGGCGCTGTGCTGGCACTGGGCCGCTATGAGGAGCTGCTCCTGCCCACGGAGCGGGAGGAGGCGGCCCCACTGCCGCCTACTCCTTCTCCTTCTCCCGGCCCGGCAGGAACTCCTGCAGCTTCGCCTTGAACCCCTGTTTGATCATCGAGCCGCGGTCCGCGTCGCCCTTCAGGATCGACGCGGCCGTCGACTCCATCTGGTCCCAGGTGGCATGCGGCGGGATCGGCGGCACGGCGGGGTCGGTGAGGAACTCGATCACCGCGGGCCCGTCGGCCTCGAGCCCCGCACGCCAGCCCGCCTCCACGTCCTCGGGCTTCTCCACACGGATGCCGGTCAGGCCCAGGGAACGGGCGAACGCGGCGTACTGCACGTCCGGGAGCTCCTGCGAGGGCAGGAACGACGGGGCGCCCTCCATGGCACGCATCTCCCAGGTGACCTGGTTGAGATCGTGGTTGTTCCACACGGCCACCACCAGCCGCGGATCCTCCCACTGGTCGCGGTACTTGGCCGCCGTGATCAGCTCCGCCATACCGTTCATCTGCATCGCGCCGTCCCCGACCAGCGCGATCGCCGGCCGGTCCGGGTGGGCGAACTTCGCGCCGATGGCGTACGGCACTCCGCAGCCCATCGTCGCGAGCGTGCCGGACAGCGAGGACCGCATGCCGTCCCGCATCGTCAGGTGCCGCGCGTACCAGTTGGCCGCGGAACCGGAGTCGGAGCTGATGACCGCGTCCGCGGGCAGCAGCGGGTCCAGGACATGGGCCACGTACTCCGGGTTGATCGGGTCAGCCGACAGGTGCGCCCGCCGCTCCATGATCTCGCGCCAGCGCCGTACGTTGTCGCACACCGTGTCGTACCACTCGCGCCCGCGCTCCTCGCCGTTCAGCAGCGGGATCAGCCGTTCCAGGGTCGCCTTCGCGTCGCCGACGAGATTCACCTCGTACGGATAACGCATTCCGACCATGTGCGGGTCGATGTCGATCTGCACCCCGCGCGCCTGGCCGAAGTCCGGCAGGAACTGCGTGTACGGAAAGGACGATCCGATGGTCAGCAGGGTGTCGCAGTCCCGCATCAGCTCGTACGACGCACGGGTGCCCAGCAGGCCGATCGAACCGGTGACGTACGGGAGTTCATCGCTCAGCGCGTCCTTGCCGAGCAGTGCCTTGGCCACGCCCGCGCCGAGCAGTTCGGCGATGCGCGCCACCTCCTCCCGCGCACCCGAGGCGCCCTGACCGACCAGAATGCCCACCTTGTCACCGGAGTTGAGGATCTCGGCTGCCCGCAGCAGCGACTCCTCGGACGGCACGGCCGTCCAGGAACTGCGGTCCAGGCTGGACGGCACCATTTTGAACTCGTGGGTGGGGGCCGCGTATTCGAGCTCCTGGACGTCGCCCGGGATGATGATCGCGGTGGGGGAGCGGCGCGCGTACGCGGTGCGGATCGCGCGGTCCAGGACGTTCGGCAGCTGCTCGGGGACCGTCACCGTCTCCACGAAGTCCGAGGCGACGTCCTTGAACAGGGTGTGCAGATCCACCTCCTGCTGGTACGAGCCGCCCATCGCGGTGCGGTGCGTCTGGCCGACGATCGCCAGCACCGGCACATGGTCCAGCTTGGCGTCGTACAGGCCGTTGAGGAGATGGATCGCCCCGGGTCCCGAGGTGGCCGCGCACACGCCGATGCGGCCGCTGAACTTGGCGTAGCCGACCGCCTCGAACGCCGACATCTCCTCGTGCCGCGACTGGATGAACCGCGGCCGGTTCTCGGCCCGGCCCCACGCGGCGAGCAGGCCGTTGATGCCGTCGCCGGGATAACCGAAGACATGGTCCACACCCCACTCGCGCAGTCGCTGCAGAACGTGGTCGGAGACCTTGGTGCTCATGGACGGGACCTCCCGGACATAGGGACATACGGCCCCTTACGAGTGACCGTGCGGGCTCCCGGAAAACCTGGGCCCGGGTTTGCGGCCCAGGGCCGGGGGCAGGCGCACCCTCAGTGCTTCGGACAGGAGGCACGTCCGTGGGAAAGGCTCCGAGGCCGCCCCGACTGTGTCTGTCCGGCCGCGCTCCCACGGTGACCGTCCAACCCAGAGCACCCACTAGGGAGTTGCGACGCACCATGTCCCCTCGAGTGAGCGCGAAGCACCACCCGCACGACGACGCCCCCGACACCGCGGAAGCCTTCCGCAGGCTCGCCGCACTGCCCCCGGGCCCACAGCACGACACCCTGCGCGACCGGATCATCGAGGCCTGGCTGCCCATGGCCGACCGGCTCGCGGGCCGCTTCCGCAGCCGCGGCGAGAGCTTCGACGACCTGCGCCAGGTCGCCGCCCTCGGCCTGGTCAAGGCCGTCGACCGGTACGACCCCGAGCGCGGCAACGCCTTCGAGAGCTACGCCGTGCCGACCATCACCGGCGAGATCAAGCGGCACTTCCGCGACCACATGTGGACGCTGCATGTGCCCCGGCGGGTCCAGGACCTGCGCAACCGCGTGCGCTTCGCCTCCCAGGACCTGTCGCAGACCATCTCCGGGCGACGGCCCACCGTCGCGGAGATCGCCGCGCACGCGAGCATGAGCGAGGAGGACGTCCTCGTGGGGCTCGAGGCGTTGGAGAGCTTCACCGCGCTGTCGCTGGACGCGGAGCTGCCGGGGAGCGAGGACGGGTACTCGCTGAGCGACGCGCTGGGATCGGCGGACCCGGCCCTGGACACCGTGGTGGACCGGGAGGCCGTGAAGCCGCGGCTCGCCGCGTTGCCGGAGCGGGAGCGGGCGATCCTGTACATGCGGTTCTTCGGCGACATGACGCAGTCGCGGATCGCCGAGCAGCTGGGGATCTCGCAGATGCATGTGTCGCGGCTGATCAGCCGCTGCTGTGGACGGGTGCGGGAGCAGGTGATGAGCGACGGCGCGTAGCGCGTGGGAGGCGGGTTCCACGTCACCCACTTGGCTGTGCACGTCCCGCTGATGGGGTCCGGCCGCGTGCGGGGCCGGGTTCGACGGGCTGTGATGGCTGCGTGCCCTCGCAGCCGCAGGCCTAAGGAGCCCACCCCATGCGCCGCACCGCCCGTGCCCTGTCCGTCGCCGTTCTGGCCGGAGTCGCCGTGGGCGTCGCCGTGCCGGTCGCCTTCGCGGACCCGGCCGCGGAGGTCAGCCCGAGTACCGTCCAGCCGGGCGGCAGCGTCACCGTCTCCGTCGCCTGCGACTCCACCGGCGGAACGGCGCCGGCCACCATCGAGGCCACCTCGCAGGCCTTCGACGAGGAGACCGTGCCGCTCCAGCTGGTCGCCGGGAACGACGCCGCGGTGTCCGGGCCCGCCTACCGCGGGACCGCCCGGATCGCCTCCGCCCAGGACCTCGAGGTCGGCTCCGACGCCGGCAAGGACTCCGCGTGGACCGTCGACGGCACCTGTCCGGCCGCGCCCGGCGGGCAGGGCAAGCAGTGGAGCGCGACCTTGACGGTGACCCGCGGCGGCGAGAGCCACGCGTGCACCGAGCCGCGCACCGAGGACTGCTCCGCCACCACGGTCCAGCGCGGCGAGAGCCACACGTGCACCGAGCCGCGCACCGAGAGCTGCTCCGCCACCACGGTCCAGCGCGGCGTACAGGCAGGCCAGGGCGGCGCCTTCGCCGACTCCGTACCCGCCCTCGTCACCGGCGGCCTCCTGATCGCGGGCGCCCTCGGCGGGGCCGTGTACCGGGTGCGCCGCAAGGAGTCCCGCGCGGACGTCTGAGCCGGGGCGTGTGACCGGCGCAACTCGAGCGGATCCCTATCGGCGTACGCCACCCTGGGTACTCGGACCCCGAGCGCGCCGCCCCCGTCGTACGGAGAAGGAACCGGGGAGCACACCCGACGGCACCGCGACCCAGCAGCTCACCCGGAGGTACGGATGCGGCGGACGGATCCCGAAGGCCACGGCCCCGTCCGCTTCGGCCCGCCGCTGCCCGCCGACGGACTGCCGGTGCTCCCCGAACTGCCGGCCGTGCTCTCCGCCGCGGCGGCCCTCGGCGGGAGCGAACCCGTCGGCGGCGGGCCCGTTCTCCTGGAGGCCGCGTGCGGCTACTGGGCCCGACGTGGCCTGTCCGCCGGGCCCGAGCGTGTGGTGGCGGCGCCCGGCGCCCCCTCGCTGCTGCTCGCCCTGACCGCCGCCCTCGGCGGGGACGTCCTGGTGCCCCGGCCCTGCGTGGCCTGGTGGGCGCCGTACGCGCGCCTGTTGGGAAGACCCGTGTTCCATGTGGGGACACCGGCGGAGTGCGGCGGGGTCCCGGACCCGTACGCCCTGTTGGAGACCGTGCGCCGGGTTCGTGACGAGGGCGGCGACCCCCGGCTGCTGGTGCTGTCCGTCGCCGACGACCCCACTGCCACGGTGGCCCCGCCCGAGGTGGTGCACGAGACCGTGGAGGCCGCCGTCGCCGAGGGACTGCATGTGGTCAGCGACGAGACCTGGCGCGACACCGTGCACGCCCCGCACGACACCGTGCTGATCGGACCCGCCGAGATGCTGCCGGAGCGGGTCACCGTCGTCACCGACCTGGCCGGTGCCCTGCTGCCGCCGGGCTGGCCCGCCGCCGTCGCCCGCTTCCCCGCGGGCGAGGCCGCCGACGACCTCCACGCGCGCGTGCTGGACGTGCTCACCGCCCTGGGTGCCCGCGTCGCTGCCCCCGTCGCCGCCGCGGCCGGGTACGCGCTCACGGAACCCGAACCGGTCACCACGCGCGTGGCGGCCACCGTACGTCTGCACGCGCGCGTGGCCGCCGCCGCGCACGCCACGGTCGTCTCGGCCGGCGCCCTGGCCCGGCCCCCGCAGGCCGGCCGGCATCTCTACGTCGACCTCGGACCGTTGCGCACCGCGCTCGGCGCGCACGGGGTGGGCGACGCACAGGACCTGGAGGAGTTCCTCACGGCCCGGCTCGGCCTGCCCGCCCCGGGCGGCCATCGCTTCGGCGACGACCTGGGCGCGCTGCGCGTGCGGTTGTCGACCGGTTCGCTGCTCGCCGGGACGGACGCGGAACTCGAGGAATGCCTCAGTTCACCCTCACCGTTGGAACTGCCACACGTGCAACGCGCGTTGATCACCTTGAAGTCGGTCTTCGACGACCTTTGCGATGACGCTCAGCGATGGGAGCCTCCTCGATGACGCAGCAGTCCGAGTCGACCAGCACGAGCACGACCGTCCGGGACGCCGACGGGCCGGCGGCCCTGTCACCGTTCGCGCCGCCCGTCCCGCCGCTCGCCGAACCCCGGCCGCTGGGCGAACGCCGGGTGTGGCCGAGGACCTTCCACGACCGTCTGACCGCCCCGCTGCCCGGTCTCAAGGCCATGGCCCGGTTCGCCCGCGAGGGCTCCGTCCGGCCGGGCCGGGAGAGCCTCGCCGACATCCCGCGCCTGCCGTTCGAGCCCGTCCCGCTGCCCCGCGTCGACACGCGCACGGTCGCCGTCTCCTGGGCCGGGCACGCCAGTTGGGCGGTGCGGATCGGCGGGCTGACGATCCTCACCGACCCCGTCTGGTCCCGCCGTATCCTCGGCACCCCGGCCCGTATCACCCCGGTCGGTGTCGCCTGGAACGCGCTGCCCCCCGTCGACGCCGTCGTCATCAGCCACAACCACTACGACCATCTGGACGCCCCCACCCTGCGCCGACTCCCGCGCGACACCCCGGTGTTCGTGCCCGCCGGACTCGGCGCCTGGTTCCGCCGCCGCCGCTTCACCCGCATCACCGAGCTGGACTGGTGGGAGGCGGCCGAACTCGACGGCGTCCGCTTCGACTTCGTCCCCGCCCACCACTGGTCCAAGCGCAGCCTCACCGACACCTGTCGCAGCCTGTGGGGCGGCTGGGTCCTCACCGACCGCGACGGACAGCGCGTCTACTTCGCCGGCGACACGGGCTACGGCCACTGGTTCACCCGCATCGGCCGGCGCTACCCCGGCATCGACCTGGCCCTCCTCCCCATCGGCGCCTACAACCCCCGCTGGTGGCTCAGCGACGTCCACTGCGACCCGGAGGAAGCCGTGCGGGCGGCCCAGGACCTGGGCGCACGCAGGATGGCGCCGATGCACTGGGGCACGTTCGTCCTGTCGGCGGAGCCGGTCCTGGAGCCGCTGACCAGAGTGCAGGCGGCGTGGGAGAAGGCGGGCCTGAACAGGGAGAACCTGTGGGATCTGCCGGTGGGAGGATCCCGGGTACTCGATTAGCAGGCGCTCAGGGGGACCAACCCGGGGGCGCGGGGCTGTGTCAATCAGCGGCTCCGCCGCGGCGCGCGATCAACCACACACAGCCCGCACTCCGCAACGCACATCAAGCGGCAGATCGAACCCGCCGCCACAGCCCGGGTGCCAGGCTGATGACCACGGTCAGCACCACCGCAGCCACCACCCCCTCCCAAGGCTCCTTGAACAGCGACCCACCCAGAATCCCGATCAGCTGGTAGGTGACCGCCCAGGCCAGGCACGCCGGGAAGTTGCCGCGGACGAACCTCCGCATCGGCCATTTCGCCATCAGGCACGCCAGCATCACCGGAATGCGACCGGCCGGCACGAGCCGGGACAGCACCAGAACGGTCACCCCGTGATCGGCGAGCCTCTCCTGCGCCTGCGCAAGCCGCTCCTCCGGCGCCCGCGACCGGATCGCCTCCAGCCATCGCGACCCGTTCCTCGACCGCATCCCACGCCGCCCGAGCCAGTACAGCGTCGCATCCCCGAGGAACGCGGCCAGCGACGCCGTCACGAACACCAGCCCCAGAGCGAAGGGCGCCGTCTGATGGAACGCCACCACGGCCGCCGAACTCACCAGCGCCCCCGTCGGCACCACCGGCACCAACGCCCCGATCAACACCAGCAGAAACAACGACGGATACCCGAGCGCCTGCTGCGTCGACTCCGGCGGCACCGTCGACGCCGCCACCGCCAGCCAGCTCACCGGGCCACCCTGGGGCGCACACTCTGCCCGTGCCCCAGCAGATGCACCGCCACGCCCGGCGCGCGCTCGGCCGCGAGCCGCACGAACTCCTCACCGGGGGCGTGGAATTCGTGGGGGCGCACGGCGTCCATCCCGATCGGCCAGTACGTGCCGTAGTGCACCGGCACCGCGCTCACCGGTTCGAGCCGGGCCAGCGCCTCGGCCGCCCGCCCCGCGTCCAGATGCCCTTCGCCCAGGTACGGTCCCCAGCCGCCGACCGGCAGCAGCGCCACGTCGACCGGCCCGACCTCCTTGGCCATCGCGTCGAACAGCCCGGTGTCCCCGGCGAAGTAGGTGCGCGCCTCGCCCTCGACGACATAGCCGAGAGCGGGGGCACGGTGCGGCCCCAGGGGCAGCCGTCGCCCGTCGTGCCGAGCCGGGACGGTCCGTACGACCACGTCCCCGATCACCGTCTCGTCCCCGGGCGTCACCTCGTCGACCTGGAGATGGGCGAGCCGGCGCAGCCCCGGCACGGCCTGGGGCGCGCCCCGGGGAACGAGCAGGCGGGTGCCCGGCGCGAGCCGGGCCAGCGAGGGAACGTGCAGGTGGTCGGCGTGCAGATGGGACACGAGCGCCACGTCCGCGCGCCAGGCGGCGGGCGGTGGCACCGCGCCGCGGCGGCGGCGCAGATGCGCGAGCCGGCGGGCGAACAGAGGATCGGTGAGCACGCGGACGTCCGAGTCCTCGACCGTGCAGGTGGCGTGACCCCACCAGGTGATCTCCACCGGCACCTCTTTGCCTCCTTCGCGCGACTCCCCGAAGCCTACGGGCAGGAGTAGGGTCGGCGGCGAAACCCGGAGGTGAGGGGGACGCCATGGGACCGGTGCGCGTCACGGCGATCGCGAGTCTGACGCCGCTCGAGGAACTGGAGGCGGATCCCTTCCTGGTGGACTCCCGCAGCCAGCACGCGATGTGCGCTCGCTGGGCGGCGGAGCGGGGCTACGTCGTCAGCCGGGAACTCCTCGTGCGGGGTCTGCGCGCCGACCACTGCGTCCTGTGGGACGGTGTCCGCCCCGGCACCGATCTGTTCGTCGCGCCCAGCCACCGTGTCCTGGCCAGCGCCCTGTCCTCGATCGAGGAGTTCGTCGCCGAGTGCACCCGTCGCGGGGTGCGGGTGGAGACGGTGGGGCGCGCCGAACCGTCTTACGACGCCCAGATGAAGGCCCGGATCCACCGCCGGCTGTCGATGCCGACCGCGGGCTACGACGGCCGCTGACACCTGCCCGGGGACGCCGGGGGCCTGCGTGCGTTGTGACAGGGTGGGTGCAGGCCCGCACCGACGACGGGCCCGGGACGTGAGGTGTGCGGGGCGTGCGAGGCGGGCGTTGGCGGCGGGTCGCCAGTCAGGCGGGGCGGAGCGTCACGGTGTGGGCGGTCTCCACGGTCACCATGCTCGTGCTGGCCGGCATCCTGCCGGAGTTCCAGCTCCGGTCCGCGGACGGTGACAGCGCCACCGACATCGCGGTCACCGCGGCCCTGGGCGCCGGCGCCTTCGGTGTGCTGTCGGCGCTGGTCTGGCCGCTTCTCGTACGGCTCCTGCTGCTGGTGCCGGCCCTCGTGCTCGGTCTGCTGGTCTTCGTCCTCAACGGCTTCCTGCTCCTGCTGGCGCTCCGGCTGAATCCGACCGAGCGCGGCGCGGCCGCGTGGGAGACCGCGGTCGTGGTCGCCGCCGTGATGTCGGCCGTCGCCTCCGCCACCGGCGCCGCCCTGGCCGTGCGCGACGACGACGCCTACCGGCGCCGGCTCTACCGGCTCGCCGACCGCCGCCGCAGCGCGGGACCGGCCGGCCCCGTCACGCCGGGGACGGTCTTCCTCCAGCTGGACGGCGTCGGCCACGACGTCCTGGAGGCCGCGGTGAAGAAAGGCCTCATGCCCACCGTCGCCCAGTGGCTGGACAGCACCCACCGCCTCACCCCGTGGCGCACCGACTGGTCCAGCCAGACCGGCGCCAGCCAGCTCGGCATCCTGCACGGCAGCAACGAGGACGTGCCGGCCTTCCGCTGGTACGAGAAGGACAGCCAGGAGGTGATGGTCTGCAACCGCCCCACCAGCGCCGCCGAACTCCAGCGCCGGGCGGTGGCACGCACCGGTGACGGCGGGCTGCTCAGCGCCGACGGCGCGAGCCGCGGGAACCTCTTCAGCGGCGGCGCCGAGGAGCAGGCCCTCGTGCTGTCCATCGCCACCCGCCGCCGCAGCCGCGAGACCCGCTCCCGCGCGGGCTACTTCGCGTACTTCTCCGACCCGGCCAACGCCGTCCGCACGGCCCTGTCGTTCTTCGCCGAGGTCGGCCGGGAGATCGCGCAGTCGACCAGGAGCCATGCCTGCCGGGCCCGCCCGCGCGTCAAGCGCGGCGGCCTCTACCCCCTCGTCCGCGCCTTCGCGACCGTCGTCGAACGGGACGTCGTCGTCGCCGCGGTGATGGGCGACATGCTCGCCGGCCGCACCGCCGTCTACGCCGACCTCGTCGCCTATGACGAGGTCGCCCACCACTCCGGGCCGCACAGCCGCGACGCCGAGAAGGTCCTCGAACGCCTCGACCGTTCCCTCGCGTTGATCGCGAACGTCGTCGAGCACGCCCCGCGCCCGTACCGGATCGTCGTCCTGTCCGACCACGGCCAGAGCCCCGGCGAGACCTTCCGCACCCGCTACGGCCTCTCCCTCGGCGACCTGGTGCGGGCGGGCTGCGGGCTGCCCGTGCCCCGCAAGGCGCAGCGCACCCACAGCGGCGCCGAGGCCCGCGCGGCCGTGCGGGCCGCGCTGCGCATCCCCGTCGAGGAGCGCGACGAGCAGCGCCGGCCCTCGCGCCGCCGCTCGGAGCCGCTCGTGCTGGCCTCCGGCAACCTCGGCCTGGTCTCCTTCCCGGACGTGCACCACCGGATGACCAAGGAGGAGATCGACGCCCGCCACCCCGCCCTGCTGACCACGCTCGCCAACCACCCGGGCATCGGTTTCCTCCTCGTACGCAGCGCGGAGCACGGGGGAGTGGTCCTGGGGCCGTTCGGCACGGAGATCCCGGTCGGCCGACTCGACGAGGAACCGGGCCCGTTGGCCGCGTTCGGGCCGGGCGCCGCCGACGTCGTACGCCGCACGCACGGCTTCGCGCACACCGCCGACATCATGGTCAACTCCTGGTACGACCCGGTCGACGGCGAAGTCCTCGCCTTCGAGGAGCAGATCGGCTCGCACGGCGGTCTCGGCGGCGCCCAGGGCCGGCCGTTCCTGCTGTCGCCCGTCGTCCTGTCCGCGCCCGTGGCGGACGCCGAGGAACTCGTCGGCGCCGAGCACGTCCACCGCGTCCTGCGCCGCTGGCTGCGCGAATCGGACGGCCCCCAGGTGCCTTTGACGACACGTCAGACCGAGGACCGGCGCGCGGCCTAGCTCTCGAGGTCTGCCGCTCCTCCATACCCCCATGAACGGAGGAGCGGCTCACACGGAGGACCGCGCACACCGTGTCACCGCGGCACGGGTTTGCCCAGGGCACATTCCGGTCACTGCCGAGCGCCCCGCACATATCACCCCGTCCCACCCGTGAGCGGTGCCGGGGCGCGCCCGTGCTGGTGATCACGGACGGCTGGTGCGAGGTCCTGAGGGTGCGACGCGAGCACGCCTGTCTGATCCCGGAGGGGGCCCGGTCCCCCTTCAGCGCGCGTGGTCCGGTCTTCCGGGTGCGGTGGGCCGGAATGTGATCGGATGGGAGGGCAACCCGGAACCGGGACCGCATGCGAAAGGACTGACCGTGGCTACCACGCGTACCGCACACACCGTCTGGGAAGGCGAACTGCTCAAGGGCAGTGGCACCGTCACCTTCGACTCCTCCGGCATCGGGTCGCAGCCGGTGTCGTGGCCGTCGCGCGCCGAGGCGGCCAACGGAAAGACCAGCCCCGAGGAACTGATCGCCGCCGCCCACTCCAGCTGCTTCTCCATGGCGCTGTCGCACGGCCTGACCGGCGCCGGCACGCCGCCCACCCGGCTGGAGACGAAGGCCGACGTCACCTTCCAGCCGGGCGAGGGCATCACCGGCATCCACCTCACCGTGCGCGGTGAGGTGCCGGGCCTGGACGCCGGGGGCTTCGCCTCGGCCGCCGAGGACGCCAAGAAGAACTGCCCCGTCAGCCAGGCACTCACCGGCACGACGATCACGCTCACGGCCGAACTCGGCTGACACCCGTACGTCCCGCGATGCCGCGCCTCCCTCGCGAGGGGGGCGCGGCATCGCCCATTTCCGGGTACCCGGCACGGGTACGCGGCATTGACAACAGCCCACTCAAGTTTTGTGCTGGAGTCCGGGAAGTGCCCTGGCGGAAGGGGACAGCGATGGGACGCGCGGTCGGGATCGATCTGGGGACCACGAACTCCGTGGTGGCCGTCCTGGAGGGCGGCGACCCCACAGTCGTCGCCAATGCGGAGGGAGCCAGGACCACACCGTCGGTCGTGGCCTTCGCCAAGAACGGCGAGGTGCTCGTCGGGGAGGTCGCCAAACGGCAGGCGGTGACGAACGTCGAGCGGACGGCCCGTTCGGTGAAGCGGTACATGGGCGACGGGGGCTGGCGCTTCCCGGACCAGGGGGATGTCGACGGCACCCGCTACCGGGCGCAGGAGCTCTCCGCGCGGGTGCTGCAGAAGCTGAAGCGGGACGCCGAGTCCTATCTCGGCGAGGACGTCACCGACGCGGTGATCACCGTCCCGGCCTACTTCGACGACGCCCAGCGGCAGGCCACCAAGGAGGCCGGGGAGATCGCGGGCCTGAACGTGCTGCGGATCATCAACGAGCCCACGGCCGCCGCGCTCGCCTACGGCCTGGACCGGGGCGAGGAGCAGACCGTCCTCGTCTTCGACCTCGGCGGCGGCACCTTCGACGTCTCCCTGCTGGAGATCGGCGACGGCGTCATCGAGGTCAAGGCCACCAACGGCGACACCCACCTCGGTGGCGACGACTGGGACCAGCGGGTCATGGAGCACCTGGTGAAGAGGTTCCAGGGGCAGTACGGCGTGGACCTCGGCAAGGACAAGATGGCGCTGCAACGGCTGCGCGAGGGAGCCGAGAAGGCCAAGATCGAGCTGTCGAGCTCGTCGGAGACGACGATCAACCTCCCCTACATCACCGCCTCCGCCGAGGGCCCCCTGCACCTCGACGAGAAGATGACGCGCGCCCAGTTCCAGGAGCTGACCGCCGACCTCCTCGACCGCTGCACGACCCCCTTCCACCAGGCCGTCAAGGACGCCGGCATCAAGCTCGCCGCGGTCGACCACGTCATCCTCGTCGGCGGCTCGACCCGGATGCCCGCCGTCACCGACCTCGTCAAGGAACTCACCGGCAAGGACCCGCACAAGGGCGTCAACCCGGACGAGGTCGTCGCCGTCGGCGCGGCCCTCCAGGCCGGGGTCATCCGCGGCGATGTGAAGGACGTCCTGCTGCTCGATGTCACCCCGCTGTCCCTGGGCATCGAGACCAAGGGCGGCATCATGACCAAGCTCATCGAGCGCAACACCACGATCCCGACCCGCCGTTCGGAGATCTTCACGACGGCGACCGACAACCAGCCCTCGGTGGGCATCCAGGTGTATCAGGGCGAGCGGGAGATCGCCGCGTACAACAAGAAGCTGGGCGTCTTCGACCTGACCGGACTGCCGCCCGCGCCGCGCGGCGTCCCGCAGATCGAGGTCGCGTTCGACATCGACGCCAACGGGATCATGCACGTCTCCGCCAAGGACCTGGCGACCGGCCGCGAACAGAAGATGACGGTCACCGGCGGCTCGGCCCTGCCCAAGGACGACATCGACCGCATGATGCGCGAGGCGGAGCAGTACGCCGAGGAGGACCGGGGTCGCCGGGAGGCGGCCGAGACCCGCAATCAGGCCGAGCAACTCGTCTACCAGACCGAGAAGTTCATCCGTGACAACGAGGAACGCGTCCCCGCCGAAACCAAGTCGGAGGTGGAGTCGGCCATCGCCGAGCTGAAGACGCTCCTGGAGCAGAACGCCGACACGAACGCCCTGCGCACCGGCGTCGAGAAACTCGCCACCGTCAGCCAGCAGATGGGTCAGGCGATGTACGCCCAGGCCCAGGCGGAACCCACCGACCAGCAGCCCGCGTCTCCCGAGGAGGAAGGCGTGGTCGACGCGGAGATCGTCGACGACGACAAGGATCCCAAGGGCGGGGCGGCCTGAGAGGCCGGCCGCAGCGGACTTCACGGAGGGACACGAGCATGGGTGACAACAGGACACGGCGCGCACGGTCAGCGGCTCTGGCGGCGGGTTCGCTGCTGGCGGGGGCCGCGGCCGTGGGCATGCCCTGGGGCGTGGACACGCCGGACAACCGGGACTGGTCCGTGGACGCGGCCCCGGCCGGACATCACGAGAACAGCACGGACGGCCACTACGACGGCGGCGCCGCCCCGGCCGGCCACATCGACGGCGGCTGACGGCGGCTACGCGCCCGTCTTCTCCCAACCCCGCCGCTCCGGCCGCGGCCCCAACTGCTCGGGGTCGCGGCTGCGGTACACGACATACGGGCGGAACAGGTACTGCACCGGCGCGCTGAACATGTGCACCAGCCGGCTGTACGGCACGAACGCGATCAGCGCCATCCCGATGACCGCGTGGATCCGGTACAGCACCGGCACACCCTCCATCCGGTCGATGTCGGGCTGGAGGGTGAACAGACTGCGCGCCCAGGGGCCGATGGACTCGCGGTAGTTGTAGCCGTCGCCGGTGGCGTGGGTGAGCTTGGCGATCATGCCCATCGCGATCGCGCCGAGCAGCACCAGGTACATGAGCTTGTCGTTGGCGGTCGTCGCCCGGAAGACGGGTGCCTTCGTGCGTCGACGGTATACGAGCAACAGGATCCCGCCGACCGCGAGCAGCCCGGCCGCCGTGCCGCCGTAGAGCGAGAGCAGGTGGTACGTGTGCTCGCCGGCCCCGAGCTTGTCCGTCCACGACATCGGGACGAACAGGCCCACGAGGTGCCCGGCCAGCACGAAGAGAATGCCGTAATGGAACGCCGGCGAGGCGATGTTCAGCAGCTTCGACTCGTAGACCTGCGAGGAGCGGGTCGTCCAGCCGAACTTGTCGTAGCGGTGGCGCCAGATCAGACCGGCGACGAGCAGGGCGAAGGCGACGTACGGCAGGACGCCCCAGAGGAGTGTGGTCATGAGCGCACCCCGGTGTATGCGTTCGGCAGTGTGGCGCATACGGCATCCAGGACGGACGCGTACGGTGTCCCGAAGCCGGTGAGCCGGGAGCGCAGCTGTTCCAGGCCGTCCCGGTGTTCGGTGAGCAGGTCGGTGCTGCCGGTGCGGGCCGCGAACTCGAGGACCGCGGGCAGGAAGTCGGGCAGCTCCTCGCCGGTGAACTCCAGTCCGGCGGCGCGGTAGACCTCCTTGAAGCGGACCAGCGACATACCGCGTCGGCGGGTGTCCCCGTCCTGCCACCAGCTCAGATAGAGGCTGTGCCGGTTCTTGAAGTCGAAGACCTGGACGTAGTGCGCGGCCAGCTCCTGCGGCGGGGTGAGCGCCGCGTGGTCGACGAACTCCCGCAGTTGCGGGGCCGCTTCACGGAGCAGGGGCAGCCGGGCACGGAAGTCGTCGTCGGGGTACGTCAGACAGAGCGCGGCTGCCTGGTACAGCACGGCGTACGAGGGCATCAGACCTCCTCGGCGTCTGCCGGGTCGTCGGACGTCTGGCGTCTGCGCAGCCCGTGGAAGTTCTCCACGGACACCACCGGCAGCAGCTTGCGGCCGGAGTCCTGGCCGAACGGCCCGTCGCCGCCCATGCCCGGGCCGCCGTCGTATTCGAGGCTGCAGTCGTCCGGGATCGCCGACTCCTCCAGCCGGCGCGCGTCACCGACGGCCGCGGTCGGGATGACGTAGCGGTCCTCGTACTTGGCGATCGCCAGCAGCCGGTACATCTCCTCGATCTCCTCGGGCGTCATGCCGACGGCCTGCGTGACCGACGGGTCCGGGTCCTCGCCGAGGTTGATCGCGCGCATGTGGGCGCGCATCGCCGCGAGCTTCTCCAGGGACGACCGCACCGGGGCGGTGTCGCCCGCGGTGAAGACCTCCGCGAGGTACTCCAGCGGGATGCGGAGCGTGTCGATGGCGCCGAAGAGGTTCTGGGCGTCCTCGCCGTCGTGACCGGTCTCGGTCAGCGCGTCCACCACCGGCGACAGCGGCGGGATGTACCAGACCATCGGCATGGTGCGGTACTCCGGATGCAGGGGCAGCGCCACCTTGTATGTGCTGATCAGCGCCCGCACGGGGGAGCGGCGGGCCGCCTCCATCCAGTCGTACGGGATCCCGGCCTCCGCCGCCGCCCGTTGCACGGCACGGTCGTCGGGGTCGAGGAAGACGTCCAACTGGGCCTCGTACAGGCCCTTCTCATCGGGTGTGGAGGCGGCGGCGGTCACCTTGTCGGCGTCGTAGAGGATCACGCCGAGGTAGCGGAGGCGGCCCACGCACGTCTCCGAGCAGACCGTCGGCAGGCCGACCTCGACGCGCGGATAGCACATCGTGCACTTCTCGGCCTTGCCGGTGCGGTGGTTGAAGTAGACCTTCTTGTACGGGCATCCGGTCACGCACATCCGCCAGCCCCGGCACTGGTCCTGGTCGACCAGGACGATGCCGTCCTCCGCCCGCTTGTACATCGCGCCCGAGGGACACGAGGCGACGCAGGACGGGTTGAGGCAGTGCTCGCAGATGCGCGGCAGATAGAACATGAAGGTCTGCTCGAACTCGAACTTCACCTTGTCCGCGGCCTGTTGGCGGGTGCGTTCGACCATGGGATCGAGGTCGCCGTAGGCGGGGGCGCCGGCGAGGTTGTCGTCCCAGTTCGAGGACCACTCGATCTTCATCGGTTTGCCGTCGATCTGCGACACCGGCCGGGCCACCGGGTAGTCGTCGCCGAGCGGGGCGTCGGTGAGGTTCTTGTAGTCGTACGTCCAGGGCTCGTAGTAGTCCTTGATCTCCGGCAGCTTCGGGTTGGAAAAGATCCCGAGGAGCTTGTGGAAGCGGCCGCCCGCCTTGAGCTTGAGGGCGCCGCGCTTGTTCAGCTCCCAACCGCCGCGCCACTTCTCCTGATCCTCGTAGCGGCGCGGATAACCCTGGCCGGGCCGGGTCTCGACGTTGTTGAACCAGACGTACTCCATGCCCTGCCGGTTGGTCCACGCCTGCTTGCAGGTGACGGAACAGGTGTGGCAGCCGATGCACTTGTCGAGGTTCATGACCATCGCGATCTGGGCCATCACTCGCATGTCAGTACTCCACCTCCTGCGACCGACGGCGAATGACCGTCACCTCGTCGCGCTGGTTGCCTGTCGGGCCCAGGTAGTTGAACGCCCAGCTCAACTGGGCGTAGCCGCCCACGAGATGGGACGGTTTGAGGATCAGACGGGTGAGCGAGTTGTGGATGCCGCCGCGCTTTCCGGTGCTCTCCGTCTTGGGGACGTTCACGGTGCGTTCCTGCGCGTGGTGCATGTAGACCGTGCCGGCCGGCATCCGGTGCGAGACGATCGCGCGGGCGACGACGACGCCGTTGCGGTTGACCGCCTCGATCCAGTCGTCGTCCCGCACGCCGATGGCGTCCGCGTCCTGCGGGGACATCCAGATGGACTGGCCGCCGCGGGAGAGGGCGAGCATGAACAGGTTGTCCTGGTACTCGGAGTGGATGGACCACTTGTTGTGCGGGGTGAGGTAACGGACCGTCACCTCCCGTTGGCCGTCCGGGCCGAGCTCGGGTTCGTTGAACAGCTTGTTCATGTCGAGCGGCGGACGGTAGATCGGCAGTGCCTCGCCGAGCTCGTGGATCCAGTCGTGGTCGAGGAAGAAGTGCTGGCGCCCGGTGAGGGTGTGCCACGGCTTGAGATGCTCGGTGTTCAGCGTGAAAGCCGTATACCGTCGACCGCCGGCCTCGCTGCCGGACCACTCCGGCGAGGTGATCACCGGGACGGGCGCCGCCTGGGTGTCGGCGTACGTGATCCGCTTGCCCTCGTGCTCGGCGGCCAGGTGTGCCATCTCCTGGCCGGTGCGCTCCTGAAGGGTGTGGAAGCCCTGAGTGGCGAGACGGCCGTTGGTGGTGCCGGACAGGGACAGGATCGTGTTGGCGGCCTTCACGGCCGTGTCCAGGGACGGGCGGCCCGCCGCGGGGCCCTCGCGGACCACCCCGTTGAGCTCCCGGAGGTGGTCGACCTCCTCGTCCGGTCTGAGGGCGATGCCTTTGCAGGGCAGGCCCAGTTCCTCGACCAGCGGGCCCAGCGCCCGGAACTTCGCGCCGATCGCCGTGTAGTCGCGCTCGACGACCGTGAGGTTCGGCAGCGTCTTCCCGGGCACCGGATCGCACTCGCCGCGCTTCCAGTCCAGGACGACGCCGCCGGGCTGGGCCGTCTCGCCCGGGGTGTCGTGCTGCATCGGGGTCGCCACCAGGTCCTTGCGGACGCCCAGGTGCACAACCGCCATCTCGCTCAGCCGGTCGGCCAGCGCCTTGAAGGTGTCGAAGTCGGTGCGGGCCTGCCAGGGCGGGTCCACGGCCGGGGTGAAGGAGTGCACGTAGGGGTGCATGTCCGTGCTGGACAGGTCGTGCTTCTCGTACCAGGTCGCGGCCGGCAGGACGACGTCCGAGAGCAGCGTGGAGGAGGTCTGCCGGAAGTCCAGCGACAGCAGCAGGTCGAGCTTGCCCTCGGGGGCCTCGTCGCGCCAGGTCACGTCCCGGGGTCGCTCGTCGGGCTCGGCCTCCTGGGCGTTCAACGACGAGTGCGTGCCCAGCAGATGCCTGGTGAAGTACTCGGCGCCCTTCGCCGACGAGCCGAGCAGGTTGGCCCGCCACAGCGTCAGCACGCGTGGCCAGTTCTCGGGGGCGTCCGGGTCCTCGCACGCGAAGCTCAGTGTTCCCGCCCGGAGTTCGGCCACCGCCTTCGCCACCGGATCGCCGAAGGCCTCGCCCAGCTCCAGCGGGTTGCGGTCGAAGGTCGGATACGACGGCATCCATCCCGAACGCGCCGACAGGGCCAGGCAGTCGGCGCCCGTCATGCCCTTGAAGCGGCCCTCACCGAGCGGCGAGGCGAGCACGTCGGCGCTGAAGTGGTCGTAGCGCCACTGGTCGGTGTTGAGGAACCAGTAGGCCGTGCCGATCATCTGCCGCGGCGGCCGTGACCAGTCGGAGGCGGCGGCCAGCGTCGCCCAGCCGGTGACCGGGCGGCACTTCTCCTGGCCTACGTAGTGCGCCCAGCCGCCGCCGTTGCGGCCCTGGCAGCCGGTCAGCTGGAGCAGGGCGAGGAAGGAACGGTAGATGGTCTCGGAGTGGAACCAGTGGTTGGTGCCGGCGCCCATCAGGATCATGCAGCGGCCCTTGGAGCGCTCGGCGGTCCGCGCGAACTCGCGGGCGATCTTGACGCACTTGGCGGCCGGGACGGAGGTGTGCACCTCCTGCCAGGCGGGGGTGCCGGGTGCCTCGGTGTCCTCGTAGGAGGCGGGCCAGCTGCCGGGGAGATCGGGGCGCCGCACACCGTATTGCGCCAGCAGTAGATCGTGGACAGTCGTCACCAGGGGGCCGTCAGGGCCGCCCAGCCGGGTCGCCGGGACACCGCGCCGTACGACGTCGCCGCGGCCCTGGCCGTGCTCGCCGCCCTCGGTGTCGAAGCGGGGGAGCAGCACCTCGACGCCCCTGGAGATCTTCTGCCCGTACAGGGTCAACGTCGGTTCGATCGGGCCGAGTTCGAGGTTCCAGCGGCCCTTGCCGGACTCGGTCCAGCGGAAGCCGAGGGAGCCGTTGGGGACGACCGCGCGACCGCTCGCCGCGTCCAGCACGACCGTTTTCCACTCCGCGCCCTCGCCCTCCTGGCCGAGGTCGGTGGCGCGCAGGAACTTGGACGGGACATAGCCGCCGTCCTTCTCGCTGAGGGTCACCAGGAAGGGAAGGTCGGTGAACTTCCGTACGTAGTCCGCGAAGAACGGTGTCTCGCGGTCGACGAAGAACTCCTTGAGGATCACGTGCCCCATGGCGAGGGCCAGCGCGCCGTCCGTGCCGGGGTGCGGGTGCAGCCACTCGTCGGCGAACTTGGCGTTGTCGGCGTAGTCGGGCGCGACCACGACGACC
The DNA here is from genome assembly GCF_000972385.1 of Streptomyces sp. WM6386. Classification (GTDB taxonomy): domain Bacteria; phylum Actinomycetota; class Actinomycetes; order Streptomycetales; family Streptomycetaceae; genus Streptomyces. The sequence goes on from NZ_JXTE01000011.1 coordinate 106,593, forward strand.
TTCTGGCCCCGGTAACGGGCCTCCGCCATCCAGTGCGCGTCAGGGGTGCGGGTCACCGGGACGTTCGAGCCCCACATCATCAGATACGCGGCGTCCCACCAGTCGCCCGACTCCGGGACGTCGGTCTGGTCGCCGAAGACCTGCGGGGAGGCCACGGGCAGGTCGGCGTACCAGTCGTAGAACGACAGCATCGGGGCGCCGATCAGGGAGTGGAACCGGGCGCCCGCCGCGTGCGACACCATCGACATCGCCGGGATGGGGGAGAAGCCGGCGATGCGGTCGGGGCCGTAGGTCCTGATCGTGTGGACCTGTGCGGCCGCGACGATCTCCACCGCCTCGTCCCAGGTGGCGCGCACCAGGCCGCCCTTGCCGCGGGCCTGCTGGTAGCGGCGGCGGCGCTCGGGGTCGTTCTGGATGTCCGCCCAGGCCAGCACCGGGTCGCCGAGCCGGCCGAGGGCCTCGCGGTACAGCTCCAGGAGCACACCGCGGATGTACGGGTAGCGGACCCGGGTGGGGGAGTAGGTGTACCAGGAGAAGGCGGCGCCCCGGGGGCAGCCGCGCGGCTCGTACTCGGGGCGGTCGGGGCCGACGCTCGGGTAGTCGGTCTGCTGGGTCTCCCACGTGATGATGCCGTCCTTGACGTACACCTTCCAGCGGCACGAACCCGTGCAGTTGACGCCGTGCGTGGAGTTCACGACCTTGTCGTGGCTCCACCGGTCCCGGTAGAAGGCGTCCGCCTCGCGTCCACCCGTCAGCCCGATGCTGTGCAGGTCGGACGCGGGCGTGCCGGGCCGGAAGAACCTCCCGGCCCGCAGCAGCGCCGCACCCGGCTCCGAGGGCGGTGTCCGGTTGTCGGTCACATGCGCTCCCTTGCTTGCCCGTGCTTCTCGAAGCTAGGGCTGGGCAGGGGAGCGCACCCGTCGGCGGCGCCCGTTCGGGTCAGGTCACGCCTTGCGGGCGACCCCCGCGTAGACCGGCACGATGCCCTCCGCCTGGGCGGCCACGTCCTCGGGGCCCGGCCGCCAGCCGGAGACCGGGATCACGCCGGGGCCGAGCAGCTCCAGACCGTCGAAGAAGCGCGCGAACTCGGCCAGGGAACGCGGGTGGAACGGTGTACCGCCGGCCCGGAAGTGCTCCGTGACCTTGGCGATCGCCTCCGGGCTGAGGTCGGGGGTGACCTGGGACAGGATCACGAGGCTGCCGGGCGCGAGCTCGGCGACGTACCGCGCGAGCAGGCCGTACGCGTCGTCGCCGTCGGGCTCGCCGTCCAGGTAGTGGGTGAGCGCCACCAGGGACAGCGCGACGGGCCGCGCGAAGTCCAGGGTCTCCGCGGCCAGCCGCAGGATCGTGTCGGGGTCCCGGACGTCGGCGTGCACATAGTTCGTGGCGCCCTCGGGGGCGCTGTGCAGCAGCGCCTGGGCGTGCCTGAGGACGATCGGGTCGTTGTCGGCGTACACCACCCTCGACTCCGGGGCGACCTCCTGGGCCACCTGGTGGAGGTTCGGCTCGGTGGGGATGCCGGTGCCGATGTCCAGGAACTGGCGGATCCCGCTCTCGGCGGCCGTCCGCACCGCCCGGTGCATGAACCGGCGGTTGGCGCGCGCCCCGCGCACCGCGGTGCCGTCCGTGGCGAGGATCCTGCGGGCCAGCGCCTCGTCCACCGGGTAGTTGTCCTTGCCGCCCAGCCACCAGTCGTACACCCGCGCCGGATGCGGCCGGCTGGTGTCGACGGTGCTGGGCGCGGCTTCGGATCCGGATCCGGTCATGCGGTGTCTTCTCCTCGGTACGCGGTGCCTGACGGGGGTCTGCTCGGGAGTCGTCGGGGGGTGGCCGGAAGGTTGCCGTGCGCGGCCCGGGAGGCGCGTGGCTCAATAGGTCGCGCGGCGTTCCCGCAGGAGCTTCTTGGTGCGCTCGGCCGACGCGGCGCGCGCCGTCATGTGGTCCAGGACCTCCAGATGCGCGGAGACCTCCGCGCGGGAGTCCAGGTACAGGGCGCCGGTCAGATACTCGGTGAACGCCATGTCGGGCAGTTCCGGCTCGGCGAAACGGAACAGCGAGAAGGGCGCGTACGTCCCCGGGTGCGGGCCCGCGGCGAACTCCGCGATCTGCAGGGTGACCCGGTCGCGCTCGGCCAACTCCAGGAGTCTGTCGAGCTGTTCCCGCATGATCTCGCCGCCCTGTCCGACCGGCCGGCACAGCACCGTCTCGTCCATGATCACCCACAGGTGGGGCGGATCGGGCTTCTCCAGAAGCTGCTGCCGGGTCATCCGCAGGGACACGTGCCGCTCGATGGTGTCGGAGCCCTGCTGCGCTATCGTGCCCGCCTCCATGACGGCGCGGGCGTACGCCTCGGTCTGCAACAGGCCGGGCACGAAGTGCGGTTCGTAGGAGCGGATGATGCGGGCGGCACCCTCCAGGCTCACGTACAGGCTGAACCAGTCCGGCAGCACATCGTGGAACCGCTGCCACCAGCCCGGCTGGTTCGCCTCCTCGGCCAGCGCGACGAAGGCGTCCGTCTCCTCCTCCGCGACACCGTACGTGGACAGCAGCAGCTGCACATAGGGGATCTTCAGCGCGACCTCGGCCATCTCCATGCGCCGTACGGTCGCGGGGGCCACGCGGAGAACCTTCGCGGCCTCCTCGCGCTTGAGCCCGGCCGCCTCCCGCAACTCCTGGAGCCGTCTGCCGAGCACCACCTGACCCACGGTGGGCGCAGGCCGCCGCTCACTCACGCCACGCCTCCCCTACGCGCCGAAGTATGCAGGGCAGTGTGCCATGTTCCGCTGTCGGTCTCACGGGGTCGGGGGTGAGGCGCTCGCCACGTGTGGCATTACTCCGGGGGTAATCGACGGTGCCGGCCGGCGGCGGGATCGTGGTGACAACGGGTTCCGGGCCGGCGCACTCCGGTCCGGAACCCGGGTCCCGCCTTCTCCCAGAGCCTCAAATCGACCCCGTCGGAGGGTGATTCGCCATGTCCGCCACCCAGCTGTCCGCTCTTGCCCGCACCGGTGACCCGCACGTCGCCCTGCGCCGCTTCCTCGCCCTCGACGCGGTCGTGACCGGCGCGAACGCACTCGCCTACCTGGCCCTCTCCGGGCCGTTGGGCCGCCTGACGGGGGTCGGCTCCACGCTGCTGCTCGAACTCGGGGCGTTCCTGGTGGTGTACGCCGCGGCCGTCGGCCTGCTGGCCTCCCGGGCACGGCCCGCCACGCTGCCGGTCCGGGCCGTCGTCGAGATCAACCTTGCCTGGGCCGCGGTGAGTTGCCTCGCCCTGGTCCTGTGGCTCACCCCTTCGACGGCGGGCGCCGTGTGGACCGTCGTGCAGGCCTCGACCGTGGCCGGGTTCGCCGTCCTCCAGCACGTGGCCCTGAAGGCCCGTCAGGACATCAGTGACTGAAGGTACTTGACCGTCGCCGGGTCGGCCGGGAGGAACGTCTCGATGGCCAGCTCGGCGACGGTCACGTCCATGGGGGTGTTGAAGGTGGAGATGGAGGAGATGAACGACAGCACCCGGCCCTCGTGCTCGATCAGCATCGGGAGCGCGAAGTACGGTGCCTCTTCCAGCGGTTCACCGCAACCGGTGTCCGGCACGGGATACGCCGCCACCTCCTCGTACAGCTCCCGCAGCGGCTGCGAGCGGTGCAGCGCGATCTGCCGCTCCATCTGCGCGAGCAGATGCCCGCGCCACTCACCGAGGTTGCGGATCCGAGGGGCCATGCCCTCGGGATGCAGCGTCAGCCGCATCGCGTTCAGCGGGGGTTCGAGCAGGGACTCCGGGATGCCGTCGAGCAGCATGAGAATGCCGCGATTGGCCGCGAGCACGTTGTACATCGCGTCCAACACCAGTGCCGGATAAGGCTCGTAGCCCTGGATCAGACGCTCCATGCCCGCACGCACGGAGTCCAGCGCCGGGTCGTCCAGCGGAGTCTGCGAGTAGCGCGGGGCGTAACCCGCCGCCAGCAGCAGCGCGTTGCGCTCCCGCACGGGGACGTCCAGATGCTCGGCCAGCCGCAGCACCATCTCCTCGCTCGGCCGGGAACGGCCCGTCTCGATGAAGCTGATGTGCCGGGCGGAGGAGTCGGCCCGCAGCGCCAGCTCCAGCTGACTGACCCGGCGCTGCTCCCGCCAGGCCCGCAGCAGGGGGCCGACGCCCTTTCCGGCGGCTGTGGTGGTCATACGAGGACCGTAGACGACGAAGGGGTACGTCGGGGAAGGGGACCCTTGTGACCAGGGCTTCGGTGGGCTCCGTGTGGCACGCTGAAGGAGAACCCGCAGTCCAGGAAGGAGCAGCGTCATGCCCCTCGAACCGCTGTCGCAGAAGGACATCGAGGACCGGCTCGCGGAACTGCCGGGCTGGTCGCTCGACGGGGACCGCCTCGCCCGTTCCTACCGTCTGTCCTCGCACTTCGCGGCCACGGCGATGGTCGTCCACATCGCCCAGGTCCAGGAGGAGCTCGACCACCACTCGGACCTCACGCTCGGCTACAACACGGTGTCCCTGACCGTGAACACGCACAGCGTGGGCGGCGCGGTGACCGAGAAGGACTTCGAACTCGCGCAGAAGGTGGAGGCGCTCGCCCCCGGCCACGGAGCCCGGTGAGGTGCTGGACTACGACAAGGAGGCCGACGCCTACGACATCACCCGCGGCGGCGAGCCCCGCGCCGCCGCGGCCGCCGACGCCGTGCTGGGCCTGGTCCCCGAGGGCGCCCGCCGTCTGCTCGACGTGGCCTGCGGCACCGGGATCGTCACCCGGCGGCTCGCGGGGGCACGGCCCGCGCTGCGGGTGGCGGGCGCCGACCTGACGTACGGCATGGCGCGGATGGCCGCGGCCCGCCTGCCGGGGGCGATCGTCCTCGCGGACAGCCGCCGACTGCCCTTCCCCGACGGGGTGTTCGACGCGGTGACCAGTGTGTGGCTGCTGCATCTCGTCGACGACGCCGAGGACGTGCGGAGCATCGTCGCCGAGTGCGCCCGGGTGCTGCGGCCCGGCGGTGTGTACGTCACCACCGTCGACAAGGCCGCCGCGCACGACGTCGGCAGCGACATCGACGCCGTCCTGGCCCCGCGCCCCCGTCGGCCCGCCCCGGACGCCGAGCCCCGCGTCGAGGCGCACGCCGCCGCGCAGGGCCTGGTCGACGCCGGGCGGGCCCGGTTTTTGGGCCGGGGGCAGGGCCGCAGCCCCCGCCGTACGGCCGCCGACCTGCGGCGCGGCTGGTTCACCCTGCTGCCGCCGGGCGACCCGCGCACCGATGCGCTCGCCGCCCGCCTCGAGGCACTGCCGGACCAGGACCGGCCGCGCGCCGACCCGGTGTTCGCGCTGCGGGCCTTCAGGAAGCCCGGGTGAACTCCATGATCCAGTTGGTCAGCCAGGTGTCCCCGCCGTCGAGCGAGAAGGCCTGCTCCCAGCGGGCCCCGGTGTCGCGGACGTCGGACCAGACGAAGCGGACCCGCACGTCCTTGTCGTCGTGTCGGTCGTTGCCGTGGAACTCGCCGCGGTCGCCGTCGAACCGGCCGAAGACCGGCGGGAAGAGGGTGCCGCTGCGACTGGAGGCCCAGTTCAGCGACCACTGCCCCCTCTCCCGGTCGAACAGCCGCAGGGTCGCGCCCTTCGCGGCGAGATGCGGCATGTCGATCTCGTCGACGTTGGCGGCGCCGTCGAACAGGGGCCGGCAGCGGCTGGTCGCCCAGAACTCCTCCCAGGCGCTGTCCGGGTCCAGGAAGTCGGTGCGGCGGCGGTTGAGGACCTGCCAGTCGCCGTGGAAGAAGTCGAAGTCGTGCGGGCTGCTCATGCGCGGTCCCCCGTGGTTCCTTCGGGCAGGGAGTCGGCCAAGTAGGCGGCCAGGTCCGGGACTTCGGGGGACAGCAGATGCCGTACCCAGGCGTCCCGTTCGTGCAGGATCGGCGGGAGTTCCCAGACACAGCCGATCCACGGCAGCTCGGGCCTGATGAAGTGGGTGGGGTCGTGGTCGGGGCAGCCGAGCACGGGCTGGCCCGCCGAGGCGCCCCGGAAGTGCAGGACGTTGTCCCACACCCAGCTGTAGGCGTTGAGGTAGGCGCCGTCGTCGCCGCCTCGGTGCAGGACGACGAAGGTCGCGGGCGGGGTGCCGTCCGGCTCCGGCAGCAGCTCCGGGAGGATCGCGTACGCCGCCTTCTCCACGTCGGGCGCGATGCCCGCCGGGTCGGCGGTGACGTGGTAGCGCTTGATGTGCCGGCCCGCCACCTCGATGGGTGGGGGGATGGTGAGGAGTTTCTCGGTGAAGCTCATGGCGGGAAGCTAGGACCGCTTCACTGACACCCTCTGTCAGTGAAGTCTGGGATTCTGTGGTGGTGAAGTCCAGTCGGCTCGTCTCGATCCTGCTCCTGCTCCAGACACGGGGCCGGATGACCGCCGCCCAGCTCGCCGAGGAACTGGAGGTGTCGGTGCGGACCGTCTACCGGGACGTGGAGGCGCTGAGCGCGGCCGGGGTCCCGCTGTACGCCGACGCGGGGCATGCGGGCGGCTACCGGCTGCTCGACGGCTACCGCACCCGTCTGACCGGGCTCACCGCCGACGAGGCCGAGGCGCTGTTCCTCGCGGGCGTGCCCGGTCCGGCCGCCGAGCTGGGGCTGGGGTCGGTGCTGGCGGCGGCGCAGCTCAAGGTGCGGGCGGCGCTGCCGGTGGAGCTGCGGGCGCACGCCGACCGGATCAGCGGCCGCTTCCATCTGGACGCGCCCGGCTGGTACGCGGAGGCGGAGGAGACGCCGTATCTGCCGGCGGTGGCCGACGCGGTGTGGAACAACCGTGTACTGGATATCGTATACCGTCGTTGGCGTGCGCCGACCGATGTGGAGCGCCGGCTGGAGCCGTACGGGCTGGTGCTGAAGGCGGGGCGCTGGTACGTCGTGGCCGGCCCGGGGCCGCGTACCTTCCGGGTCGACCAGATTCTCCAACTCGCTGTGACAGAGGGAGAGTTCATGCGCCCGGACGACTTCGACCTGGCCGCGTACTGGGCGGCCTACCAGCGGGACTTCCACGAGCGGCTGTACCGGGGCGAGGCGCTGGTGCGGCTTGCGCCGGGCGTGACGCTCGCCAGGGCGTTCGACGTCCGTGCCGACGCGGGCGGGGGAACTCTGGCCACGGTCCCCGTCGAGTCCGTCGACCACGCCCTCGGCGAGTTCCTGCGCATGGGCACGGACATCGAGGTCCTGGAGCCGCCCGAGCTGCGCGAGCGGCTCGCCCGAACGGCGGCGGAACTGGCCGAAATGTACGGCAACCCCGGCGCACGCGGCGGCCACTGAGGAACGGAATCCGCACGTCCTCACGGACCCCCGTCCGTCCTCCCAGGAGGTACGTCTCGTGCAGCACCCGCACCCGCATCCGCATCCGCTCCCGCGCCGCAGACGAAGGGTCGTCCTCTCCGCGCTGACCGCCGCCACGGCGCTCGTCGCCGCCGGCCTCACCCAGCTCGCCACCGGCACGGCCGAGGCCGCGACGGCCCGGCAGGTGGAGGCACTCGACCGCGGTGTCGTCAGCGTCCACACCGACGCCGGCAACCTGGTCAGCTGGCGCTGGCTCGGCACCGACCCGAACAACGTGTCGTTCAACGTCTACCGGGCCGGTGCGTTGGTCAACTCGACGCCCGTCACCGGCTCCACCAACTACTTCCACTCCGGCGCCCCGTCCCAGGCCGACTACACGATCCGCGCGATCGTCGGCGGTGTGGAGCAGGCCGACTCGGTGCACGCGATCCAGTTCCGCACCGGCTACAAGGACGTGCCGATCACCCCGCCCGCGGGCGGCACCACCCCCGACGGAGTCGCCTACACCTACGAGGCCAACGACGCCTCCGTCGCGGACCTCGACGGTGACGGGGCGCTGGACTTCGTGCTCAAGTGGCAGCCCACCAACGCCAAGGACAATTCCCAGTCCGGCTACACCGGCAACACGATCCTCGACGGCGTCAAGCTCGACGGCTCCCGGCTGTGGCGCATCGACCTGGGCCGCAACATCCGTTCCGGCGCGCACTACACACAGTTCCAGGTGTACGACTACGACGGCGACCGCAAGGCCGAGGTCGCCGTGAAGACCGCGGACGGAACCGTCGACGGGACGGGCGCGGTGATCGGCAGCTCGTCGGCCGACTACCGCAACTCCAGTGGGTACGTCCTGTCCGGACCCGAGTACCTGACCATGTTCAACGGCCAGACCGGGAAGGCGATGCAGAGCGTCGACTACGTCCCGGCCCGCGGCACGGTGAGCTCGTGGGGAGACTCCTACGGCAACCGCGTCGACCGCTTCCTCGCGGGCACGGCGTATCTGGACGGCGCCCGGCCCTCGCTGATCATGGCGCGGGGCTACTACACCCGTTCGGTGCTCGCGGCCTGGGACTGGCGAGGCGGAACCTTCACCCGCCGCTGGACCTTCGACACCAACTCCTCCACCAACTCCGGCAAGGGGTACGACGGTCAGGGCTCGCACAGCCTCTCCGTCGGGGACGTCGACAACGACGGCAAGGACGAGATCGTGTACGGCGCGATGGCCGTCGACGACAACGGCAACGGCCTGTGGACCACCAAGACCGGTCACGGCGACGCCCAGCACCTCGGTGACCTCGACCCCTCGACATCGGGTCTGGAGTACTTCAAGGTCTCCGAGTCCACCTCCCAGCCCGCCGAGCTCTACATCAACCCCGCTACCGGTGCGGTCCGTTGGAAGCTGGCGGCCTGCTGCGACAACGGCCGCGGGGTCGCCGGTGACATCTACGCCGGCAACGACGGCGCCGAGATGTGGTCCGCCTCCGACACCTCCATCCGTGACGAAGCGGGCGCCACGAAGGGCCGCGAACCCTCGTCGGTCAACTTCCTGTCCTGGTGGGACGGCGACACCACCCGCGAACTCCTCGACGGCACCCACATCGACAAGTACGGCACCTCCTCCGACACCCGCCTGCTGACCGGCGCGAGCGTCCACTCCAACAACAGCACCAAGGCCACGCCGTCCCTGTCCGGCGACATCTTCGGCGACTGGCGCGAGGAGGTCGTCTGGCCGACGTCCGACAACACGGCCCTCAGGATCTACTCCACGCCGTACGAGACCACCACGAAGATCACGACCCTGCTCCACGACACGATGTACCGCACGGGCCTGGCCTGGCAGAACACCGCCTACAACCAGCCTCCGCACCCGAGCTTCTTCATCGGAAACGGCATGGCGACGGCACCGAGGCCGACGGTGTACACGCCCTGACACACCCGGAGGAGGAGGCCCCGCCCGGAAACGGACGGGGCCTCCTCGCGCGTGGATACGGTCAACTCACCTTGCAGGTCTGGTCGCCCAGCTTGAACGCGGCCGGTTTGGTGTTCGCGCCCGACCAGTTGCCCGTGAAGCCGAAGCCCACGGACGAGCCCGCCGCCACATTGCCGTTCCAGTCGACGTTCTTCGCCGTCACCGCCGCACCCGACTGGGTGTACTCGGCGTTCCACAGCTGACCGATCGTCTGGCCGTCGGGGAAGGACCAGCCAAGTGACCATCCGCTCCAGGCACTTGAGCCGGTGTTGCTGAGCTGGACGTCCGCCTGGAAGCCGCCCGACCACTCATTCGTGATCTTGTACGTCACCTCGCAGGCACCCGTGGGCGTCGGCGTGGGATCGGTGCCACCACCGCCGCCGCCCGTGTCGGAGGAGTCGCCGTAGATGACGCCGCGGCCGTTGGTCGACACATAGACCCGGCCGTACACCCGCGGATCACCGGTGATCGCGTCGCCCGTCCAACCCCACTGGTGAGCATCGTCGTTGATGCGCGTCCAGGTCGAACCCTGGTCCGTGGAACGGAAGATGCCGCGTACGCCCCCGATCTTCGCGCTGGTGTAGAGCGTCTGGTACGACGCCCCCGTCGCCGCCTTGCCGAAGCCGACGGTGTCGGCCTGCTCGACGTTGGACAGCTTGGTGAAGGACGTACCGCCGTTGGTCGAGTGCCACAGCCCGTACGCGCCGTCCGTCGCACCGCCCGCCAGCCAGACATCACCCTTGGTGCCGGGCAGTGCCTTGAACCGGACGCTGTCGCCGCTCGGCAGCCCGGTGGCTGCCGAGGCCGTGAAGGTCGCGCCGCCGTCCGTACTGACGTAGAACTTCCCCGACTTGAAGCCGTAGAAGGTCTTGGCGTCGACCCGGTCGGACTCGACGATCGCACCGGCGGGGATCCCGCTCGACGCCGCCCACGAGGTGCCGAAGCCCGTCGTGTACTGCACACCGGTGCCCGCCGGGCTCCACACGAAGCGGCTGCCGTCCGAGGCCGCCGCGACCGTGCCGCCGCCGCTGACCCCCGAAGGGTCACTCCCGCCGAACCAGTTGGCGCCGTTGTCCGTCGAGAAGGCGATGTGCGGGCCCGCGTCGAGGTTGCCGGCCCGGACCATCGTGTTCGGGTTGGTCTCGGCGAAGTCCAGGCTCGTCGTCGTGGTGAAGTTCGGCGGGGTGTACATCATCGCCGGCACCTTGGTCAGGTCCGTGTGCCGGAAACCGCCGATGTCCCCCAGTGCGCTGAAGAGTTGGGCGCCGCCGGACGGCGGCGAGGCGAGGTCGAGGACCGCGGTCTCCTCCAGGCCCTGCGCCATCGCCTTGATGGTGAACTGGCTGCCGGAGTCCCAGTTCGTGAGGTTCTCCGTGCCGTAGACCGTCGCACCCGTCCCGTACATCATCCGGCTGGAGTTGAACGGGTCGATCTCCAACGCCTCGGTCATCCAGCCGAGTTTCGGCGCCTGCTCGGGCGGCGAGGGGTTCGCGCCCCAGGTCAGCCACGGCGACGACGAGACGTCCATCGTGAAGCGGTTCGAGCGGTTGGGGTACGAGGAGTAGTCCCAGGCGCGCGTCCAGGTGGCGCCGCTGTCGGTGGAGCGGAAGATCTGGGTGTCCGGCCACCAGGAGCTGTAGCCCGTGGCCATCAGCGTGCCCGGATCCTGCCGGTCGACGGTCAGCCCGCTGAAGCCGTAGTACGTGTCGGCCTCGGCGACCGGGCTGATGTCGGTCCACGTACCCGTCGAGGTCGCGTACCGCAGCAGCCGGCCCTTGCCGCCGTCGTACGGACCGCCCTTGTCGCTGTATGCGATGTACAGATAGCCGTTGACGGTATCCAGTACGCCCTTGTGCGCGAGGTATCCGGTCGGCTGCCCGGCCAGCCGCGACCAGCTCGCGCCCCCGTCCGTCGAGCGGTACACCGCGTTGTCCTTGTCGGCCACCCCGACGTAGATCGTCTGCGTCGCGTTGCCCGAGGTGCCCGTCCGCTCGTCGAAGGTGACCCAGACAACGCCCTGGTTGTCACTGGCGTAGCCGGAGGTGTCGCTCGGATCCTGTACGTAGTTGCCGACGTTGGGGAAGTTGGCGACCTGCGACCAGGTCGCACCGGAGTCCGTCGACCGCCACAGGCCCTTGCCGCTGGGCGCGCCCAGGTACAGCACGCTGTTCTTGTTCGGGTCGATCGCCAGCCGCTCGCCCATGCCGCGCCCCGGCATGTTCCCGCCGAGCTTGAACGGCAGGTCGGTCTTCTGCCAGCTCGCGCCCCGGTTCGAGGAGCGCAGGATCGCCCCGTTCCCCGGGTCCCAGCTGTTGGTGTACGTGCCGACCGCCGCGTACACCCGGTCCGGGTTCACGGAGTCGGAGGCCAGGCTCGCCACGCCGGTGTGCCCCCAGTCGTTCCAGCCGACCGAGTCCAGCAGTGGTGTCCAGGTCTTGCTCGACTCCACCCAGCGGTAGGCGCCGCCGATGTCTGTGCGGGCGTAGGCCAGGTTCTTCTCGCTGCGGTTGAAGACGATGCCGGGGACGAATCCGCCGCCGTCGATCCGGGCGTTCTTCCAGGTGTAGGTGTCGGCGGCGATGGCTGTTTTCGTACTGTCGGCGGCGAGTGCGGGCGGGGTGCCCGCGAGCAGGCCGGCCGCGAGCGCCAGCACGGCAGTGAGGATGCGTGTTCTTCGCACGGGGGTCCTTTCCGGGGACGTGGGGGAGGAGGGGAAGGTGCGAATAGCAAGCGCTTGCTATGGGGTTCGAGAGGTGCCGGGCGACCCCCAGTGCGGGAGGGGGCCGCCCGGCGAGTCGGCCTCACCGTCAGGTGGCGAGACCTCGTACGCGGAGCCTTAAGCGGTTCCGGAGAAGGGACGGTGCCCCCCGCGCCCCGTCAGGGGCGCGGGGCGGTATCCGATATGCGGCTCCGCCGCGCGGGCGCGACCAGCCACAGACGGCCCGCACTTCGAGCACCGGCCTTCTCGTGGAACGCTTCGCGGGGGCTATTCGAGAAGCTCCGCGTACGAACCCATGGCCATGGCGATGTCCGCCTGGGCCCAGAACCGGTGGTACGTGAACGACGGGACCGCACCGCCCGCGAGATACGCCTCGATCTTCGACCAGGCCGGATCGTCCTCGTAGAACGACCGAATCGAATCGAAGGTCGACGACGAGTTGATCGCGTCGCCGTTCGGCATGGTGCCGGTCCAGCCGCTCGGGATGTAGATGCCGTCGTCGAACCGGTTGTAGTCGGCCCGGTTCTCCGGCACCGCGATGCCCAGGGCGTCCTGGTGGTTGTCCCACATGCCGTCCAGGAGTGCCTTCGCCGTCGTCGCGGCGGCCGTGTCACCGGAGCGGTCCGCGTAGTACGTCAGGGTCTTGGCGTACGCGGCGGCCACACCGACGTCGTTGGTGTAGTCGGCGACGGTGACATGAAGTGCGCTGTTGGAGCCGGGACTTGACGCGTTCCAGGTGTCGGGCTGGCCCGACCACTGGAGGGTCGACGGGATCTGGTAGGTGCCGTCGGGGTTGATGGTGGTGTGGTCCAGCGCCCAGTCCACCCACTTGTCGAGGACGGTCTTCGCGGCCGCGTTCCCCGTCTGCTGGTAGTACTCGGCCACCCGCTCCATCGACCACGCCTGGAAGCCGAACCACTGGTTGGACGGCGGGTCGTGGTAGACGGGCTGCTGGTCGTAGTACATGCCGTAGAAGGTGGACTTGCCGGCCGGCGGGGGCGCGTAACGGCCCGCCCAGCTGTTGGTCGCTCCGCCCGCGATGGCACCCTCGTTGGACTGGAGCCAGCGGTAGAACTCGATCTGCCGGGTCAGCGAGGTGCCCCAGTCGGCGGCACCTGTGCTCGACTTGGGCTTCAGGTCGGCGTAGGCGCTCAGCGCGTACGCGGCCATCGGGTTCTGGTAGCCGCCGTGCGTATGGCTGGAGCCGATGCGCCAGGCCCAGCCCGCCGAGGTGTCGGTGGCGCCGCCCCAGGCGTAGTACCAGGACATCAGGTACATCGAGGCGTCCTTGCCGGTCCCGGCCGCACAGGTGGTCGGACCGACGCAGTTGCCCACCTTCTTGAAGTACTTGTCGTACATCGAGTAGCGCAGGTAGTCGCCCATCTTCGCGGCCTTGGCCACGGTCGTGGAGATCTCGCCGCCCTTGCCCTGCGCGTCGGCCCACTTGTCGGCCCAGTACGCGGCCTGCACCGCACGCGCGTCGGCGTCCGGGGCGTTGGTGAACTTCCACTGCTTGGCGTAGGAGGCGTCACCGGTGAAGAGGTCCAAGTACCCGTTCTTGCCGCCGTACTTGAAGGCGTCGCAGGTCGGCTGCGGAACCGTCTCCCACACCGACTCCTGCGCACCGCGCTGGAAGGTGTTGATGTACGACGGGCCGGTGTCCGTCGGACCCGCCTCGCACTTGCCGGGCGAGTTGCCGTAGCCGTAGACGTTGTCGACGTCCTGCAACCAGTGCATACCGTAGACATCGTCCGTACCGTAGGCGCTCTTCAGTTCACCGGCGATCGGATCCGAACCCACCGACACGCCGGTGTCCAGCTTCGCCGGATACTCGTTGGGTGTGTCCAGCTCGGGCGCGTAGGTCGCCGGCTTGGAGGCGTTGTAGAAGGAGTTGGTCGGCTGGTCGGCGTGCGTGGGGATCATGTACTTCTCCATGATGTCCCAGGCACCGTTGAACTTGGTCCAGTCGCCGGTCACCTTGCCGTACATGGCCTGCAGCCAGAGAAGGTAGCTGTACGCCTCCGACGTGGTCTCGTGACCGTGGTCCGGGGCCTCGACGATCAGCGTCTCCACCGAGTGATAGGGGATGCCCTCGGGAGAGAAGTAGCCGTTCGCCGGGTTGGTGATCTTGCCGTACAGCTCCAGGAAGCGGGCGTCGTACTCGCCCGCCGCCTCGATCTGCGTGACCGTCACCGACGACTTGGCGTGCCCGGTCGCCGTCGACTCGAAGATCGCGGCTCCGGTGCCGGAGGCGTCGGCCGTGATGGTGACGTTCTGGGCGGTGTTCCAGTTCGACGGGGTGAAGGTCAGGGAAGCCCCGCCGGTCACGGACAGACCCGAGTTGCCGCTCGCCCGAGCGGTCGTCACCGTCACGTTCGCGGACGGCTGCGTGGACAGCTTCACCCCGAACGTGCCCGTCTCGCCCTGCTGCACGGCGAGTTGGGTGGCCGAGGCCACCACGGCGGGACCCGAGGCGACCGTGATGCCGACCGGGGTGGACTCCCCGGACGCGCCCAGACTGTCGTACGCCTTCGCGAGCAGCGAATGACTGCCCACGGTCAAGCTTGAGACCGAAAGCGAGTACGGCGACGTGGTGTCGGTGCCCAGCAGCGTGGTGTTGTCGTAGAACTCCACCTTGCTGATCGTCGCCCCGTCCGCGGCGGCGGCGGTCGCCGCCAGCGGGACGGCGTTGCCCTGCGTGTAGACCGCGCCCGCTGCCGGGCTGGTCAGCACCGTGATCGGCGGCTGGTGGGCGCCGGTGCAGGTGGTGCCGTTGATCGCGAAGGACGTCGGGGCGGCGTTGGTGCCGCTGTAGGTGAACTGCGCGCCGGTGGAGACCGCGGCACCGGCCGCGATGTTCCCGTTGTAGGTCGCGTTGTTCACCGTGACCGTCTGACCGGACTGGGACCAGGTGCCGTTCCATCCGTTCGACAGCTTCTGGTTGCCGGCGTAGGCATACGTCAGGGTCCAGCCACTGATGGCGTCCGTACCGCGGTTCGTGATCGTCACGTCCGTGGTGAAGCCGGAGCCCCAGTCATTCGTCTTGTAGTCGACGCTGCATTGAACTGCCGCTGCCTGTGCGGGAGTTGAAGCCACACTCAGCATGGCGAACGGCAGTGCCAGGGCGACCACGACGGCCGTCCACAAGCGCCGGACAGTCCGGCGTCTCCTTCTCGGTGCCATGTGCTGGTTCCTCCTTGCGGCTCGGAGAAGTCAAGGCTTGAACCAGTGGGAGCGCTCCCATAGTGGGGATGAGGGTGAGAGGGGTCAAGATGCTTGAAGAGTCGAAAAGATTCGATGAATGTGGTTGAGGAAAAGTCAAGTGACTCCTCTGTTCTTTGCCGTCACTTGGCGCTAACTTCGGTGACACCAGTGGGAGCGGTTCCATCAGTCGACGCGTCCGTCACGGCGCGCTGATCTGCAAGGAGTCGCTCATGCGACACCCCCCGCGTTCAGTACCTTTACTCAGGCTCGCCCCGCGATGGACGCGCCGGTCACGTCGGCTGGCCCGTTTTTCTGCTGGGGGTCCGGGGGTTATCCCCCGGGGTAAGGCAGTAGCCGTCGCCGGCGCCGTGACCCTCCTCGGGTCCGTGTCGGTTCCGGTCGTCACGGCGTCGGGAGCCACCCCCGCGTGCACGGTGGAGTACTCCGTCACCAGCCAGTGGGACACCGGCTTCCAGGGTGCCGTGACCATCACCAACAACGCCTCCGCCGTGAGCAGTTGGAGTCTCGCCTTCGACTTCGCGGGCGGACAGAAGCTGGGCCAGGGCTGGAACGCCAAGTGGTCCCAGTCCGGTACGACGGTGACGGCGGCCAACGAGAGTTACAACGGCCCGCTCGCCACCGGCGCGAAGGTCAGCGCCGGCTTCCTCGGCTCCTGGTCGGGGAGCAACCCGTCACCGACCTCGTTCAAGCTCAACGGCACGACCTGCAACGTCGACGTGGACCCCTCGCCCACGCCGACACCCACACCGACACCGACCGATCCTCCGGACACCGGTGACGGAACACCGCCGGTCCTCAGAGCCTTGGGGAACAAGCTCGTGGACGCCGACGGCACCACCCGTCGTCTGCTCGGCGTCAACCGTTCCGGCGGCGAGTTCATGTGCGTGCAGGGTTACGGCATCTGGGACGGGCCGGTCGACGACGCCGCCATCAGGGCGATCGCCGACTGGAACGCCAACACGGTCCGCATTCCGCTGAACGAGGAGTGCTGGCTCGGCCTGTCCAACATCAAGCCGGAGTACGCCGGTTCGCACTACATCGACGCCGTCAAGGACCTGGTGGCGAAGGTGAAGGCGAACGGCATGACGCCGATACTCGAACTGCACTGGACCCACGGCCAGTACACGGGCAACTCGGCGGGCTGCTCCGACGTGCACGCCAGCTGCCAGAAGCCGATGCCCGACATGCAGTACACCCCGTCCTTCTGGACGTCGGTGGCCAACACCTTCAAAGCCGACCCGACCGTCGTCTTCGACCTGTTCAACGAGCCCTACCCGGACCGCGCCACCGCCACGACCACCCAGGCGTGGCAGTGCTGGCGGGACGGCGGCACCTGCTCCGGCATCGGCTACGAGGTCGCCGGTATGCAGGATCTCGTCGACGCCGTACGGGCGACCGGCGCCGGCAACCTGATCCTCGCCGGCGGGATCGCGTACTCCAACGACCTCAGCCAATGGCTGACGTACAGGCCCAGCGACCCGAAGAACAATCTCGCGGCCGCCTGGCACGTCTACAACTTCAACACCTGCGCCAACGAAAGCTGCTGGAACTCCCAGCTCGCCCCGGTGGCGGCCCAAGTGCCGCTGGTCGCCGGGGAGATCGGCGAGAACACCTGCGGGCACGCGTTCATCGACCAGGTCATGAAGTGGTTCGACGACCGTGGCCTGTCCTACCTGGGCTGGACCTGGAACACATGGAGCTGCACCTCGGGTCCCGCTCTGATCTCCAGTTACGACGGTACGCCGACGGCGTACGGCATCGGGCTGCGCGACCACCTGCGCTCCCTGAACGGATAACCCCCCTTCACACGACCGGAATCCGAGAACCTCGCAGCGAAAGAAGGAAACCCGCACTCATGAGTCGTACGAGAACCGCGCTCCTCGCAGCCATGGCCCTGGTCGCCGGGGCCTCCGGGACGGCGCTCGCCGTCAACCCCGCGGACGTCGGGGCAGCCGCCATACCCTGCACCGTGGACTACAAGATCCAGAACGACTGGGGCTCCGGCTTCACCGCCGCGGTCACGGTCACCAACAACGGCGCCGCCAAGAGCAGTTGGGCGGTCAAGTGGTCGTACGCCGGAAGCCAGAAGGTCACCAACGGCTGGAACGCGAAGGTCACCCAGAGCGGGACGGCCGTCACCGCCGCCAACGAGAGCTACAACGGCACGCTCGCCACCGGCGGTTCGGCCAGCTTCGGCTTCCAGGGCACCTACAGCGGCACCAACGCGATCCCGGCCACCTTCACCCTCGACGGGGTGACCTGCAACGTCGACGACGGTGGCAGCGGGCCGACCGACCCGCCGGGCCCGGGAACCGGCACCCGGGTCGACAACCCGTACAGCGGCGCCAAGGTGTACGTGAATCCGGAGTGGTCCGCGAAGGCCGCCGCCGAGCCGGGCGGCAGCCGTATCTCCAACCAGCCGACCGGTGTCTGGCTGGACCGGATCGCCGCGATCAACGGCGTGAACGGCGGCATGGGCCTGCGCGCCCACCTGGACGCGGCCCTGGCCCAGAAGGGCTCCGGCGAACTGGTCGTCCAGCTCGTCATCTACAACCTGCCCGGCCGTGACTGCGCCGCCCTCGCCTCCAACGGTGAGCTCGGCCCCACGGAGATCGACAAGTACAAGACGCAGTACATCGACCCGATCGCCGCGATCCTCGCCGACTCCAAGTACGCCGGACTGCGGATCGTCACCACCATCGAGATCGACTCGCTGCCCAACCTCGTCACCAACACCGGCAGCCGTCCCACCGCCACCCCGCAGTGCGACGTCATGAAGGCCAACGGCAACTACCAGAAGGGCGTCGGCTACGCCCTGAACAAGCTCGGCGACGTCGCCAACGTCTACAACTACATCGACGCCGGACACCACGGCTGGATCGGCTGGGACGACAACTTCGCCGCCAGCGCCACCGTGATGAAGGAGGCCGCGACCTCCGAGGGCGCCACCGTCAACGACGTGCACGGCTTCATCGCCAACACGGCCAACTACAGCGCCCTGAAGGAGAACAACTACACCATCAACGACTCCGTGGCCGGCAAGTCCGTCCGCGAGTCCAAGTGGGTCGACTGGAACCGGTACGTGGACGAGCTGTCGTTCGCCCAGGCGTTCCGCAACCAGCTGGTCACCACCGGCTTCAACTCCGGTATCGGCATGCTGATCGACACCTCCCGCAACGGCTGGGGCGGCACCGCCCGGCCCGCCGGACCGGGAGCGACGACGGACGTCGACACCTACGTCAACGGCGGCCGCTACGACCGTCGTATCCACGTCGGCAACTGGTGCAACCAGTCCGGAGCCGGACTCGGTGAGCGTCCGCAGGCCAGCCCCGCGGCCGGGATCGACGCCTACGTGTGGATCAAGCCCCCGGGTGAGTCCGACGGTTCGAGCTCTGCCATCCCCAACGACGAAGGGAAGGGCTTCGACCGGATGTGCGACCCGACCTACACGGGCAACCCGCGCAACGGCAACAGCCTGTCCGGCGCCCTGCCGAACGCGCCGCTGTCCGGGCACTGGTTCTCGGCACAGTTCCAGCAGCTGATGACCAACGCGTACCCGCCGCTGTCGTAACACCGTGAATGCGGCTGCGGGGCCGTTGTGGCTGGTCGCGCAGTTCCCCGCGCCCCTTCGGGGGCGCGGGGGTCCGCCGGGTCCTTCAGTTCTCCCGCGCCGGGCCCGGCGGGTTTTTTGCCGTCCCGGCAACAGTGGTGGCCTCCCCACGGTGCGTCGGCGCACGCTGGCCGCACCCGGACGAGAGGCTGACCCCCATGGCGCACGACCACCACGACCAACCCGGCCACACCCACGACCACCACGGCCACTCCCACGATCACACCGACATCGACTGGGCCGAGATGGCCCCGATGCTGGAGGAGCAGGCCGAGCTGTACATGCCGATGTACGAACGGGCGATGGCCTGGCTCGCCAAGCGGCAGACCGAGCCGGGGCTCGTCGTCGACGCGGGCAGCGGACCCGGTGTCGCCTCCTGTCTGCTCGCCGAGAACTTCCCCGGCGCCCGGATCGTCGCCGTCGACGGCTCCGAGCCGCTTCTCGAGCGGGCCCGGGACCGGTCGGGCCGGCTCGGCGTCGCGGACCGGTTCGGCACCCTCGCCGGCGAACTGCCCGGCGTACTGGAGGAGTTGGAGTACCCGGCCGACCTGATCTGGGCCAGCTGGAGCCTGCATCACCTCGGCGATCAGCGGGCCGCCCTCGCCTCGTTCGCCGACCGGCTCGCGCCCGGCGGCACGCTGGCCCTGCTGGAGGGCAGCCTGCCCACCCGGTACCTGCCGCGCGACATCGGCATCGGCCGCCCCGGACTCCAGGCCCGGCTCGACGCGCTGCACGAGGACTGGTTCAGCGAGATGCGGGCCGGCCTGCCCGGCACCGTCGACGTGATCGAGGACTGGCCGGCGCTGCTGGCCTCCGTGGGCCTCAAGCACACCGGCACCCGCAGCTTCCTGCTCGACCTGCCCGCCCCGACCACGGACCGGGCCCGCCATGTCGCCGTCAACACCCTGACCCGGATGCGCGAGGTCGTCGGCGACCGCCTCGACGCCGAGGACAGAGCCACCCTCGACCGGCTCGTCGACCCCGACGACAAGGCGAGCATCCACCACCGGCCGGACGTCTTCGTCCTGGCGGCACGCACGGTGCACACGGCCGCCCGCGGCGTCTGACGATCAGCAGCGGCCCGGCCGGGCGCAGACGCTGATCTCCACGCCCTGCACCCGGCGGGTGCCGCACCGCACGAAGTGCTCGGCGAGCACCCGTCGCTTGGCCTGCTCCCGAGCGGTCTGGTCGAGTGGCTGACCCACTGGTTCTCTCACCATGACGAGGCGCGTCGCCGCCGGCGTCCGGGCCCGGATCCGGGCGACGGGTCCCTGCTCGGGGGCAGCGCGCCCGACGGGGTGGTGCAGGTGGGGGAGATGCACAACGGCCGGTTGCACATCACGACCTCGCATCTCGCCGACCGAGTCGCCGCGTTGGGCCCCGGCGCGCGGCGGACCGGGTGCGCGCGCGGGCCGGGGGGCGGTCTGACCGCCACCGAGTGGCGCCGCTGCTTCCCGCCCGCCGACTACCGTGCCACCTGCGGCACTTGACTTCGAGAATGCTCCAAGTGATCTACTCCCCGGCATCCGCAGGACACCACAGGGGGTAACCATGACCGACTCTCCGGTCGCACTGATCACCGGCGGCGGCAGCGGTATCGGCGCCGCGGTCGCCCGGCAACTGCTCGCGGCGGGCCACCGGGTGGCCGTCACCGGGCGCGGCGAGGAGCGGCTGCACGGCTTCGCCGAGGAACTCGGCAACCCGGAGGAACTGCTGACGCTCGTCGGCAACGCGGCCGACTACGACAGTGTGCGGTCGGCGGTCGACCGTACGCTCAAGGAATTCGGTCGACTGGACACCGTCGTCGCCAACGCCGGCTTCGCCACCCACGACTCCGTCGCCGAGGGCGACCCCGCCGGCTGGACCGAGATGGTGCTGACCAACGTCCTGGGCCCGGCGCTGCTCATCCGCGCCTCCATCGACGCCCTGAAGGAGACGCGCGGCCGGATCGTGCTGGTCGGGAGTGTCGCCGGGTTCGTGCCGGGGCCGGGCAACATCTACGGGGCGACGAAGTGGGCGGTGACCGGGCTCGCCGAGAACACCCGGCGCCAGGTGACCGAGTGGGGCGTCGGCGTGACCCACATCGCGCCGGGCCGGGTGGAGACCCCCTTCTGGGACAGCTACGGCAGCCTCCCGCCCGGCCACCTCCTCACCGCCGACCAGATCGCCGACTCGGTCGTGTGGGCCATCCGGCAGCCGGAGGGCGTCGACGTCAACACCGTGGTCGTACGGCCGATCGGTCAGCCCAACTGACGACCGAACGGTCGGGCCGGTACCGGTCCGCGTGTTCTTCGCGCGGACCGGTGGCCGATGCATGGACCGTCGGTGCGCGGGTACGCGGGCGATCTCCGCAACCGTCGTGAGGACCCCGCTCCGTGGCACGTACCGACGCCGTCCGAGACCGCCTGCACCTGTCCCGGGAGCCCATGGGCCCGCGCGGCGGGCAGGCGGTCGCGGCGCTGACGCTGGCCGTGTCACCGGTGTGCATCGAACTGTCCGGCGCGGACGCCGGTACGGCCTCCGTGTACCGGTGTCTGCTCGCGCTGCCCGCGCTGGTGCTGCTGGTCCTCCCGGAGTACCGGCGCGAAGGCCCGCCGCCGCGGCGGCAGCTGGTGTACGGACTGGCGGGCGGAGTGCTGTTCGCGGGGGACATGCTGCTGTGGACGAAGGCGATCAGCGAGGTGGGCGCGGGGCTGTCGACCGTGCTGGTCAATGTGCAGGTCGTCCTGGTGCCGCTGCTGGCCTGGGCGGTGGACCGTGAGCAGGTCCCGGGCCGTTTCCTGCTGTGGCTGCCGGTCCTGATCGCCGGTGTGGTGCTCACCGGGGGGCTGTTCGAGAAGGGCGCGAGCGGCAGCGACCCCGGGGCGGGCACCCTGCACGCGATCCTGGCGGCTCTCAGCTACTCGGGTTTCCTGTTCCTGCTGCGCCGCGGCGGCTTCCACGGCCACGTCCGTACGACGTACACCGCAGTGGTCTTCTCGGCCACCGTCGCTTCGGCCCTCGGCGGCTGGGCCTGGGGCGCCCTCGACCTCGCCCCGCCGGCGGGCACCCTGGCCTGGCTCGCCCTGGCGGCGGTCACCAGCGGCATCATCGGCTGGCTCATGGTCGCCGTCTACTCGCCCCGGCTCCCGAGCCACGTCGGCGCGGTCCTGCTGCTCCTCACGCCCGTCGGCGCGTTGGCGCTGGGGGCGCTGGTGCTGGGGGAGCGGCCGACGCTCGCACAGTGGGCCGGCGCGGCGCTGATCCTGGTCAGCGCGTACGCCACGGTCACCGGTCGGCGGGGCGCCCCCTCCGCGGGGGACGCCCCTCGTGACGCCTAGCCGAACACCTTGACCTCGCAGCCGGACACGACGTAGCAGCGGTCGCGGCCGGCATAGCCGAGGACGATGTCCACCTCGCCGTTCTGGGCGTAGATCGTGTCGTTGCCGGCGCTGCCCCTCAGCCCCGAAACGCCGTGCCGTCAGGCCGCGTTGAACGTCGACGGGTCCGGGCCCAGCCGACGGTCCTCGTTCAGCGCGCTGATCGCCGCGAGGTCCTCGGTGTCCAGGCTGAAGTCGAAGACCTCGATGTTCTCCTTGATCCGGGACGGGGTCACGGACTTGGGGATCACGACGAGGCCCAGCTGGAGGTGCCAGCGCAGGACGACCTGCGCCGGGGTGCGCCCGTGCTTCTGCGCGATGGCCACGATCGCCGGGACCTCCAGGAGGCCCTTGCCCGAGCCGAGCGGCGACCAGGCCTCGGTGGCGATGCCCTGCTCCGCGTGGTAGTCGCGGGCCGCGCGCTGCTGGAGGTGCGGGTGCAGCTCGATCTGGTCGACGGCCGGGATGACGGACGTCTCGGCGATCAGCCGTTCAAGGTGCGCGGGCTCGAAGTTGGACACACCGATGGCGCGGACCCGGCCGTCGGCGTGCAGCTTCTCGAACGCCTTGTACGTGTCGACGTACAAGTCCCGCTCAGGAGTGGGCCAGTGGATCAGGTACAGGTCCACGAAGTCCAGGCCCAGCTTCTCCAGCGAGGTGTCGAAGGCGCGCAGGGTGGCGTCGTACCCCTGCTCGCTGTTCCAGAGCTTGGTGGTGACGAAAATGTCCTCGCGCGGGAGACCGGCGGCCGCGATCGCCTTGCCGGTGCCCTCTTCGTTGCCGTAGATCGCCGCTGTGTCGATGCTGCGGTACCCGGCCTCCAGAGCGGTGCTGACCGCTCGCTCGGCCTCGTCGTCCGGCACCTGCCAGACTCCGAACCCCAGCTGGGGCATCTCCACGCCGTTGTTGAGGATGATCGGGGGGACCTTGCTGCTCACGAGCTCTTGATCCTTACGGTTGCCGACAGGTGGTACTCCCATCGTCAACGATCAACTGCCCCGATGCATTCCTGACCGCCGAATCCGACAGAATCCGCCGGAAACAAGCTCAGGCCCGGTACAAGGCCTCGACCTCGCCGGCGTACGTCGTCTCGATCGCCTTGCGCTTCAGCTTCAGCGACGGCGTCAGCAGCCCGTGCTCCTCGGTGAACGGCTGCGCCAGTATGCGGAACGTACGGATCGACTCGGCCTGCGAGACCAGCGTGTTGGCGGCGACCACGGCCCGCCTGACCTCCGCCTCCAGGTCCGCGTCACGCACCAGCTCGGCCGCGGTCAGCTGGGGTTTGCCGCGCATCGCCAGCCAGTGCTCGACGGCCTCCTGGTCGAGGGTGACCAGCGCGGCGATGTAGGGGCGGTCGTTGCCCACGACGATGCACTGGGCGACCAGCGGATGGTCCCGGACGCGTTCCTCCAGCACCCCGGGCGCCACGCTCTTGCCGCCCGAGGTGACCAGGATCTCCTTCTTGCGGCCGGTGATGGTGAGGAAGCCGTCCTCGTCGAGGGAGCCCAGGTCGCCGGTGGCGAGCCAGCCGTCGTGCAGGGTCTCGTCGGTGGCCTTCTGGTTGTTGAGGTAGCACTGGAACATGTTGGGGCCGTGCAGCCAGATCTCGCTGTCGTCCGCGATGTGCACGGTGACGCCCGGGATGGGCTGGCCGACCGTGCCGTAGCGGGTGCGTCCGGGCGGGTTGGCGGTCGCCGCCGCCGTCGACTCGGTCAGGCCGTAGCCCTCGTAGATCTGCACACCCGCGCCCGCGAAGAACAGCCCGAGCCGGCGGTCCATCGCCGAGCCGCCCGACATCGCGTTGCGGATCCGGCCGCCCATCGCGGCCCGCACCTTGGCGTAGACGAGCTTGTCGAAGAGCTGGTGCTGCACGCGTAGACCCGCCGAAGGACCGGGCCCGATGCCCCAGGCCTTGGCCTCGACGGCCTCCGCGTACTTCACCGCGATCTCGACGGCCTTCTCGAAGGGCCCGGCCTTGCCCTCCTTCTCGGCCTTGCGGCGGGCGGCGTTGAAGACCTTCTCGAAGATGTACGGCACGGCGAGGATGAACGTCGGCTTGAACGCGGCCAGGTCCGGCAGCAGAGCGGCGGCGTTGAGCTGCGGCTGGTGGCCGAAGCGGACCCCGCAGCTGATCGCGGCGACCTCCACCATCCGCCCGAAGACGTGCGCGAGCGGCAGGAACAGCAGGGTCGCCGCCTCGTCGCCCTTCTTGGAGTGGAACACCGGCTCCCAGCGCTCGGCGACCGTGTCCGCCTCCCACATGAAGCTGCCGTGGGTGATGACACAGCCCTTGGGGCGGCCCGTGGTGCCCGAGGTGTAGATGATCGTGGCGACCGAGTCCGGGGTGACCGCCTGCCGGTGGCGGTGCACCACGTCGTCGTCGAGGGCGGCGCCCGCGTCGTACAGCTCGTGCACGGCGTCGGCGTCCAGCTGCCACAGTTGGCGCAACTGCGGCAGCCGGTCGATGACGGTGGCGATCGTCATCGCGTGGTCCTCGTGCTCCACGACCGCGGCCGTGCACTCGGCGTCGTAGAGCATCCAGAAACACTGCTCGGCCGAGGAGGTGGGGTAGATCGGCACCACCTGGGCGCCGATCGCCCACAGGGCGTAGTCGAAGAGGGTCCACTCGTAGCGGGTGCGGGACATGATGGCGACCCGGTCGCCGAACCGGATGCCCTGGGAGAGCAGCCCCTTGGCGAGGGCGAGCACCTCGTCCCGGAACTCCGCGGAGGAGACGTCACGCCACTGGTCCTGCTCGTCCTTGCGGCCGAGCGCGATGTGCAGGGGGTCCTCCTGGGCACGCCGGAAGACGACGTCGGCCAGTCCTCCCACGGGGGCCGGCAACGCCAACGGAGGGTTGGTGAACTCGCGCAAACCCCGCTCCCCGCTCCCTGGTCCCCGTTCCTGGTGACGCTCCGCACAGCGCCGTGAAAGCTACCCCACCCGGCGACGGGACGGGAGGGGGCGCGAATCCGAGCCCTGTTCAGGTACGCACTGGTCAGCGCCGGAAAATGCGCTCACATGGGGAAGGGTCGGACAGAAAACTGACGGTTGAGTAAGTTTCGGTCCCGTAATCTCCACCGAATCTGTACGACCCGCCTACGGCTCACGGCCGCTGACGGAATGATCAGTTCCGCCGTGCTGCCGTCTCCTCTGTCAGCGTCTTCGCGGCCGAATCCGTCACACCCGCCTCGTCGGCACCCGGCGTCCGGACCAGGGCGAGGACCAGCACCCCGCCGACCGTCGCCAGCGCACCCGCCGTCACCGCCGCCGTGTTGAGCCCCGAGGCGAACGCGGCCCGCAGCACCTGCTCCGGGAAGACACCCCGCAGCGCTCCGGCACCGCCGCCCGCGAGCGTGTGCGCCGCCTCGTGCGGCAGCGTGTCCCGCATCCGCGAGGTCAGCGCCGTACCGAAACCGGCGATCCCGAGCGCGTACCCGAGCTGCCGGAACGTGTTCACCGCGCCGCCGGCCATTCCCGCCCGCTGCGGCGGTACGGCGGCCAGCGCGGCCCCCGCGATACCGGGCGCCACCAGCCCCGTACCGAAACCCACCAGCAGCAGCCCCGGCACCAGAGCCGCCGCACCCGAGCCCGCGTCCAGGACCGCCATGCAGAACTGCCCCGAACCGATCAGCAGCAGCCCGCCCCCGACGGTGATCCGCACCGGCACCCCGTGCAGCAGCCGGCCACCGGCCGCGGACACCACGAACGCGGCCAGCGACATCCACAGGAACACCAGCCCGCCGCGCACCGGACTCATCCCCAGCACGGTCTGCAGCCAGATCGAGGTGTACACCATCACCCCGAACGCCGCCGCGTTGTAGGCGAGCGCCCCCGCCATCACCCCACAGAACGCGGGCCGCAGGAACAGCCGCAGATCGAGCAGCGGATCGGCCACCCGCCGCTCCACCACGACGAAGCAGACCAGCGCGAGCGCCGCGAGCCCGAAGGAGGCGAGAGTGCCGGCCGCGGTCCAGCCGTGCGAGCCTGCCCGCACCGCCCCGTACGTCACCCCGCCCGCGAACGCCGCGAACGTCACCGTGCCCGCCCAGTCCACCCGGCGCCCGCGCGCCGCCCGCGACTTCGGTACCAGCCGCAGCGTCAGCCACACCGCGGCCACGCTCACCGGCAGATTGACGTAGAAGATCCACCGCCAGCCCGGCCCGTCGGTCAGCAGCCCGCCGAGCACCGGCCCCACCGCGGCCGCCCCACCGCTCACCGCGCCCCACACACCGAGCGCCACCGACCGCCGCCGCCCCTGGTAGACCGAGCCCAGCAGCGGCAGCGTCGTCGCGAACATCGCCGCCGCGCCCACCCCCTGCAGCCCGCGTGCCGCGACCAGCGTCCCCGGCCCGGAGGCGAGAGCGCACAGCAGCGACGCCACCGCGAACAGCACGACACCCGCCACATGCACCCGCCGATGCCCGAGCACATCGGCCGCGGCCCCGATCCCGAGCAGCAGCGCGGCCAGCGCCAGCGCGTACCCGTCCATCACCCACTGCAGATCACTCAGCGACGCGTCCAGCGCACGCGCCATGTCCGGCAGCGCGACGATCGCGATCGTCACATCCAGCAACAACATGAACGTGCCCAGGCACACCGCGGTGAGCGGCCCCCATGTACGCATGTCCTCAACTCCTCGTCCGTGGGCTGCGTAACGCTTCGTACGATGGCTCCGGTGCGGACGATCCCACTGGAGATGGGTATTCGAGCGCCGGAACTCGACAGGAGAAGGCATGTTGACGCTCAAATCCACCGTTCTGGACGCCCTCGACCTCCAATTGCTCTCGGCGCTCGAGGTCAACGGCCGCGCCTCCTTCAGCCGCCTCGGCGCGGTGCTCGGGGCCTCCGACCAGACGATCGCCCGTCGCTACCGCAAGCTGTGCGCCGAGGCGGGACTGCGGGTCCTCGCACTGCGCGACCCCCACGTCCTCGGCGAGGACCAGTGGATCCTCCGGTTCCGCTGCGCGCCCGACAGCGCGCCGGCCATCTGCGACGCGCTCGCCAAGCGGCCGGACACGGCCTGGATCGGACTGGCCTCCGGGGGCACCGAGATCGTCTGCATGACCCGGCCGCGCGGCCCCGGCGACCACGACGAACTGCTGCTCGGCAAGCTGCCCCGCACCCCGGGCGTCGTGGACATCCGCGCCCACCAGCTGCTCCATCGCTTCTACGGCGGCCCGGCCGGCTGGTCGAGGAAGTTCGGCGCGCTCGACGACGAGCAGATCGCCGCCCTGCGCCCGCACCCGGAACCGGGGTCCAAAGCGGCCAGCATCGAGCCGGACGACGAACCCCTGCTCGCCGTCCTGCGGCGCGACGGGCGGGCGGGCTCTCCGGAACTCCGGCGCGCCACCGGCCGCTCCGAGTCGGCCGTCAAGCGTCGCCTCGCCGCGCTGCTCGCCTCCGGGGCCCTCTACATCGACATCGAGTACCACTCCGAGGCGCTCGGCTACCCCCGGGCCGCGTCCCTGTGGATCACCGCCGCACCCGGCGCCCTCACATCCGTCGGCCGGGCCCTCGCCGGCCACGACGAGGTCGCCTTCGCCAGTGCCACCGCCGGCCCCTCCAACCTCGTCGTGACCGCGGTCGTCAGGGACACGGCGGGGCTGTACGCCTACCTCAGCGGGCCACTGGGCCGGCTGGAGGGGGTCCAGCACGTGGAGGCGACGCCGTTCCTGCGGAGGGTGAAGCAGCTGACGTACGAGGCGCCCGGACGATGACGTACGGGGCGCCTGCCGGCTAACGCCGGTGCAGCCGGTCCCCGCCCGTCAGGATCGCCGCCGCGAGCGCGTCCGCCGCGCCCTGGGCCGCCGTACGTCCGCGGCCGTGGACCAGGACGAAGTCGACCCGGCCGAGTTCGGGCAGGCCCGCGCGGTCCGGCATGCGGACCAGGCCCGGCGGGACGAGGCCGCGGGAGTGGGCCATCACGCCGAGGCCGGCGCGGGCCGCCGCGATGAGGCCGTTGAGGCTGCCGCTGGTGCAGACGATGCGCCACTCGCGGCCCTGACGCTCCAGAGCCTCCAGGGCGAGGGCACGGGTGATGCCCGGCGGGGGATAGACGATCAGCGGCACCGGGCGGTCCGCCTCGAGGCGGAGCCGTTCCGCGCCGATCCACACCAGCTTGTCGTGCCAGACGAGTTCACCGCGCGGATCCTCCGGCCGCCGCTTGGCCAGCACCAGATCCAGCTTCCCGGCCTCCAACTGCTCGTGCAGGGTGCCCGAGAGCTCGACGGTCAGCTCCAGGTCGACCTCGGGATGGTCGTAGCGGAAGCCCTCCAGGATCTCCGGCAGCCGGGTCAGCACGAAATCCTCGGAGGCGCCGAAGCGCAACCGGCCGCGGAGCCGGGTACCCGTGAAAAATGCCGACGCCTGCTCGTGCACGTCCAGGATCCGGCGCGCGAAGCCGAGCATCGCCTCGCCGTCCTCCGTCAGCTCCACGGAGTGGGTGTCCCGGGTGAACAACTGCCGCCCCGCGGCATCCTCCAGACGCCGTACGTGCTGGCTGACCGTCGACTGGCGCAGCCCGAGCCGCCGGGCCGCCTGCGTGAAGCTCAGCGTCTGCGCCACCGCCAGGAACGTACGCAACTGGGACGGGTCGTACATGGCCCGTAGCTTATCGCGGAACGTGATGACAGTCAGTGCCGTATGCCGGATTCCCGATCGCGGGCCGGAGGAGGACGATGAAGAGGGGCCCTGCGGCCCGGTACGCCGACAGACACAAGCTAGATGGAGCACCGTGAAACGCCTGCGTTGGCCGAGTTGGATGCCGATCGACCCGTACATCCTGCTGCTCCTGGGAACGGTGGGCCTCGCCGCCCTCCTCCCGGCGCGCGGGACGGGCGCGGACGTCGCCTCCGGGGCCTCCAGCGCCGCGATCGCCTTGCTCTTCTTCCTCTACGGCGCCCGCCTCTCCACCCGTGAGGCGATGGACGGGATCAAGCACTGGCGGCTCCACGTCACGGTCCTGGCCTGCACCTTCCTCGTCTTCCCGCTGCTGGGCACGGCCACCCGCGGCCTCGTCCCGGTGCTGCTGACCCAACCGCTCTACCAGGGCCTGCTCTTCCTCACCCTTGTTCCCTCGACCATCCAGTCGTCGATCGCCTTCACCTCCATGGCCCGCGGCAACGTGCCCGCGGCGATCTGCGCCGGCTCCTTCTCCTCGCTGGTCGGCATCGTCATCACCCCGCTGCTGGCGGCCGCCCTGCTCGGCAGCAGCGCCGGAGGGTTCTCCGCCGACTCGCTCGTCCAGATCGTGCTCCAGCTGCTGGTGCCGTTCGTCGCCGGGCAGCTGCTGCGCCGCTGGATCGGCAGCTTCATCGCCCGGCACAAGAAGGTCCTCGGCCTGGTCGACCGCGGCTCGATCCTCCTGGTCGTCTACACCGCGTTCAGCGAGGGCATGGTCCAGGGCATCTGGCACCAGGTGAGCCCGATGAGGCTGGCCGGACTCCTCGTGGTCGAGGCCGTGCTGCTCGCCGTGATGCTCGCGCTGACCTGGTACGGCGCCAAGGCGCTTCGCTTCGACCGCGAGGACCGGATCGCGATCCAGTTCGCGGGCTCGAAGAAGTCCCTCGCCTCCGGACTGCCCATGGCGAGCGTGCTGTTCGGCGCGCACGCGTCGCTGGCGGTACTGCCGCTGATGCTCTTCCACCAGATGCAGCTGATGGTGTGCGCGGTGATCGCCAAGCGCCGCTCCCACGACCCGCGCCCGCAGGAGCGGACGGGGGAGGGGCCGGGGGCCGAGGTCACTTCCGCGGCTTCAGCGTCAGCGTCACGAACCGCGGTCGGTACAGGGACACGTTCCGGTTGAGCTGCGCCGCCGCGGCGGCCGGCTCCAGCCAGTTCACGTCGTAGCTGAGCACCAGCCGTCCGCCGCCGCTCCCCGCGCCGGAGGCGCTGTCGGATACAGCGCTGTGGACCTGCGGGTTGTACGCGGCGACCTCGCCGTCCGGCAGCGCGGCACCGAAGTTCCTGGTCGGCCCGTGCCACGGCCCGGTGGGGGAGCAGGCCCAGTACGAGGTGACGGTGGTCAGCCCCGCGGTGCCCGCCGCCATGGTGAACAGGACGTACGTGCCGTCCTTGCGCACCACGGAGTAGGCGCTGCCCACCCCGGTGCGTTTGCGCTCGTTGCCGAGCACCGGGGCCGGGTGGGCTCCGGGATCCCACGTGGAGCCGTTCCAGTACTGCCAGGCCGAGGGCTCCCCGAGCCTGCCCTCCGGGACCCGGGCCACATACGCCGACGACACCGGCCGGGACGCCGCCTGGCCGTCGTCGCCGCCGAAGACGTACGTCCAGCCGTCCTCCTTGATCAGCGTCGTCCCGAACAGGACACGCCGGGAGGCGTCCGGGACCAACTGCTGGTCGAACACCTTGGTGATGGACTCGACCCGCAGATCGGGCAGCGAGAGCGTGGCCACCTCGGTGGCGGTGGGCGTTCCGTAGATCCACGGTGCCGCCCCCGCCGTCCGCACCCACAGCAGTACCCGCACGACCTGCTCGTGCGACCCGGGCTCACGCGGCTCGACCCGCGCCGCGACCGGCCACCGCCACTGGTCGGGTGCCGGGTCGGGGAAGAGCGGGGCCGGCAGGGTGGCCTCCAGCCGGTCCTCGCGCATCAGCACCGCCGAGTTACGGACCAGCGGGGCGGTGGTGTCCCGCCAGGCGAAGGACTCGCCGACCGGGTTGGGCGGGGCGTACACCTGGCCGAGATAGGTGTCCGAGAACAGCCACAGCACCCGGCCGTCCGGCAACCGCACCGAGTGGGTGCCGTCACCGCCGGTCCAGTCGTCGGCGCGGGTGGCGTCGTCGCCGTAGCGGGCGAACTCGCCGGTGAGCCGGTTGTCCGCCGACCAGGCGCCGACGGTATGCGGTATACAGTCGCCCGCATCCTGTCGATCGTCGTCCTCGGGCAGGGCTGTGAGCAGCACGGCCCCGAGAACCAGGGCCAGCAGCAGGCCGAGCCCCGTTCCCGTCCGCTGTCGTGCTCGTACGTCGTCGGGCACCCACGGGACGTTAGTGGCTCCTGCTCCTGCGGTCCATGGGCAGTCGGCGGACCGTCGTCCCGGGGCTGATCCTCGGGGGCATCGGAACTCGCCGGTGTGCCGTGAGGGCCACGGTCAGCTCTGGGTGGCCGTGGTCCGCAGGGCGATACGGTCCTCTCCCGCGTACACGTTCATGGACGAGCCGCGCAGGAAGCCGACGAGGGTGAGACCGGTCTCGACGGCGAGGTCGACGGCGAGGGACGAGGGCGCGGAGACGGCGGCCAGGACGGGGATGCCGGCCATGACCGCCTTCTGGGCGAGTTCGAAGGAGGCCCGGCCGGAGACGAGCAGGACGACGCGGGACAGCGGCAGGTCGTCGTTCTGGAGAGCGCGGCCGACCAGCTTGTCGACGGCGTTGTGCCGGCCGACGTCCTCGCGTATGTCGAGGAGTTCGCCGTCCTCGGTGAAGAGGGCGGCGGCGTGCAGACCCCCGGTCCGGTCGAAGACCCGCTGAGCCGCGCGCAGCCGGTCGGGGAGGCCCGCGAGCAGTTCGGGTTCGAGACGGACCGGGGGAGTGTCGGAGATGGGCCAGCGGGCCGTCGTACGGACCGCGTCGAGACTCGCCTTGCCGCACAGGCCGCAGGACGAGGTGGTGTACACGTTGCGCTCGAGGGTGATGTCGGGGATCACCACACCGGGGGCGGTCCGCACGTCCACCACGTTGTAGGTGTTCGAACCGTCCGCGGTCGCCCCCGCGCAGTAGACGATGTTCTGCAGATCGGATCCGGTCGCCAGTACACCCTCGCTGACCAGGAAACCGGCCGCCAGGGCGAAGTCGTCGCCCGGTGTGCGCATGGTGATCGCGAGCGGCTTGCCGTTCAGCCGGATCTCCAGCGGTTCCTCGGCGACCAGCGTGTCCGGGCGGGACGAGATCGCCCCGTCCCGGATGCGGATCACCTTGCGTCGTTCCGTGACTCGTCCCATGTCCTGATCAGCCCCGGTTCTGTACGTGCTGGTAGCCGAAACGGCCCTTGATGCAGAGCTTGCCCCGGGTCACCGGGTCGTCGTGCGGCGCGGTGACCTTCACGATGTCATTGTCCTGCACGTGCAGGGTCAGGCCGCAGCCCACCCCGCAGTACCCACAGACCGTCGTCGTCCTGGTCTGTGCCGATTCATCCCAAGTGCCCGCCGCGCGTCCGTCGAACTCCGACCTGGACGACAGGGCCCCCGTCGGGCACACGTCGAGACAGTTCCCGCAGTACGCGCACGCCGAGTCGGTGAGCGGGGCGTCGTACTCCACGGTGACGCGGGTATCGGATCCGCGGCCGGAGACAGCGATGGCGAACGTGCTCTGCCCCTGGTCGCCGCAGACGTCCACACACCGGCGGCACAGAATGCACTTGCCGTGGTCGCG
The DNA here is from genome assembly GCF_000972385.1 of Streptomyces sp. WM6386. Classification (GTDB taxonomy): domain Bacteria; phylum Actinomycetota; class Actinomycetes; order Streptomycetales; family Streptomycetaceae; genus Streptomyces. Next base: position 139,164 of record NZ_JXTE01000011.1, read on the forward strand.
CACCATCAGGTCGTCGTCGAGTCTCGGTTGTGCGGCGAGCCGGGCCGCGCCCGGGCCGAAACGTTCGGGCTCGGCCCCGTACTCCTCGATCCACCCGGCGACGCCCGGTGTCATCGACAAGTCGACCGAGGAGGCGAGCAGCTCCAAAACGGTCCGGCGGCTGTGCCGTACGCGCTCGGTGTCCGTCCGCACCGCCATGCCGGGCTCGGCCCGGCGGGAGCAGGCCGGGACGAGGGCGGGCGAGCCCTCGACCTCGACGACACAGAGGCGGCAGGTGCTCCTCGGGGCGAGAGCGGCGCCGTGGCAGAGGGCGGGGACGTCCGTGCCCGCCGCCCGGCAGGCGTCGAGGAGCGTCGCACCCTCGGGGACCCTGGTCTCCTCGCCGTCGAGGGTGAACGCGAGCATCCGGCGCGGAATCCCCAGCGCTGTCACGGTCACGCCTGCACCCCCAGCCGGTCGACGGCCGACTCCACGGCGTTCCCCGCGGACCGCCCGACACCGCACAGCGAGGCGTCCCGCATCGCCCGGCCGACATCCCTGAGCAGGGCGAGATCGTCCGCCGCGGCCGCGCCGGCCCGCTCCACGATCCGGCGCAGCGCCTCCTCCTGCCGCACGGTCCCGATCCGGCACGGCACACAGCTCCCGCACGACTCCGCGCGGAAGAACTCCGCGATGCGCAACACCAGTCGAGGCAGCGGCACGGTGTCGTCGAAGGCCATGACGACACCGGAGCCGCGTGCGGTGCCGGCCTCCCGCGTGCCGTCGAGGGGGAGCGGGACGTCGAGTTCGTCAGGGCCTGCGAAGGCGCCGGCCGCCCCGCCGAGAAGCACCGCGCGCAGGCCCTCGCGCACGCCGGCCAGAGCGAGGACCTCACCCGGCGTGGTGTCGAACGGCAGCTCGTACACCCCCGGCCGGTCCACGCTGCCCGACACACAGAACAGCCTCGTCCCGACGGGGCGGCCCGCGCCGGCGGCCGCGTACGCCGGCTCATCCCGGGTCAGGACGGGCAGTACGCGGATCAGCGTCTCGACGTCCTCCACGACTGTCGGTCCGCCGAACAGGCCCTTCTCCGCCGGGTGGGGCGGAGTGGGGCGCGGCTCGGCCCGCAGCCCCTCGATGGCGTTGAACAGGGCGGTGTCCTCGCCGCAGACATAGGCGCCCGCACCTCGCCGGATCTCGATGTCGAAGGCATGGCCCCGGCCGAGGATGTCGTCGCCGAGCAGACCACGGGCGCGTCCACGGTCGACGGCACATTGCATACGGTGTATCGCTCGCGGGTATGCGTCGCGCAGGTAGAGGTATCCCGTATGCGCACCGATCGCATACGCCGCGATCGTCATCGCCTCCACCAGCGCGTACGGGTCTCCCTCCATGATCACCCGGCTCCCGAAGGCGCCCGGCCCGGACTCGTCGGCGTTGCACACCAGATGGTGCGGGTGGTCGGGCCGCGACGCCACGTCCAGCCAGGTGCGGCCGGCGGGGAAGGCGACGCCGCGCCCGACCGGGCCGGCGTCCGTGATCTCGCGGAGGACTCCGGCGGGGCCGAGCTCGTAGGCCCGGCGCAGAGCGGCGTAGCCGCCATGGGCGCGATAGTCGTCCGGCGAGGACGGGTCGGCCACGCCGACGCGTCGCAGCAGCGTCAGCGACGCGCCCCCGGCCTGCGGCACCGCGTCGGCGGCCGGTGGTTCCTCGGGCGCCGAGTCGGGGGAGACCGCGGCGAGCACGGCCGCGGGCACGGTCGCCGGCGCCGACACCGCCGTACGCACCGGATCGCCCGCCCTGACCACGAGCGCCGCCGGAGCCCGCTCGCACAGGCCGAGACAGGCGCCGCGCTCGACATCCACCCCGCTGTCCGGGCCCAGCCGCGCCTCGATCCCGGCACACAGTTCCGCCGCCCCGGCCGCCGCGCAGACCAGGTCCGTGCACACGCGGAGCACGGTCGCGGGACGGGGCCGCACCGAGAAGTGGCCGTAGGAGGTGGCGACGCCGTACGCCTGTGCCGGCGGTACCGTCAGCCGTCGGCACAGGTAGGCGAGGGCGCCCTCGCTGATCCAGCCGACGCGGTGGTTCAGCGCATGTAGCCCGGGCAGCAGCAGATCGCGGCGGGCCCGGGTCGTCCGCCCGCCGCGGGACCACCGCAGGTCCGCCTCGGTGCGTTCCCCGCCCTCCCAGAAGGAGGAGGGCGGCCCCAACAGCTCGTCGACGGCCGCGCGTTCGTCGTCCGTCGGCTCGCTGTCGCCGAAGTGCAGGTCCACTCGCGTCACCCCACGTACGTCACGACGGGCAGCTTGTCGATCCGGATGGCCGTCGCCCGGAACTCCGTCGTCCCCGCGATCGGGCAAGGGGCCCCGGCCGTCGGCCGGTCGGTGTCCACCTCGTCCGGGAGGCGCAGTGTCATGAAGGCGAGCCCCGGCCGCAGGGCGGTGTCGATCCACACCGGTGCGAGGACCGATCCGCGCCGCGAGGAGATCCGCACCTTCTCACCGACCACCACCCCGTGGCGCTCGGCGTCCTCCGGACACAGCTCGACGCACTCGCCACGCCTCAGATCCGAGACGGAACTCCCGCCCCGCACCACGGTGTTGCGCGAGCTGAGCCGCTGCCCTGTCGTCAGCCGGATCGGGTACTGCTCGTCCGTGAGGTCGATCGGGGGATCGTGCCGCACGATGCCGAACGGCGCGAGCCTGCCCCGCTCGGCCGGATCGGTCTGCCACAACCTGCCGTGCAGAAAAGGCGGTTCGATCCCGTCGACGTCGGGGCACGGCCACTGGATGCCATGGTGGCGCTCCAGGCGCTCGTACGTCATCCCGTGGTGGGCCGGGGACAGCGACCGCACCTCGTTCCAGACGGCCTCGGCGTCGGGGTACTTCCACTCGTGACCCAGACGCCGCGCCAGCTCGCACAGGATGCCGACGTCGTCGCGGGCCTCACCGGGCGGTTCGACCGCCTTGCGCACCCGCTGAACCCGGCGCTCACCGTTGGTGGTTGTGCCCTCGCTCTCCACCCGGCCGGCCGTCCCGGGCAGCACCACGTCGGCCAGTTCCGCGGTCTCGGTGAGGTGGATGTCCTGTACGACGAGGAAGTCGAGCGCCTTCAACCGCCGGACGGTCCGCGCGCCGTCCGGCTGCGACCGGGCCGGGTTCCCGCCGAGGCAGTGGACGGCCCGCAGGGTGCCGGACTCCATCTCCTCGAACATCTCCGTCATGTTCAGCCCGTAGTGCGGCGGGACGGCGGTACCCCAGGCCGACTCGAACCTCAGCCGGGCGCCTTGGTCGAGGATGTCCTGGAAGCCGGGGAGGCGGTGGGGGACGGCGCCCATGTCGAGGCCGCCCTGCACGTTGTCCTGGCCGGAGAGGGGCTGCAGGCCGGAGCCGCGGCGGCCGATGTGGCCGGTCAGCAGGGAGAGGTTGATCAGGGCGCGGACGTTGTCGGTGCCGCCCCGGTGCTCGGTGACGCCGAGGCTCCAGCACAGCTGGGCCCGGTCGGCGCGGGCGTAGGTGTGCGCCAACTCCCGTACGGCGGAGGCCGGTACGCCCGTCACCTTCTGCGCGAGAGACAGCGTCCACGGTTCGACCAGTGCCCGGTACTCCTCGAAGCCGCTTGTCGCGCGCCCGATGAAGGCCTCGTTGGCGAGGCCCGCGTGGATGATCTCCCGGCCGATCGCGTGCGCCAGCGCAATGTCGCTGCCCACGTTGAGGCCGAGCCAGCCGTCCGCCCACCGAGCGGTGGACGTCCGCCGCGGATCGACCGCGTACATCCGGGCACCGCCGCGGATCCCCTTCAGGACGTGCTGGAAGAAGACGGGGTGCGCCGGGCGGGCGTCGGAGCCCCACAGCACGATGACGTCGGTGTGCTCGAGTTCCTCGTAGGAGGAGGTGGCGCCACCCGAACCGAACACGGCCGACAGTCCCGCGACGCTCGGGGCGTGACAGGCGCGCTCGCTGAAATCGACGTTGTTGGTGCCCATGACGACCCGGGCGAACTTCTGCGCCACGTAGTGCGTCTCGTTGGTCGCCCGGGCGCAGGAGAGCAGGCCGAACGCGTCCCGGTTGCGTCGCAGACCCGTGGCTGCACGGTCCAGCGCCTCTTCCCGACTCGCCCTGCGCAACGGCTCGTCGCGGGTGTCCCTGACGAGCGGGTGGGTCAGGCGCGGGTAGGTCTTCGCCCGGTGTTCCGTCATGCGGCGGTCCGGTGGGCGAGGAGGTCGCTGATGGCTCCGGCGCGGAGGGCTGCGACTTTCACTGGGTGGCGCTCCGTTCGGTCGAGGGTGTACCGCGGAGTGGATGCACGATGTCGGATGCCGTCGACCCCATATTGTCTACAGTATGGTCGAGGTGTCGACAAGAGTACGCACAGTGGTGGCTGCGACACGGAAACAGGCCGGTCCGACCGTTCGGCGCGTGCTGCATACCGTTCATCGCATACCTTCGACGCGCCGCCTTCTCAACTCCCTTGGTTCTCCCTACCGTCCGGGATCATGAGTCCCCCCGTCGCCCCCGCCGGCTGGAGCCGTTGGCTCGTTCCCCCAGCCGCGCTCTCGGTCCATCTCTCCATCGGTCAGGCGTATGCCTGGTCCGTGTTCAAGCCGCCCCTGGAGTCCGCGCTCGGCCTCAGCGGTACGCAGAGCGCGCTGCCCTTCCAGCTGGGCATCGTCATGCTCGGGCTCTCGGCCGCGTTCGGCGGCACGCTCGTGGAACGCAACGGACCGCGCTGGGCGATGACCGTCGCCCTGATCTGCTTCTCGTCCGGGTTCCTGCTCTCCGCGCTCGGCGAGTACACCGAGCAGTACTGGCTGATCGTCTTCGGCTACGGCTTCGTCGGCGGCATCGGCCTCGGCATCGGCTACATCTCGCCCGTGTCGACACTGATCAAGTGGTTCCCGGACCGGCCGGGCATGGCCACCGGCATCGCCATCATGGGCTTCGGAGGCGGTGCGCTGATCGCCTCGCCCTGGTCGGCGCAGATGCTGGAGTCGTTCGGCTCCGACAGCTCCGGGATCGCGGCGGCATTCCTCGTGCACGGTCTGTCGTATGCGGTCTTCATGACGCTGGGCGTGCTGCTCGTCCGGGTGCCGCGCACGGAGAAGCCCATCGGCGACAGCGGGCCGAGCATTCTCGCGGGGCCGCAGGTCTCCGCCCGCAATGCCGTGCGGACCCCGCAGTTCTGGTGTCTGTGGGTCGTGCTCTGCATGAACGTGACCGCGGGCATCGGCATCCTGGAGAAGGCCGCCCCGATGATCACGGACTTCTTCCAGAACACCTCGACGCCGGTGTCGGTGTCGGCCGCGGCCGGTTTCGTCGCGCTGCTGTCGGCGGCCAACATGGCGGGCCGTATCGGCTGGTCGTCCACCTCGGACCTGATCGGCCGCAAGAACATCTACCGCCTCTACCTGGGCGCGGGCGCGCTGATGTATCTGCTCATCGCGTTGGTCGGCGACTCGTCCAAGCCGGTGTTCATCCTGTGCGCCCTGGTGATCCTCTCCTTCTACGGCGGCGGCTTCGCCACGATCCCCGCCTATCTGAAGGACCTCTTCGGGACCTACCAGGTCGGCGCGATCCACGGCCGGCTGCTCACCGCCTGGTCCACGGCCGGTGTCCTCGGACCGCTGATCGTGAACTGGATCGCCGACCGGCAGGAGGAGGCCGGCAAGGACGGTTCCTCCCTCTACACCATGTCCCTCTTCATCATGATCGGGCTGCTCGCGATCGGTTTCGTCGCCAACGAGCTGGTCCGGCCCGTCCACGTCCGTCACCACATCCCCGCACCGAGGGAGGCCGCCGATGTCGCAGAACGACAGCAGTCAGAGTCCGCCTGACCGGCGTCCGCTGATCGCCTTCGCCTGGCTGTGGGTGGGAGCGCCGCTCGCCTATGGCCTGTACGAACTCGTGCAGAAGGCGACGCAGCTGTTCACCAAGTGAGCGTCGCAGAAGTGTTCGGGCGTCCGAGGGCCTGACAGAAGCCGACAACCTTGGCGCCGGTTTCCTGTCGCGTTACCTGCCGTCGTACCCGCGAGTCACTGATCAGACTGGTGGATCCCGCTACCCAAGGCAACGAGGGGGACCACCCAATGAACGGCTCGCGCATCGCCGCCGTCGGCCACTACCAGCCCGCCAAGGTACTCACCAACGAGGACCTGGCGGGCCTGGTCGACACCAGCGACGAGTGGATCAGAAGCCGGGTGGGCATCCGCACACGTCACATCGCGGGACCCGACGAGCCCGTCGACGAGCTCGCCTCGCACGCCGCCGCCAAGGCGCTCGCCGCCGCCGGTCTCACGCCCGGCGACATCGACCTGGTCCTGGTCGCCACGTCCACCGCCGTGGACCGCTCCCCGAACATGGCCGCCCGGGTCGCCGCCCGGCTCGGCATCCCCTCGCCGGCCGCGATGGACGTCAACGTGGTGTGCGCGGGCTTCACCCATGCGCTGGCCACCGCCGACCACACCATCCGGGCGGGTGCCGCGACCCGGGCGCTGGTCATCGGCGCCGACAAGATGTCCGACGTGGCCGACTGGACCGACCGCACGACCTGTGTGCTCGTCGGCGACGGGGCGGGGGCCGCCGTCGTGGAGGCCTGCGGCCCGGGCGACGAGGCCGGCATCGGGCCCGTGCTGTGGGGTTCGGTGCCCGAGATGGGGAACGCGGTGCGCATCGAGGGGCAGCCCGCACGGTTCGCGCAGGAGGGGCAGAGCGTGTACCGCTGGGCGACCACCCAGCTGCCGCCGCTGGCCCGCAAGGCCTGCGAGCGGGCGGGGCTCACGCCCGACGAACTCGCCGGGGTCGTCCTGCACCAGGCCAATCTGCGGATCATCGAGCCGCTCGCCGAGAGGATCGGCGCCGTCAACGCCGTCGTCGCACGGGATGTCGCCGAATCGGGCAACACCTCCGCGGCCAGCATCCCGCTCGCCTTCTCCAAGCTCGTCGAGCAGGGCGCCCTCTCCACCGGGGACCCGGTGCTGTTCTTCGGGTTCGGCGGGAACCTGTCGTACGCGGGACAGGTCGTCCGCTGCCCGTGACCTGCCGGTACGACGGGGTGTGACGCGGTCGACTCCGTGACGGACTGGCTACGGTGCGCCGTAGGCTGTAGACGAAAGACAATTCATGCCGACTTTCGGACTGCAGTCGTCTCGCGCTGCCCAGGAGGGGGACCGACCGATGTTGTCGACGCCAGGACTGCCACAGGGTGCGGTGCCCAAACTGGAACGCCCCGGCCCGCTGCGCGACCGTGTCTACGAGGCGCTGCTCGAACTCATCACCACCCGAGCGCTACAGCCGGGCCAGCACCTGGTCGAGAGCGAGCTCGCCGGCCATCTCGGCGTCTCGCGGCAGCCCGTGCGTGAGGCGTTGCAGCGGTTGAACACGGAGGGGTGGGTCGATCTGCGGCCCGCGCAGGGCGCGTTCGTGCATGAGCCCACCGAGGAGGAGGCCGACCAACTCCTCACCGTCCGCACGCTGTTGGAGGCCGAAGCCGCCCGGCTCGCCGCGGCCAACGCGTCCAAGGCCGGCATCGAGGCCCTGCGCGACATCCAGGAGCAGGGCATGCGGGCCGTCGCCGCGGACGACGTGGACGCCGCGGTCCTGCTCAACGCCCGTTTCCACGCGAAGGTCATGGAACTGGCCGGCAACGCCGTTCTCGCCGAGCTCGCCGCGCAGGTCGACCGGCGTGTCCGCTGGTACTACGCGCCCATCGCCCGGCAGCGCGGACAGCAGTCCTGGGTCGAACACCGGGAACTGATCGGCGCGATCATGGACCGTGACGAGACGCGCGCCACGCAGCTCATGCGCGAACACACGGAACACACGCGTCGCTCGTACCACGCCCGGGCCAAGTCCTGACTCCTTTGTCCTGCGAGTGGAGAAAGTCAGCACCAATTCGTGCACAGCTTCTTCCCAGGTGGGGCAGCCGCTGCTACGTTCCCCTCGAAAGCACGACGGCAGGCGGCCGAGTGAGGCGGGGAGGGGCTCGTGAGACGGATGACGGCGCGACCCGCGAATTCTCATCAGGCCCGGCTGCTCAAGCTGTTGCGTGACGGGGGTCCCAACTCCCGTGCACAGCTCGGCGATCAGGTCGACCTGTCGCGGTCCAAGCTGGCCGTGGAGGTGGACCGGCTGCTGGAGACGGGCCTGGTCGTGGCCGACGGACTCGCCGCCTCGCGCGGCGGCCGCCGCTCCCACAACATCCGGCTCGCCCCCAACCTGCGTTTCCTCGGCGTGGACATCGGCGCGACCTCGATCGATGTCGCCGTCACCAACGCCGAGCTGGAGATCCTGGGGCACCTCAACCAGCCCATGGACGTCCGCGAGGGCCCGGTCGCGGTCTTCGAGCAAGTCCTGTCCATGGCCGCGAAGTTGAAGGCGACGGGGCTTGCGGAAGGTTTCGACGGTGCCGGCATCGGCGTGCCGGGGCCGGTCCGCTTCCCCGAGGGTGTTCCGGTGGCTCCGCCGATCATGCCGGGCTGGGACGGTTTCCCGGTCCGGGAGGCGCTCAGTCAGGAGCTGGGCTGCCCGGTCATGGTC
>NZ_JXTE01000110.1 GCF_000972385.1 Streptomyces sp. WM6386
GTCGGCAACCCCCTCAAACTCTCCGACTCCCCCACCCACATCACCACCCCACCCCTCCTGGGCCAGCACACCGAAGAAATCCTCATCGGCGAACTCGGCATCGGTGACGAGGAATTGCGCCTGCTCAAGTCGAGCGGGGTGATCTGACGTGACATGACCGAGCAAGGGGCCGACCGACGGTGCGCGTCGCCCGGCCCCGGGACCCGTGCGCGCACGAAAGGCATTTGGACAGGGGGCGCTGGCCAGATCTTTCGACGCAAGGAGTGCTTGAGCAGATGACAACCATCGACTATTCGACGTCCGTCCCGTACCGGGAGGTGACGGACGCCAACGGCCGCGTGTACCGCGTCGGTGAGACCGACATCGACATCATGGGCCGTAAACGCAAGTGGATGGTCATCCTGCCGTGGGTCGGCATGATGGGCATCAGCTCGGCGGAGTACGCGTTCGCGTCTGCCGAGGACACGCTGCACATCGCACACGGCTGGAACGACGGCCACATCTTCTGGATGCTCGGCGTCTGGGTGTTCTTCCAGGCGGCGGTCGCCTTCCCGGCCGGAAAGCTCAGGGAAAGCGGAAAGCTGCCCGCACGTTGGGCGATGATCCTCGGCGCGATCGGCACACTGCTCGGATATCTGTCTCTCGCGTTCGCGCCGCATGTGGTCGTCGCGTACGTCGGGTTCGGCATGTTCAGCGGTATGGGCGCCGGAATGGTCTACGCGACCTGTGTGAACATGGTCGGCAAATGGTATCCGGAGCGAAAGGGAGGAAAGACCGGGTTCGTCAACGGAGGATTCGCCTACGGTTCCGTGCCGTTCGTCTTCCTCTTCACCAGCTACATGGATCTGACGAACTTCCGCTGGGTGCTCGTCGCGGTCGGAGTCCTCCTGGCCACGGCCGTGGCTGTGGCCGGCTCCTTCTTCAAGGACCCGCCGAAGAACTGGTGGCCGGCCGAGGTCGACCCGCTGAGCCCGCCGACCGACCCCCGGGCCCGGCGTGCCATGGCCATGAACCCGCCTGCCGTGCGGCAGTACACGCCGGGCGAGGCCTGGCGTACCGGACGGGTCGCGCTGATGTGGTTCTGCCTGCTGTGCACCTCGGGCGTGAACATCTTCGGTATCGCCTTCCAGGTCGACATAGGCGAGGAGGCCGGCTTCGCGGGCGGAATCGTCGCGACGGCCATGTCGATGAAGGCCATCGTCAACGGCACCGGACGCGGTGTGATCGGCTGGCTGTCGGACCGTTACGGGCGAAAGCGGTGCCTGATCTTCGTCTGCATCGTCCTCGGCCTTTCGCAGTACGGCATCCTGTGGTCCGCCGACATGAAGAACCTCCCGTTGTTCCTGCTCTTCTCCAGCATCTCCGGGTTCGGCGGTGGCGCCATCTTCCCTATGTTCGCGGCCATGACGGCGGACTACTTCGGCGAGAACAACAACGCCTCCAACTACGGCCTGGTCTACAGCTCCAAACTGGTATCCGGACTTCTCGGAGCCGGAATGGGCAAGGTCGTCGTGGACCACTGGGGACACAGTGGCGCATTCACGCTGGCCGGCTCGATCTCTCTGTTCGCCGCGTTCATCGCCCTGTTCCTGACCCCGCCGGGCCGGCCGAAGAAGGAGGTCAAGGCCAACCCGATGCCCATCAGCCGGGACACGGACTGATCCCGGTTTCCCGGCGCGTTCAGCCGAACGGCATTCAGTCCGAGCAAAACGCTCGGCCGGGCTTCTCCCGGCCGAGCGTTTTGCGTGAGCGAGTGGCGTGCGCGATCGGAGACCGCGTACCCGGGTGGCTACTCGCCGCACTTCTCCCTGAGCGAGTGGAGGTGTTCGCTGGAGCGCCGCGCGAACGTGAAGGACTCGGTCGGCTGGTCGTGCTCGGCCTGCCAGTGGTGGGCGAACCGTTCACCGCGCAGCCTGGTCACGGCGGAGATGAACCGCCGGTAGTCGATGTCGCCGTCGCCGACGTCGGTCATGCGGTAGCCGTAGGTGTTCGCGGGGTCGCTCACACCGTCCTTGACGTGGAACAGCGGATAGCGGTGGGGCTGCTTGAGGACGTAGTCCAGCGGCTCGAACGGCGCGGCTGTGCCGTCGGGGCGCTTGGAGAAGCGGAACTGGCCCGAGTACGCCCAGAAGATGTCCATCTCCAGGAACACCAGGTCGGGGTCGGTCTCGGCGAGCAGGACGTCGTAGAGACGGACCTTGGGGTTGTCGGTGGCGAAGGAGAACTCCTCGGAGTGGTTGTGCTGGTAGAACTTCATGCCGCGGGCCCGGGCGGCGGCGCCGTAGGTGTTGAACTCCTGCGCCGCGCGTTTCCAGGCGTCGACGGTGGAGCCGTAGCGGAACGGTCCCGAGGCGGTGCCGATGTGCTTGAGGCCGAGGGCCTGGGCGTCGTCGAGGACCTTGGTGAGGTTCTGGGCGAAGGTGTAGGCGTTCGGGTCGTCGGAGTAGTAGCCGACATGGCTGCCGATCGGGTTCAGGCCGTGGTTCCTGGCCAGCCGCTTGAGCTGGGCGAGGGTGATCGGGCCGGCCGAGCCCTGGGTGTATCCGGCGAACTCGACCTCGTCGTAGCCGTACTTGGCCAGTTCGGCGAAGACAGGCGCGAAGCCGAGGGTGGAGACCTTGTCGCGCAGGCTGTAGAGCTGGATGCCGAGCCGGCCGGGGGGCAGGACGGGACGGCCGCGGCCCGCGCTGCCGGACGCGGCCTCGGTGGCGGCGCCGGCGGGGGTCGCGGCGGCGCCCACGAGCGCGGCGGCGGTGGCGCCCGCGGCCACACCGAGCATGCCTCGTCTGGTGAGGCGGTGGGTGAGCTCGGGGTCGGGCTGGGAGATGCGGCTCATGCCTGAACTCCTCGATGTCAAAGGGCGTTGTCAGTGATGTCAAAGGGCGTTGTCAGTGGCGAGTGCTTCACTGGTGACCAGTCGGAGGAGACCGGTCGTGTGGGCCGGTGGGTGGGCCGGTGGGTGGGCCGGTCAGCCGAGACCGGCCAGTCGGAGCAGGAGTGCTTTCACATCGGTGGCAGCGACCCGGTCGCCGACTGCACGGGGGGGTGGAGCAGATGAGTAGCGGACCGTCGTCGTCGTTCGCCGGGAGGCGGCCGTGGCTGCCGCGGACGGGTGAGGGATCCAGAGGCACGACCGCCATGCGGTAGCGCAGGCCGAGTTTCTTGCGGGCCAGTGCGGTGGCCGCCTTGACCTTGACGTAGGGGTCGCGGGGATCCATGAAGAGTTCGACCGGGTCGTAGCCGGGTTTGCGGTGGATCTCGACGAGTCGCGCGAAGTCGGGCGCGCGGGCGTCGTCGAGCCAGTAGTAGTACGTGAACCAGGCGTCCGGCTCCGCGACGGCGACGAGCTCTCCGGAGCGCGGGTGGTCGAGGTGGTGGGTCTTCTTTCCCTCGTCGTCCAGGAGTTGCTCGATGCCGGGCAGTCCGGCGAGGGCGTCCCGGGTCGCCTCCAGGTCTTCGGGGCGACGCACATAGACGTGGGCGATCTGGTGGTCGGCGACCGCGAAGGCACGTGAGGCCATCGGGTCCAGGCACTCCATGCCGTCCTGGGTGTGCACCTCCAGCAGTCCTGCGCGGCGCAGGGCGCGGTTGATGTCGACGGGCCGGCTGACCCTGGTGATGCCGTACTCGGACAGCGCGACGACGGTACGGCCCTCCGCGCGGGCGTCGTCCAGCAGCGGGGCCAGGGCTCGGTCCAGGTCGGCGGCCGCCTTCAGGGAGCGTGGGTCCTCGGGGCCGAAGCGCTGCAGGTCGTAGTCGAGGTGCGGGAGGTAGCACAGCGTCAGATCGGGGTGGCGGGTGCTGATGAGGTGGCGGGTCGCGTCGATGATCCAGCGGCTGGAGACGAGGCCGGCACCGGGGCCCCAGAAGTGGAAGAGGGGGAAGGTGCCGAATTTCGCGGTGAGTTCGTCGTGCAGGGCCACAGGGCGGGTGTAGCAGTCGGGTTCCTTGCGGCCGTCGGAGTAGTAGATCGGACGGCGGGTGACGGTGATGTCGGTGTCGGCGCCCATGGCGTACCACCAGCAGATGTTGGCGACGGTGTAGCCGGGATGGGCGCGGCGGGCGGCGTCCCACAGCTTGTCCCCGGCGACCAGGCCGTTGTGCTGACGCCACAGGAGTACGTCGCCGAGGTCGCGGAAGTACCAGCCGTTGCCGACGATGCCGTGCTCGGCCGGGTGGGTGCCGGTCAGGAAGGTGGACTGGGCGGCGCAGGTGACGGCCGGCAGGACGGTTTCGAGGGGAGCGTGCGAGCCCGCTCGGGCGAGGGTCTTGAGGTGGGGCATGTGGTCGAGGAGACGGGGGGTGAGGCCGACGACGTCGAGGACGAGGAGCGGCGTGGGGCGCGGGTCGGTCCGGTGGGTGTCGGTGGCGGCATCGGGGTCCCTGGCGGCTTCGGCGGCCGTGGCGGCTTTGTGGGTGCTCATGGGAGTTCCTTCAGGCCGAGGTCCGTCAACAGATCGCGGGCGAGGGTGAGTTCGGCGGCGATGCCGTCGGCGAGCTGGGCCCGGCCGCGGGGCCGCAGCTCGGGTGGGAGGGCCTGCCAGGTGTAGGTCTCGACCTCCAGGTGGCGGGTGAGCGGGTGCGGGCCGCCGACCAGCCGGGTCAGCGCGGCTCTGAGGACGGGGAGCGTGGAGGTGAGGGGCGCGGCGGGGGCCGCGTGCAGGGGGACGTGGAAGTGGGCGCGCCAGGGGCTCGCGTCGGGCAGTGTGTCGCCGCCGAGGGCCTCGCCCAGGTCGTCGGTGCCGCGCAGTCCCGCGGCGATGGGGGCCCCTCCCGCTCGAACGGAGTTGAGAGTGGGGGACGTGCGGGTCTGGTGCAGGAAGCGGGGTTCGTCGAAGGCGGCGAGGGCCGTGCGGACCTCCGGCAGATGGGGGTGCTCGGCGTGCAGGGCCGCCGAGAGCTGGGATTTGACGACGGGGACGCCGGCCGCGGTGAGCGCGTCGAGGGCGGTGTGCGGGTCTTCGAAGGAGGTGGCGAGGTGGCAGGTGTCGACGCAGATGCCGATCCGGCGGTGGCCGATCGCGGACAGCGGGGCGAGGGCGTCGTGGGTGGTCTCGACGACGCAGCCGGGTTCCGGTTCGAGGCCGATGCGGATGGACCGTCCGGTCAGCTCCTGCAGGGCGTCGAGGCGTTCGGCGAGCGTGCGCAGGGCCTTCTCGTGGCGTCCGGTGTCGTGGGCGGCGGTGCGCCACGCGAGCGGCAGGGTCGAGATGCTGCCCTCGGTGACGTCGTCGGGGAGGAGTCCGGCCAGGACCCGGGCCAGGGCGGTGGTGTGCTCCAGGCGTTCGGGGTCGGCCCAGTCCGGTCGGTAGACGCGGTACTTGACCTCCTCGGCACCGAACCCGTCGTAGGGGAAGCCGTTGAGGGTGACCACTTCCAGGCCGCGCCGGTCGAGTTCGGCGCGCAGGGCGCGCAGGGCGGAGGGGTCGGAGTCCAGGGCGCGGGCGGCGTCGGCGGCCAGCCACAGGCCGATGCCGAGGCGGTCGCGGCCGAGACGGCGGCGGACGGGTTCGCAGTGGTCGCGGAGTTGGGCGACTACGCCGTCGAGGGTCTCTGCGGGGTGGACGTTGGTGCAGTAGGCGAGGTGGACGGTGGAGCCGTCGGGGTGGCGGAAGCGCATGCCCTACTCGCCCCCGCGCAGGATGGAGTTGCCCTCGTGGGTGGGTGCGGTGGCCGTGGCGTCGAGGGTGAGGCGGCCGCTGAGGCCGTAGAAGGCGACGGGGTTGCGCCACAGCACCAGGTCGACGTCGTCCTCGGTGAAGCCGCTCGCCAGCATGGTGTCGGCGACCCTGCGGGTCTTGAGGGGATCGCTCCTGCCCCAGTCCGCGGCGGAGTTCACGAGCACCTTCTCCGGGCCGTACTCCTTCAGGATCGCGACCATCCGCTCCTCGTCCATCTTGGTGTCGGGGTAGACGGAGAAGCCCAGCCAGCAGCCACCGGCCTTGGCCTCCTTGACGGTGGTCTCGTTGAGGTGGTCGACCAGGACGTGGTCCGGGGGCAGTGCGGACTCCCGGACGACGTCGAGGGTGCGGCGCAGGCCGGCCAGTTTGTCGCGGTGCGGGGTGTGCACGAGTGCGGGCAGTTCGTGGTCGGCGGCGAGCTGGAGCTGGGCGGCGAGGGCGGTGTCCTCGGCGGGGGTCATGGAGTCGTAGCCGATCTCGCCGACGGCGACGACCTGGTCCTTGACGAGATACCGGGGCAGTTCGTCGAGGACGGGCACGCAGCGCGGGTCGTTGGCCTCCTTGGGGTTGAGGGCGAGGGTGCAGTGGTGGGCGATGCCGTACTGGGCGGCGCGGAAGGGCTCCCAGCCGAGGAGGGAGTCGAAGTAGTCGAGGAAGGAGGAGGGGGAGGTGCGGGGCTGGCCGAGCCAGAAGGAGGGTTCGACTACGGCGCGGACGCCGGCCGCGTGCATGGCCTCGTAGTCGTCGGTGGTGCGGGACGTCATGTGGATGTGGGGGTCGAACAGGCGCATCAGGACTGCTCCTTGGACTCGGTCGGCGTCGCCTGGGTCAGGGCCAGCGCGCGTTGGAGGTCTTCGGGCACTTCACGCCCCGCCGCGGTGCGTTCGGCGGCGTAGTCGCCGAGCATGCGGGCGAGTTCCTGGTCGGCGTGGGCCCGGCGGTCCAGGCCGGCCACCGCGTCGACGGGTACGCCGGTGAACAGGCACTTCAGGACGGCGTGCCGCCACTGGTGGGGGTCCAGGTGGCGGGCCGCGTAGGGGCCGACGGCGGCGGTGAGGAGGCGGGTGTCGTTGGTGCGCAGGGCGTCCTCGACGAGCGGGAGCGCGTCGGGGCCCGGCACGAGGTGGGGCAGGGCGTGCAGGACGGCGCGGCGTTCGGCGGCGGTGCCCTGCCGGTAGACGCGGGTGAGGGCGGCGGTGTCGGCGTGGGCCGCGTGCAGGATGAGGACGCGGGCGGCGTCGGCGTGCTCGGGCCCGCAGCGGCGGCCGGCCTCGGCCAGGCGCAGTTCCCACACGGAGATGGGGCCGTGGACGCCGGGGTGGGCGGCGGCCTCGTCGAGGGCCTGGTCCAGCCAGGCGCGGGCGGCTCCGGCGAGGCGGGTGTCGAGGTGGGCGTGCAGGGTGGCCGGCGGGGTGTGGGCGAGGGCGTCGGGGTCCACCGTGGGGGTGTCCGGGGTGGAGTGGGCGGCGCGGGTCATGTGGTGCTCCCTTCAGGGGTGGCGGAGGGATCGCCGGGAGGTGCGTGGGTGGCCGCCGCTCGGCGGAGGAAGGGGAGGGACTGTTCGGCGAAGTGGGGGCCCGCGTGGGAGTGGCGGGGCAGTTCGACGACGGTGAGTCCCTGGTAGCCGGTGTCGGCCAGGGCGGCGAGGACGGGAGGGAAGTCGATCTCTCCGTCGCCGAGTGGAAGGTGTTCGTGGACGCCGCGGCGCATGTCCTCGATCTGGACGTGCCGCAGCCAGGGGGCGGCGGCGCGGACGCAGGCCGCGGGCGGGAGCGGTTCGAGGCACTGGCAGTGGCCGATGTCGAGGGTGAGGCCGAGGGGTTCGGGGTCGCCGAGTTCCCGGCGCAGGCGGTGGAAGTCGGTGAGGGTGGCGAGGAGGTGGCCGGGTTCGGGCTCGACGGCGAGGGGCACGCCCGCGGTGGCGGCGGCGTCGAGGACCGGGGTGAGGGCTTCGGCGAGGCGTTTCCAGGCCGTGTCCTGGTCGGTGCCCGTCGGGGTGATCCCGCTGAAGCAGTGCAGGGCGTGTGCGCCGAGGTCGGCGGCGACCCGGACGGCACGGATCAGGAGGTCGACGCGGCGGGCCCGGTCCTCGGGGTCCGGGTCGAGGAGGCAGGGGCCGTGTTTACGGCGCGGGTCCAGGACATAGCGGGCGCCGGTCTCCACGGTGACGCTCAGGCCGAGCGCGTCCAGCCGCCGGGCCACGCGACCGGTGCGGGCGGCGAGGTCCGGGGCGAGCGGGTCGAGATGCATGTGGTCGAGGGTCAGGCCTGCGCCGTCGTAGCCGAGGTCGGCGAGCAGGCCGAGGGCGTCGTCGAGCCGGAGGTCGGTGAGGCCGTTGGTTCCGTAGCCGAAGCGGAGGGGCGTGCCGTTGCGGGATCGGCCCTGGACAGGGGCGGCGGTTTCGGGGCTCATGGGTTGCACCCCCTCCTCGCGGACTTCCTGCCGAGCGGCGCGAGTGCGGCGATGAGGAGGGCGCTGACGCGGGCGCCGGAGCGGACGGTGAGGGTCGGGCCGGTCTCGTACGGGCCGAGCAAGGAGCCGATGGCGAGCACGCCCTTGTGGAGTTTCGAGGGGTTGGCCGCGCGAGATTCGGGGCCTGCGCCTCGGGACGTCTCTGGTGTGTCGGCGGCCGTCGGCGAGTCCGCGTTGCGGGACGAGTTCGGCCGCGTCGCACCGGCTGTCCGTGACGGCTCCACTCCCGGCCCCTTCCTCATCGGGCCTCCCCGTCACCACCGGCACGGTCGGAGCGTCCCGATCCCGCACCGTCGTGGCCGCCGAGGACGAGCGACACCAGGGCCGGCAGGCCGCTGTCGGCGAGAGCCGGGGCCCCGGTGACCAGGCCGGTCGGCGATTGCGGGCCCGCGGTGACGGCGACGCAGCCGGTGACGACGGTCGTCGCGACGGAACCGCGCGCCCCGACCGGTCGGGCACCGACGCGTGGTGAGGAAACGGACGCGGACATGGGCAGCCTCCTTGTCGAACGCGTCGTGGCTGAACCCCTGGAGGGAACGCCCGTCGGGGCAGTGGAAGAGACGGCGGGCGGAGGTCCGGCGTCCCCCGCCCGCCGCCGCTCAGCCGCCCTTGACGGGCAGTTCCTTGATCCGGACGTTCCGGAAGGACACCTGGTCGTCGGCTCCGTGGTTCTGGATGCCGAAGTGACCGTCGGTGAGGCTCCGGGCCGGATCGGTGTTGGTGAAATCGTTGATCTTCACGCCGTTGAGCCAGACGCGGAGCCGTTCGCCCTCCACCCGGATCTCGTACGTGTTCCACTCCCCCGCCGGGTTCAGCGCGCGGTCGCGCTTCAACAGGTCGGCGGAGCGGAAGCCGTAGACGGACCCGGTCGTCTTCTCGGGCACGTCCGTGGCGTCGATCTGGATCTCATAACCGTTGTTCACGGCCGACCACGGGTCGTCCGAGGGCGGGAAGCCGACGAACACACCGGAGTTGTCGTCGCCGGCCGTCTTCCAGTCGAGCTTGAGCGAGTACGCGCCGAAGTCCGAGGCGGCGTACCAGAGCATCCCCATGCCGCCGGTCGACGTGATGGTGCCGTCGTCGTCCAGGGTGAAGGAGCCCGGGCCGGCCTGCCGCCAGCCGTCCAGCGACTGCGCGGTGCCGTCGAACAGCGGACTGTATCCGTTCTCCGGTCGGCAGTCGGCCTGCGCCTCGCCGACCGCATACAGGATGCCGCCGACCAGATGCTGCCGGAAGACGGGGTCCGCGTACGACTCCTTCGTGTGGCCGACGCCCGTGTAGAAGGCACGGCCGCCCTGGTAGTTCTGGCACCAGGCGATCGGATGGTCCCCGCTCATCGTGCCGCCGCTGTACGACGACTCGTCGAGCGAGGCGAGGACATGGGCCCGTTCCCGGGGATTGGAACGGTAGTTGTACCACTCGTCGGTCCGGTTCCAGGTCGGCCCCAGTGCCGAGGTGGCCGGGTGGGCGCGGTCCTCGACGACGACCGTCGCGGGCTGGATCGCCGGGTGCGACTGGAAGTAGGCGCCGGCGAGGCCGCCGTAGAACGCCCAGTCGTACTCGGTGTCGGCGGCGGCGTGGATGCCGACGTAGCCGCCGCCCTTGCGGATGTAGCCCTCGAAGGCCCTCTGCTGGGCGGCGTCCAGGACGTCGCCGGTCGTCGACAGGAAGACGACCGCGTCGTAGCGCCGCAGGTTGCCCGGCGTGAAGGCGGCGG
The DNA here is from genome assembly GCF_000972385.1 of Streptomyces sp. WM6386. Taxonomy (GTDB): domain Bacteria; phylum Actinomycetota; class Actinomycetes; order Streptomycetales; family Streptomycetaceae; genus Streptomyces. The sequence goes on from NZ_JXTE01000110.1 coordinate 9,871, forward strand.
CGTCCTCCGTGGCGTCGACCCTGAAGCCGCTCGCCCCGCCGAGTTCCTTCAGGGCGGCGACGCCGTCGGGGATGGAGTCGTGCCGGAAGCCGGCCGTCTTGGAGAAGACCAGCACGCGTTCCCCGTCACGCCCGCCCTGTGAGGCGGCGGGGTCGCAGACGCAGCCCAGGAGCACAGCGGCTCCCACAACTGCCGTGCTCAGTCGGCTCGTTGAGCGCATCGTTCGTACCTCCTGTCAGCCGGTCGTGAAGGTGAAGTCGTCCACGTCGAACAGGGCCCCGGATCCGGTGCTCCCCTTGGAGGCCAGGTAGAGCGTGGCGGTGCCCCTCGGTGCGCGGGGCAGGTCGGCGCTGACTTCCTGGAAGGTCTCCCAGGTGTGGGTGGTGCCGTCTTTCCCGTGCACGAATGCCTCCAGAACGGGGCCGGTTGTACGGGCGGGTGCGGTACGCCGGAATACGCCGTCATCCCAGGGAGTTGACGGGCAATCAGTTGCCGAACGCCGCGTCGAAGGAGGCCGACGGCGGCTCGAAGTCGAATGCCTTGAGGCTCTTCAGTGCCTCGGGGGCGCCCTGGAGCCGGTCCATGCCGGCGTCCTCCCACTCGACCGAGACGGGGCCCTGGTAGTCGATGGAGCGCAGCATCCGGAACACGTCCTCCCAGGGGACGTCGCCGTGTCCGGCGGACACGAAGTCCCAGCCGCGGCGCGGATCGCCCCAGGGCAGGTGGGAGCCGAGGCGGCCGTTGCGTCCGTCGAGACGCTTGCGGGCCTCCTTGCAGTCCACGTGGTAGATGCGGTCGCGGAAGTCCCAGAGGAAGCCGACGGGGTCGAGGTCCTGCCAGACGAAGTGGCTGGGGTCGAAGTTGAGGCCGAACGCCGGTCGACGGTCGACCGCGTCCAGAGCGCGGACGGTCGTCCAGTAGTCGTAGGCGATCTCGCTGGGGTGGACCTCGTGCGCGAACCGCACACCCTGCTCGTCGAAGACGTCGAGGATGGGATTCCAGCGGGTCGCGAAGTCCTCGTAGCCGCGCTCGATCATCGACTCGGGGGCGGGCGGGAACATGGCGACCAGGTGCCAGATGGCGGAGCCCGTGAAGCCGATGACGGTGTCGACGCCGAGGGCGGCCGCGGCCCGCGCGGTGTCCTTCATGCGGTCCGCCGCGCGCCGCCGGACCCCTTCCGGGTCGCCGTCGCCCCACACCTCGCTCGGCAGGATGGCCTGGTGGCGTTCGTCGATGATGGCGTCGCAGACGGCCTGGCCGACCAGGTGGTTGGAGATGGCCCAGCACTTCAGGCCGTACTTCTCCAGGAGTTGGTGGCGCGAGGTGACATACGTCGGGTCGGCCAGGGCCTTGTCGACCTCGAAATGGTCGCCCCAGCAGGCGAGTTCGAGCCCGTCGTAGCCGAAGTCGCGAGCCAGACGGCAGACCTCTTCGAGGGGAAGGTCGGCCCACTGGCCGGTGAAGAGCGTGAATGTGCGCGGCATGTCGCTTCGCCTCCTCAGACGGCTATGAGCGTGTAGACGGAGTTCTTCTCGGCGCTCTCCTCGACCGCGGCGAGAACGCGCTGGACCTGGAGCCCGTCGGTGAAGGAGGGTTCGGGGCGGCGGCCCTCGGCGACGGCGTGGACGAGGTCGCGGGCCTGGTGGACGAAGCTGTGCTCGTAGCCGAGGCCGTGGCCCGGCGGCCACCAGGCGTCCAGGTAGGGGTGGTCGGGTTCGGTGACGAGGATGCGGCGGAAGCCGGCGTGCGCGGCGGGCTCGGTGGCGTCGTGGTACGAGAGTTCGTTGAGGCGCTCCAGGTCGAAGGCCAACGAGCCGCGCTCGCCGTTGAGTTCGATACGCAGGGCGTTCTTGCGGCCGGTGGCGTACCGGGTCGCCTCGAAGGAGGCGAGGGCGCCGGAGATGAAGCGGCCGGTGAACAGGGCGGCGTCGTCGACGGTGACCTGGCCGGTGCCGGCGGACGTCACCGCGGACAGCCCGCTGGTGGCGCCGACGGGCAGGGGCCGTTCCCGGACGAAGGTCTCCGTGAGGGCGGAGACCCCCGCGAGCCGCTCCCCCGCCAGGTACTGGGCGAGGTCGATGATGTGCGCCCCGAGATCGCCGAGCGAGCCCGAGCCGGCGTGTTCCTTGCGCAGCCGCCAGGTGAGGGGGAACTCCGGGTCTACCAGCCAGTCCTGAAGGTACGTCACCCGCACGTGCCGTAGCCGCCCGAGGCGTCCCTCGGCGACCATGTTCCGGGCGTGCGCGGTGGCGGGCACCCGGCGGTAGTTGAAGCCGACCATCGCCAACCGGCCACGCTCGTACGCCTCTTCGGCCGCCTGTGCCATCACCGCGGCTTCCTCGACCGTGTTGGCGAGCGGCTTCTCGCACAGCACGTGCTTGCCCGCGGCGAGTGCGGCGACGGCGATCTCGGCGTGGCTGTCGCCGGGGGTGCAGATGTCGACGAGGTCGACGTCGTCCCGGGCGATCAGCGCACGCCAGTCGGTCTCGGCCGCCGCCCAGCCGTGCCGGTCGGCCGCCGCCCGCACGGCTGCCGGGTCGCGGCCGCAGATCGCGGACAGCACCGGCTGCCTGGGCAGGTCGAAGACGCGGCCCACGGTGCGCCAGCCCTGGGAGTGGGCGGCGCCCATGAAGGCGTAGCCGACCATGCCCACCCTGAGGGGCGGCTTCTCGGCCCCTTCTGACTGCTGCGGCTGTGCCATGCGCAATGTCCTCCTCGTCGTCGTGGCGCGGTGGGGGGTGCCTTCCGCCCGACGGGCCGCTCGGCCTGTCGGGCGGGACGCCTCACTTGAAGCCGGTGGACATGTACTGGTCGATGTTGGTCTTGTCGACGACGGCCGAGTAGAGCGTGAGCGAGGCCGGGATCTCGAACTCGGCGAGGCCTCCGATGCCCTTGCCCTGGCCGAGGGCGCGGGCGAGGTCGATCGCGGACGCGGCCATGGTCGGCGGGTAGAGGACGGTCGCCTTGAGGACGCCGTCGTCCTTCTTGATGGCCTGGAACGCGGAGAGGGCGCCGGCGCCGCCGACCATCAGGAAGTCGTCCCGCCCGGCCTGCTCGATGGCCCGCAGCGCGCCGACCCCCTGGTCGTCGTCGTGGTTCCACAGGGCGTCGAACTTCGACTGGGCCTGCAGGAGTTGGGCCATCTTGGCCTGCCCGGACTCCACGGTGAACTCGGCGGCCTGACGGGCCACCTTCTTGATGTTGGGGTAGTTCTTCAGGGCGTCGTCGAAGCCCTTGGTGCGCTGCTGGGTCAGCTCCAGGTTGTCCAGGCCGGCCAGTTCGATGACCCGGGCGGCCGACTTCCCCTTGAGCTTCTCGCCGATGTAGTGACCGGCGTTGAGGCCCATGCCGTAGTTGTCGCCGCCGATCCAGCAGCGGTAGGCCTGCGGGGTGTTGAAGATCCGGTCGAGGTTGACGACCGGGATGCCCGCGCGCATCGCCTGCAGTCCGACCTGGGTGAGGGCCTTGCCGTCGGCGGGCAGCACCACCAGGACGTCGACCTTCTTGTTGATCAGCGTCTCGATCTGGCCGATCTGTGCGGCCGTGTCGTTGGAGCCCTCGGTGATCTCCAGGGTGACGTCCGAGTACTTCTTGGCGCGGCTCTTGGCGTTGTCGTTGATGGCGTTGAGCCAGCCGTGGTCGGCCTGCGGTCCGGCGAAGCCGATGGTGACCTGCTTGCCGGGCTTGTCGTCGGCGGCCGGCTGGTCGTTCGCGGCCGGTTCGTCGTCCGACTCGTTGCTCGTGCACCCCACGAGGAGGGCACCCGCTCCCATGGCGGCGGTCCCGAAGAGCAGCCCTCTGCGGCTGGTGAATCGACTGTCCGGATGCTGCATGGCGGTGAACCCTTTCCTCAGGTCGTGCTTGCGGTACGGCGCTGGACCAGCACGGCGGCGACGATGATCGCGCCCTTGGCGATCTGCTGGACGTCGCTCTGCAGGTTGTTCAGGGCGAAGATGTTGGTGATCGTGGTGAAGATCAGGACACCGAGGACGGAGCCGGTGATGGTGCCGCGGCCGCCGCTGAGCAGCGTGCCGCCGATGATCGCGGCGGCGATCGCGTCGAGCTCGTAGAGGTTGCCGTTGGTGTTCTGGCCCGAGCCCGAGAGGATGATCAGCAGGAAGGCGGCGATGCCGCAGCACAGCCCGGACAGCAGGTAGAGGTAGAGGCGTTGGCGGCGGACGTCGATGCCGGCGAGGCGGGCGGCCTCCGCGTTGCCGCCGACCGCGACGGTGCGGCGGCCGAAGGTGGTGCGGTTGAGGACCAGCCAGCCGATGATCGTGACGACGGCGAAGACCATGACGAGCGGCGGGATGCCGAGGACGTACGCGTCGCGCAGCCCGAGGTCCAGGACGCTGTCGACGGTGACGATCTGCGTCTTGCCGTCGGTGATCTGCAGGGCGAGGCCGCGCGCCGAGGCGAGCATGGCGAGTGTCGCGATGAAGGGGACCATCCCGCCGTACGCGATGAGCAGTCCGTTGACCAGGCCGCAGCCGAGGCCCACGAGGACCGCGGTGAGGAGGATGCCGCCGAAGCCGTACTCCTGGGTGGCGACCGTGGTCGCCCACACGGAGGCCAGCGCGACGATCGCGCCGACGGACAGGTCGATGCCGCCCGACATGATCACGAAGGTCATGCCGACCGTGACGACGCCGATCACCGAGCCCTGGGTGAGGACGAGTTGGAGGTTGCGGGTGTCGAGGAACTCGTCCGGCTTGGTGATCCCGCCGACCACGATCAGTGCGGCGAGGACCCCGAGCAGGGAGAGGGTGCGGAGGTCGACTCGGGCCAGCACCCCGCGCCAGACGGGGGGTCGGGCCACGGGGGCGGTCTTTCCGGTGCCGTCCCGGGGCGGGGAGACATGCTGCGTCATGACGCCGGGCTTCCTTCCATGACGAGGTCCAGTACGCGGGATTCGTCGAGCTCGCGGGCGGGGGCCGTGTGCACGACACGGCCCTCGCGCAGTACGAGGACGCGGTCGGCGAGGCCGAGCACTTCGGGCACCTCGCTGGAGACGAGCAGAACGGCGAGGCCTTCGTCGGCCAGTCGACGGACGACTGCATACAGTTCACTGCGGGCACCGACATCGACGCCGCGAGTCGGCTCGTCGAGGAGCAGCACCCGGCAGCCGCGCAGGAGCCAGCGGGCCAGGACGGCCTTCTGCTGGTTGCCGCCGGACAGGGTGCGGACCGGGGCGGACGGGTTGTCGGGCCGCAGGGACAGCTCGCGGGTGGCCGCCCGCGCCGCGCCGAGTTCGGCGCCGCGGTCGATCCAGCCGCCGCGTGAGAAGCGGGACATGGTGGAGACCGAGACATTGCGGGTGACGGACTCCAGCATCAACAGGGCCTGCGCCTTGCGCTCCTCGGGGGCGAGGCCGAGTCCGGCGCGGACGGCGGCGCGTACGCTGCCGGGCTTGAGCGGTCGACCGTCGACCAGGACCTGCCCGGAGGTCGGCTTCCGTGCACCGTATACAGTCTCCAGTATTTCGGATCGGCCGGATCCGACGAGACCGGCCAGTCCGACGATCTCGCCGGGGTGCAGGGTCAGGTCGAAGGGCTCGAACTCGCCCTCCCGGCCGAGGCCTCGGACCTCCAGGACCGGTGTGCCCGTGGGAGGCGACGCGGGCCGGTCGGGAAAGACGTACTCCACGTTCCGTCCCGTCATCAGCGCCACGACCTCACGGGTCGGGGTCGACTTGGCGGGCAGCCCGCCCGCGACGGCCCGTCCGTCCTTCAGCACGGTGACCCGGTCGCCGATCCGCCGGATCTCCTCCAGCCGGTGGGAGATGTAGACGACGGCGACGCCGTCCGCGGTGAGGTCGCCGACGATCCGGAAGAGGTTGTCGACCTCGTCCGGGTCGAGGGCGGCGGACGGTTCGTCCATCACGATGAGCCGTACGTCGTGGGAGAGCGCCCGCGCCATGGAGACGATCTGCTGCTGGGCCGCCGACAACTCGCCCACCAGGCGGGCCGGGTCGATCTCGGGGTGCCCGAGTCGCTTGAGCAGCAGGCCGGTCGACGCGCGGGCCGCCTTGCCCCGTACGACGAATCCGGCCGCCGTCGGTTCGTGACCGAGGTGGACGTTCTCGGCGACCGACAGGTGTTCCACCAGGTCGAGTTCCTGGTAGATGGTGGCGATGCCGAGGCGCATGGCGGCGATCGGCGAGCGCAGGGTGACCGGTTCGCCGCGCCAGGTGATGGTGCCGTCGTCGGGCTGGTGGGCGCCGGCCAGGACCTTGATGAGGGTGGACTTGCCGGCCCCGTTCTGGCCGAGCAGACAGTGCACTTCACCGGCCTGGACGTCGAGGTCGACGCCGTCGAGGGCCCGGACTCCGGGGAACGACTTGGTGATGCCGGACATGCTGAGGAGCGGTGGTTCTGGTGCCATGTGTGGTTCCCCTCGGCTGGCGTGCGGGCCGTTTCAGGGCAGGGCGAGGCAGCGAGTGGTGCGGGTGAGCTGTGCCGGACCGGTGGCTTGCGCGGACTTGCGGGGGCCTCTTCGGCTCACGCAGGCCTGTTCGGGCTTACGCGGGTGAGAACAGGTGGTCGCTGATCAGTCGGGCCGCGCCGATGACTCCGGCGGTGGGGCCCAACTCCCCCAGAACGATGGGCAGGTTGCCGGTCGCGAGAGGCAGCGACTGGCGGTAGACCTGGGTGCGGATCGCGGCGAGCAGGGTGTGGCCGAGGCCGGTCACCCCGCCGCCGATCACCACCAGGCCGGGGTTGAAGAAGCTGACCAGGCCGGCGATGACCTGGCCGGTTCGGTTGCCGCCCTCACGGATGAGGTCGAGGGCGGTGGCGTCGCCTGCCGCGGCCGCGGCCGCGACGTCTATGGCGGTCAGGGTGCCGTTGGTCTCCAGCCGGGTGGCGAGTTCGGCGGAGTGTCCCTGCTGGGCCGCGTCGACGGCGTCCCGGGCCAACGCGGCCCCGCTGAAGTGGGCTTCCAGGCAGCCCCGGTTGCCGCAGGCGCAGGGACGGCCGTCGGGCACGGCCTGGATGTGCCCGATGTCGCC
>NZ_JXTE01000111.1 GCF_000972385.1 Streptomyces sp. WM6386
GGACCCGGACCCGACCCCCACGACCTCGGCCCCCACGGACCCGGCCCCCAGCGATCCGCCGCCCTCGACGTCCGAGCCGGACCCGACGCCGACGGATCCCACCCCGTCCGACCCGGCGAGCCCGTCGCCCCCGCCCAGCGACAGCGGCGACCCGAGCCCGTCCACGTCGTAGCCGTGGGCCTAGGGCCCTTCCGACGGATCTTCGCGGCGTCGCGACGCCCGGCACGCACTGCCCCACTGCCTGAAGGGCGTGGGGGGACCCTCAGCCGCACGGGGCGAAGGGCCAGGTGGCTCCGCCACATGACCCTCCACCCCGCACGGCGATCGCACGCACCGGACGCCGCTCCTCGGCCCACGCTGATCCGTCAGAAGGGGCCTAGCCCACAGGGTCGGCCGGATGCGGTGCCAGCAGCGGGAGCTGGGAGGCCAGCCGCTCCTCGCACAGCTCGACCAGCCGGTCGTAGCCCGCCTTGCCCATCAGCTCGGTCAGCTCCGGCCGGTAGGAGACGTACACCGGGTCGCCCGCACCGTGCGCCGAGGTCGCCGATGTGCACCACCAGTGCAGATCGTGGCCGCCCGGACCCCAGCCGCGGCGGTCGTACTCACCGATCGACACCTGGAGCACCCGGGTGTCGTCGGGCCGGTCGATCCACTCGTACGTCCGTCGCACCGGCAGCTGCCAGCAGACGTCCGGCTTGGTCTCCAGCGGCTCCCGGCCCTCCTTGAGCGCCAGGATGTGCAGCGAGCAGCCCGCGCCGCCGGCGAAGCCGGGCCGGTTCTGGAAGATGCACGAGCCCTGGTAGGGGCGGGTCTGGCGGTCGCCGTCCTCGTCCTCCGAGATCCAGCCGCCCTCCGTGCCCTCGTCGTGGAACTGCCAGATCTCCGGAGTGAGCCTGGCCACATGCCCGGCGACCCGCTTCTCGTCGTCCTCGTCGGAGAAGTGGGCGCCCAGAGTGCAGCACCCGTCGGCCGCGCGGCCCGGCTGGATGCCCTGGCAACCGCTGCCGAAGATGCAGTTCCAGCGAGATGTCAGCCATGTCAGATCGCACCGGAAGATCTGCTCGTCGTCCGCCGGATCAGGGAACTCCACCCACGCGCGCGCGAAGTCGAGCCCCTTCTCGTCGGCTGCCGGGGCCTGCTTCGACTTCTTCGGTGACTTCACCGGCGACTTCGCCTGCGAAGAACCGCTGGAAGATTTGTCGGTCTTCGCCTTTTTCGTCTTTGGCACGCGTCCAGGGTAAGACGCTTGGCAAGACTCCGACGACGGTCGCCCGCGCAGGTGGCAGTAGCGTTCCGTCCATGAGACTCGGTGTCCTCGACGTGGGATCGAACACGGTGCATCTGCTGGTGGTGGATGCGCACCCGGGCGCGCGCCCGCTGCCCGCGCACTCGCACAAGGTGGAACTGCGCCTTGCCCAACTCCTCGACGAGGGCGGCGCGATCGGCCCCGAGGGTGTCGACAAACTCATCGGCGTCGTCAAGGAGGCCCTTCAGGCCGCCGAGGACAAGGGCGTCGAGGACCTGCTCCCGTTCGCCACCTCCGCGGTGCGCGAGGCCAGCAACGCCGACGAGGTCCTCGCGCGCGTGCACGCGGAGACCGGCGTCGAGCTCCAGGTCCTCACCGGCGCCGAGGAGGCCCGCCTCACCTTCCTCGCCGTCCGTCGCTGGTTCGGCTGGTCCGCCGGAAAGCTGCTGGTCCTCGACATCGGCGGCGGCTCCCTGGAGATCGCGTACGGCATCGACGAGGAGCCCGACGCGGCGGTCTCGCTGCCGCTGGGCGCGGGCCGTCTGACGGCGGGCTGGCTGCCCGGCGACCCTCCGGATCCCGAGGCCATACGGGCGCTACGACGTCATGTCCGCGCCCAGATCGCCCGCACCGTCGGCGAGTTCGCCCGCTTCGGCGCCCCCGACCACGTCGTCGCCACGTCCAAGACCTTCAAGCAGCTGGCCCGCCTCGCCGGTGCCGCCCGCTCCACCGAGGGCCTGTACGTCCAGCGCCAGCTGAAGCGGGAGTCCCTGGAGGCGTGGGTGCCACAGCTGGCGGGGATGACGGTGGCGCAGCGCTCCGAGCTGCCCGGGGTCTCGGAAGGCCGTGCGGGGCAGCTGCTCGCGGGCGCGATGGTGGCCGAGGGCGCGATGGACCTGTTCGGCGTGGAGAACCTGGAGGTCTGTCCGTGGGCGTTGCGGGAAGGGGTCATTCTGCGGCGACTTGATCACATGGGATCCGCTGTGGGCACCTGAGGGGCGCGGGGAACCCGTACCTCCACACCCGCCTATGGCAATCGCCACAACGGCGAATAGGCGCCCCGCACCCCACCCACCGCAACCCTTAGGCTGACCCCCGTGGCAGAACCAGTCGTACGGATCCCGGATGCGAAGGTCGCGCTCTCCACGGCCTCCGTGTACCCGGAGTCCACGGCGACGGCCTTCGAGATCGCCGCGCGCCTCGGATACGACGGTGTCGAGGTCATGGTGTGGACCGACCCGGTGAGCCAGGACATCGAAGCCCTGCGCCGCCTCTCCGACTACCACCAGATCCCGATCCTCGCCGTACACGCCCCGTGCCTGCTCATCACCCAGCGCGTGTGGTCCACCGACCCCTGGGTCAAGCTCCAGCGCGCCCAGGCGGCCGCCGAGAAGCTCGGGGCGTCCACGGTCGTCGTCCACCCGCCGTTCCGCTGGCAGCGTCAGTACGCCCGCGACTTCGTGAGCGGTATCTGGCGCATGGCGAACGAGACGGACGTCCGCTTCGCCGTCGAGAACATGTACCCCTGGCGCTACCGCGACCGCGAGATGCTCGCGTACGCCCCCGACTGGGACGTGACGAAGGAGGACTACCGTCACTTCACGATCGATCTCAGTCATTCGGCCACGGCCCGTTCCGACGCGATGCAACTGGTCGACCGCATGGGAGACCGCCTCGGCCACGTCCACCTCGCCGACGGCCGGGGCTCGGCCAAGGACGAGCACCTCGTCCCCGGCCGCGGCACGCAGCCCTGCGCCGAGCTGCTGGAGCGTCTCGCCCTGACCGGCTTCGACGGCCATGTCGTCATCGAGGTCAACACCCGGCGTGCGATGTCCAGCGCCGAACGTGAGGCCGATCTGGCGGAGGCCCTGGCCTTCACGCGGCTGCATCTGGCCTCCGCCGTGAAGGTGCCGCGGCCATGACCGGCGTCACCTCGCGGAAGCGGGGCCGCCCCCCTGGGACGGAATCGGCCGACACCCGCGACCGCATCCTGACCGCGGCCCGCGAGGAGTTCTCCGAGCGGGGTTACGAGAAGACCTCGGTGCGCGGCATCGCCAAGGCGGCGGGGGTCGACTCGGCCCTGGTCCACCACTACTTCGGCACCAAGGAACAGGTCTTCGAGGCGGCCGTCGAGGTCGCCTTCACGCCGGCCCTGAAGGTGCGGGACGTGGTCCTCGACGGTCCCCTCGAGGATGTCGGCGAGCGCATGACCCGCTTCATCTTCGGGCTCTGGGAGAACCCGGTGACCCGTAAGCCGCTGCTCGCGATCATCCGGTCCGCGGTGAACAACGAGGCCGCGGCGACCGTCTTCCGCCGTCTCGTCGCCACGCAGCTGATGCGCCGGATCGCCGGCGAGCTCGACACCCCGGACGCGGAACTGCGCGCCGAGCTCGCTGCCGCGCAGCTGGTGGGGGTCGCGATGATGCGGTACGTGATCAGGATCGAGCCGGTTGCCTCGGCGGACGTGGAGCAGATCATCGCGCGGGTGGCGCCGGTGGTGCAGGGGCATCTGACGAACCCGTGAGCGCCTTGTGAGGTGAGACGGCCGTCCCGTATTGCGGACGTAGTGTCCGCCCCCTGGATGACCGGCGTACGCTCGACAGCAGCCCTACCTGTCTGAAGGAGCGAGCGACGATGCCCGAGCTGAGGTCCCGCACAGTCACCCACGGCCGCAACATGGCGGGCGCACGCGCCCTTATGCGCGCCTCCGGTGTACCCGGTGCGGACATCGGCCGCAAGCCGATCATCGCGGTCGCCAACAGCTTCACCGAGTTCGTGCCGGGTCACACCCACCTCCAGCCGGTCGGCCGGATCGTCAGCGAGGCGATCGTCGAGGCCGGCGGCATCCCGCGCGAGTTCAACACCATCGCGGTGGACGACGGCATCGCGATGGGCCACGGCGGCATGCTGTACTCCCTGCCCTCCCGCGACCTCATCGCGGACTCGGTCGAGTACATGGTCGAGGCCCACTGCGCCGACGCCCTGATCTGCATCTCCAACTGCGACAAGATCACGCCGGGCATGCTGAATGCGGCCCTGCGCCTGAACATCCCCACGGTCTTCGTCTCCGGCGGCCCGATGGAGTCCGGCCGGGCCACGCTGGTCGACGGCTCGGTCCGGACGCTCGACCTGGTCGACGCGATGTCCGACGCCGTGAACGACAAGATCTCCGATGAGGACATGCTCCGCATCGAGGAGAACGCCTGTCCGACCTGCGGCTCCTGTTCCGGCATGTTCACGGCCAACTCGATGAACTGCCTGACCGAGGCCATCGGCCTCTCGCTCCCGGGCAACGGCTCGACCCTGGCCACGCACACGGCCCGGCGCCGGCTGTACGAGGACGCGGCCCGCACGGTCATGGACATCACCCGCCGCTACTACGAGCAGGACGACGAGACGGTCCTGCCGCGCTCGATCGCCTCCTTCGCGGCCTTCGAGAACGCCATGGCCCTCGACATCGCCATGGGCGGCTCGACCAACACGATCCTGCACCTGCTGGCGGCGGCCCAGGAGGCGGGCGTCCCCTTCGGCCTGGAGGAGATCAACGAGGTCTCCCGCCGGGTGCCGTGCCTGGCGAAGGTGGCCCCGAACGTCGCGAAGAACCGCACGTACTACATGGAGGACGTGCACCGCGCCGGCGGCATCCCCGCCCTGCTGGGCGAACTGCACCGCGCGGGCCTGCTGCGGGAGGACGTCCACTCGGTCCACAGCCCGTCCCTGGCGGACTGGCTGAAGACGTGGGACGTCCGCGGCGGCTCCCCGTCGCCCGAGGCGGTGGACCTGTGGCATGCGGCCCCGGGCTGCGTCCGCTCGTCGGAGGCCTTCTCCCAGTCGGAGCGCTGGGACACGCTGGACCAGGACGCCGAGGGCGGCTGCATCCGCAGCGCCGAGCACGCGTACTCCAAGGACGGCGGCCTGGCCGTCCTCAAGGGCAACCTCGCGGTCGACGGCTGTGTGGTGAAGACGGCCGGCGTCGACGAGTCCATCTGGACCTTCGAGGGCCCGGCGGTCGTCTGCGAGTCCCAGGAAGAGGCCGTCCAGAAGATCCTGACCCAGCAGGTCAAGGAGGGCGACGTCGTCGTCATCCGCTACGAGGGCCCCAAGGGCGGCCCCGGCATGCAGGAGATGCTCTACCCGACCTCGTACCTCAAGGGCCGCGGCCTCGGAAAGGTCTGCGCCCTGGTCACCGACGGCCGTTTCTCCGGCGGCACCTCCGGTCTGTCGATCGGCCACGCTTCCCCCGAGGCGGCGGCCGGCGGCACGATCGCGCTCGTCGAGGACGGCGACCGCATCCGCATCGACATCCCCAACCGCACCATCGAACTCCTCGTCGACGACGCCGAACTGGTCCGCCGTGACGCGGCGCTGGGCGGGGTGTACGCCCCGAAGAACCGCGAGCGCAAGGTGTCGGCGGCGCTGCGGGCCTACGCGGCGATGGCGACGAGCGCGGACAAGGGCGCCGTGCGGGACGTCTCGAAGCTGGGCTGAGCCTCAGGGTTCTGCCACGGGGGCCGCCTCTTCGGAGGCGGCCCTTTTCGTGTCACCAGGTCGAGGGGGTGCGGGCGTCCACGGAGAAGACGGTGCCGTCGGGGGCGGAGGCGTAGATGTGGGCGTTGGTGATGATGGGGTCGGGCAGTGCGGGTGGCACCCGGTCCGCGTTCGCGCCGAGTCGCGGGGACGTCTGTCCGAGCAGGGCCCCGTCGGCGGCGGACACAGCGAGCAGTCGCCCGTCGGGGGCAGTGACGTACACGTGGTCACCGTCGGCGACCGGCGTCGATCCGCGGGGCACGGCTGTCTCGAGCTGCCACAGCCGTTTCCCCGTGCCCAGATCGAACGCCTCCAGCGAACCACCAGCGGCCAGGAGGTAGACGCGGTCTCCGTGCACACCGGCGTGGACGCCCTCGCGGGCGACAGGCAGAGCCACCCGGCGGGACTTCTTGGACTCCGGGGTATAGCGGACCACCGCGACCGTGTCGTAGTACACCGTGTCGAGGGAGAGAAAGTAGACGGACCCGTCGCCGGAGCCCACGGGTTGGAGTCCTCCATCCAAACGTGCCGCCCAGCGCACGTCACCCGTGCCCGGATCCACGCCGGAGATCCGTGTGCTCGATCCGTCCTCGGACATGGTCGTCGCGTACATCAACGGATCACCCGCGAACGAGGCGAGATACGGGGACTTCTGGCCCGTCATCCGCCGGCTCCACCGGGTGTCCCCCGATGCGGAGTCCACACCGGTGAGGCGTCCGTCGGCATGGCCGAGCAGAAGCATGCCGTCGGCGTACCTCATGCTGGTGTGCGTGGGCAGGCCCCGCTCCCAGCGTGTCTTTCCCGACTCGGGATCGAGCGCCTCCACTCGTTGTTCCTCGTCCGTGGTGACCTGCACGAGTCCACCTGAAAGGACAGGGGGGTCGACCCTGCGAGCCTTGGCGACGGAGCGGTGCCACAGCAGGGTGCCGTCGGAGGGCGAGAGGGCGTATACGTCGCCGGGCTGGGCGCAGAGCAACTTCCCGTCGCCGTAGGAACAATGGGGTGCGCCGGCGTCCGCAGACACCGGACTCGCCTCCCACGTGCCGGAACCGGGCGACGACGTCGTGGGGCTGGCGCTCGACGCCGGGCGACTGTCGTCGGGGAGCAGCTGCATCGAGGCGAAAACGCCTCCCGCGACCAACCCGACTGCCCCGACCAGCACAGCCGACCGCTTGCGGAAACGCGCGGCGGGCCGTTGCCCGGGCCCGTCGGCGCGCTGTTCCGGTCCGGGTTCGTCGCCGGTCCGCTGCGCCGGTATGAACGCCTGAGTGTCGTACGAAGCCGCCACCGACCGCAGTTCCCGCATCAACTCATCGGGAGTGGGCCGGTCTTCGGGCTCCTTGGCGAGACACCGCACGATGAGCGGCGCGAGATTCCCCGGTACGCCGGTCAGGTCGGGCTCGTCGTGTACGACCTGGTAGGCGACGACGTACGGACTGTCGGAGTCGAACGGCCCCCGCCCCGTGGCCGCGTGCACCAGCACGGAACCCAGAGCGAAGATGTCGGCGGCCGACCCGACCTCCCTCGGCCTGCGGAACTGCTCGGGCGCCATGAAGGGCGGCGTGCCGATCAACTTTCCGGTCTCGGTGCGCAGTTCACTGTCCTTTGGCCGAGAAATGCCGAAGTCGATGACCTTCGGCCCGTCCTCGGCCAGCAGCACATTGCTCGGCTTGAGATCCCGGTGCACCACGCCGACCCTGTGAATGTCGCGCAGTGCCTCGGCCAGTCCGGCCATGAGCCGGCGCAACTGGGCAGGAGGCATGGGCCCGTTCCGCTTCACCTCGTCGGCGAGTGTCGGCCCGGGAATGAACAGCGTGGCCATCCAGGGCCGTTCGGCCTCCGGATCGGCGTCGACGACGGGCGCGGTAAAGGCACCACTCACCCGCCGAGCCGCGGCGACCTCCTGCCGGAACCGACCCCTGAACTCAGGGTCCTTGGCGAATTCGGCATGTACGACCTTCACCGCCAGTGTCATCCCGGAAGCGCTCTGTGCGCGATGCACGACGCCCATTCCGCCGGAACCGAGGCGGGACTCCAACTGGTAGTGGCCGGCGTACTCGGGAAGTTCCGCTTCCGCGCCCGCTCCGGTGTTGTGCTGTGGCGCCATGGAACCACCCCCGTGCTGTTCGTCCGCGCGCGCGACGCACGGAGCCTAGTCGATGACTCGTACGAGACAGAGGCGGCTTGCTAGTCTCCGTGCGCGAGTTGCGCACATGTGTTTCATGGCGTGATTCAGGGAATCAACGGACCCCATGGGAGTCATGGGGTCCAACGGGGGAGGCCTTCATGTCTGTTGACCGTGTCGAAGAGGCAGACGACAGCGCCGAGAGCGAGGCCGTCACCACGGCTGCCGCTGTCGCTACGACCCTGCGCTACTACTCGGTCGCGCCGGGGGTCCGGCTCAACGTGCGCAGCGGGCCCAGCACTTCGTACCGGGTCGTCCGTGTGCTGGCCGAGGGGGCCAAGGTCCCGATCTGGTGCCAGACCCCGGGCCAGAACATCACCGGCCCGTACGGCACGTCGAACATCTGGGACAACATCGACGACGGCCAGTACGTCTCGGACGCCTACGTGAACACCGGTAGCGACGGCTACGTGGCCTCGCGCTGCGCCTGATCCTCAACACCACCACTCGAGGAACACCAGTGAGATCTCTGAGACGCCGATCCGTCCTGCTCGCGGGCGCCACCGGCGCCTTCCTCATGGCCATGTCGCCCGTGGCCGAGTCGGCGACCCTGCGCTACTACGATGTGGCGCCTGGCTATCGCGTGAACGTCCGCAGCGGTCCGGGCACCAACTACACCATCGTCCGGCAGCTCCCCGAGGGGGCCAAGGTCCCGATCTGGTGCCAGACCCCGGGCACGACCGTCACCGGTCCGTACGGCACGTCGAACATCTGGGACAACATCGACAATGGCGAGTACATCTCGGACACGTACGTGCACACCGGCAGCGACGGCTACATCCGCCCCCGCTGCTCCCTCTGACCCACCCCCGAGGACTCCCATGCCATCCCTGAAGCGCAGATCCGTCATGCTCGCCGGCCTCGCCGGCGCCTTCCTCATGGTCGGCGCCGCACACGCCGAGGCCGCGGTCCGCTACTACGACACGGCCCCGGGCTATCGCCTGAATGTCCGCAGCGGTCCGAGCACCGGCTACACCATCATCCGTGTCCTGGCCGAGGGCGCCAAGGTTCCGATCTACTGCCAGAGGCCGGGCGAGACGGTGACGGGTCCGTACGGCACATCGAACATCTGGGACAACATCGACAACGGTGAATACGTCTCGGACGCATACGTCCACACCGGCAGCGACGGCTACATAGCGGCCCACTGCTCCTGACCCCCCACCCTCAGAGGAAGACATGTCAGCGCGGCCCCGCAGACCGTCCTCCTCGCCGACACCACCGGAGCGTGTGCTGCCGGGCGCCGACGGCCACGTCCGCCCGCGCTGCGCACTCTGATCACCAGCAAGATCGAAAGGACCCCCCCGTGACATTGTTGAAGCGCGGATCCCTCGTGCTCACCAGCACCGCCGCAGCTTTCCTCACCGTCCTCGGCGCCGCCTCCGAGGCATCCGCCGCGGGTTACCCGGTGGTCGGCACCTCGAACGTGAACGCCCGTAGTGGCCCGGGAACCAGCTACCAGATCCTCAAGACCTACAAGCCGGGCACGAACCTCTCGATCGTCTGCCAGACGCCGGGCGAGACGATCACCGGACCGCTCGGCACCTCGAACATCTGGGACAAGACCGCCGACGGCGTCTATGTCTCGGACACCTACATAAAGACGGGCAGCGACGGCTACGTGGCCTCGCACTGCTGACCCCCTCGGAGCCCGCGGCCACCCGGAGCCATAATCGACGCGTGAGCGACGACAACGGCACCCAGGAAACCCCCGCGGGCTCCGCACCCGGCCCCCGCCCCGAACCGATCCGCTTCTTCGGCACGACCTGGGTCGACCACGACAACGGCTACCCGGCCCGCCGCATCGGCGCCGCCGTCGGCTCCCTCGCCGCCGTAGTCGGCTCCTGCCTCGTGCTCCGCTTCGCCTTCCAGGGCCTCCAGATCGCGGACATCGGCAGCTTCGTCACCCTTCTCATGGTCGTGATGTTCGCGATCTGCAGCGCCCTCGCCTTCCGCCACACCTGGGAGGGCTTCACCAAGCGCGCGGACCCCGACCGCCAGGCCTCCCTCCGCGGACTGCTGGCCATCGGATTCGTCGGCTCGCTCCTCGCCTACTTCTTCCGCTCCCTCTTCGAGGCCCCGGGCGAGAAGCTCCACCGCGAGGAGTACGACACCGCCCGCAAGCGGTACGAGAAGCGCACCACCCGCCGCACCGGCAACCCGTCGAAGAAGCGCCACCGCTCCTGACCGGTCCCCGCTTCACACCGAAAAATCACCGCCCTCTTCGCCGAACCCGGCCACCATGGCCGTATGACGGCTCCCTCGCACACCGCCCGCGCCCACTCCTTCAACGAGGCCGCAGCCCAGTACGCGGCGAACCGCCCCTCCTACCCGCCCGCCCTCTTCGACGCCGTCGAGGACCTCGCCGGCCGTCCCCTCACCGGCTCCCGAGTCGTGGACGTCGGCGCCGGAACCGGCATAGCGACCGCCCTCCTGCACGCCCGAGGCGCCGACGTGCTCGCGGTCGAACCCGGGGACGGAATGGCCGCCCAGTTCCGCCGGTCCCACCCCGACATCCCGATCGTCCGCGGCAACGGCAACACCCTGCCCCTCGCCGACGACTCCGCCGACTTCCTCACCTACGCCCAGGCCTGGCACTGGACCGACCCGAACCGCGCGATCCCGGAGGCCGTCCGTGTCCTGCGCCCGGACGGCGCGCTCGCCCTGTGGTGGAACACCGAAGCCCTCGACGTGCCCTGGATAGCCGACGCCGCCCGACGCATCGAGAGCCACCTCGGCCTGAACATCGCCGAGGAGAAGCTGAACGTCAACGCCCACGTCGCCGACCCCGCCGACCGCCTCGACTTCACCCGCCGCGAGGTCCGCTGGAGCCGCCGCGTCACCGTCGACGCCCACCTCGCCAACCTCGGCAGCCACTCGGCCTTCCTGGTCCAGGGAGAGGAGTCCTCCGCGGCCTTCCTCGCCGAGGAACGCGACCACCTGATGCGCGCCTTCCCGGACGGCATGTTCGAAGAGGTCTACGACGTCATCCTGCTGCTGGCCAGGACCTGAGCCCCGCCGAGGGCCGGCCGGGTCGGCGAGGGGCGCCTCACGCCGGCGCCCCTCCGCTCGCCGTCAACACCTGCCCCCGCCCGGCGGCCCACCCCTCCAGGGCCGCCGCGCACGCATGGTCAAGATGCCGCAACCCGCCCAGCTCCAGCCGCACCTCCCGGTCCCGCGGCAGCGCCTCCAACGCGTCCAGCAGCTTCGGCAGCCGCAGGAACGTCGCATGCCCCAGCACCCGTACGACGATCCCCGCCTCGCCCCCGTCCTCGGTCTCCACATGCACATGGCTGGCGTCCCACGCGGTCTTCGCCACCGCCAGCGCCAACCCCACCAACACCCCCTCCAAGAGATTGCCGACGACGATCGCCGCCGCCGTCACCACCAGCACGACCACCTCCCCGCGATGCCCACGCCACAGCACCCGCACCTCCCGCACCGGCACGAGCTTGCACCCGGCGTGCACCAGCAGCGCGGCCGGCGCCGCCACCGGAATCACCCCGAGCACCCCGGGCACGGCGACCGTGAAGAGCAGCAGCCACACCCCGTGCAGCACCCGGGACACCTTGGTCCGTGCTCCCGCCCGAACTCCCCCGAAGGGGGTGCCCCCAGCCGCGCTCCGCACGATCACCGCGGTCATCGGCAGGGCGCCCAGCACCCCGCACACCACGTTCCTCGCGCCCTGCGCGATCAGCTCGCGGTCGTAGTCGGTACGCCCTCCATCGTGCAGCCGGTCCACCGCCGCCGCGCTGAACAACGACTCGGCGGACGCGATCAGCGCGAAGGCGATCACGGTC
This sequence comes from Streptomyces sp. WM6386, assembly GCF_000972385.1. GTDB lineage: Bacteria > Actinomycetota > Actinomycetes > Streptomycetales > Streptomycetaceae > Streptomyces. Next base: position 11,759 of record NZ_JXTE01000111.1, read on the forward strand.
CCCAGCACGCCCACTTCCGTGAGCCGCCCCAGATCCGCCGCCTCCGGCAGCCGTACGGCATCCAGTAGGCCCTGCACCTCGACCCGCCGCACCCCCAGGCCGAACACCCCGGTCACCGCCGCCGCGAGGCCGACCGCGACCAGCGGCGCGGGCACCAGGCAAGCCCCGCGCTTCCATCGCGGCCACAGCAGCAGTACGACCATGGTGGCACCCCCCACTGACAACGCGACCGGATCCAGCAGACCCGGCAGCGACACCAGCCCGGCGAGCTTGCCCACGCCGCCGACGGGCGCGTTCGCGTCGCCCATCGCGTAGACCTGACCCGCGATCAGGACGAGGCCGATGCCCGTGAGCATCCCCTGGACCACGGCCACCGACACGGCCCGGAACCAGCGTCCCAGCCGCAGCACCCCGAGCCCCAACTGCACCAGCCCGGCGCCGAACACCAGCACTCCGAGCGCCCCGACCCCGTACCGCTGCACAGCCTCGTAGACGAGCACCGTCAGCCCCGCCGCCGGCCCGCTCACCCGAAGGCTGCTGCCGGGCAGCACCCCGGCGACCAGCCCGCCGACGATCCCGGTCACCAGCCCCAACTCAGCGGGCACACCGCAGGCTATGGCGACTCCCACACAGAGGGGCAGTGCCACGAGAAACACGACGAGGGACGCGAACAGCTCGGCCTTGCGTACGCCACAGCGCATGACAGGAGCACCTCCGACGATCGACGACGGTCACGGGATACGGGGAGATGCGTGGGCGCTGTGCCGGGGGAGGGCACGGCGAACCCGGGTGCGTGGCATATGACCTCGCACTGAAATCCATTGTCGGGAACGGGAGTTGATCGCGCAGTCGCTTCCCGAGGTCATCAGTGGGATCCGGGAGCACGCGAACCGGACCACGCGCTTCCGATCACGCCGCCGCGCGCCCATGCCGCCGAACGCCACCGGCTTGACGGCACCGGCCCACGAGAGCAGTATTCATCACATGATGAATTACTCGTCCGGCCCACCCGACACCGGCACGCAGACCACCGAGAGCCCCGCCGTCCGAGCCGAAGGCCTCACCGTCGTCCGAGGCCCCCGCACCGTCCTGCGCGGCCTCGACTTCACCGTCCCGCGCGGTCAGATCACCGGCCTGCTCGGCCCCTCCGGATGCGGCAAATCCACCCTCATGCGCTCCATCGTCGGCACCCAGGCCAAGGTCACCGGCTCCCTCGACGTCCTCGGCCGCCCGGCCGGCCACCCCACCCTGCGCACCCGCATCGGCTACGTCACCCAAGCCCCCTCCGTCTACGACGACCTGACCGTCCATCAGAACCTCGACTACTTCGCCGCGATCCTCGCCCCCGGCCACGCCGCCGCCGACCGCCGCCACTCCGACGTCACCCGCGTCATCGAAGACGTCGACCTCACCAGCCACGCCGACGCCCTCGCAGGAAACCTCTCCGGCGGCCAGCGCAGCCGCGTCTCACTGGCCGTGGCACTCCTCGGCACACCGGAACTGCTGGTCCTGGACGAACCGACCGTCGGCCTCGACCCCGTCCTCCGCCGCGACCTGTGGAACCTCTTCCACGACATCGCCACCCAGCGAGGAGCGACCCTGCTCATCTCCTCCCACGTCATGGACGAGGCCGAGCGCTGCCACCGCCTCCTCCTCATGCGCGAAGGCGAGATCCTCGCCGACGACACCCCGGACGCCCTGCGCACCCGCACGGGCGCCGAGACCGTCGAAGCCGCATTCCTGCACCTCGTGGACGAGGCCGTGGCAGCCGGACGCAAGAAGGAGACGACCCGATGAGTACGACGACCGCCACCACGACCGCCATCCCGGCCCCCACCAGCGCTCTCAGCGTCTCCCGCACCCTCGCCACCGCAGCCCGGGTACTGCGCCAGCTCCGCCACGACCCCCGCACCATCGCGCTGATGATCCTGATCCCCTGCGTGATGCTGTTCCTGCTGCGCTACGTCTTCGACGGCAGCCCGCGCACCTTCGACAGCATCGGCGCCTCCCTCCTCGGGATCTTCCCGCTGATCACGATGTTCCTGGTCACCTCCATCGCCACCCTGCGCGAACGCACCTCCGGCACCCTCGAACGCCTCCTCGCCATGCCGCTCGGCAAAGGCGACCTCATCGCCGGCTACGCCCTCGCCTTCGGCACCCTCGCGATCATCCAGTCCGCCCTCGCCACCGGCCTCGCCGTCTGGTTCCTCGGACTGGACGTCACCGGCAGCCCCTGGCTGCTCCTCCTGGTCGCCCTGCTCGACGCACTCCTCGGCACCGCACTCGGCCTCTTCGTCTCGGCCTTCGCCGCCTCCGAATTCCAGGCCGTCCAGTTCATGCCGGCCGTGATCTTCCCCCAGCTCCTCCTCTGCGGCCTGTTCACCCCCCGCGACAACATGCACCCCGTCCTGGAGACCATCTCCGACGTCCTCCCGATGTCCTACGCCGTCGACGGCATGAACGAGGTCCTCAAGCACACCGACATGACCGCCGCCTTCGTCCGCGACGCCCTGATCGTGGCCGGCTGCGCGCTGCTCGTCCTCGCCCTGGGAGCCGCGACTCTGCGACGCCGCACCGCATAGCCCGCGAACGTCCCGCCAACCGGACAGCCGAGCCGCACACCCACCCCCGGTGCGAGGATGAACCCCGGACGACGCAACCCCCGGAGGGCACCCGCAGCCATGACCCAGAAAGTCGCAGTCCTCGGCACCGGCAAGATCGGCGAAGCCCTGCTCAGCGGAATGATCCGAGGCGGCTGGGCCCCGGCCGACCTCCTGGTCACAGCCCGCCGCCAGGAACGGGCCGAAGAGCTCCGCGCGCGCTACGGAGTCGACCCGGTCACCAACGCCGAGGCCGCCAAGACCGCCGACACCCTGATCCTCACGGTCAAGCCGCAGGACATGGGTACCCTCCTGGACGAACTCGCCCCCCACGTCCCCGCCGGCCGCCTGATCATCAGCGGCGCGGCAGGCATCCCCACCTCCTTCTTCGAGGAGCGCCTCGCGGCGGGCACCCCGGTCGTCCGCGTCATGACGAACACCCCCGCCCTCGTCGACGAGGCCATGTCCGTCATCTCCGCCGGCACCCACGCCACCGCCGAGCACCTCGCCCACGCCGAGGAGATCTTCGGCGCCGTCGGCAAGACGCTCCGTGTCCCCGAGTCCCAGCAGGACGCCTGCACCGCCCTCTCCGGCTCCGGCCCGGCGTACTTCTTCTACCTGGTCGAAGCCATGACGGACGCCGGCATCCTGCTCGGCCTGCCCCGCGACAAGGCCCACGACCTCATCGTGCAGTCCGCGATCGGCGCCGCCACGATGCTCCGCGACAGCGGCGAACACCCGGTCAAGCTCCGCGAGAACGTCACGTCCCCCGCGGGCACCACGATCAACGCCATCCGCGAACTCGAGAACCACGGCGTACGAGCCGCCCTCATCGCCGCCCTCGAAGCCGCCCGCGACCGCAGCCGCCAGTTGGCCTCGGGCAACAACAGCTGACCACCCGCCGCCCCCTGCTCCATCCGTCTCAGGGGGCGGCGGCCCGGCACACGCCGTCCTAGACGGTCACGGCGATATCAGCGGCCGCCGGCAGCAGCCCGATCGCCCGATACGCCGCATCGACGGTCGGCCGGGCCATCGCCCGAGCCTTCTGCGCACCATCCCGCAGCACCCCCTCCACATAGCCAGGATCCGCGCACAACTCCTTGTGCCTTTCCTGCACGGGCTTGAGGACCTCGACCACGGCCTCTGCGGTGTCCTTCTTCAAGGCGCCGTACGACTCATATACACCGCTCAGCGCCTCCGGGTTCCCACCCGTGCACGCCGCGAGGATCTCCAGCAGATTGGCGAGACCCGGCCGAGCCTCCCGGTCGTAGACGACCTCCCGCCCGCTGTCGGTCACGGCCCGCATGACCTTCTTCCGCACCACGTCCGGCTCGTCGAGCAGATAGACGATCCCGGGTCCGGTGTCATCGCTCTTCCCCATCTTCGAGAGCGGCTCCTGCAGGTTCATCACCCGCGCGGCCACCTTCGGAGGCGTGGCCCGGGGCACCACGAAGGTGTGCCCGTACCGCTGGTTGAACCGCACCGCGACATCCCGCGCCAGCTCGACATGCTGAGCCTGGTCATCGCCCACCGGAACCTCGTCGGCCTCGTACGCCAGGATGTCCGCCGCCATCAGCACGGGATACGTCAGCAGCGAAAGCCGCACACTCCCGCCCCGCTCCCGCTCACGCGCGGCCTTCTCCTTGTACTGGATCATCCGCCGCATCTCGCCGTCCGTGGCCACGCACTCCAGCAGATACGACAGTCGCGCATGCTCGTCCACATGACTCTGTACGAACACGGTGCACAGCTCCGGATCCAGCCCCGTCGCCAACAGCAACGTCGCCGCCTGCCTACTGAGCCGCCGCACCCGCGCCGGATCGTGCTCCACGGTCAGCGCGTGCAGATCGACGACACAGAACAGGGCGTCGGCCTGGTGCTGATCGACGGCTGCCCACCGCCGCATGGCCCCCAGATAGTTCCCCAGCGTCAGATGCCCGGTCGGCTTGACCCCGCTGAAGACTCGCGTCATCTCTTCTCCACCTCCTGGTCGAGACCGCCGTCCCCGACGGCCGGCCCTCAGAAGCTCTGGAGGGAGATACGAGAACGGCCGCCGAAGCGGCGGCCGTTGAGTGCATACGTAGCTCCGGCCGCCGTCAGGCGGCCCACCACTGCTGGGTGTACGTACGCGTCGTCATGCGGACCAGGGTACGCCGCCAGGGTCCCGTCCGGACGTGAGTTGACACTCCCCACGCCGGTACGTACTGTTCTCCGAGTTGTCCGACGTGAGCGCCGACTCCGGTCGGTCCCCGGACAGCCATTCCGCAAGTACCAACCTCTAGTCGACCGCAGTCGATCCGGCCGCTGTCTTTCTATTGGCATGCGTATTTGCGAAATGAGGAATCCGCGTTCGAAAGGACGCAGCCCCGATTAGCGCGGGGCCACGGACTCCGCTAAAGTCTCACTCGTCGGAACGGCCCAACAGCCGGGAAGGCAAGCCCCTCTGACTGGGAGTCAGGCCCGAAAGGATCTGGTAGAGTCGGAACCGCCGGAAAGGGAAACGCG
>NZ_JXTE01000112.1 GCF_000972385.1 Streptomyces sp. WM6386
CGGCTCGTCGTGCTCCGAGGAGACGACCAGCTGCTTGATGTTGAGGATCAGGTCGGTGACGTCCTCCTTGACGCCCGGCACGGTGGTGAACTCGTGCAGGACACCGTCGATGCGGATGCTGGTGACAGCAGCGCCGGGGATCGACGACAGGAGAGTACGACGGAGGGAGTTGCCGAGGGTGTAGCCGAAGCCCGGCTCCAGCGGCTCGATCACGAACCGGGAGCGGAACTCGTCGACGACCTCTTCGGTCAACGAGGGACGCTGAGCGATCAGCATGTTGCGATCCTTCTGTCAGGGGCGCCCGCTATTTGACGCCCTGATTTGTTACAAGGGTACGGGCGATACGACCGAAGGAGTCGTACCGCCCGAAAACCTCAGACCAAGCGGCCTGCGTCAGAGATCCGAAAGATCAGACGCGGCGACGCTTGGGCGGACGGCAGCCGTTGTGCGGGGTGGGCGTGACGTCCTGGATGGAGCCGACCTCGAGACCGGTCGCCTGCAGCGAACGGATGGCCGTCTCGCGACCCGAACCCGGGCCCTTGACGAACACGTCAACCTTGCGCATGCCGTGCTCCTGCGCGCGGCGGGCGGCCGACTCGGCGGCCATCTGCGCGGCGAAGGGGGTGGACTTGCGCGAGCCCTTGAAGCCGACGTGGCCGGCGGAGGCCCAGGAGATCACGTTGCCCGAGGGGTCCGTGATCGAGACGATCGTGTTGTTGAACGTGCTCTTGATGTGGGCGTGCCCGTGAGCGACGTTCTTCTTTTCCTTGCGGCGCACCTTCTTGGCAGCGCCCTGACGACCCTTGGGGGGCATCTAGTAACTCCTACGGGGAGGTGGTCGGTCCTACAGCGAAGACCGCTGGTGAAGCGTTGTCCGCTGAGGACTACTTCTTGCCCGGCTTCTTCTTGCCGGCGATGGCGCGACGCGGGCCCTTGCGGGTACGAGCGTTCGTGCTGGTGCGCTGACCGCGGACGGGCAGACCACGACGGTGACGGAGACCCTGGTAGCAACCGATCTCCACCTTGCGGCGGATGTCGGCCTGGACCTCGCGACGGAGGTCACCCTCGGTCTTGATGTTGTTGTCGACGTACTCACGAATCGCGACGAGCTGCTCCTCGGAGAGGTCGCGAACGCGGGTGTTCGGGTCGACGCCGGTCTCGGCCAGCGTCAGCTGGGAGAGAGTGCGGCCAATACCGAACACGTAGGTCAGGGCGACCTCCACGCGCTTTTCGCGCGGGATGTCAACACCGGAAACGCGTGCCATTCAATGGCTCCTGGTGATCTTCGGAGGTCTTCCACAGAACCGGTTCCCAGCCGCCGTACCAGGTACGAACTGGGTCCCCGGCCTCCGAACCGGGGGTGTCAGGCACCGCGGTGCCTGGGTTCTGCGTATGAACAAATTCAGCTCGCGTCGCGCGAATCTCTGCGATATCGATGCAGAGGGATAGGTCGTGCGTCAGCCCTGGCGCTGCTTGTGGCGCGGGTTCTCGCAGATGACCATGACCCGACCGTGACGGCGGATCACCCTGCACTTGTCGCAGATCTTCTTGACGCTCGGCTTGACCTTCATTAGTGAGGTTCTCCGGGTCAGTGCCACCACCCCGCCGAAACGGGATGCGGGCAAGATCTACTTGTAGCGGTAGACGATCCGGCCACGCGTCAGGTCGTACGGAGACAACTCCACCACGACCCGGTCGTCAGGGAGGATACGGATGTAGTGCATACGCATCTTGCCGCTGATGTGTGCCAGGACCTGGTGGCCGTTCTGGAGCTCGACCTTGAACATGGCGTTCGGCAGAGACTCGACGACAGTGCCCTCGATCTCGATGGCACCTTGCTTCTTGGCCACGCTTCGCCCTTCGAATCGACTACCTTGATCGACTCTGTACGAGCGCATGCAGGCATGCGGGTGCACGAGAGCCGACGAGTCAGTCTACGTCAGCACACCCGGAAAGACGAATCGAGGAAGAATGCCCGGGGAGAGAGATCTTTAAGCACGCCGGGGGCAAGGACGCGCCCCTCAGGGGCGCCGGGAACTGCGCGACCAGCCCCACACAGCCGCACACGGCATACGACCTAGACGAGCGGATCAGGAGCGGCGCTCACGCCGTACTCCGCCAGCTTCGCCTTACCCCCGTCGGGAGCGGTGAGCACCAGCGGACCGTCCACCGTCAACGCGACAGAGTGCTCCCAGTGCGAGGACCACGTGCCGTCGGTCGTGATGACGGTCCAGTCGTCGGAGAGGACCTCGGTCCGGGGCGTACCCAGCGACACCATCGGCTCGATGGCGAGGCAGAACCCGGGAACCAGCTTGGGCCCCTTGCCCCGGCGCCGGTCGACGTAGTTCAGCAGGTGCGGGTCCATGTGCATCTCGGTGCCGATGCCGTGGCCGCCGTAGTCCTCGATGATCCCGTACTTGCCGCCACCCGGCTTCGGCTGCCGGCGGATGTACGTCTCGATGGCCCGGGAGACGTCGACGAGCCGCGCGCCCTGCTTCATCGCGGCGATACCGGCCCACATGGACTCTTCCGTCACCCGGGACAGCTCAAGGAGCTCCGGGGCGTGACCGGACCCCACGAAGGCCGTGTAGGCCGCGTCACCGTGCCAGCCGTCGACGATCGCGCCGCAGTCGATGGAGATGATGTCGCCGTCCGCCAGGACCACGTCGTCGGAGGGGATGCCGTGGACCACGACCTCGTTCACGGAGGTGCAGATCGTCGCCGGGAACCCGCCGTACCCCAGGAAGTTCGACTTCGCCCCGTGCTCGGCGAGCACCTTCCGCGCGACCTCGTCCAGGTCCTTCGTGGACGCCCCCGGTACAGCGGCCTCCCGCGTGGCCGCGTGGATGGCGGCGACGACCAGTCCCGCCTCACGCATCTTGGCGATCTGCTCGGGGGTCTTGATCTGCACCATGGGGGCCTGCGCTCTCCGTCACTCGCTGGTTCGGTTACCTACACAACAGTACGGCCGTGCAGTCCCTCGGGACTCCACGGCCGTACCAGGACGACGACTACTGGTCGTCGCCCTCACGCTTCAGTCCGGCCAGCGCACGAGTGGTGACCTCGTCCACCGGCCCCATGGCCTCGATCGTCACGACCAGGCCCTGCGACTTGTAGTAGTCGATGATCGGCTCGGTCTGCGTGTGGTAGACCTCGAGCCGCGTGCGGACGGTGGCCTCCGAGTCGTCGTCCCGCTGGTACAGCTCGCCACCGCAGACGTCACAGACGCCTTCCTTGGCCGGCTTCTTGTACGTCACGTGGAAGACGTGCGAGGAGTCGTTACGGCAGATGCGCCGACCGGCGATCCGCTTGACGACCTCCTCCTCGGGGGCCTCCAGGTCCAGCACCGCGTCCAGCTTGATGCCCTCGGTGGTGAGCAGCTCGTCCAACGCCTCGGCCTGCGAGACGTTCCGCGGGAAGCCGTCCAGCAGGAAGCCGTTCACGGCGTCCGGCTGTTCCATACGGTCCTTCGCCATCGCGATGGTGACCTCGTCCGGGACGAGGTTGCCGGCGTCCATGTAGGACTTCGCGAGTTTGCCAAGGTCCGTCTGCTGGCTGATGTTGGCGCGGAACAGGTCGCCCGTGGAGATGTGCGGGACACGCAGTTTCTCGGCGAGGCGCGTGGCCTGCGTTCCCTTTCCGGCGCCAGGCGGCCCGACGAGGACGATTCGCATCAGCGGAGGAACCCTTCGTAATTGCGCTGCTGGAGCTGGCTCTCGATCTGCTTCACCGTCTCAAGACCCACACCCACGATGATCAGGATGCTGGTCCCGCCGAACGGGAAGTTCTGGTTTGCCCCGAAACCAACCAACGCCATCGTCGGGACGAGAGCAATCAGACCCAAGTACAGCGAACCCGGCCAGGTGATCCGGTTGAGTACGTAGGAGAGGTACTCAGCGGTCGGTCGGCCAGCCCGGATGCCCGGGATGAAGCCACCATACTTCTTCATGTTGTCGGCGACTTCCTCGGGGTTGAAGGAGATCGCGACGTAGAAGAAGGCGAAGAAAACGATCAGCAAGAAGTACATGGTGATGTAAATCGGGTGGTCGCCCTTGGTGAGATTCTGCTCGACCCAGGTTTTCCAGCCGGAGTTGCTGCTCGAGAACTGCGCGATGAGAGCCGGGATGTACAGCAGCGACGACGCGAAGATGACGGGAATCACACCCGCCTGGTTCACCTTCAGCGGGATGTACGTGGACGTCCCGCCGTAGGCGCGACGGCCGATCATCCGCTTCGCGTACTGAACCGGGATACGGCGCTGAGCCTGCTCGACGAAGACCACCAGGCCGACCATGACCAGGCCGACCGCGACGACGGTGCCGAACTCGATCCAGCCGTCGGCCAGGGTGCCCTGCTTCTTGATGGCCCACAGCGCCGACGGGAAGGTGGCGGCGATCGAGATGAACATCAGGATCGACATGCCGTTGCCGATACCGCGGTCGGTGATGAGCTCACCGAGCCACATCACGACGGCCGTACCGGCGGTCATGGTGATGACCATGACGATCGTGGAGAAGATCGAGCGGTCCGGGACGATGGACGACGCGGCGGTGCAGCCGGAGAACAGCGCACCACTTCGGGCGGTGGCGACGAGGCCCGTGCCCTGAAGGATGGCGAGCGCCACGGTCAGGTAACGGGTGTACTGCGTGATCTTCGCGGTACCGGCCTGGCCCTCCTTCTTGAGGGCTTCCAGGCGCGGGATGACCACGGTCAGCAGCTGAAGGATGATGCTCGCCGTGATGTACGGCATGATCCCGAGCGCGAAGATGGTGATCTGCAGCAGCGCTCCGCCGCTGAACATGTTGACCAGACCGAAGAGGCCCTGGTTCGCGGACGCCTCGTCGACGCACTGCTGAACGGACTTGTAGTCGACGCCGGGGATCGGGATGTGGGTACCGACTCGGTACACCACGATGATGGCCAGCGTGAAGAGCAGCTTCTTGCGCAGGTCGGGCGTCTTGAACGCCCGGGCGAACGCGGTGAGCACGGTGCCTCCTGCGACCCCCGCGCTACTGCGTCAAGGGTGACGGTCTTGAGGTTCGACGGATACAGACGAATACGTAACGGCCAACTGCCGCTCAAGGTGCCCCAGGTGCAGCACCCTGTGAAAGTTGGCAGTGCAGGCCACCTTACCGGCGAGACTGCCACCCTAGGAACGACCAACCGGGGATACCCCATTTGTGGGGTATCCCCGGTCGGGATCGCTCAAGTCATCGAGACGCCTGAGGTGTTCAGACGAGCTCGGTGACGGTGCCGCCGGCCGCGGTGATCTTCTCCTTGGCGGAGCCGGAGACGGCGTCGACCGTCACCTGCAGCGCCACGGTGATCTCACCCTGACCGAGGACCTTGACGAGGCTGTTCTTGCGAACGGCACCCTTGGCCACCAGACCCTCGACGGTGACCTCGCCACCCTCGGGGTAGAGCGCGGCCAGCTTGTCGAGGTTCACGACCTGGAACTCGACCTTGAACGGGTTCTTGAAGCCCTTGAGCTTCGGAAGACGCATGTGGAGGGGCATCTGGCCACCCTCGAAGCGCTCCGGAACCTGGTAACGGGCCTTCGTGCCCTTGGTACCACGACCAGCCGTCTTACCCTTCGACGCCTCACCACGACCCACACGGGTCTTGGCGGTCTTGGCGCCCGGGGCGGGACGGAGGTTGTGGATCTTGAGCGGGTTGTTCTCCGCCATGATCAGTCGACCTCCTCGACCGACACGAGGTGGCGGACGGTGTGCACCATGCCGCGGAACTCGGGGCGGTCCTCCTTGACGACCTGCGAGTTGATGCCCTTGAGACCAAGGGAACGCAGGGTGTCACGGTGGTTCTGCTTGCTGCCGATGTACGACTTCGTCTGCGTGATCTTGAGCTGTGCCATTACGCAGCACCGGCCCCGGCACGCGCACGCAGCAGAGCCGCGGGAGCGACGTCCTCGAGGGGCAGACCACGGCGAGCCGCGATCTCCTCGGGACGCTGCAGACCCTTCAGGGCCTCCACGGTCGCGTGCACGATGTTGATCGCGTTCGACGAGCCGAGCGACTTCGACAGGATGTCGTGCACGCCGGCGCACTCGAGCACGGCACGCACCGGGCCACCGGCGATAACGCCGGTACCGGGGGAAGCAGGCTTGAGCAGGACGACGCCCGCGGCCTTCTCGCCGGTGATCGGGTGCGGGATGGTGCCCTGGATACGGGGGACCTTGAAGAAGTGCTTCTTGGCCTCTTCAACACCCTTGGCGATCGCGGCCGGCACCTCCTTGGCCTTGCCGTAACCGACACCGACGGTGCCATCGCCATCGCCCACTACGACAAGCGCAGTGAAGCTGAAGCGACGACCACCCTTCACAACCTTGGCGACACGGTTGATCGCGACAACGCGCTCAACGTAAGCGGTCTTCTCGGCGGCAGCTGCGCCGCCGTCACGGCCCTTCCGGTCCCGCCGCTCGCCGCCACCGGCACCGCCACCGCGGCGCTGGGGTCCAGCCATTGGAATTACCTCTCTCTGTTTCCGCTAGCTACGGAAGCGGCTCAGAACTTGAGCCCGGCTTCGCGGGCGGCGTCCGCCAGGGCGGCAATGCGCCCGGCGTACTGGTTGCCACCACGGTCGAATACGACAGCCTCGACGCCCGCGGCCTTGGCGCGCTCGGCGACCAGGGCGCCGACCGACTTGGCCTGCGCGGACTTGTCGCCCTCGGCACCGCGGATCGAGGTGTCCAGGGTCGACGCCGACGCCAGGGTGTGACCCTTGATGTCGTCGATGACCTGGGCCACGATGTGGCGGTTCGAGCGCGTCACAACGAGACGCGGCCGCTCAGCCGTACCCGAGATGTGCTTGCGGATACGAATGTGACGGCGCTTGATCGCGGCGCGCTTGTAGGCGTCGCCCTTAAGGATCTTCTGTCCGTATGCCATGGCTTACTTACCCGCCTTTCCGACCTTGCGGCGGATGACTTCGCCCTCGTACTTGACGCCCTTGGCCTTGTACGGGTCGGGCTTGCGCAGCTTGCGGATGTTGGCCGCAACCTCGCCGACCTTCTGCTTGTCGATGCCCTCGACCGAGAAACGGGTCGGGTTCTCAACCTTGAAGGTGATGCCCTCGGGGGCTTCGACGGTGATCGGGTGGCTGTAGCCCAGAGCGAACTCGAGGTTCGATCCCTTGGCCGTAACGCGGTAACCGACACCGCTGATCTCGAGCTTCTTCACGTAACCCTGGGTCACGCCGGTGATCATGTTCGCCACCAGCGTGCGGGACAGGCCGTGCAGGGCCTTGTTCTGACGCTCGTCGTTGGGGCGGGTGACGCTGAGCACGCCGTCCTCACCCTTGGCGATGTCGATCGGCGCAGCGACGGTGTGGGAGAGAGAGCCCTTGGGGCCCTTCACCGAAACCGTACGGCCGTCGATGGTGACGTCCACGCCGGCGGGAACCGTGATGGGGAGCTTGCCAATGCGCGACATAGCTGTTTCCTCCGTTCCCTTCCGCTACCAGACGTAGGCGAGAACTTCTCCGCCTACGCCCTTCTTGCCGGCCTGCTTGTCGGTGAGGAGCCCGTGGGACGTGGAGATGATCGCCACGCCGAGGCCACCCAGCACCTTGGGCAGGGAGGTGGACTTCGCGTAAACCCGGAGACCGGGCTTGGAGATCCGCTTGATGCCCGCGATGGAGCGCTCACGGTTCGGGCCGAACTTCAGCTCGAGGACGAGGTTCTTGCCGACCTCGGCGTCCTCGACCTTCCAGCCCGTGATGAAGCCCTCCTGCTGGAGGATCTCCGCGATGTGAGACTTGATCTTGGACGCCGGCATCGTCACAGAGTCGTGGTACGCCGAGTTCGCGTTCCGCAGACGCGTAAGCATGTCTGCGATCGGATCAGTCATGGTCATGAATTGGCCTTCGGCCTCTCTCGCCGGGGTTTCCTGGTGCGCCATCCCTCTCCTCGATCCGAGACGAGGCGGGTGCGGTGCGGTGGACCTACGGCGTAGTAAGTCGTACGGGCGACCATCAGGCGCCCAACCCTCCTAGCCTAAGCCATGGAGAGCAGGGCGCCTGACACGCCCAGTGCTTACCGAGAGCCCTTGGAGTCCCTAAAAGCGGGGACTACCAGGAGCTCTTGGTCACGCCCGGCAGCTCGCCACGGTGAGCCATCTCACGAAGGCACACGCGGCACAGGCCGAACTTGCGGTACACGGAGTGCGGACGGCCGCAGCGCTGGCAGCGGGTGTACGCACGCACACCGAACTTGGGCTTGCGAGCAGCCTTGGCAATCAGAGCCTTCTTCGCCATCTCGCTCACGCCTCCTTGAAGGGGAAGCCGAGGTGACGAAGGAGGGCGCGGCCCTCAGCGTCGTTGGTCGCCGTGGTGACCACGGTGATGTCCATACCCCGGGTACGGTCGATCTTGTCCTGGTCGATCTCGTGGAACATGACCTGCTCCGTGAGACCGAAGGTGTAGTTGCCACGGCCGTCGAACTGCTTGGGGGACAGACCACGGAAGTCGCGGATGCGCGGCAGCGCGAGCGACAGGGTGCGGTCCAGGAACTCCCACATGCGGTCGCCACGGAGCGTGACGTGGGCACCGATCGGCTGACCCTCACGCAGCTTGAACTGCGCGATGGACTTGCGGGCCTTGGTGACGGCCGGCTTCTGACCGGTGATCGTGGTGAGGTCGCGGATGGCGCCCTCGATCAGCTTGGAGTCGCGGGCGGCGTCGCCCACACCCATGTTGACCACGATCTTGACGAGGCCGGGGATCTGCATGACGTTCTCGTAGGAGAACTCCTCACGCAGCTTGCCCGCGATCTCCTCGCGGTACTTCGTCTTGAGACGCGGAGTCGTGGTGGTAGCCATCAGATGTCCTCACCCGTCCGCTTGGCAACGCGAACCTTGTTGCCCTCGTCGTCGAAGCGGTAACCGACACGCGTGACGACCTTGTTGCCGTCCTTCTCAACGACCAGCTGGACGTTGGAGACGTGGATCGGCGCCTCGGTCGTGACGATGCCACCGGCCTGAGAACCCTTGGCGGTCGGGCCGGCCTTGGTGTGCTTCTTGACCCGGTTGACACCCTCGACCAGGACACGCTCGTCGCTCGGGTAAGCGGCAATGACCTTGCCCTGCTTGCCCTTGTCCTTACCGGTGATGACCTGAACCAGGTCGCCCTTCTTGATCTTCATGCTTACAGCACCTCCGGCGCGAGCGAGATGATCTTCATGAACTTCTTCTCGCGCAGCTCCCGGCCCACCGGGCCGAAGATACGGGTGCCACGAGGGTCGCCGTCGTTCTTGAGAATGACAGCGGCGTTCTCGTCGAAGCGGATGTACGAGCCGTCGGGACGGCGACGCTCCTTGACGGTGCGAACGATGACCGCCTTGATGACGTCACCCTTCTTCACGTTGCCGCCGGGGATCGCGTCCTTGACGGTGGCGACGATGACGTCACCGATGCCCGCGTAGCGGCGACCGGAGCCACCGAGCACACGGATGCAAAGGATTTCCTTCGCACCAGTGTTGTCGGCGACACGCAGTCGCGACTCCTGCTGGATCACGTCTATCTCCTGTTTGTCTGCCGGTTCCCGGCAGGGGTTCCGTGACGGAACCCCTGCCGAGCCTGGCGGAACTGACCTGCGGGATTACCCCCGCAGGAAATTACTTGGCCTTCTCGAGGATCTCGACGATGCGCCAGCGCTTGGTCGCCGACAGCGGGCGGGTCTCCGCGAGGAGGACCCGGTCGCCGACGCCGGCAGCGTTCTGCTCGTCGTGCGCCTTGAGCTTGTTGGTACGGCGGATGACCTTGCCGTACAGCGCGTGCTTGACGCGGTCCTCGACGGCGACGACGACGGTCTTGTCCATCTTGTCGCTGACGACGAGACCCTCACGGGTCTTGCGGAAGCCGCGGGCCTCTGCAGTCTGCTCAGTCACGTTGCTCTCACTCATCAGGCGCTCTCCACCGTCTCGATGCCCAGCTCGCGCTCACGCATCAGGGTGTAGATCCGCGCGATGTCCTTACGGACGGCCTTGAGCCGACCGTGGTTCTCGAGCTGACCAGTCGCCGCCTGGAAGCGGAGGTTGAACAGCTCTTCCTTGGCTTCGCGGAGCTTGTTGAGAAGCTCCTCGTCACCCAGTTCGCGCAGCTCGGACGCCTTGGTACCGGCCGACATCACGCTTCACCTGCCTCGCGCTTGACGATCCGGCACTTCATCGGCAGCTTGTGGGCTGCGCGAGTCAGGGCCTCACGGGCGATCTTTTCGTTGGGGTAGGACAGCTCGAACATGACCCGGCCCGGGTGCACGTTCGCGATCCACCACTCGGGAGAACCCTTACCGGAACCCATGCGGGTCTCGGCAGGCTTCTTCGTCAGCGGGCGGTCCGGGTAGATGTTGATCCAGACCTTGCCGCCACGCTTGATGTGGCGGGTCATCGCGATACGGGCCGCCTCGATCTGGCGGTTGGTCACGTACGCCGGCGTGAGGGCCTGAATGCCGTACTCGCCGAACGCGACCGTCGTACCGCCCTTGGCCTGACCACGGCGCTTCGGGTGGTGCTGCTTGCGGTGCTTGACCCTACGGGGGATCAGCATGTCGGTCAGGCCTCCGTTCCGGTGCTCTCAGCCGGAGCGGCAGCCGCCGGAGCCTCGGCCTTGGGGGCCTCGGCAGCGGGAGCCTGCTGCGGCTTACGACCGCGACCGCCGCGCTCGCCACCGCGGCCACCACGGGCCGGGCGGTCGGCGCCGCCGCCACCACGGGCCGGGCGGTTGCCGGCGCGGGCTGCGGCGTTCTCGGCGCGGACCTCGGCGATGTTCTTGACATCGCCCTTGTAGATCCAGACCTTCACACCGATGCGGCCGAAGGTCGTCTTGGCCTCGAAGAAGCCATAGTCCACGTTCGCGCGGAGCGTGTGCAGGGGCACACGGCCCTCGCGGTAGAACTCCGAGCGGGACATCTCGGCGCCGCCGAGGCGGCCACCGCACTGGATCTTGATGCCCTTGGCGCCGGCCTTCATCGTGCCCTGCATGCTCTTACGCATGGCGCGACGGAAGGAGACGCGGGAGGAGAGCTGCTCGGCGACGGCCTGAGCAACCAGCTGAGCGTCCGTCTCGGGGCTCTTCACCTCGAGGATGTTCAGCTGGACCTGCTTGCCCGTGAGCTTCTCGAGGTCACCGCGGATGCGGTCGGCCTCGGCGCCACGGCGGCCGATGACGATGCCGGGACGCGCGGTGTGGATGTCCACACGCACACGGTCACGGGTGCGCTCGATCTCCACCTTCGAGATGCCGGCGCGCTCCATGCCGGACGTCATCATCCGACGGATGGCGACGTCTTCCTTGACGTAGTCCTTGTACAGCTTGTCGGCGTACCAACGGGACTTGAAGTCCGTGGTAATGCCGAGCCGGAACCCGTGCGGGTTTACCTTCTGGCCCATTACCGGGTTCCTTCCTTGCTGCTGACGACCACGGTGATGTGGCTGGTCCGCTTGCGGATCCGGTAGGCACGGCCCTGGGCGCGCGGACGGAACCGCTTCAGGGTCGGGCCCTCGTCGACGTACGCCTCGGAGATGACGAGGCTGTCGGCGTCGGTGTGGTCGTAGTTGTGCGCGGCGTTGGCGATGGCGCTGTCGAGCACCTTGCCGACCGGCACTGAGGCTGCCTGCGGAGCGAATCGCAGAACAGCCTGAGCCTCCGTGGCATCCATGCCACGGATAAGGTCCACCACGCGGCGGGCCTTCATGGGCGTAACGCGGATGTACCGCGCCTGGGCCCTGGCTTCCATGGTTGTCCCTCTCAGTTACTTACGTGTCTGAATGCGATCCGCTACTAGCGGCGCTTCGACTTCCGGTCGTCCTTGACGTGACCCCGGAAGGTACGAGTCGGCGAGAACTCGCCGAGCTTGTGACCGACCATCGACTCGGTGACGAACACCGGGATGTGGGTCTTGCCGTTGTGCACCGCGAGCGTGTGGCCGAGCATGGCCGGCACGATCATGGAGCGACGGGACCAGGTCTTGATGACGTTCTTGGTGCCAGCTTCGTTCTGGGCGTCCACCTTCTTGATCAGGTGGTCGTCGACGAAGGGCCCCTTCTTGAGACTCCGCGGCATCTAAACCCGCTCCTAGCGCTTCTTGTTCGTCTTGCGGCGGCGGACGATGTACTTGTTCGAAGCCTTCTTCGGCGAACGAGTACGACCCTCCTTCTGACCCCACGGGGAGACCGGGTGGCGACCACCGGAGGTCTTGCCCTCACCACCACCGTGCGGGTGGTCAACCGGGTTCATCGCCACACCGCGAACGGTCGGGCGAACGCCCAGCCAGCGCTTACGGCCGGCCTTACCCCAGTTGATGTTGCTCTGCTCGGCGTTGCCGACCTCGCCGACCGTGGCGCGGCAGCGCTGGTCGACCAGGCGGATCTCACCGGAAGGCATGCGGAGGTGGGCCATCGAGCCCTCCTTCGCGAGCAGCTGTACCGAGGTACCGGCGGAGCGGGCGAACTTGGCACCGCCACCGGGACGGAGCTCGATCGCGTGGATCGTGGTACCGACCGGGATGTTGCGGAGCGCCAGGTTGTTGCCCGGCTTGATGTCGGCCCCGGGACCGTTCTCGACGCGGTCACCCTGCTGCAGGTTGCGCGGGGCGAGGATGTAGCGCTTCTCGCCGTCCGCGTAGTGCAGCAGCGCGATGCGCGCGGTGCGGTTGGGGTCGTACTCGATGTGCGCGACCTTCGCCGGCACGCCGTCCTTGTCGTGACGACGGAAGTCGATCACTCGGAAGGCGCGCTTGTGTCCGCCACCCTGGTGGCGAACGGTCACACGACCGGCGTTGTTACGGCCGCCCTTGCTGTGCAGCGGGCGGACCAGCGACTTCTCCGGCGTGGACCGCGTGACCTCGACGAAGTCGGCGACGCTGGAGCCACGACGGCCCGGCGTAGTCGGCTTGTACTTGCGGATTCCCATTTCTCAGTCCTCGTCCGATATCGGACGATCCGACCCGCTTACGCGGTCGGACCGCCGAAGATGTCGATACGGTCGCCCTCAGCAAGGGTCACGATCGCGCGCTTGGTGCCGGCACGCTGGCCGAAACCGGTGCGGGTCCGCTTGCGCTTGCCCTGGCGGTTGATCGTGTTGACCCCGGTGACCTTGACCGAGAAGACCGCCTGGACGGCCTGCTTGATCTGGGTCTTGTTGGCGTTGGGGTCGACGATGAACGTGTACTTGTTCTCGTCGAGGAGCGCGTAGCTCTTCTCCGACACGACCGGCTTCAGCAGCACGTCACGGGGGTCCGTGTACGCCTTGCTGGGCGCGGTGACGACGGTGTTCTTGCCCTCGGCGGCGTGGCGACGCGCCTTGGCGACGCGCGCGGCCTTGGCGGCCTTGGCAGCCTTGGAGGCAATGCTCGGGTGACGCGTAGCCATCAGGCCTCGCTCCCTTCGGTGTCGTTGGCCTGCGGGCCGGCGACGAAGGACTCGAGAGCGGCCTGGGTGAAGACCACGTCGTCCGAGACGATCACGTCGTACGTGTTCAGCTGGCCCGGCTCCAGGATGTGGATCTGGGGCAGGTTGCGGGCGGACAGCCACGCGGCCTCGTCGGCGCGGTCGACGACCAGGAGCAGGTTCTTGCGCTCCGAGATCTTGCCGAACAGCGTGCGAGCGGCCTTCGTGGACGGGGAGTCGCCCTCGATCACGCCGGTGACGACGTGGATGCGGTTGTTGCGGGCCCGGTCGGTGAGGGCGTGGCGCAGGGCCGCGGCCTTCATCTTCTTCGGGGTCCGCTGCGAGTAGTCACGCGGCTGCGGGCCGTGGACGACGCCACCGCCGGCGAACTGCGGCGCGCGGGTCGAGCCCTGGCGCGCACGGCCGGTGCCCTTCTGACGGTAAGGCTTCTTACCGCCACCACGGACTTCACCGCGACGCTTGGTCTTGTGCGTGCCCTGACGGGCAGCAGCGTTCTGCGCGACGACGACCTGGTGGATCAGCGGGATGCTGATCTTCTCCACGCCGAAGATCTCCGCGGGGAGCTCGACGCTTCCGGTCTTCTCGCCGGCAGGCGAAAGGATGTCAACAGTGCTCATCGGTACCTCAGGCCCCCTTGGCCGCGGTGCGGACCAGGACGAGGCCGCCGTTCGGACCGGGGACAGCGCCCTTGATGAGCAGCAGACCCTTCTCCGCGTCAACGGCGTGGACGGTCAGGTTCTGGGTGGTGACCCGCTCGTTGCCCATGCGACCCGCCATGCGGAGGCCCTTGAACACGCGGCCCGGGGTGGCGCAGCCACCGATGGAACCGGGAGAGCGGTGCTTGCGCTGGGTGCCGTGTCCGGCGCCGAGGCCCTTGAAGTTGTGACGCTTCATGACACCGGCGAAGCCCTTGCCCTTGCTCTTGCCGGTCACGTCGACCTTGATGCCGGCCTCGAACACCTCGGCGGTGATCTCCTGGCCGAGGGTGTACTCGCTGGCGTCAGCGGTACGGATCTCGACGAGGTGGCGGCGGGGAGTGACGTCGGCCTTGGCGAAGTGGCCCTTGAGGGGCTTGTTCACCTTGCGCGGGTCGATCTCGCCGAACGCGATCTGGACGGACTCGTAGCCGTCGGCGTCGTTCGTGCGGACCTGGGTGACGACGTTGGGGCCGGCCTTGACGACGGTGACCGGAACAACACGGTTGTTCTCGTCCCACACCTGCGTCATGCCGAGCTTCTCGCCCAGGATGCCCTTGATCTGCTTAGCCATTCTCAGATCACCGATCCCTAGAGCTTGATCTCGATGTCGACACCGGCCGGGAGGTCGAGTCGCATCAAGGAGTCAACGGTCTTGGGCGTCGGGTCGAGAATGTCGATCAGGCGCTTGTGTGTGCGCATCTCGAAGTGCTCGCGCGAGTCCTTGTACTTGTGCGGCGACTTGATGACGCAGTACACGTTCTTCTCAGTGGGCAGCGGCACCGGGCCCGCGACCGACGCACCAGTACGCGTCACCGTCTCGACGATCTTCTTCGCCGAGGAGTCGATGACCTCGTGGTCGTAGGCCTTGAGCCGGATGCGGATCTTCTGTCCCGCCATGGCTACTCAGTAGTCCTTTGTCTGGTTTAACGCTCTGGAACCCGGTGTCCCTGTCTTCCGCTCTCCGACCCACGCGGTCGGGTGTGTCGCGCTCTTACTGACACAGATGCCCCTTGTTCGAGCACCCCTTGTCTGGGAGCACGGCCCTTCCGGAACCGCAAGCCGAGGACGAAAGGTCCACCGGGTGCCTGGCCTGTGCCGTACCTTGCTTCCCGAAAGATTCCCGTACGTCCGCCCCAGCGCTGCCGTATGGCAGTTAGGGCGACGAGTACTGTGGGACTCGCTTCCGGTCCTCCCGGCGGGAGGCGCGCAGCATCAACACTCGACCGAGCAACTCGGACAGTCTGCCATATGGGGCAGGGCCACCGCCAATCGAGCCGGAGACAATACCCGGAGCGTGACGTAGGTCAAACCTGAGGCCCTGAGCCCGTCCCCCTTCACCCTGGGGGCAGCGACGCGGCACCTCGGCCGAAGACGTGGCGCGGATCACCGCTCGGCCCTGGGCCCCGCCAGCCGCTGCACCGCCGCCCCGGACACCCGGCTCGCAGGCTGTCGGCGGCAAGGGCGCCCCGAATCGCCTGGACCCGATACGCAGCCGCCACCGTCCTCCGAGAACCCGCACTCCGGTGCCACGGGCGATCTCCCCAAGGACCACGGGAGAGAAAGAACCCGCACCAAGCCCCACCCCTCCTCCCGCCCGCGCAGCTCACCCGCCCGGGTGAACATCACCAACTCAGCTGGATTTCGGCCCGGTTGCTTGCCCTACTCTCAGCGCAACGCAGCAACACAACCGCACACATGCAACGGCCCCCGCCGGGACGGCAATCCCGATGCGAGGGCCTGACCACCAAGGAAGAGAACAGCTTCCCGATGGACACCGAAAACCCTAGCGCGCCCCCGCGCGCCCAGTCCCGTATCGCGGGCAAAAACCACCCTCACGCGGGCCTCGCCCACGACAACGCCCGCCACACCACCCGCTTCACGGTGATCGGCAACCACCTCGCCCAGCACCAGGAGCTCTCCGGCCTCGCCATCGGACTGGCCGTCTACATCCAGTCCCTCCCCGCAGGCGCCCGCGTCGACATCGACACCCTCGCCGCCCGCTTCCCCGAGGGCAGGACCCGTATCTCCGCCGCCCTGCGCGAACTCGAAGCCCACGGCTATCTGCGCCGCGAGCGCAAACGCCTCCCCAACGGCCGCATCGTCACCCGCCCGACCTCCTGCAACCGCCCCGGCCACCATGCCGAGCCGCACACCCCGAGGCCACGGCCCACCCGGGACGACCGGCCTCCCCGCAGAAAGCTCCCACCGGTCCCGCAGCCCGCCTGTCCCTCCCCCACCCTCCTCCGGACAGCCACCGACCTCCTCGCCGGCCTACGCCGCCGCGACCCCCGCATCCTCCTCTCCGCCACCGACGCCGACCACCTCGCCCCCGGCGTCGCCGCCTGGCTGGAGCGCGAGATCGCCCCCACCGCCGTAGCACGCGCCCTCACCGCGGACCTGCCACCGGAAGACCTGTGCCGCCCGGCCGCCCTGCTGGCCCACCGCCTCACGGA
>NZ_JXTE01000113.1 GCF_000972385.1 Streptomyces sp. WM6386
CCTGGGCCCCCGTCCCCCTCCCCACCCCCCTCCAGCAGAACGGCGCCGCCGTCCCCACCAAGGACGGGAGCCGTAAGCGGGCCAGGAAGGTCCTCGTCGTCGGTGCCGTGCTGCTCGCGCTCGTGTCCGGGGGCCTCGGTGGGGCCGTAGGGGCCTATCTGGAGCGCAATGGCGGTGTGGGGGACGTGGAGCTGCCGCAGGCCGACGCCGAGCCCGCAGGGCGGGCGCCGGACAGCGTGGCGGGGATCGCCGCACGGGCGCTGCCCAGCGTGGTGACCCTCCATGTGAGCGGCGCGGAGGAGCAGGGCACCGGCACCGGGTTCGTGCTCGACGACCGGGGCCACATCCTCACCAACAACCACGTCGTCGAGCCCGCCGGAGCCGACGGGGACATATCCGTCACCTTCCACAGTGGCGACACCGCCAAGGCCACCGTCGTCGGGCGGGACAGCGGCTACGACCTCGCCGTCGTGAAGGTCACCGGAGTCAGCGGGCTCCAGCCCATGACCCTCGGCAACTCCGACAGCGTCCAGGTCGGCGACCCGGTCGTCGCCATCGGCGCCCCCTACGACCTGGAGGGCACCGTCACCTCCGGGATCATCAGCGCCAAGGAGCGGCCCATCACGGCCGGCGGCGAGAGCGGCGACGGGAGCGACGTGTCGTATGTCGACGCCCTGCAGACCGACGCGCCCATCAACCCCGGCAACTCCGGCGGCCCTCTCCTCGACTCCAAGGCCCGGGTCATCGGCATCAACTCCGCCATCCGCTCCGCCGACGACGGCTCCGACTCCGGCGGCGCCCAGTCCGGCTCCATCGGCCTCGGCTTCGCCATCCCCATCAACCAGGGCAAGCGCGTCGCCGAGGAGCTGATCAACACCGGCAAGGCGACCCACCCGGTCATCGGCGTCACCCTCGACATGGACTACTCCGGCGACGGCGCCCGCGTCGGCACGAAGGGCAACGACGGCGGACCCGCGGTCATCGACGGCGGCGCCGGCGACAAGGCCGGCATCAAGGCGGGCGACGTCATCACCGAGGTCGACGGCCAGCGCATCCACTCCGGCGAGGAGCTGATCGTCAAGACCCGCGCCCACCGCCCCGGCGACGAGCTGGAGCTCACCGTGGAGCGCGGCGGCGAGGAGCTGACCATCTCCCTGGTGCTCGGATCCTCGGACGGCGATTGAGCGCCCCGATTGACAGAAACCTCACAGGCGCGCCCGCAAACCCCGCCCCACAAGGCAAACAACCCTCAAAACCGCTCATGCCCGCGCACTCGGAGGCCTCGGGACAGTACCGGTCGTACCGGATCGCCGGGTACCGTGGACCCGGCCCGGACATCGCAAGGAGCTTCAGGTGTTCAATGACATAGGACCGCTCGAGCTGGTGACGCTCGTTGTCCTCGCCGTGCTCGTCTTCGGTCCGGACAAGCTCCCGAAGGTCATCCAGGACGTCATGCGGACCGTCCGGAAGATCCGGGAGTTCTCGGAGAGCGCCAAGCAGGACATCCGCTCGGAACTCGGTCCCGAGTTCAAGGACTTCGAGTTCGAGGACCTGAACCCCAAGACGTTCATCCGCAAACAGATGGACAACGACGAGCTGGGGCTCAAGGAGATCCGCAACGGCTTCGACATCAAGAAGGAGATGGCCGAGGTCACGGACGCGGTCCACGGCCGTGAGTCGGACTCCTCCTCGTCCTCCTCCGGGTCCTCGTCCGGCGGCCGGATCGACATGACCAAGAAGCCCGAGGACGACGGCAAGGGCGACCGCCCGGTCTTCGACGCGGACGCCACCTGAACGTCGTACACCCGCAGCCCTCCACATGTTCCGGAGCCGCACGTCAGCGACGTGCGGCTCAGTCGTACGTGACGCGTTTCATAATCCGCCACGCCTCCGCGCGGCCTGAACCCGACGCCCGGACGCCCCACGCGCCGGGCGCTTTCCCTGCTGGTCCCGGTGGGGTGGCTATGCTGCCGAGTTGTTGTGCGGACCGGACGAGTCGCCCGAAGGGGGGTGGGCCGTTCCGGACCGACGAGGAACGAGGAGGCGTCCGGGCACATGGAGACGACGAGTCAGGCGGTCGCACAGGCCCCGGCCGCGGAGGGCGGACAGCAGGTCCCCTCCGCCCGGCGCACGGTCGACGGCTACCTGCTGGCGCCCTTCCCGTGGTACGGCCTCGACGAGGCCTTCACGGGTCCGCGCTGGCTGATGCAGGTCGGGACGGCGGCCGACGGTGCCGTCGAACACGGTTCGATCGGGCATGGTGACGAGCCCTCCGTACGGAACGAGGCGTCGGAGGACAAGGAGAAGTTCGCGGTGGTGGTGACCGTCGCGGCGAATCCGTCCCGGAGGAGCGCCGACGGCACGGGCCTTCTCGAGGCGACGTCGGTCTCCTCGGCGGCGTGGCTCGCGGGGGTCGGGCTGCTGTCCTTCACCTGGCCCGGCTCGATGGACCACTCGCTGCGCGACGACTGGCTGGACCAGCAGACGGAGACGGCGTGGGCCCTGGCCGACGACCTCGACGGCCCGGACTGGTCGACCTTGTCGCTCCCCGTGGACGGGGTGCCGACGTCCTTCCACTACCGCGAGTCCGAGTTCGGCTGGGTCCTCGCCGGGTCCACGCCGGAGGGCGTGCACGTGGGGGCGTACGGGAGAGGCATGAGCGCGTACGGGCTCGGCTTCGCCATGATCAAGGACATCTCGGCCTACGCATAGCCGGTGCTACGACGAGGGGGGCGCCGACTCACAGAGCCGGCACCCCCCTCGTCGTACGAGAAGCTAGAACTTGTTCCGCGGAGTGATCCCCAAGGACAGTCCCGCGAGGCCGCGCTGGCGTCCGCCCAGCTTGCCCGCGATCGCCCGCAGCGCCGCGCCCGCCGGGGAGTCCGGGTCGCTCAGGACGACCGGCTTGCCGTCGTCGCCGCCCTCGCGGAGGCGGACGTCGATCGGGATGGAGCCGAGGACCGGGACCGTGGCGCCGGTCGTCCTCGTGAGGCCGTCGGCGACCGTCTGGCCGCCGCCCGTGCCGAAGATGTCGACCATCTCGTCGCAGTGCGGGCAGGGCAGGCCGGACATGTTCTCGACCACGCCCACGATCTTCTGATGGGTCTGGACGGCGATGGCACCCGCCCGCTCGGCCACCTCGGCGGCAGCCTGCTGCGGGGTCGTGACGACCAGGATCTCGGCGTTCGGGACGAGCTGGGCCACGGAGATCGCGATGTCGCCCGTGCCCGGCGGAAGGTCGAGGAGGAGGACGTCGAGGTCACCCCAGTACACGTCCGCGAGGAACTGTTGAAGAGCCCTGTGCAGCATCGGGCCGCGCCACACCACCGGGGCGTTGCCCGGGGTGAACATGCCGATGGAGATGACCTTCACGCCGTGCGCGGAGGGCGGCATGATCATGTTCTCGACCTGGGTGGGACTCCCGTCGGCGCCCAGCATGCGGGGCACGGAGTGGCCGTAGATGTCGGCGTCCACGACGCCCACCTTCAGACCGTCCGCGGCCAGCGCCGCCGCCAGGTTCACCGTCACCGAGGACTTGCCGACGCCGCCCTTGCCGGAGGCGACCGCGTACACGCGCGTGAGCGAGCCCGGCTTGGCGAAGGGGACCTCGCGCTCGGTCTGGCCCCCGCGCAGGGCCGTCGCCAGCTCCTTGCGCTGCTCGTCGCTCATGACGTCGAGCGTGACGTCGACGCGCGTGACGCCCTCCACGGCCGAGACCGCGTCCGTCACCCGCTGGGTGATCGTCTCGCGCATCGGACACCCGGAGACCGTCAGATAGACGGCGACCGCGACCGCTCCGTCCGCGCCGATGTCCACCGACTTGACCATTCCCAGTTCGGTGATGGGTCGGTTGATCTCGGGGTCGTTCACCGTCGCCAGTGCCTCGCGCACCGCGTCTTCCGTAACCATAAGGACGATGGTACGGCGATCCGCGGCGGCCTCGGCATGCCCGTCAGCGGTCTTCTACGTCACGTCCCGCAGACCGTTCTGCCGGGAATACGACGTGCCCGTCCCGTCGCTCCTCCATTTCCTTCACGAGGTCGTGCAACTCGGAGCGGATCCAGTCCCGGGTGGCGACCTCGCCGAGGCCGATCCGCAGGGCGGCGATCTCGCGGGTCAGATACTCGGTGTCGGCGATCGAGCGCTCGTTCTGCTTGCGGTCCTGCTCCAGATTGACCCGGTCCCGGTCGTCCTGCCGGTTCTGCGCGAGCAGGATGAGAGGCGCCGCGTAGGAAGCCTGTAGCGACAGCATCAGCGTCAGGAAGATGAACGGGTAGTTGTCGAACTTCAGATCGCCCGGGGCGAAGATGTTCCACAGCACCCACACGATGATGACGATCGTCATCCAGACGATGAACCGCCCGGTGCCGAGGAACCGCGCGATGCGCTCGGAGAGCCGCCCGAAGGCCTCCGGGTCCCACTCGGGCAGCAGGCGACGCCGGGGCGGGCGCGGCTGGTCGAGGCGGACACGCGCGCGCGTGCTGGCCGTCGCACCGGCCGGGGTCCTCTCGCGCTCAGGAGCCATGCGGAGTCACCTCGCCCTCGTCGAGGTGGAACTCGGTCTCCCGCCAGTCCTCGGGAAGCATGTGGTCCAGTACGTCGTCCACGGTCACCGCGCCCAGCAGCGACCCGGAGTCGTCCACGACGGGCGCCGCCACCATGTCGTACGTCGCGAAGAACCCGGCGACGACCGGCAGCGCGGCGTCCGGGTCCAGGGGCTGGAGGTCGTCGTCGATGATCGCGCTGACCAGGGTGTACGGCGGGTCCCGCAGCAGGCGCTGGAAGTGGACCGTGCCGAGGTACTTGCCGGTCGGCGTCTCGTCGGGCGGGCGGCACACGTAGACCTGGGCGGCGAGGGCGGGGGACAGGTCGGCGTTGCGGACCCGGGCGAGGGCGTCGGCGACGGTGGCGTCAGGGCGCAGGACGATCGGCTCGGTCGTCATCAGACCGCCGGCCGTGTGCTCCTCGTAGGACATCAGGCGCCGCATGTCGGCCGCGTCGGCGGGCTCCATCAGGCTCAGCAGCCGCTCCTGGTCCTCCTCGGGGAGCTCGGAGAGCAGGTCGGCCGCGTCGTCCGGGTCCATGGCCTCCAGGACGTCCGCGGCCCGCTCCTCCTTGAGCTTGCCGAGGATCTCGATCTGGTCGTCCTCGGGGAGTTCTTCGAGCACGTCGGCCAGACGGTCGTCGTCGAGGGCCGCGGCGACCTCCGCGCGGCGCTTGGGGGAGAGGTGGTGCAGGACGTTCGCCAGGTCGGCGGGGCGGAGCTGCTCGAAGGTGGCGAGGAGGCTCTCGGCGCCCTGTCCGTGCTCCTCCAGGGAGAAGCCGGTGACGGCGGACCACTCGACGGTCAGCGCCTCGCCCTTGCGGCGGAAGGCGCCGCCCTTGCCGCCCTTGCGCACGAACACGCGGTCGATCTCCCAGTCCCGGCGGGCCGGCAGCTGCTGCACGGACACGTCGAGGACGGTGACCTCTTCCTTGGCCTCGACGAGCGTCACGCGCCGGTCCAGGAGCTCGCCGAAGACCAGGCGCTCGGTGGGCCGCTGCTCGAAGCGGCGGACGTTGAGCACCCCGGTCGTGATGACCTGGCCGGACTCGATGCTGGTCACGCGGGTCATGGGCAGGAAGATACGGCGCCGGGTCGACAGCTCGACGACAAGGCCGAGCACCCGAGGTGGTCTCCGTCCGACGCGCAGCATGACGACCAGGTCGCGCACCCGGCCCACCTGATCGCCGTTCGGATCGAAGACGGCGACTCCGGCGAGATGCGAGACGAAGATCCTGGGGACACCCCCTGCCATGCCTGCGCCTCCTATTCACGCCAATTGCCCGCTGGGATGGGCTTCAGGCTAGCCCGTCCCGATGCGGTACGCCCTGGTGGGGCGGTCCGGACGGACTGGCTCCGTAAGGCCCGCGGGGCCCCGGTACTCTGCGGTACGCCTCCGATGGACCCTCGTCAGAAAGGCAGCCCCACCTGTGACTGCGATTGCCCAGGGCCGCACCCGCCGGACCGGACTGCTGGGCGCGATGTGCGCCCTGGTCGTGACGGGAACGGGCCTGACAGGGTGCGGTGGTGACGACCCCGACGCGGGCACCAACGGGGTCGGCAAGCTGCCGGCCGCCCAGATCCAGACGAAGGCCAAGGCGGCCGCCGAATCCGCCGGCACGGTACGTCTCTCAGGGAACGTGGTCACCAGCGGGCGCACTTACAAACTCGACATGCGTCTCAAATCCGACGGCGGCTCGGGCTCGGTCACCTCCGAGGGCGCGACCTTCCGGCTGCTGCGGATCGGCGAGCAGCTCTACCTCAAGGCCGACGCGGACTTCTGGGGACAGCAGGACGG
This sequence comes from Streptomyces sp. WM6386, assembly GCF_000972385.1. Taxonomy (GTDB): domain Bacteria; phylum Actinomycetota; class Actinomycetes; order Streptomycetales; family Streptomycetaceae; genus Streptomyces. The sequence continues at coordinate 6,342 of NZ_JXTE01000113.1, forward strand.
CAAGGACGACTCCGGAACGGACACGGCCGCCGCCGACAAGCTGGACGACAAGTTCGTGAAGGTGCCGCAGGGAGACCCCTCGTACAAGAAGTTCAGCGGCTTCACGGACAAGGACGTCCTCCTGGCGGGCCTGCTGACCCTCCACGGCGAGCTGTCCACCGACGGTCACCACGAACAGTCCGGCATCCGCACCATCCGCATCACCGGCGGCGACGGCTCCGGCGGCAAGCTGGACGTCTCCCTGGAGGGCGAGCCGTATCCGCTCCGCCTGGAGCGCGCGGGCGGCGCGGGCACGCTGACCTTCTCGGGCTGGGGCAAGTCCTTCAGCCTGAAGGAGCCGGGGAAGGACGAGACGGTGGACTACGGCAAGCAGCTGCCGACGTCCTGACTACTTGCGCTTGCGCCGCTTCAGCAGCAGCTTCGGCAGCCCCGCGGGGATCGGCCGGCGGGTCGTGGCCGTCGTGGGAACCGGCGCCTCGGCCAGATCCCCGTCGGGCAGCGGCAGCGTCACCCCCGTCGGCTCGAGCCGCAGCACCCGGCACTCGCGCGCCCAGCGCCCCGTCATCGCCTCGCCGTCGGGCGCGTTGAGCCGCTTGCCCTTGAGTTCGGAGACGGCCGCGTCCCAGACCTCGGACCCGGCGGACAGCTCGACGACCTTCGCCGTCCAGGACACCAGCCGCCCGCCCTTGTCCTTGCTGCGGACGGTCACCTCGGCCTCGGTCCCGTCGCTGAGGCCCGGCAGCGGCTGCTCGCCCGGCCCGTCGCCGACCAGACACACCGCACCCTCGTGCCACACGTGCCAGAGCGCCCGGGCCGGACCCTGGGGACCCCTGACCCAGACGAGGCCGGACTTCTTCGTGGCCTCCTCGACGAGGGCCTGGTCGAGCAGCTCGCTTGTCATGCGCCCAGCCTATCCAGGGGGGTCACCGGGACCGGGTCACAGCCAGCCGTTGCGCTTCAGCGTGCGGTGGATGCCGAGGCAGATGACACCGGTGATCATCATGATCACGGGGTAGCCGTACCGCCAGTGCAGCTCGGGCATGTGCTCGAAGTTCATGCCGTACACGCCACACACCATCGTCGGTACGGCGATGATGGCCGCCCACGAGGTGATCTTGCGCATGTCCTCGTTCTGCGCGACGGACGCCTGCGCGAGGTTGGCCTGGAGGATCGAGTTGAGCAGCTCGTCGAAGCCGATGACCTGCTCCTGGACCCGGGCGAGGTGGTCGGCGACGTCCCGGAAGTACTTCTGGATGTCGGGGTCGATGAGCCGCATCGGCCGCTCGCTCAGCAGCTGCATGGGGCGCAGGAGCGGGGAGACGGCCCGCTTGAACTCCAGGACCTCACGCTTGAGTTGGTAGATCCGGCCGGCGTCCGTGCCGCGCGGCGAGCCCTTGCGCCCCGGCGAGAACACCTCCGTCTCGACCTCGTCGATGTCGTCCTGAACCGCGTCGGCGACCGCGATGTACCCGTCGACGACATGGTCGGCGATCGCGTGCAGCACCGCCGAAGGGCCCTTGGCGAGCAGCTCGGGGTCGTCCTGGAGGCGGTGGCGCAGAGCCCGCAGGGAACCCTGTCCGCCGTGCCGGACGGTGATGAAGAAGTCCCGTCCGGTGAAGCACATGACCTCGCCGGTCTCGACGATCTCGCTGTTGGCGGTGAGCTCGTCGTGCTCGACGTAGTGGATGGTCTTGAAGACGGTGAAGAGGGAGTCGTCGTAGCGCTCCAGCTTGGGCCGCTGGTGTGCCTGCACCGCGTCCTCCACTGCCAGCGGGTGCAGCCCGAACTCGCTTGCGATACCGGAGAATTCGGCCTCGGTCGGCTCGTGCAGCCCGATCCACACGAAGCCCCCGTCGCGGCGCACCTGACGCATCGCCTCGTGCGGCGTCAGCGCCTTCGGCATCTGGACGCGGGCCCCGTCGCGGTAGACGGCGCAGTCGACGACGGCCGAGGGCGTCCCGGGGTCACGCGTGGTGTCGTAGTCCGTGCTGCTGCTCTTGCGCAGCGAGACGCGGGAGGGTCGGACCACGGCACGCAGGTCGCGGATCATCGACATGGCGGGCTCCTTCGCGACAGGCAACGAAAAGCCGCTTCAACGGATGGAACTGCCCGGAATGAGGACGTCCTGGCGAGGGGTATCTCCCGCCCTTGAGGCAGGGGAAGGATGTTTGGCACGTCCACAAAGCGGGGAGCACCGCACCATTGCGGTAGCGGGTTTCGCTGCTGATACAGATCAAACAGATCAGGCAAAACGAGACGAAGTGCTCTTCCGACGATGAAGACGCGAGCGTGAGAGGCGGCGATCGGCCGAAGGCGGATCAGCTACATCAGTGGCCGGAAGGGCGAGTGGTACTACCAGGTCGACTTCGATCCATGACAGCCCCACCTCCTCCGGTCGGTCCCTCGTAAGGGACGATCCATTCCCCGTAGGGGGAGTCTCACGGCGTCGGGACTCGGTAGCGACGCTCCTGCGTGCTGCCCCGAACCACCGGCAAAGAGTATCAGCCGACTGAATAGTCAAGGCGCTGCTTTGCCCGGTACTGACGAGTTCTATGCTCGCGGCATGGCTGATGTTCTTCCCTTGGTCGAGGCCCGGTTGCGTACGGCGCTGGGCGAACCGGACGCGCGCGCCGCGGTCACCTTCCTCGGTACGGACCGCGTCGAGGTGCTGCGTTTCCAGGAGGGCGACATCGTCCGCTACGCCACGCTCGGCATGTCGGCACAACCGATGGGCGACCCCACCGCGATGCTCGCCGACCCGGTCAAGGGGCCGCGCGCCGAGCTGGTCCTCTCGGTCCGCGCCGGACTCTCCGACACCGACAAGGTGCTCCGCCCGCTCGCCGTACTTGCCGCGTCCCCCCAGGTCGAGGGCGTGATCGTGGCCCCCGGCGCCTCTCTCGACGTCGGCGAACCCCTGTGGCCCGGCGCCCCGTTCACCTCGGTCCTGGTGGCCGAACCGGGCGGCCTGGTCGAGGACCTGGAGCTCGACGAGCCCATGGACCCGGTCCGGTTCCTGCCGCTGCTGCCCATGACCCCGAACGAGGCCGCCTGGAAGCGCGTCCACGGTGCTCAGGCCCTCCAGGAGCGCTGGCTGACGAACGGGACGGACCTCCGGGATCCGTCCCGCAAGTCCGTCCCGCTGGAGTGACTGATCTCACCAACCGGTGGCTGAAAAGCGTCAGTTGGCGAAGACGGCGACGCTGTCCTCTGTGGCGTGCTTCGACTCCAGCTCCTCCGCGTCCCGAGTGAGCGCGTTCCGTCGTACGACGACCACCAGCGCGCCGAGGACGGCGGTGACCGCCGCCACCACGAACGGGATGTGGATGTCGGTCCACTCCTCGATCTTCGGCGCGAAGAAGGGCGCGGCGGCGGCCGCGAACCAGCGCACGAAGTTGTAGCCGGCGCTCGCGACCGGCCGCGGCGCGTCCGACACGCCGAGCGCCAGCTCCGTGTAGACGGTGTTGTTCACACCGATGAAGGCGCCGGAGAGGATCGTGCAGACGATCGCGGCGGTGTGGCTGCCGTAGCCGAGGACGAGTACGTCGACGGCGAGCAGGACGAGCGAGCCGCCGAGCACCTTCAGCGAACCGAACCGCCGCTGCAGACGCGGTGCCACGAGCACCGAGAACACGGCGAGCAGCACGCCCCAGGCGAAGAACACGGCACCCGACTTGTACGGGGTCATGTCCAGCACGAACGGCGTGAAGGCCAGCACGGTGAAGAACGTGTAGTTGTAGAAGAACGCCGAGGCGGCGACGGAGGCGAGGCCGCCGTGGCCCAGTGCCTTGATGGGGTCGAGCACCGAGGTCCTTCGGGCCGGCTTGGGCTGTTCCTTCAGGAACACCGTGATGCACAGGAAGCCGACCGCCATCAGGAAGGCCGTGCCGAAGAACGGGTAGCGCCAGTTGGCGTCGCCGAGCAGTGCGCCCAGCAGCGGGCCGCACGCCATGCCCAGGCCGAGCGCCGACTCGTACAGCAGGATCGCCGCAGCGCTCCCGCCCGCCGCCGCGCCGACGATGACGGCGAGGGCCGTCGAGACGAAGAGGGCGTTGCCGAGGCCCCAGCCCGCGCGGAAGCCGACGAGTTCGGCGACCGAGTTCGAGGTGCCCGCGAGGCCGGCGAAGACGACGACGAACGCGAGGCCGAGCAGCAGGGTCTTGCGGCCGCCGATGCGGCTGGAGACGAAGCCGGTGATCAGCATCGCGACGGCGGTGATGAGGAAGTACGAGGTGAAGAGCAGGGAGACCTGGCTGGCGGTGGCGTCGAGGCCCTGGGCGATGGACGGCAGGATCGGGTCGACCAGTCCGATGCCCATGAAGGCGACGACGGAGGCACCGGCCGTGGCCCAGACCGCCTTGGGCTGTCGCAGGAGGCTGCCCGCTCCCGCGTCGAAGGCGTCCATGGTTTTCTCCAATTCCGGCGAGGAGATGGTTGGTATATGCACATAGTAAGTTAGGGCAGCTAATTAATGCAAGCTGCATCTAGTTTCCCTGGTCGGACGATCCTGACGGCGGTTCCGCCCGGACGGGTGATCGTCCTTGACGTGGGGGAGCAGGGGTAGGACCGTGGGGCCCTATGAGGGGCGAACCCAGTTGCCCGAAGTGTGGTGGCCGGGTCAGGGCTCCCGGACTCTTCGCCGACACCTGGCAGTGCGATGTGCACGGGACGGTGCATCCGCTCCAGCCGGTGATCCCGCCCAGCGTCGAGGCGCTCGACGTCGTGGTGCACCGCACACAGGTACCGGTCTGGATGCCGTGGCCACTGCCGGTCGGCTGGCTGTTCACGGGTGTGGGCTGCGCGGGCGACGATCGCAGCGGGGGCCGTGCGACGGCGGTGGCGTGCACGGGGCCGGGTCCGCTGGGCGGTATCGGGGAGCTGATCCTTGTCGCCGAGGAGCTCGGTGTGGGGCTCGGGGCGCGGTACGCCGGGATCGACGGGCCGGATCCGGGGCCGTACATGAGCGTCGAGAAACCACCGCAGGCGAAGGTGCTGGCCGCCGGGCGGCCTACGCCGCTGTGGCATGTCTCCGGGGCGCCGGATGATCGTGCGGTCTTCGCCGGTGAGGCTCGTGGGTTGTGGCTGTGGGCGGTTGTGTGGCCGGAGCAGTCGGGGTTGTTGATGTACGACGAGCTGGTGCTGACCGATCTGCGGGACGCCGGGGCCGAGGTGGAGCTGGTGCCGTGCGGAGCGTTGTCGCCGCGCTTGCTTGAGCCGTAGCGCCTGCCGGGGGTGGGGGCTTCGGTGCGTTGGCGGCTGTGGGTTGTCTGTGGCTTGTCGCGCAGTTCCCCGCGCCCCTGGGTGGGTCTGTGTAAAGGTCGCTCACAGGTTTCGGGTGTGACAGGGGTCCTTGTAAGTCCGGTTATCCTTTAGCGGTCCCTGTGTTCCGTCGTTGTCTGGAGTTCGTGTCGTGCGTATTGATCTGCACACCCACTCCACGGCTTCCGACGGTACGGACACGCCTGCTGAGCTGGTGCGTAATGCCGCCGCTGCTGGGTTGGACGTTGTCGCGCTGACCGATCACGACACCACGCGTGGGTATGCCGGGGCGATCGCCGCGCTGCCGGAGGGGCTCACGCTCGTCACCGGGGCCGAGCTGTCCTGTCGTATCGACGGCGTGTCCATGCATCTGCTGGCCTACCTCTTCGATCCCGAGGAGGCGGAGCTGCTCGCCGAGCGGGAGCTGGTGCGGGACGACCGGGTGCCGCGGGCGCGGGGCATGGTCGCCAAGCTCAACGAGCTGGGGGTGCCCATCACTTGGGAACAGGTGATGCGGATCGCCGGGGACGGGTCCGTCGGGCGGCCGCATGTCGCCACCGCGCTCGTCGAGCTCGGGGTCGTACCGACCGTGAGCGACGCCTTCACCCAGGACTGGCTCGCCGACGGCGGCCGGGCCTTCGTGGAGAAGCACGAGACCGACCCCTTCGAGGCGATCCGGCTGGTCAAGGCCGCGGGCGGGGTCACCGTCTTCGCGCACCCGGGCGCCGGCAAGCGCGGGCGTACGGTGCCGGAGTCCACGATCGCCGAGCTGGCCGCGGCCGGGCTCGACGGTATCGAGGTCGATCACATGGACCACGACGAGGAGACCCGGGTCGGACTGCGCGGACTCGCCGCCGAGCTGGGGCTGCTGGTCACGGGCTCCTCCGACTACCACGGCAGCCGCAAGACCGTCACGCTCGGCGAGTACCGGACCGACCCCGAGGTGTACGGCGAGATCACCCGGCGCGCCACCGGCGCGTTCCCGGTGCCGGGGACCGGCGGAGCCTGAGACTCGCTCCCACGTCCATCTGATCTCTCCCTTTCTCCTCGCAAGGCTCTCCTGTGTTCGACGCTGCCGTTTTCGGCTCCCTGTTCCTGACCCTGTTCGTCATCATGGATCCCCCCGGGATCACCCCGATCTTCCTGGCGCTGACCTCCGGCCGGCCCGCCAAGGTGCAGAAGCGGATGGCCTTCCAGGCCGTCTGTGTCGCCGGCGGTGTCATCACCGTCTTCGGGCTCCTCGGGCACCAGATCCTCGACTACCTGCATGTCTCCGTCCCCGCGCTGATGATCGCGGGCGGGCTGCTGCTCCTGCTGATCGCCCTGGACCTGCTGACCGGCAAGACCGACGAGCCCAAGCAGACCAAGGACGTCAATGTGGCGCTGGTGCCGCTGGGCATGCCGCTGCTGGCGGGGCCGGGCGCGATCGTGTCGGTCATCCTCGCCGTGCAGAAGGCCGGCAGCGTCGCCACACAGGTGTCGGTGTGGATGGCGATCCTCGCCATCCATGTCGTGCTGTGGCTGGTGATGCGGTACTCGCTGCTGATCATCCGGGTCATCAAGGACGGCGGCGTGGTCCTGGTGACACGGCTCGCGGGCATGATGCTCTCCGCGATCGCCGTACAGCAGATCATCAACGGCATCACGCAGGTGATCCAGGGGAGCTGATCCCCGCGGCCGGACAGCGCAGAGCCCCCGTACGACATCGTTGCCGTACGGGGGCTCTGAAGCCTGTGTGTTACCCGTATGTGTTACGAGGCCGAGGCCTCGGCCGGGCGGATCCAGAGACGCTGGCCTATCGAGGCGGCCTGCTGAACGATCCGATTGACGGAGGCGGCGTCCACAACGGTGCTGTCCACGGGCGTGCCGTCGACGTCGTCGAGTCGCATGATTTCGAAGCGCATGGGCTTCTCCCTTCGTCTGGTCATCCTCCTGCGGAGAATTACTGCGTACGTAGGTAGTCAACGGGGTGTGCGTTACAAACATTCCCTACGCTAAAGAAATTTTTCGAACAACTAACTACTGACCGGTAAGCGACTCTCCGCTGTCTCTTCGGAGACCGACCGGGACCGGTTGTGTTCGCAGCGTGACCGCCGGGACAATGGAGACGATGAACGACGACCTCGCGGCACTCGCCGCCCGCATCGACCACACCAACGAGCTGCTGACGCGCATGCTCGCCGAAGTGGCGAAGACACCCTCGACCCATGCGATCTTCGTCGACGCGGGGTATCTGTACGCGGCCGCGGGCCGTCTGGTCGCCGGGACCGAGGACCGCCGGGCCTTCGACCTGGACGCCGAGGGGCTGATCGAGGCGCTCATCGACCGGGCCCGCACGATCTTCGCGGACAGCAGGCTGCTGCGGGTCTACTGGTACGACGGCGCCCGGCGCCGCATCCACACCTCGGAACAGCAGACGATCGCCGAGCTTCCGGACGTCAAGGTGCGGCTGGGCAATCTCAACGCCAACAACCAGCAGAAGGGCGTCGACTCACTCATCAGGACCGACCTGGAGTCCCTCGCTCGGCACCGGGCGATCAGCGACGCGGCCCTGCTCGGCGGCGACGAGGACCTGGTCTCCGCGGTCGAGGCGGCCCAGGGGTACGGCGCCCGCGTCCACCTGTGGGGCATCGAGGCGCCCGAGGGCCGCAACCAGGCCGAGCCGCTGCTCTGGGAGGTCGACAGCCAGCGCGTCCTCGACCTCGACTTCTTCAAGCCGTACGTGTCACGGCGTACGTCCGCCGCCTACGAGACCTCGGCGAACCGGCCCAGCCGCGAGGACGTCCGCTTCGTGGGCGCCCAGATCGCGGCGAAGTGGCTGGCATCGCGGGGGCGGGAGACGCTGAGGGAGCTGCTGCGCGGGCATCCGTACCTGCCGGGGTCGGTGGACCAGGATCTGCTGGTGGAGGCGGAAGGGCTGCTGCAGTACTCCCTGCGGGGGCAGGCGGATCTGCGGCGGGCGTTGCGGGACGGGTTCTGGGAGCACCTTCAGGGGCAGTACTAGCGGCTCTTGGCGGCCCGGCCCTACTGGGACGACCGGGCGCTGTCCCAGAAGTCGGCGACGGCGCGGGCCGTCTCCAGGGGGCGGTCCGTGTTGGGGGAGTGCTCGGCGCCGGGGATCACGGTCCTGCGGGCCCGCAGCCGGACGGCCATGTGGTCGAGCAGCGGCACCGGCCAGGTGTCGTCGTGCGAGCCGGACAGTACGTGGAACGGCAGCGGTACGGCGGCCAGTTCGGCCACCCGGTCCGGCTCGGCACACAACTGGCGGCCGGTGGAGATGAGTTGGGCGGGCTTGGTGCCCATCCAGCGCCGGCGCAGGTCCTCCCGGTCGTCGAGCCCGGAGTCCAGCCGGCCTCCGGTGTCGGTCTCCTCCGGCGGTTCCATGGCCTGGATCGCGTCCCACACCTCCGCCATGCTCATCACCGTCAGCGCGTCCCGGAGCAGCTTCACGCGCTGCTGCTGGGAGCCGGAGATCTGGGCGGGGCCCGAGGACATGAGGGTGAGGGAGCGGAAGGGGCCGGGGTCCAGGAGGACGGCCGCCCGCGCGATCTGCCCGCCGAGGGAGTGCCCGACGAGATGCACGGGTCCGTCGAGGGCCGCGGCCTGCGCGAGTACGTCCTTCGCCAACTCGTCCTGCGCGTAAGCCGATTCGTCGTCCGCCGGACCGGCGGACTCGAACTGTCCCCGTCCGTCCACCGCGACCGTCCGGTACCCGCGCGCGGCGAGCGGCACATGCAGCGGGTTGAAGTCCTCCTTGCTGCCGGTGAACCCGGGCAGCAGCAGAGCGGTTCCCCTGGGGGCGACGCCGTCCGCCACGGGCGCGTCGACGACGGCGAACTCACCGCGAGCGGTGCGCAGGGAGTGGGCGCGGGCGCCGGGGGGTGGGGCGAAGGTGGGGGGCCTGCTCATGCCATGAGGCTATCCGGCGGGGCGGGTGGAGGGCGGCGGTGGCTGTGTGAAGTGGGCCATGTGGGGCCCTTGCGGGGTGTGGCGGGTCGGGCGGCAGGCCGCGGTTCATGTGAGGCGGGTTAGTGAGGGGGCGGTCTCGCTGCCCCGGGGTGAGGGGGCATGTGGGTGTGTGAGCCGGGCTGGCTCTTCAGGAGGGGGCCTGAAACGCCGAAGGCCCGGCCCACGTGA
>NZ_JXTE01000114.1 GCF_000972385.1 Streptomyces sp. WM6386
CACCCCACCTGTTGCGGGGGGTCGAAAGGGGCGCAGCCCCTGGGGGATGGGACGGGTAGGGGCGGCGGGGGCGAGAACAAGCCCCCGCTCACCCCGCCCCCGTCACCCACGTGGTCCCCGACAACACGCTCCCCATCCCCCCGCCCGTGAAGATGCGGACATGGGTATACGCACGCTCCACCGCCACACGGCTCCGGCGCAGGCGACCACCGATGCGACCGCGTCCACCCCACCGCCGTCGGTCCCGCCCTTCGCGGCAACGGCCAGTACCGCCCGCATCCCGACCGACCTCGCGACGGACCTGCGCAAAAGGACCGCGGACCTGCGTCACCGGCTCACCCGGAGGGACTGGCGGCTCACCGTCGATCAGGCCCGCAGCTATCTCGCGCTGCTCCTCACTGCACTGACCCGCTCCCGTCAGGTCCGGACCGTCACCGTGTTCATGGTGACCGCCGCCGCGGTCAGCGACCGCCTCGACGGCTCAGCTCCCGGCCAGGACCGGGCGCCGGGACCGGACGCCACACCCTGACGCCCACGGCGTACACCAGCACGCCCAGCACGAGCCCGGCGCCCGCCCCGAAGCACAGCGTCGGGATCAGCTCCCACGGCTTCGCGGTGGACCCCCAGTAGGCCCACCACCGCGAAGCCCGCTGCACCGCCCCGACCAGCGCACAGCCACCGATGACGATCGCGGCCCACCACCGGTCCGCGCCGGTCAGCACAGGCACCCCCACCGGCTCGGCGACAGCACCCCGCACCCGCCGCAGGGCATACCCCAGGAACACCGCGATCACGACCGCGGCCACCGCCGAACTGCCGTACTGGAGGTACCAGTACAGCGGCGAGCCCGCGATCGTCTCGCCCAGGACGGGAAACACCCGCATTCCCCACCGGTCGAGATGGGTGAACGCGTCCCACACGACATGCGTCAGCGCGCCGAGCGCCGCCGACACGTACCAGCGCGCCACCAGCGACGGCCGGACACGCGCGCGTGGCACCCCGCAGCGCAACAAGGTCGCCGGCCGTGCCTGGCGCCGCCGTGGCAGCAGTGCCACCAGCGGCTCACGGATCAGCAGCCACAGCCCCACCAGCGTCCACGCGACGAGCACGTCGACGGTGAAGACACCCGCGAAGGAGTGGGTGAAGGACCCGAACTCCATCGCCTCGGACAGGACACTCGCCGCGAAATAGGTCATGTCGGGAGCGAAGGAGCCCGCCACTAGCACCGCCGGCACCAGCGAGCCCCGGCCGGTTCCATCGGTGCGCAAGGCGGGCAGGACAGCGGCCGCGTGGCTCAGCGTGAACGGCAAGAAGGCCCCCGGGTTCGGTGTGGTCGGACCGGCCCAGTATGGCCAACTGGTGAAAACCGGGCACGAACAGGTGCCCGCGCAAAGCAAGTTGTCGTAGGGTCGCCTGGGTCGCCGTGCCGGGGAGCGCGGTCGAACAGAAGAACACGGCACCGAATGGCTCCACGAGGGCAACCCGCACCACGGGTCGATCGTCACACCATGGCGAGCACGTCGAACGGAGACGGGCGCTCGGGCGTCCACGGGAGGGATTCACTTTATGTCGGCGCAATTCGGCAGGAGGCTGCGCAAGGGAGCGGTGGCCACCACCGTCGCCGCGGCGGCTGTCGCGGCACTCTCAGCGTCCCAGGCACCCGGCGTGACGGTCGACGACAGTGGCAGATCGACCGCGGCCGACGCCCAGCCCTCTCCCGACGCGACCGGCGACGACAGCGGTGCGACCGGCAACTCGCCGTACTACACGGACCTGCCGCCGCTCAACAGCCCGAGCCCCGCACCGACCGTCGGCACTCCCGCCGCCACCGGCTCGACCGAGGCCGGCATACCCGCGACCGTCCTGGACGCCTACAAGCAGGCCGCGTCCTCGCTCCAGTCGTCCAAGCCCGGCTGCAACCTGCCCTGGGAACTCCTGGCCGCCATCGGCAAGGTGGAGTCCGGCCAGGCCCGCGGCGGCCGCGTCGACGCGGACGGCAACACCATCGGCAGGATCCTCGGCCCCAAGCTGAACGGCGTCGGCTTCGCGCACATCAGCGACACCGACGGCGGCGCGTACGACGGTGACAGCGTCTACGACCGGGCCGTCGGCCCCATGCAGTTCATCCCCTCCACCTGGGAGTGGGCCGGCCGCGACGGCAACGACGACGGCAAGAAGGACCCCAACAACATCTACGACGCGGCGCTCGCCGCCGGCCACTACCTGTGCCGCTTCGGCTGGGACCTGTCCACCCAGTCCGACCTCAACAGCGCGATCCTCAGCTACAACAACTCGCAGGACTACCTGAACACGGTCCTGTCGTGGCTGGAGTACTACCGCAAGGGCACCCACGAGGTCCCCGACGGCACCGGCACCATTCCGGACAACCGCAGCGACGAGAACGACAGCGCGAACCCGACGCCGTCGCCCACTCCGCCGTCGACGCCCGGCACACCCGGCACACCCGGCACGCCTGGCAGCAACACCCCCAGCCCCACCCCGCCGCCGTCGGACAAACCGACCACGCCGAGCACCCCGACGCCGACGCCCACCGACACGGTCGACCACCTCGAGGACGCGGGCACCGCCAAGCTCACCGCGCAGGCCGGCGACACCTTCACCAAGAGGATCAGCACCCGCGCCGAGACCTCGGCCGGCAAGGCCGTCGGCAAGGTCCGGGTCCGCTTCACGATCGTCGGCGACACCGACACCACCTTCACGGGCGGCGAGAGCGTCGCCACGGTGGTCACGGGCAGCTCCGGCGTGGCCGTCGCGCCCACCCTCAAGGCGGGCGAGACGACGGGCGAGTTCACCGTCCGAGCCACCGTCGTGGGCCGCTCGGTCACCGGCCTCGACTACAAGGCGACCGTCACCGAGCGCGTCGCCGACACCCTGGCCCGCACCAGCGACACCGCGCTGACCTGCACCCCTGGCGGCGAGTTCGCCGACCGGGTCGAGGTGAAGGCGACCTACGGCGGCGCCGTCGCGGACCAGGTCGCCGCCACCGCCACCCTGATCACCTCGGCGGACGACGCGACCGAGAACACCAAGGGCCCCTACTTCAAGGACGCGGACGGCAAGACCGTACGCACCCTCACGGGCCTGGAGACGGACGCGGACGGCCTGCTCAAACTGCCGAAGCTGTACGCGGACGACACCACCGGCACGTTCCTGCTCCGCATCAACACCTCCGGCGGCGCGACCCTGACGGTCGAACTGACCGTGGCGCCGGCCGCCGAGACGTCGGAGTCCCCGAGCCCGTCGGCCAGTCCGAGCGCGTAACGGCTCCTTCCTGTCGTACGACCCTGGCGGCGCCCCTCGTGAGGAGGGGCGCCGTCGTCGTGTGCAACGTGTTCTCATCTCGCCCACCCGTTGCTACGGTGCCGGACCTGACGACCTATCAGTACCAGTCCGTCGGGAGGCCCGCATGCGTGCCCTGATCGCCGCCGCGATCGGCCTGGCCGTCGCGCTCGCCCTGGTCCTCACGATCACCGCGATGGGGTCGCCGGCCGGCAAGACGTCCCCGAAGCCGCTGCTGACGACGGTGCCGTCACACCCGTAACCACCCGGGAGGGAGGCCGAGATGCGCCGAAAGGCCAGCCTGATCCTGCTCGCTCTCGCCGTGTTCTTCGCGGCACTGTCCCCGCTGCTGCGCTGGTACGCCTTCCCGCGGCTGGCCAAGATCCCGGCCGGCCAGTACCAGGACATGGTCCTGGAGGCGAAGGACGCCACCCTCATGAACAACGCGATGCAGGTCGAGAAGGTCTCCAAGGTCACCATCGTGCAGACCCTCAAGGGCAACGTCGAGGCCTCAGAGAAGATCGAGAAGACACTCGGCCGGGACGTCGTCGTCTGGGACGGCCTGTCCTACGCCCAGGGCCCCGACGGCCAACAGGTCGCCTACATCCCCGAGCGGTACATCTTCGACGCCCACACCCAGGAACCGATCCACGCCACGGGCGAGATGGTCGACGGCGACCCGGTGAAGCGGGAGGGCCTCGAATTCAAGTGGCCCTTCCTGACGGAGAAGCGGGACTACGAGTACTTCGACGCCCAGACCCGCACCTCGTCCCCCATCCACTACAAGGGCACCCAGGACTTCCGCGGCCTGGAGGTCTACTACTTCGAGCAGACCATCCCCTGGACCCAGGTGAAGTGGCCCAAGAAGCTGCCCATCGCGGGTGTCACCCCCGAGCAGCTCGCCAGGACCGGCACGACCCGCTGGTACACCACGGTCCGCAAGTTCTGGGTCGAACCCGTCACCGGCGCCCCCGTCTACGGCGAGGAGATCCACAGGGAGGAACTCCGCGGCGGCACCCTCCTCGGCGACCGCGACAAGGTGACGGCGTTCGCCGGCCACGTGAAGATGCGCGAGGACTACATCGAGCACACCGTCGACCTGGTCAAGTCCAACCGCACCCTGGTGCTCCTGATGACCTCGTACCTCCCCTGGGGCTTCGCGACCCTGGGCGTACTCCTGCTGGCCCTGTCCCTGTACCTGGAGGCCCGCGGCCGCCGCCCCGACGAACCGGAACCCGCCACGGACTCCGAACCCGAACCGGTCACCGCCTGAGCCGCGCGTTCGTATACCGCGTCGGCTCGGCACCCGCCGGATCCTCGGGCCACGGATGCTTCGGATACCGGCCCCGCAGCTCCGCCCGCACGCCCTTGTAGCCGTCCTTCCAGAACGACGCGAGATCGGCGGTCACGGCGGCCGGGCGCCCCGCGGGGGAGAGCAGATGGACGAGCAGCGCGACCCCGGCGACCGCGGGCGACTCGTGCAGCCCGAACATCTCCTGCAACTTCACCGCGAGAACGGGCTGCTCGGGGTTCGCGTAGTCGATCCGGATTCTGGACCCACTGGGCACGGTGATCCGCTCGGGAGCGAGTTCGTCGACCCGCGCGGCATCCCCGGAGGCCCAGGGCAGCAGTCGGCCCAGCGCGTTCCCGGCGTCGATCCGCGCCAGATCGACCCGCCGCCGGGCACGACCGAGCTCCGGCTCCAGCCACTCGTCCACGCGTGCGTGCAGCGCGTCGTCGCAGACGTCCGGCCACGGCTCCCCGAGGTGCAGCCGCAGAAAGGCGAGCCGCTGCCGCAGCACGTCGGCCTCGGGCGACCAGCGCAACAGACGCAGCCCTTCCTGCCGCAGCCCTTCAAGAAGCGCGTCGCGTACGAGAACGGGGTCCGGGTCCCGGAGCGTGCGCACCGCCAGCTCCACGGCCCCCAGCCGCTCCACACGCCGCGCCACGACGTCCCCGTCGGCCCAGTGGACCTCGTCCCGCTCGTCGAGCAGCGCCCCTGCCGCCTGCCGCGCGGTCTCCTCGTCGACGACCGCACCGAGCTGCACGCGTGCGTGGCCCTTCCCGACGGGGCGGTCCGCGACGGCGACGGCGATCCAGGGCGCCCCGCGCAGGCCGGTGGCGTCACGGACCTCGGCGCGGGTGCCCGACACCATGAGATAGGAACCGCCGTCGGCCCTGGCGACCCGCTCGGGGAAGGCGAGGGCGGCGACGAGCCCGACGAGCGCGTCCTCGGTGAGAGAGGACGCGCGGGCCGGCTCGTCGGCGAGGGCCTGCAGTCGGCGTACCTCCGTACGCCAGCGCCCCGCGTAGGCGTCGCCCCCGCGCCGGGCCGTCCGCACGGCGGCCGCCAGATCGTCGCCGTAGTCCCGCGGCGGCTCCTCGCTGAGCAGCGCGACCACATCGGCCACCTCCCGCGAGGGTCCGGCGTCCAGCAGGGCCCGCCCGAGCCGGGGATGCAGCCCGAGCCGGGCCAGCCGTGCCCCGCGCTCCGTCGCCCGCCCGGCGGAGTCCACCGCGCCGATCGCCGACAGGACGCTCCGCGCGGCGGCCATCGCCCCGGTCGGCGGCGGATCCAGCAACGCCAGCCCGGAGGCGTCCGGATCGCCCCAGCAGGCCGCCTGGAGGGCGAACGCCGTCAGGTCGGCCACCTTGATCTCCGGGGCCGGGAAAGCCGGCAGCCGGAGGTCCTCCGCCTCCGTCCAGCAGCGGTACGCCACACCCGGCGCCTCACGCCCGGCCCGCCCCAGCCGCTGATTCCCGACCGCGCGGGAGGACCTGACCGTCGTCAACGCGCTCAGCCCGCGCGCGTGGTCCACCCGAGGCTCCCGCGTCAGCCCCGAGTCGACGACGATCCGCACCCCGGGCACCGTCAGCGACGACTCGGCGACGGAGGTCGCCAGCACCACCCGGCGCCGCTCGCCGGGCGCCAGCACCGCGTCCTGCACGGCGGCCGGCGCCCGCCCGTGCACCTGGAGCACGTCCACGTCGCCGAGACCGCCCAGCTGCCCGGCGACCCGCGCGATCTCGCCCATGCCGGGCAGGAAGCACAGCACGTCCCCCTCCCGCTCGGCCAGCGCCCGCCGCACCACCGACGCCACATGCGTCAACAGCGCGGGATCGACCCACATGCCGTGCGAGGGCCGTACCGGGCGGGCCGGGGGAGCCCAGACCACGCCGACCCCGTACGCCCGCCCCCGAGCCTCGACCACCGGCGCCCCGCCCAGCAGCCTCGACCAGCCCTCCGCGTCGGTCGTCGCCGACGCGGCCACCAGCCGCAGCTCCGGCCGCAGCGCCTGCCGTACGTCCCACAGGAACGCCGCCGTCGTGTCCGCGTCCAGATGCCGCTCGTGACACTCGTCCAGGACCACCACGTCGACGCCCGCGAGCTCCTGGTCCCGCTGGAGCCGCTGGAGCAGGACACCGGTCGTCACGACCTCCACGCGTGAGTGCCGGCCGACGACCCGCTCCCCGCGCACGGTGTAGCCGACGCTCCCGCCGACCTTCTCGCCCAGCAGCCACGCCATCCGCCGGGCCGCCGCGCGGGCCGCGATCCGCCGCGGCTCGGCCACGACCACCCGCCGAGCGGGAGCGTCACCGCCCAGCAGCCCGGCCAGCGCCAGCGGTACGAGGGTGGTCTTGCCGCTGCCGGTCGGCGCGACGAGAACGGCGGTTCCGTGCGCGTCCAGGGCGTCGGACAGGGCGGGCAGGGCGCCGCGTACAGGAAGGGCGTCCAGAGCGTCGTAACGGATCACGCCCCCAGTGTCGTACGACCGCGAGCACGCCCCGCTACGCGCGCGTGCTCCTACTTCCGGCCACGCACGCGTGCGTGGCCGGAAGTCAGTCACGCTCGCACACGAAGATCGCCGACCCCGGGATCAGATTCCCGCGCAGCGGCGACCAGCCGCCCCACTCCGCGGTGTTCCAGGCCGGCCACTCCGGCTCGACCAGGTCCACCAGGCGGAAGCCCGCGGCGACGGTGTCCCGGACACGGTCGCCGATGGTCCTGTGGTGCTCGACGTACACCGCGCTGCCGTCCTCGGCCTGTTCGACGTACGGCGTGCGGTCGAAGTACGAGGCGGAGACGGACAGCCCCTCCGGGCCGGGCTCGTCCGGGAACGCCCAGCGGATCGGGTGGGTGACCGAGAAGACGAAACGCCCGCCCGGCCGCAGCACCCGGCGCACCTGCGACAGGACCAGTACCGGGTCCGCCACGAACGGCAGCGCCCCGTAGGCCGAGCACGCCAGGTCGAAGGAGGCGTCCGCGAAGGGCAGCGCACCGGCGTCCGCGCAGATGAGGGGAAACGATCCGCCGATGCGCAGCGCGTGCTGGAGCTGGCGGTGGGAGAGGTCCAGGGCGACCGGGCGGGCCCCCTGCTCGGCCAGCCAGCGCGAGCACTGGGCCGCGCCGGCGCCGATCTCCAGGACGTCCTTGCCCTTCAGCTCCTCCGGCGGGCCGAGCAGCTCGGCCTCCACCTCGTCCAGACCCTCGGGCCCCCACACGAAGCGGTCGTCGCCGAGGAACGTGCCGTGCTCGACCTGGTACTCGTCCGCGTTGCGGTCCCACCAGCCCCGGTTGGCCCGGGAGCTCTCCGCGACATCGGCGTCACGCCGGGTGGCCTCGGACTCGGAGTCCGATGTGACGTTGGGCTCGGACGCTACGGGCTCTTGGATGATCGGCTCCCTCGTCGTACTCTTCCCTCCAATCCGTCCCCTCAGGGGTGTCACGGAGGAGGTGTCTCGGGGCCCGGATGGCCTCCAGAGACAGTTCTTGTGCCGGGTATGCGGCGATCCGCCCCGGGTGTGCGCCTTCGCGCATTGACCCTGTCCGGCTGCCCCCGTATGCTACAAGTTGCGCTGCGGGCCTGCGCACCTCAGACGTAGCAGGCTGCGCTCGCATCTGTTGTATGTCCCCTCGGTTCTTCGAGGCGCCATCGGCTTTGTCCGGTGTGGTGCTTCCTTGACTGTCCGGCTTCTTCAGGGCGATACGGGCTCCCGGCGTAGCAGTACCTACGACTTTCTGTCCGTAACCGGAGCCCTTTCCCACATGACGAGCAGCACCGAGACCACCGCCACCACCCCGCAGGTTGCGGTCAACGACATCGGTAACGAGGAAGCCTTCCTCGCCGCGATCGACGAGACGATCAAGTACTTCAACGACGGCGACATCGTCGACGGCGTCATCGTGAAGGTCGACCGGGACGAGGTCCTGCTCGACATCGGTTACAAGACCGAAGGCGTTATCCCGAGCCGCGAGCTCTCCATCAAGCACGACGTCGACCCCAACGAGGTCGTCGCCGTGGGCGATGAGATCGAGGCCCTTGTCCTCCAGAAGGAGGACAAGGAAGGCCGTCTCATCCTGTCCAAGAAGCGCGCTCAGTACGAGCGTGCCTGGGGCACGATCGAGAAGATCAAGGAAGAAGACGGGATCGTCACCGGTACCGTCATCGAGGTCGTCAAGGGTGGTCTCATCCTCGACATCGGCCTCCGTGGCTTCCTCCCGGCCTCCCTCGTCGAGATGCGCCGTGTCCGCGACCTCCAGCCCTACGTGGGCAAGGAGCTCGAGGCGAAGATCATCGAGCTGGACAAGAACCGCAACAACGTGGTCCTGTCCCGCCGTGCCTGGCTGGAGCAGACCCAGTCCGAGGTCCGCCAGACGTTCCTCACGACCCTCCAGAAGGGTCAGGTCCGCTCCGGCGTGGTCTCCTCGATCGTCAACTTCGGTGCCTTCGTGGACCTGGGTGGCGTCGACGGTCTGGTCCACGTGTCCGAGCTGTCCTGGAAGCACATCGACCACCCGTCCGAGGTTGTCGAGGTCGGCCAGGAAGTCACCGTCGAGGTCCTCGACGTCGACATGGACCGCGAGCGTGTCTCCCTGTCGCTGAAGGCGACCCAGGAAGACCCGTGGCAGCAGTTCGCCCGGACCCACCAGATCGGCCAGGTCGTGCCCGGCAAGGTCACGAAGCTGGTTCCGTTCGGTGCGTTCGTCCGCGTGGACGAGGGCATCGAGGGTCTGGTCCACATCTCCGAGCTGGCCGAGCGCCACGTGGAGATCCCGGAGCAGGTCGTCCAGGTCAACGACGAGATCTTCGTCAAGGTCATCGACATCGACCTCGAGCGTCGTCGCATCAGCCTCTCGCTGAAGCAGGCCAACGAGTCCTTCGGTTCCGACCCGGCCTCGGTCGAGTTCGACCCGACGCTGTACGGCATGGCCGCGTCGTACGACGACCAGGGCAACTACATCTACCCCGAGGGCTTCGACCCCGAGACCAACGACTGGCTCGAGGGCTTCGAGTCCCAGCGTGAGGTGTGGGAGAACCAGTACGCCGAGGCGCAGACCCGCTTCGAGCAGCACCAGCAGCAGGTCATCAAGTCCCGCGAGGCCGACGCCGCTGCTGCGGCCGAGGGCGGCGACGCTGCGGGTGCGGCTCCGGCCGCGGGCGGTGGCGGTGGCGGCTCGTACTCCTCCGAGGGTGCGGACACCTCCGGTGCCCTCGCTTCGGACGAGGCGCTTGCCGCGCTCCGCGAGAAGCTGGCCGGCGGCCAGAGCTGATCGCTCACTGAGCAGTAGCTCCTGACTGAGGGGCCGTACCTTTCGAGGTGCGGCCCCTCAGCCGTGTCCGCCCGCTCCGACAGGACGCTCGCGCGTGCGACCGGCGCCCACCGGGTACCTATTCAGCACGGCCTTACGAAGGCCGTCGACGCCGACCACGTCTTCGCCGCGGCCCCGCCCGACATCCCCTCGACGGCCGGAATCCCTCTCCCCCTCCCTCGTCATCCGCCCGCCCACGCGCGCGTGCCGTATCTCGTGACGCGGTGGAGCGAGGCATGAGAACCCAGTAAGAGGCGCCTGATCAGAGCCGTGGGCGGGAATGCCCACGTCTCAGGGCGCGTTGTGCAGTACGAACACGAGGAGGAGCGGTCACTGTGCTTGATCCGCAGGGTTTGTACGCATGGGAGCCGAAGGGCCTGGCTGTCGTCGACATGGCGCTCGCCCAGGAGTCGGCCGGTCTTGTCATGCTCTACCACTTCGACGGATACATCGACGCGGGCGAGACCGGCGACCAGATCGTCGACCGGCTGCTGGACTCGCTGCCCCACCAGATCGTCGCCCGGTTCGACCACGACCGTCTCGTGGACTACCGCGCCCGCCGCCCGCTGCTGACGTTCAAGCGCGACCGGTGGACGGAGTACGAGGAGCCCACGATCGATGTGCGGCTCGTCCAGGACGCCACCGGGGCGCCCTTCCTGCTGTTGTCCGGACCCGAGCCGGACGTGGAGTGGGAGCGCTTCGCCGCTGCCGTCCAGCAGATCGTGGAGCGGCTCGGCGTCCGCCTGTCCGTGAACTTCCACGGCATCCCGATGGGCGTCCCGCACACCCGCCCCGTCGGCCTCACCCCGCACGGCAACCGCAACGACCTCGTGCCGGGCCACCGCAGCCCCTTCGACGAGGCGCAGGTCCCCGGCAGCGCCGAGGCGCTCGTCGAGTACCGCCTCATGGAGGCCGGCCATGACGTCCTGGGCGTCGCCGCGCACGTGCCGCACTACATCGCCCGCTCCCCCTACCCGGACGCGGCGCTGACCGTCCTGGAGTCCATCACGGCGGCGACGGGCCTCGTCCTGCCGGGCATCGCCCACGCCCTGCGCACGGATGCCCACCGCACCCAGACCGAGATCGATCGCCAGATCCAGGAGGGCGACGAGGACCTGGTCGCGCTCGTCCAGGGCCTTGAGCACCAGTACGACGCGGCGGCCGGCGCCGAGACACGGGGCAACATGCTCGCCGAGCCGATCGACATTCCCTCGGCGGACGAGATCGGGCTGGAGTTCGAGAAGTTCCTGGCGGAGCGGGAAGGCGACAACTGACCTCCGCCGGGTGCGCTGTCAGAGGCAGGCCCTAAGCTTCCGGTCATGCTGAAGGTTGGCCTGACCGGCGGGATCGGCGCCGGCAAGAGCGAGGTGTCGCGGCTGCTCGTCGAGCACGGGGGCGTGCTGATCGACGCGGACCGTATCGCGCGCGAGGTCGTCGCGCCGGGCACACCGGGGCTGGCGGCGGTCGTCGAGGCCTTCGGCCGGGACGTGCTCGCCGAGGACGGCGGTCTGGACCGGCCGAAGCTGGGCTCGATCGTGTTCGCCGACCCCGACAGGCTCGCCGTGCTGAACTCGATCGTGCACCCGCTGGTCGGCGCCCGCTCCCGCGAGCTGGAGGCCGCCGCCGCCGCGGACGCGGTCGTGATCCACGACGTCCCCCTCCTCGCCGAGAACGCCCTCGCCCCGCTGTACGACCTCGTGATCGTCGTCGACGCGAGTCCCGAGACCCAGCTCGACCGGCTGGTGCGGCTGCGGGGCATGACCGAGGAGGACGCACGCGCGCGTATGGCCGCCCAGGCGACGCGCGAGAAGCGCCTGGAGATCGCGGACATCGTCATCGACAACGACGTACCCCTGGACGACCTGCGGCGACGTGTGACGGACGTATGGGCCGATCTCGTACGAAGAGCCGGCGCCCCGCACGACCCGTCCCGGCCGCCTCAGGAATAGCAAGCCCCCGTCCGGGCGTTGAACCCTTCCAGTGAGGGAAGGACTCTGCCGTGCCCCAGACCAGCGGTTCGACCGGACGTACTCCGGAGACGCATGTCATCGACTTCCGTGCCGCCGAGCAACTGCTCGCCGCACGGGATCCGCAGGGCGCGGTGAAGCTGCTCGACCAGGTCATCGCCGCGCACCCCGAGAACACCGCCGCCCGCCTGCTGCGCGCGCGTGCCTTCTTCGCGGCAGCGCAACTGCGTCCCGCGGAGCTGGAGTTCACGATCGTCCTGGAGCGCGAGCCGGACAACGCGTTCGCGCACTTCGCGCTCGCCCGCACCTACGAGCGGCAGGCACGCCCGGACCAGGCCAAGCGCCACTTCCGGCTGGCCGCCGCACTCGACCCGAACCCGCAGTACCTGAAGGCGGCGCGGTTCGAGTCATGAGCCTGCCCTAGGGGCGCCGGCTCTCCGGCGGCCGGTACGGCGGGATGTCCGGGCCCGGCTGGTAGTGCGGGCCCTGGCGGATGTGCCGGACGATCAGCGTCAGATCCACGGTGATCACCAGCCACAGCACTCCACAGGCGATGGCCCAGCCGGGGCGCCCCGTGAGGGCGAACGCCGCGGTGCCGAAGACCGCCCAGACCAGCCCCCACACGCTCAGCCAGAAGCGCGTGCGCAGCGCACTGCGCGCGGTCGTCGGCTCACTGCCCGTACGCATCGGGATCACCACTCCTTCTTGAAACGTACTCTTCGGTGCGACGTTCACCAAAGGCTCCGACCAGGGGGAGGGCCACGTGCTTCCGGATACCGACGAGCTGGCCGAGGTGCTTCTGGACCTCGCGGTACCCCACGAGGACATCGACGAACTGATCGCGTCGCGCCGGACGCTGACGGCGGACGCCGGGGCGATACGGCTCCTGGCGGAGTGCACCGGGGAACTGGTCCGCGACATCGGGAAGATCATCGAGTACGGCGACGGGCTCCAGCTGGGCGAACGGGTCGCCGAGGCACCGGTGGCGCTGCGCCGCTTGTTCGCCGCGTACGTGTTCGTCTCGGCGCTTCCGCACACGCGCACGTACCACCGCGCACTCGGTATCCCCGCGGACGTCTCCCGGCGCACCCTCGCCGACCTCGGGCGGAACATGGTCGTCCACCGCCGACGGCACGGCGGGGCAGGGGTGCAGTCCCCGCAGTGGCTCACGCTCCATTTCCGCGGCGAGCTGTACCAGTTGGGGCGGTTGCAGTTTCAACGGGCAAACCTCTGGACGGGTGCGGCGTCGGTGCTCGCGCAGGCCGGGTACGACGGGACCGCGGGCACGCCCTGTCTGGACATCCACATCCCCGAGTTCCTCGGTCCGCTGACCCCGGCGGCCTGTGACCGGTCCGTGGTGCTCGCCCGGGAGTTCTTCGCCCTGCACCTTCCCGAGGAGCGGTACCGGGCGGCGATGTGCCATTCCTGGCTGCTCGACCCGCAGTTGAAGCGATATCTGCACGCCGACTCGAACATCGTCCGGTTCCAGGAACGGTTCCGGATCGCCCGCCGGGGCAGCGAGCCGGCCGACACGGAACCGGTCCAGTTCGTGTTCGGGGACCCGGAGCTGGCGGTGGCGGGGTTGCCGCGGCGGACGTCGCTGGAGCGGGCCGTGGGGGACCACCTGCGGGCGGGTGGGCACTGGTACATGGGGCACGGCTGGTTTCCGCTGTGACGGCGGGCCGGGCAGCCGGTAGCCGTAGGTCTGCTGTCGACGGACGTCTCCTGTAGCTCGGACGGGTGAATCTGTACGAGGGGGGAACGGGCGTGCGGAGGTGGGCCGTTGGACGGGCATGGAGCTGAGAATGCGTGAGGGGTACGAGGGGACCGGGCCCGGTGCGATCACTCCCGACGGCTGCGCGGTGGAGCTGTACGCACGGCTGCCGGTGGGGGACGAGCCGGACATCATCGCCGCGGCCGTGCCGGCGGGGGCGCACATCCTGGAGCTGGGCTGCGGTGTGGGGCGGATGACCCATCCGCTCCTGGAGCGGGGCTTCACGGTGACCGCGGTGGACGAGTCCCCGCAGATGCTGGAGCGCGTCCGCGGGGCCCGCACGACATGCGGCCCGGTCGAAGGGCTCGACCTGGGCGAGACGTTCGACGTGGTGATGCTCGCGTCGTTCCTGGTGCACGCCGGGGATGTCGAGGTGCGGCGGGGGTTGCTGCGCGCCTGTGCGCGGCATGTCGGTGAGGGCGGGTGCGTGCTGATCCAGCGGGAGGGCGTGGACTACCACACGAACCTGCCGCGCGAGCGGGTCGATCCCAGCGGCTTCACCGTCCGGATGGTGTCGGCGGAACCGGTCGGGGACGGGGTGAACTCGGTGCGCGCGGAGTACGAGTTCCCGGACGCGGTGTGGACCCAGACGTTCCTGGCACGGCCGTTGACGAAGGAGCAGTTCGAGGCGGCGCTGGGGGAGGCGGGTCTCGGGGTGGACAAGTATCTGACGGAGGACGGGACATGGGTGAGGGCGGTGCCGGTGGAACAGATCGGGGATTTGGTCCCCGGGCGGCGATGAGTTTCGCAGTGGGTCCCGGTCTATCTCTCTGACAGCAGCACGGACCGCTTCCCACAGGAGACCCCGATGTCCGAGACCGCCCTCCCCGCCACCGCCACCGCCACCGCCACCGCGTCCGTCCCGTCCGGCACCGTCGTCGCCGAGTCCGCGACCGCGCGCGGACGCCGTGCCCGGATCGCCCTGCGCACCCTGCAGGTGGTGCTCGCCCTGTTCTACGCCGTCGCGAGCGCCCTGCCCAAGCTGATCGCGCACCCCTCGGCCTCCGAGGGCTTCGCCGAGATGGGCTGGGGCGACGCCGGGATGTACACCATCGGTGTGCTCGAACTGGCCGGTGCCGTCGCGCTGTTGATCCCGCTGCTGCAGTCGGTGTCCGCGATGGCGCTGAGCGCGCTCATGGTGGGCGCGTTCGTCGTCCAGGTCTCCGTCTTCGACGGGGAGAACGCCGCGACACCTCTCATCCTGATCGTGCCGCTGGCCCTCATCGCGTGGGCCCGGCGGGATCAGAACGCGCGACTGGTGGGACTGGTACGCCGACGCGCCTGACTCCCGCTGCGCGACGACGTGCGGCGAGGTCGGATATCAGCACCGACGCACAGGGCGGTGGCGTCCGGAGAGCCTGAGGGCTTGCCCGGACGCCACCGCCGTGTGCGTCGGTGGGGTGCGGGGCCCTGGGGAGGCCCCTGGGGGTGCGCGGTGTGTGTGGTCAGTGTCCTCCGGGGCGCCCGCCGGCTCCTCGCAGGCGTTCCATGTCGCGTCGGTCCCGTTTGGTGGGGCGGCCCGTGCCGCGGTCGCGGATGCCGGCGGGGGCGACGGCCTCGCGGGGCGGGGGCGGGGG
>NZ_JXTE01000115.1 GCF_000972385.1 Streptomyces sp. WM6386
GCCGCCCACGGCCGGCGGTCTGCCGCCCACGGCCGGCGGTCTGCCGCCCACGGCCGGCGGTCTGCCGCCCACGCGCTCGACCGCCATCGCCCCCGCCCGGCACCCCTCCCGCGCCGCCTCCTCGGGCTCGGCACCCGTGAGGAGAGCGGCGAGGAACGCGCCCGTGAACGCGTCGCCCGCGCCCGTGGTGTCCCTGGGGGTCGCCGGTACGGACGGGACCTGGGCGAGCACCGTGCCCGAGCGGGCCACCAGCGCACCGTCCGCCCCCTGTTTGGCGACCACCAGCGGGACGTGGTGGCTCAGCTTGGCCGCCGCGTCCGCCGGGTCGGGCAGCCCTGTCAGCAGACACGCCTCGTCACGGCTGGGCAGCAGGACGTCGATCCCCTCCGTCAGCGTCAGGAAACGGTCGACACCGAGTTCGACGAGGAATCCTGTCGACGCCGGATCCAGGCTCACCGGCACACCACGCGCGCGTGCGGCGGCCAAGGCCACGTCCACCAACGCGCGGCTCGGCTCCGAGAACAGCAGATAGCCCGACAGATGCAGGCGCGCCACCCCGTCGAGCAGTGCGTCCGACCAGTCGTCCGGATCGAACCGCAGGGCCGCGCCGCTGTCCGTGAGGAACGTCCGCTCGGCCGCGGCGCCCGTGTCGACGAGGCAGATCACCGTCCCGGTCGGCGCCTGCGCATCGACGACGAGACGGGGCCGTACCCCGCAGGCCACCAGCTCCCGCTCGTGCCATGCGGCCGCGTCCGCACCCACCCGCCCGAGCAGCCGCACCTCGACGCCGCCCCGGCGGGCCGCCCAGCAGGCCACGTTGGCCCCCGCCCCGCCCGGCAGCGTCCGGATCGCCGCAGCCGTGTCGGTGCTCGGCGCGAGTGGCCCCCGGTGCCGGGCCACGATGTCGGTGACGACGTCACCGACGACCAACAGCGCACCACCCGGAGCCGGTTCGGCCCCGGAACCGTCCGCCGCGACCGTCACGCCCCGGCCCAGGCCGCCGCGATCCGCCCCGCCAGTCGGACGTTGCCCCGCACCGCCGCCAGATTGGCGCTCAGGGAGGCGCCGTCGGTGTGCCGCACGAGGTAGGAGAGGAGGAACGGCGTGACCCCCTGACCGGTGGCCCCCGCCTCCTCGGCGGCCCGCAACGCGTCCGCGAGCACGCGCGCGTGGAGTTCCGGGTCCAACTGCTCCGCCTCGGGGACCGGGTTGGCGACGATCAGCGCCGACCCGGCTCCGTCCAGGGCGTCCTGAGCCCGCATCACCTCCGCCACCCGCTGCG
The DNA here is from genome assembly GCF_000972385.1 of Streptomyces sp. WM6386. Taxonomy (GTDB): domain Bacteria; phylum Actinomycetota; class Actinomycetes; order Streptomycetales; family Streptomycetaceae; genus Streptomyces. The sequence continues at coordinate 1,283 of NZ_JXTE01000115.1, forward strand.
GGGAGTCCAGCGTCCAGTCCACCGGATGCCCCGAATCGGACAGGTAGAAGCCGGGGAAGCGGTCCGTGCCGTACCCGGCCACGGCCACGCCCAGTGTCTCCAGACGCTGCAAGGTCGCCGGCACGTCGAGGATCGACTTCACGCCCGCGCAGACCACCGTGATCCGCGTGCGCGCCAGCAGCCCCAGGTCCGCCGACTCGTCCTGCGTCACCGTCCACTCCCGGTGCACCCCGCCGAGCCCACCGGTCGCGAACACCCGCACACCCGCCAGCGCCGCCAGCTGTGCCGTCGCCGACACCGTGGTCGCCCCGCTGGCCCCGGCGGCCACCGCGAGCGGCAGGTCACGATGGCCCAGTTTGCGGATCCCGTCCTCGTTGGCGACCCGCTCCAACTGCTGTTTGTCCAGGCCGACATGGGGACGCCCGTCCAGCACCGCGATCGTCGCGGGAACGGCACCCTCCTGCCGTACGACGTCCTCCAACTCCAGCGCCACCTGCAGGTTCCGCGGCCGCGGCAACCCGTGGGCGATGATCGTGGACTCCAGGGCCACCACGGGTCGACGCGCGTCGACCGCCTCGCGCACTTCCTCCGACAACACCAGCACCACGCGCCTGCCTCCTGTCGATGGGTCCTCCCTGATCTCTGGCGGGCAGCACACCCGGCCAAACCCTTGCGGGCTGTGGGGGACGACATCAGCCTGGGGACATGACGGACAACGCCACACGTCTCGACCATGTCGTCCTCTGGGTGCACGACCCGGTGGCGTCGGCCGACTTCTACGAGAAGGCAGTCGGCATGGCACCCCTGAGGATCACCGACTACGCCGCGGGAGCGGTGTCCTTCCCCTCCGTACGACTCAATGACGAGACCATCTTCGACCTGATGCCGCTCACCATGACGGAACGCATGACGATGCTCCCCGGCGCCACCGAGAGCTCGGGACATCCCGTCAACCATGTCTGCCTGGCCCTGCCCGGCGACGACTTCCAGGCACTCCGCGTCCGACTGGAGGAACAGTCGGTACCCGTCTCGGACTTCTCCTACGACTCCTTCGGCGCCCGGGGCATGGCCCGCCGCAGCTTCTACTTCCGCGACCCCGACGGGAACGTCTTCGAGGCCCGCCACTACGAGTAGGGGGCGCGGCGCGGCGAGGGGGCCACACATGCGCGGCCCCCTCCAGAGGTGTCAGACCGGCCGCACGCCGTCCAGCGCCCCATGCGGGTCGAGCACATACTTGCGGCTGGCGCCCTGGTCGAACTCGGCGTAGCCGCGTGGTGCGTCCTCGATGCCGATCACGGTCGCGTTGACCGCCTTGGCGATGTGCACGCGCCCGTGCAGGATCGCCCGCATCAGGTTCCGGTGGTACTGCATCACCGGGCACTGACCGGTGGTGAAGCGGTGACTCTTGGCCCAGCCGAGCCCGAGCCGCACCTTCAGCGTCCCGGACTTCGCGTCCGCGTCGACCCCGCCCGGGTCGTCCGTGACGTAGAGACCGGGAATGCCCAGAGCGCCGCCCGCGCGCGTGATGCCCATCAGCGAGTTGAGGACCGTCGCGGGCGCCTCCGGGGCCTGTGGGCCGTGGGCCCGTGCCTCGAAGCCGACCGCGTCGACCGCGGCGTCCACCTCGGGTTCCCCGAGGATCTGCGCGATCTGCTCGCCCACGCTGCCCCGCGAGACGTCGACGGTCTCGCAGCCGAAGCTCCGCGCCTGGGCGAGCCGCTCGGCGTTGAGGTCGCCGACGATGACGACCGCGGCGCCCAGCAACTGCGCGGACGCGGCCGCCGCCAGGCCCACCGGCCCCGCTCCCGCGACGTACACCGTCGAGCCGACGCCGGCACCCGAGCTCACCACGCCGTGGAAGCCGGTCGGGAAGATGTCCGACAGCATGGTCAGGTCGAGCAGCTTCTCGCGGGCCTGGTCCCGGTCCGGGAACTTCAGCAGGTTGAAGTCCGCGTACGGCACCATGGCGTACTCGGCCTGGCCACCGACCCAGCCGCCCATGTCGACATATCCGTAGGCTGCCCCGGGTCGTGCCGGGTTGACGTTCAGGCAGATGCCGGTCTTGCGTTCCTTGCAGTTGCGGCATCGCCCGCAGGCGATGTTGAACGGCACGGAGACGATGTCGCCGACGTCGAGGGTCTCGACGTCCGGTCCCCGTTCGACGACCTCTCCGGTGATCTCGTGTCCGAGGACCAGCCCCTCGGGCGCGGTCGTCCGCCCGCGCACCATGTGCTGGTCGCTGCCGCAGATGTTGCTGGCGAGCACCTTGAGGATCACGCCGTGCCGGCACTTGCGGCCGACGTTGGCGGCTGCGACCCCCGGCCCGTCCTGGAGCTCGAGCGTCGGGTAGTCGATGGTCCTGACCTCCACCGCGCCCGGCTTGAGATACGCGACTGCCCTGTTTCCGGTTGCGCTCATGCGTGATCGCCGTCCCTTCGGCTCCGAAGTCTTCGGATGCCAGTGGCTGTGCGCATGGCGGAGTCTGCTACCGCCGCAGCCTTCCGGCCAGCCCTCGCGCGGGGGCGGATCCGGCCCGCTCTGCGGCCCTCAGAACAGCGGTTCCGGAAGCACTCCCTCCAGGGCGAGCAGCTTCCGCTTGGTCTCCAGACCGCCCCCGAACCCGCCGATGCCGCCGCCGCTCTCGACGACCCGGTGGCAGGGCACGACCACCGGCAGGGGATTGGCGCCCATCGCCGCCCCCACCGCCTGGGCCGCCCCCGGCTGGCCGACCCGTCCGGCCAGGTCGCCGTATCCCACGACGCTGCCGAACGGCACTCCGGACGCCAGCTCGCGCAGCACCTCACGGTTGAAGCCGGAGATCAGCGACCAGTCCAGCGGTAGCTCGAAGTCCTGCCGCGCGCCCGCGAAGTACGCCTCCACCTGGCGTATCGCCTCGGCCAGCAGCGGGGAGGCGGGTGCTTCCACGGGCTCGGTGCCCAGCCGGGACGCCAGCCGGTCGAGCGCGTGGTCGCGCACCGCCTCGGTGGCGTGGAACACGACGTTGACCAGGCCCTCGCGGGTCGCGGCCAGCAGCAGCGGACCGATGCCGGTGCCCACCACGGCCCACACGACCTGCTGCTCGTACTGCCCATGGCTGTTCATGCGACCCACCGTACGGCCCGCCACTGACAACGCCCGGGGTGCGGCCGGAGTACGGAAGCTCCCCGGGCGGGGCGGCCTCTCAGGGCGCTCCCACCGCGTCCCGCACCACGTCCGGCGTGTTGGTGATGATGCCGTCGACGCCGTACCTCGCGACCCGCCTCGCCGTCGCGGCGTCGTTGACGGTCCAGGCGAAGACCTCCAGCGGCTTGCCGTGCGCCCCCGTGAACGCCTGTACGGCGGAGACGTACCCGGTCGAGATGGTGCTGTGTGACGGGTTGATCTGGTCGGTGAACTGCGCGTAGACGGTCAGGTCCGCCACCTTCGGCGTGCCGAGCAGACCGGTCTTGACGTCGGGCTTCAGCTTGTGGACGGTCCGCACGGTGTCCGCGCTGAAGCTCTGCACGATCAGCTGGGACCGGTGCTGCTGGTCGAGCCAGTTCTCGTTGGCGAGGACCTTGAGGGTCTGCTGCTCGATGCCCGGATAGAGCTCGGGGTTCTTGATCTCCAGCAGCAGTTTCTGGTGGTTGCGGTCGACACGGTGCACGTACTGCTCCAGGGTCGGCACACGCGCGCCCGCGTACGCGGGGCCGAACCAGCTTCCCGCGTCGAGGCGCGCGATCTCGGCCGCCGTGAAGTCCTTCACCTTCCAGGGCGCCCGGTCGGGGAAGACCTCCTCGACGTCGGTGGTGCGCCGCAGGTTGTCGTCGTGCAGGACGACGAGCTCGCCGTCCTGAGTGCGCTGGACGTCGTTCTCGACCCAGCGGATGCCCAGCTCGGCCGCCTTGTCGACGGCGGCCAGGGTGTTCTCGGGGGCATAGGCGGACGCGCCCCGGTGGGCGATGACCGTCGGCGGCTCGCCGACCTCGACGGCGCGGACGTCGGAGGCGGGGAGCAGGAGGGTGGCAGCCCCCAGGAGCGCGGAGGTCGTGGCGGCAACTGCGCGCGCGTGCATGCTGACTCCTTGCGTCGAGCGATCACGGACAGCTCAACTGTGACAGCAGAGGGTCAACAGCAGGGGGGTACAGAATGACCACAGATTGAATGGGGTTGCCCAACTCCGCTCACTGGTGCCGCACAACTGGGGCAAGGGCGTGTTTCTTTGCCGGAAAATCGTTCGACCATTCCGGTGGGAGTCATACTCTCTGCCTCAACCCTGACCGCTCGGGCGGTCCTGGGAGGGGGCGTATTTCAGCACATTCCGGGACGTAAGAGGGCGGGAAGGACAGCCGCGCATGCAAGGCACGGTCGACGGATTCAGCTACGGACTCGTCACACCGCTGGTGGCCTACCTCATGGCTTGCCTGGGAGGTGCCCTCGGCCTGCGCTGCACCACCCGGTCCATGCTGGTCTCGAACTCCTGGAGACCCGGCTGGCTCGCCCTCGGATCCGCGGCCATCGGTTCCGGCATCTGGACCATGCACTTCGTCGCCATGATGGGCTTCACGGTCAAGGGTGCTCCGATCCACTATGACAAGCCGACGACCTTTGCGAGTCTGGGCGTCGCCATCGTCATGGTGGGCATCGGGATCTTCATAGTCGGCTACCGGGGCGCGAGCGGAACGGCCCTGTTCACCGGCGGCACCATCACCGGCCTCGGCGTCGCCTCCATGCACTATCTCGGCATGGCCGGAATGCGGTTCAACGGAAAACTGGAATACAACACGCTCACCGTGGCCGCCTCCGTCGTCATAGCCATGTGCGCCGCCACCGCGGCGCTGTGGGCGGCCGGCCAGGTCAGAGGCTTCCTGTGGAGTGTCGGCGCGAGTCTCGTCATGGGGCTCGCCGTCAGCGGTATGCACTACACCGGCATGGCAGCCCTCAGCGTCCACCTGCACGGCGCCGCCGGCGCCCCCTCCTCGGGCGACTCGCCGGCCGAGCTGCTCGCGCCCATGCTGGTCGGCCCCCTGGCCTTCCTGCTGATCGCCGGCGTCGTCGTGATGTTCGACCCGCTGATGGTCATGGGCAAGCCCGACTGGACCCCCGCCGAGAACAAGCCCGGCATCCCGGCCCACGCCGGCGCCCCGCACACCCCGCGCCGCTCCTCGATCCGCCCCCGCCGAGGCGCCGGCCACCGCAGCTCCCGCACCCCGCAGAACCGGTGATCGGACCGCGTTGTCAGTGGGGGGTCGTACGGTGGACTCCATGCGGCCCGTTTCCCAGATCGAACGCACGGTGGCGCCCTTCGAGGTCGTCAGTCCCTACCAGCCCAGCGGCGACCAGCCGGCGGCCATCGCCGACCTGGCCAAGCGCATCGAGGCCGGTGAGAAGGACGTCGTCCTCCTCGGTGCGACCGGCACCGGCAAGTCCGCCACCACCGCGTGGATGATCGAGAAGCTCCAGCGGCCCACCCTGGTGATGGCCCCGAACAAGACCCTGGCCGCCCAGCTGGCGAACGAGTTCCGGGAGCTGCTGCCGAACAACGCGGTCGAGTACTTCGTCTCGTACTACGACTACTACCAGCCCGAGGCCTACGTCCCGCAGTCGGACACCTACATCGAGAAGGACTCCTCGGTCAACGAGGAGGTCGAGCGCCTGCGCCACTCCGCGACCAACTCGCTGCTCACCCGCCGTGACGTCATCGTGGTCGCCTCGGTCTCCTGCATCTACGGCCTCGGCACCCCGCAGGAGTACGTGGACCGCATGGTCCCCCTCAGGGTCGGCGACGAGATCGACCGCGACCAGCTGCTGCGCCGCTTCGTGGACATCCAGTACACGCGCAACGACCTGGCCTTCAGCCGCGGCACCTTCCGCGTCCGCGGCGACACCATCGAGATCTTCCCGGTCTACGAGGAACTCGCCGTCCGCATCGAGATGTTCGGTGACGAGATCGAGGCCCTGTCCACCCTCCACCCGCTCACCGGCGAGATCATCAGCGACGACCGCCAGCTGTACGTCTTCCCGGCCTCCCACTACGTCGCCGGCCCCGAGCGTCTGGAGCGGGCCGCCAACGACATCGAGAAGGAGCTGGGCGAGCGCCTCACCGAGCTGGAGAAGCAGGGCAAGCTCCTGGAGGCCCAGCGTCTGCGCATGCGAACGACGTACGACCTCGAGATGCTCCGCCAGATCGGCTCCTGCTCGGGCGTCGAGAACTACTCGATGCACTTCGACGGCCGCGAGCCCGGCTCCCCGCCGAACACCCTGCTGGACTACTTCCCGGACGACTTCCTGCTCGTCATCGACGAGTCGCATGTCACGGTCCCGCAGATCGGCGCCATGTACGAGGGCGACGCGTCCCGCAAGCGCACCCTCGTCGACCACGGTTTCCGGCTGCCCTCCGCCCTCGACAACCGCCCCCTGAAGTGGGAGGAGTTCCAGGAGCGGATCGGACAGACCGTCTACCTGTCCGCGACACCGGGCAACTACGAGCTCTCCCGCGGGGACGGCGTCGTCGAGCAGATCATCCGCCCCACGGGCCTCATCGACCCGGAGGTCGTGGTCAAGCCCACCGAGGGCCAGATCGACGACCTGGTGCACGAGATTCGCAAGCGCACCGAGAAGGACGAGCGTGTCCTGGTCACCACGCTCACCAAGAAGATGTCCGAGGACCTCACCGACTACTTCCTGGAGCTCGGCATCCAGGTCCGCTATCTGCACAGCGACGTCGACACCCTGCGCCGCGTCGAACTGCTGCGGGAGCTGCGCTCCGGCGAGTACGACGTCCTGGTCGGCATCAACCTCCTGCGCGAGGGCCTCGACCTGCCCGAGGTGTCCCTGGTGGCCATCCTCGACGCCGACAAGGAGGGCTTCCTGCGCTCCGGCACCTCCCTGATCCAGACCATCGGCCGCGCGGCGCGCAATGTCTCCGGTCAGGTCCACATGTACGCCGACAAGATCACCCCGGCGATGGCGAAGGCCATCGACGAGACCAACCGGCGTCGGGAGAAGCAGGTCGCGTACAACACGGCGCACGGCATCGACCCCCAGCCGCTCCGCAAGAAGATCAACGACATCGTGGCGCAGATCGCCCGCGAGGACATCGACACCGAGCAGTTGCTCGGCTCCGGGTACCGCAAGCAGAAGGACGGCAAGGCCGCCAAGGCCCCCGTGCCCTCTCTCGGCGGCAAGGCGGCCAAGGGCGCCAAGGGCAAGGCCAAGGAGACCGTGCCCACCGACCGGCCCGCTGCCGAGCTCGCGGGGCAGATCGAGGAGATGACCGAGCGCATGCGCGCCGCCGCCGCCGACCTCCAGTTCGAGATCGCGGCCCGGCTGCGTGACGAGGTCTCCGAGATGAAGAAGGAACTGCGTCAGATGAGGGAGGCCGGCCTGGCCTGACGGGCGCCCACCCCCGCTGCGAACGCGCTGTGTTGCAAGACCGACACAAAGTGCGGACCTGGGTAGCGGCACTGTCAGTGCCACTGCGTAGGGTTCTGGTCAACCGCGGAGCCCGCGGTAACAGGGGACAGTTCGAGAGGGGAATCAGCGCGTGACCGTCAACATGACCAAGGGTCAGGCCATCAGTCTGCAGAAGAACGATGGCGGCAGCCTGACTTCGGTGCGCATGGGTCTCGGCTGGCAGGCGGCTCCCCGTCGCGGCCTGTTCGGCTCGCGCACCCGGGAGATCGACCTCGACGCCTCCGCTGTCCTGTTCGCGGACAAGCAGCCGGTCGACGTCGTCTTCTTCCGCCACCTGGTGAGCGACGACGGCTCGGTGCGCCACACCGGCGACAACCTCGTCGGCGGTGTCGGCCAGGGTGGCGACGACGAGGCGATCCTCGTCGACCTGGCGCGCATCCCGGTCCACATCGACCAGATCGTCTTCACCGTGAACTCCTTCACGGGCCAGACCTTCCAGGAGGTGCAGAACGCGTTCTGCCGCCTGGTCGACGAGACCAACGGCCAGGAGCTGGCCCGCTACACGCTCGCGGGCGGTGGCGCCTACACGGCCCAGATCATGGCGAAGGTGCACCGCACGGGCCCCGGCTGGACGATGACGGCCCTGGGTACTCCGGCCAACGGCCGCACCTTCCAGGACCTGATGCCCGCGATCCTGCCGCACCTGTAAGCCGCGCCAGCGGTACCCGACACCGAACAGCGACACAGGGGGACGAAGGCATGACGGCCGAGCTGGTGCGGGGGCAGAACCACCCGCTCTCCCAGGCCCGTCTCGAGATCCGGGTCTCGGCCGGCAAGCCGATCGTGGCCGGAGCCGCGTTGAGCGACGAGCACGGCAAGATCCACGGCGTGGAGTGGGTGGCCCATCCGGGCGCACCCACCCTGCCGGGCCTGGAGGTCTCCCGGCAGGCAGCCGCCGACCACCGTCTCGCGGTGGACCTCGGCGCCATGCCGGAGGCGGTGCACCGGATCAGTGTGCTGCTCGCCCTGCCCACGGGAGTGGCGGGCCCGGTCCGCTTCGGCGGTCTGGCCGCCCCCTTCGTCGCGGTCACCGGCCTGGACGGCAGCGAGGTCGCCAGCTACACCATCACCGGCCTGGAGGCCGAGTCCGCCGTCGTCGCCCTGGAGCTCTACCGCCGTCAGGGCGCCTGGAAGGTGCGCGCCGTCGGCCAGGGGTATGCCGGCGGCCTCGCCGAACTTCTGGCGGACCAGGGCATGCCGGAGGCCCACACGCTCGCCGGCAGCATCAACGAGGCCGTGGCCCAGGGCCTGGCCCGCTCCGTACCGGCCCCGCCGCGCACCGCCGACAGCGACCGCACCCGGCAGACGGCCACACCGGCACTCGGCCCGGACCAGGGCGGTACGGCACCTCAGGGCGCCGAACCACCGCAGCCGCCGACGTCGCCCTACGGCGCCCAGACGTCCGGCCAGCCCACGTCTCCCTACGGCGCACAGGGCGCCCAGCAGGGCTCCACGGGCCCCTCCGCGGCCACCCAGCCGTCCGCGCCCGCCGCGGGAGGCCCGGTCGACTACAGCCACCCGCGCCGGCAGACCACGGCACCGCCGCCGCCCCCGCCGACCGCGCCCCCGGCCCAGCCCGGACAGCCGCAGCAGCCCGTCGCGGGCGACGCGACCGGCTGGTCCATGGACGAGCGGCTCTACAACCAGGTGTGGGGCATGTTCGAGGATCTGGCCCGCTCCATGGCCGCGTACCGCAGTGCCGTCGACTTCGCCGAGTCGCGCATGGAGAAGGAGCTCGACCAGGTCCTTTCCGACCCGCGCAGCCGGATCGGGGGCCAGGGCGACGCCGCGCGCGAGGCGGCCCGCGCCAAGCACGCCCAGCTCGTCGACCAGGCCCAGGCGGCCCTCGACCGGGACCTCTCGCAGCTCGCCGCCGAGGCCGATGTCGTGGAACCCGCACTGCCGCCGGCGTACGCCCGCTGGGACAACCCCGTCTGGCACGGCTACCGGGTGCCGATGGAGATCCCCATGGCCCTGCGCCTGGGCGACCTCCACCTTCCCGAGGCCCCGCAGGTGAGCATCCCGATGCTGGTCAGGCTCCCGCTGGAGCGTGGGCTGTGGGTCGACAGCGGGCGGGCCGGCACGATCGACGGCTCGTACACCGACTCCCACGAAGTGAAGCGTCTGGCCATGGACACCGCGGTGGCGGTCGCGGCCCGGCTGCTCGCCGTCTATCCCGCGCGCGAGTTCACCGTGCACGTCATCGACCCGGCGGGCTCGGGCGGACAGGCGCTGGTGCCGCTGGTGCAGAGCGGCGTGCTCGCGGCCCCGCCCGCCGTCGGCGCGGCGGGTGTGACGGACGTTCTGGCCCGGCTCACCCAGCGGGTCGACCTGGTGCAGATGGCGGTGCGCGGCGGTGCGCCCGACGCGCTCCCGCCCGGCTTCGACACCGCCGAGCAGCTCCTGATCGTCAACGACTTCCCGCACGGCTTCGACGACCGCGCCGTGACCCAGCTGCGGTACCTCGCCGACGAGGGCCCGGCGGTCGGTGTCCACCTGATGATGGTCGCGGACCGCGAGGAGGCCTCCGGGTACGGCCCGTTGCTCGACCCGCTGTGGCGTTCGCTGATGCGACTCACCCCGGTTCCCGACGACCATCTCGCCGACCCGTGGGTGGGGCATGCCTGGACGTACGAGCCCTCGCTCGTGCCGGCGGGCAGCCAGGTGCTCCAGCAGGTGCTCCAGCAGGTGGCGACGGCTCGCACCAAGCACACGTAAAGTCACCTGAGCAGGCACTTTGACCTTCCTTTTGCCAATCGCTTTACCTTTCCTTGGTGATTGGGGTACCGTTTTCCTCACGGAGGGGAGTACTCCCTGTCGATGCGGCGTACCCGTCAATACGGATCGGATCCGATCCCGGGGCGTCGGCCCACCTTGGGTGGAAGAGACCTCCGGCAGCGCGACGACGCTGGTTATTTGCCGTTACGTAATGCCGGAGGCGCAGCAATGGATGTTTCCGTGACCCTGTGGGTCCTGACGATCGTGGGCCTCGCAGCCCTGATCGCGGTCGACTTCTTCATCGGCCGCAAGCCGCACGACGTGTCCATCAAGGAAGCCGGAATCTGGACCGTCGTCTGGATCGCCCTGGCCGGCCTCTTCGGCCTCGGCCTCCTCATCTTCGGCGGTGGCCAGGCCGGCGGAGAGTTCTTCGCGGGCTTCATCACCGAGAAGTCGCTGAGTGTCGACAACCTCTTCGTCTTCGTCCTGATCATGGCGAAGTTCGCGGTCCCGTCGCAGTACCAGCAGCGGGTCCTGCTCGTCGGTGTCCTCATAGCCCTGGTGCTGAGGGCCATCTTCATCGCCGCGGGCGCCGCGATCCTCGCCAGCTTCGCCTGGGTGTTCTACATCTTCGGTGCCTTCCTGATCTGGACCGCCTGGAAGCTCATCCAGGAAGCCCGGGCCGACGAGGACGAAGAGGAGTTCGAGGAGAACAAGCTGCTCAAGGCCGCCGAGCGCCGCTTCGGTGTCGCCGACCGGTACCACGGCACCAAGCTGTGGATCGAGGAGAACGGCAAGCGGGTCATGACCCCGATGCTGGTCGTCATGCTCGCGATCGGCACCACCGATGTGCTCTTCGCCCTGGACTCGATCCCCGCGATCTTCGGCCTGACCCAGGACCCGTACATCGTGTTCACGGCCAACGCGTTCGCCCTGATGGGTCTGCGCCAGCTGTACTTCCTCATCGGCGGTCTGCTGAAGAAGCTGGTCCACCTCAGCTACGGCCTGTCGATCATCCTCGGCTTCATCGGCGTCAAGCTGGTGCTGCACGCGCTCCACGAGTCCGGGGTCCATGTCCCGGAGATCTCCATCCCGGTCTCCCTCGGCGTGATCTGCGCGGTCCTGATCGTCACCACGATCACCAGCCTCCATGCCTCCAAGAAGCAGGCGGCGGCCGAGGCGGCGCAGGCGCAGAGCGATGGCGCTCCGAAGGACAGCATCGACGTCTGACCATGTCGGACGTAGGAACAACCAGCACCGGGAGCGCCGTGCGGCCAATTGCCGCCCACCGCTTCCGGTGCTGCCGTTGTGTGCGGAGCGTCTCCCGCCCGGAGACGCCACGGCCGGGTGGAGGCACCGTGGACGCACCCATGAAGTTCGTGCAGATCATCGACTACGAGACCGACCGCATCGAAGAGATGCAGGCATTGGGCCGGCAGGCGGAGGAACAGTTCGCCGGCCGCACCGACGGCCCCACCCACCGCATGGTGCTGAGGGACCGCAGCAATCCCGACCGCTATCTCGTCGTGATCGAGTTCGACTCCTACGAGGAGGCCATGCGCAACAGCGGCGACCCGGAGACGGGCAAGTTCGCGGAGCAGATGGCCGCGTTGTGCACCAAGGCGCCGACCTTCACGGACTGCGATCTGGTGGACGTCACCGAGCTCAAGTGAGGCCGCGGGGCCCCGTCCCGCCAGGGTGCGGGGCCCCGCCCCCTCTGCCACGATCGCTGCATGATCACTCGGCTCAGGTCGCTCACCACCCAGTGGACGATCCTCGTGCCGGTGCTCGCCGTCGTCCTCCTGGCCCTCACCTGGGGGCGGGATCTGTCGGGCGTGATCGTCGCCCTGGTGACCCTGGTCCTCGCGGGCGCCGTCCTGGCCGCCGTGCACCATGCCGAAGTGGTCGCGCACCGGGTCGGCGAACCCTTCGGCTCCCTCGTTCTCGCCGTCGCCGTCACCATCATCGAAGTCGCCCTCATCGTCACCCTGATGGCCGACGGCGGTGGCAAAAGTTCGACTCTCGCCCGGGACACGGTCTTCGCGGCCGTGATGATCACCTGCAACGGCATCGTCGGCATCTGCCTCCTGGTCGCTTCGCTGCGCCACGGCATCGCCGTCTTCAACCCCGAGGGCACCGGCGCCGCCCTCGCGACCGTCGCCACCCTGGCCACTCTCAGCCTGGTCCTGCCGACGTTCACGACGAGCAAGCCGGGCCCGGAGTTCTCCGGCGTCCAGCTGACCTTCGCCGCGCTCTCCTCGCTGGTCCTGTACGGCCTGTTCGTGGCGACCCAGACCGTGCGGCACCGCGACTACTTCCTCCCGATCACCCGCCAGGGCGTGGTCGTCACCGTCGACGACCACGCCGACGCGCCGTCCTCCCGCGCCGCCCGGATCAGCCTCGGGCTGCTGGGACTGGCCCTGATCGGCGTCGTCGGCCTGGCCAAGGGTGTGTCGCCCACCATCGAGTCCGGGGTGTCCGCCGCCGGACTGCCGCATGCCGTCGTCGGCGTGATCATCGCCCTGCTGGTGCTCCTCCCCGAGACCATCGCCGCACTGCGCTCCGCGCGCCGCGACCGCGTGCAGACCAGCCTCAACCTCGCGCTCGGCTCCGCGATGGCCAGCATCGGCCTCACCATTCCCGCCGTCGCCCTGGCCTCCATCTGGCTCGACGGCCCGCTCGTCCTGGGCCTGGGCGCCACCCACATGGTGCTGCTCGCCCTGACCGTGGTGGTCAGCTCCCTGACGGTGGTGCCGGGCCGGGCCACCCCGCTCCAGGGCGGCGTACACCTGGTGCTGTTCGCGGCCTACCTGGAGCTGGCGATCAATCCATAGACCGACCTGTTGACCGACCCATGGACCGATTCCCTGGATCAGTCCATGGCCGGCTCCGCAGGGACAGCCACCGGCACCGGACGAGTCTCCGGCAGCAGCGCGAAGCACCCCAGGCTCAGCAGCGCGATCCCCGTCAGATAGGCCCCCACGCCCCACGGCACCCGTCCGCCCCGCTCGGCGAGCGCCGTCGCCACGATCGGCGTGAGCGCGCCCCCGAGGACACCACCGAGGTTGTAGCCGACCGCGGCGCCCGTGCAGCGCACCCTCGGCTCGTACAGCTCCGGCAGATACGCGGCGATCACGGCGAACATCGTGATGAACGCGAGCATCGCGCCCAGGAACCCCAGGAACATCAGCAGCGGTTCGCCGGTCGAGAGCAGCGCGACCATCGGGAACATCCATACGGCCGCCGCCGCACACCCCGTCAGACACAGCGGCCGCCGCCCGTAGCGGTCGCCGAGCAACGCCACCACCGGTGTGAGCGATCCCTTCACCACGACCGCGGCCATGATGCAGGCCAGCATGACCGTACGGCCCACGCCCAGCCGCTCCGTCGCATACGCGAGGGACCAGGTCGTGACGGCGTAGAAGATCGCGTACCCGACCGCGAGCGCCCCGGCCGTCAGCAGGACGAGCCGCCAGTGGTCGCGCACGACCTCGACGAACGGCACACGCGCGTGGTCGCCGATCTCCAGGAAGCTGGGACTCTCGGCGAGCGACGACCGCAGCCACAGCCCCGCCACGGCCAGCACCCCCGCCGCCCAGAACGGCAC
>NZ_JXTE01000116.1 GCF_000972385.1 Streptomyces sp. WM6386
TGCTCCTGGTCGACCTGCTCACCGACGTGTGGGGCGTGGAGGCGCGGGGCGGCGGCAAGTGCGTGTGGTGCGAGTTCGTGGTGCGGGAACGGAGCTGAGCACTCCGGCCTCCGGTGGCACTCTGGACGTATGCCGGAACTCCCCGAGGTCGAAGCGCTCAAGGACTTCCTGACCGAGAACCTGGTCGGCCACGAGATCGTGCGGGTGCTGCCCGTGGCGATCAGCGTCCTGAAGACGTACGACCCTCCGCTCACCGCCGTTGAGGGCCACGAGGTCACCGCGGTGCACCGGCACGGCAAGTTCCTGGACCTCGTCACCGACGGCGGCCCGCACTTCGTGACCCACCTGGCCCGCGCCGGCTGGCTGCACTGGAGGGACCGGCTCCCCGACGGCCCGCCCCGCCCCGGCAAGGGCCCCCTCGCCCTGCGGGTGGCGCTGGAGACGGGCGCCGGCTTCGACCTGACCGAGGCCGGCACCCAGAAACGCCTCGCCGTGTACGTCGTCCAGGACCCCCAGGACGTCCCGGGCGTCGCCCGGCTCGGCCCCGACCCGCTCGCGGCCGGCTTCGACGAGCGGCGCTTCGCGGACCTGCTGAAGGACGAACGCCGCCGGCTCAAGGGCGCCCTGCGCGACCAGAGCCTGATCGCCGGAGTCGGCAACGCCTACAGCGACGAGATCCTCCACGCGGCGAAGATGTCCCCCTTCAAACTGGCCGCCTCCCTCACCCCGGAGGAGACGGGACGTCTGTACGAGGCCTTGAGAGGCACCCTGACAGAGGCGGTCGAACGCTCCCGCGGTGTGGCGGCCGGGCGGCTGAAGGCCGAGAAGAAGAGCGGTCTGCGTGTCCACGGCCGCACCGGCGAACCCTGTCCCGTGTGCGGCGACACCGTCCGCGAGGTCTCCTTCAGCGACTCCTCCCTGCAGTACTGCCCGACCTGCCAGACGGGCGGAAAGCCCCTGGCGGACCGCAGAATGTCGAGGCTTCTCAAGTAGCGCGTCAGCCGTGTTCGGTCTGGCGCCCATAGGCCACCGGCGCGCCCGTGAACGCGTCGAGGAGGACCCGCTCGCCGAGCTTCCGGTCCAGCTTCACGGTCACGTTCTCCATGAGCAGGTTGGAGGTGCACGGACCGTCCTTCGTTCCGACGACCGCCGCGGACAGCACCACGCTGGCGTCGGTCTCCAGGGCGCGCACGGCGGGTCCGTCGTCGCAGGCCCCATGGCCCGCGAGGACGGTGACGGACCGGCCGTCCGCGCTGGCCTTGATGAACTGTTCCAGCGGCATCTGCGAGTCCGTGGGGCTCTCCCGGGCGGGTCCGATCGGGGACTTGGGAAGCTCCGAGGGCTCGATCGCGACGCGCTTGAGCGGGGTGTCGTACCCCTTCAGCGTGAACAGCCAGGCCGGGACGGTGGCCGGACCCCGGCTGGTGACCAGGGTCGTCGTTCCCAACTTCGCCTCGGTCACGGTCAGATGCGGTCCGTCGTCACTGCCGCGGGCCACACTGTCGTATGCCTGCCGTGCGTCCATGAGGGGCAAGGTGAGCGAACCGCCGCTGCGCCACTCGACCTCGCCCTTCTCGGGCGAGGTGGTGGGCAGTTCGCCGTCGAGGACGAAGTTCTGTGCCCCGTAGGCCAGCTTGTCGGCGCTGTTGCGGAAGGCGTTGTCGGGCAGCTGGACCACGTCCGCCATCGGGTAGTACCCCTTGCGCCACACCTCGGCCGCCCGTGAACCGTCCCAGGCCTCGGCCACCTTCTGGGCCCGGGACCTGGACTCGTCGCTCTGGGCGCGTGAGCCGTGTTCGCTGCCGCAGCCGGCGAGGAGCAGCGCGAACGGAACCAATAGACCGGCAGTTCGTGCGACGCGTGTACGCATGTGTTCCCCCAGGACCGAACGGTTGTCGCTCCTGAGACGCCGGGACCGTGCTCCGCGTTCGCCCTCAGCCGGAGTTGAGTGTCACCAGGTGCTCGCCGTCGGTGGTGCGGACCTCGTACCGGGCGATCTGGTCGGGGTGGTAGGACGAGGCGCCGTTCATGATCAGCTCACGGGCGTCGTGGCGCGGGACGCTCCAGGTGGTGACCGTCTCCTCGGTGCCGTCGTGGCCGACGATCACCAGGAGACAGGTGCGGGGGCCCGCCCCGTCCTTCACCTTCAGCTCCACCTGGGTGCCGGCGGTCTCGTCCGCGGCCGTGACCTGGGCCCATACCCCGGACCGTGCGTCGGTCGCCTCGATCCGCTGGGCCTTGTCCCCGCCGCCGGCGACGACCACGATCCCGGGTCCGGCCACCGCGAACGCGACGGTCGCCGCCACGGCGCACAGGAACCGCCTGCGTCCGGACCGATGGCGCGCCCCCACCTCGGAGAGCAGCCGGTCCAGCATCCGGGGGCCGGGCTTGGCCAGCGGACTCACGAACTGCGGGGTGGAGCGCCGGTACAGCATCAGCTGACGGGTTATGGGGCCGAATTCGGTGACGTGCGCCGCGCACCGAGGGCACTCCATGAGGTGATCCTCGAAGCGGAAGGCGTCCGCCTCGTCCAGCACGCCGAGCGCGTACGCGGCGACGTCGCGATGCCTCTCCTGGGACCTCATGCGGAATCCTCGTGCCGTTGGGTGTGGGTGGGGTTACTCCTTGCTCCCACCCGTACGCAGAGGACCGTCGAATCACTCAAGCCCCGCACAGAATCGCAACCATTGGATTCGGAGCGGCCAAACACGAGGATTGGTCCCGTTCGAAAAAAGTCCGGGACCGTCCCCTCCGAGACCGTGCACGGCCGGAACCCCGAGGCTGTGCATGGCTTAGAACAGATGGATGGCGAGATGACCGAGCGGCAGCCCGAGCTGCCAGGCCTTCGTCCACACCTGCGGCCCCTCGTCGTCGCCGATGCCCGAACCGCCACCGGGCACCGCGTTGAGGTCCGGGGCGAGGAGTTCGGTCTCCTCCAACCATTGCCAGGCCGCCTCGGCCAGGTCCAAGTCGGGTGCGGGAGCCCCGGATCGGATCGCCTCGGCCGCGAGCCCCGCCATCCGCTCGCGCACCCAGTCCTGCCACGGCTGGTCGTACGCCGTCAGCGACAGCCAGGTCTCCAGCTGGGAGACGACCCGGATGCCGGACAACTCCCCGTCGGTGTCGGACAGGAAGATGGTCAGCGCCAGGGCGTCGCGCCCGGCGCGGAACTCGAAGGACGTCGGCGGCATCAGATCGCCGGTCCGCAGCAACTCGTCGGCGATGTACTCGGCGTACAACCAGGCCATGGGGACGGTGAGTTCACCGCCACCGGCGCCGTCCGTGCTCTCTTGACCTCTGTGCAGCATCCCTTCCTGCCTTCCTCCGGTGCGTGCGCGTCGCCCGTTGCCGGGCCTGGGGCCCTGGCGCTGGATTTCCGCCCGCCCCACGGGCGGACGGCGGAAATCCAGCGCCAGGACCCCATCCGGAAACACGGATGAAGACAGCCGATTACTCAACCATGGTCCTCAGCAAGGCGCTTTGCGAAGGCTTTGCCGCAACATGGGTTTCAGCGCAGGTCGGCCGCGTATCCGGGAAGGACCCGGCGCAGGGCACGCAGCGCGTAGTACGCGCGGGACTTCACGGTACCGGGCGGAATCCCGAGCGCTGCCGCGGCCTCCGCCACACTCGCCCCCTGGAAATACACCAGCACCAGGACTTCACGGTGCTCCGGAGTGAGTGTCTTCACAGCCTCGCGCACATCGAGGGTCGCTGCCGCCCGCTCGGCGTGATCGGCGCAGACCCGCGCGTTCTCCAGGACCGCGTCCCCGACCTCCGGTGGACGCGCCTGCCGGGCCCGCCGAGCGTCGATGGCCAGCCGCCGTCCCACGGTCAGCAGCCAGGGCCGTACGGATTCGAAGTCGTCGGCCCGCAGCGCCTCGGGATGCTGCCAGGCCCGTACGAGGGTCTCCTGGACGAGGTCCTCGGCGCGCTGCCGGTCTCCGTCGCACAGCCGGAGCAGTAGCGCGAAGAGAGGCCGGCCGTGCTCCCGCTGCAGTGCGGCGAGCTCGTGCTCGGCGGTCGTCCCGTTCGTGAGCGTGGTTCCGGCCGTCATGGCCGTATGGCATCGCAGCGTGCGGGTGAGGGACAGGGCACGTACCCGGATCTGCGGCGGACGGTCGATCGCGTCGACGAACGGTACGACGAACGGTTCCCTCCACATCGCCCATAGGGCGAATGAACGTGCCCGGGCAGTTTGCGGCCGTGCTCATCTTCGTACGTATTTGTGCGTAAATATGATCACAGTGGGGTGAGCAGCTGATGATTGCACGCAGACGACAGGTCGCCCTGGCCCTCACGGCCCTCCTGGCCGCGGGCGCCGCCTGCCAGGCCCAGGACCACGAACCTCCCGAACGCCCCGGCCATCCGGCCCCGTCCGCCGACGGGTCCCGCGGCTTCACACTCATCGCCTCCGGCGATGTCCTCCCGCACAGCTCCATCATCGACCGCGCCCGCTTCGACGCGGGCGGTACCGGCTACGACTTCCGCCCGATGCTGTCCGGCGTCGAACCGGTGGTCTCCCGCGCCGATCTGGCGCTGTGTCACATGGAGACCGTCTACGGCGCCGACGGCGACTACACCGGATATCCCGCCTTCAAATCCCCGCCCGAAGTCGCCGAGGGCCTCGCCGCCACCGGCTACGACGGCTGCTCCACCGCCTCCAACCACAGCCTCGACGACGGCGCCCTAGGCATCAGCCGCACCCTCGACGCCCTCGACCGCCAGGGCGTCCGGCACGCCGGCAGTGCACGCACCGAGGCCGAGGCGCGCACCGTCACGGTCCTGCGCGCGGGCGCCGCGAAGGTCGCCCACCTCGCGTACACCTACGACACCAACGGCTACCCCCTGCCGCCGGGGCAGCCCTGGGCCGTCAACCTCATCGATGAGGGGAAGATCCTCGCGGACGCCCGCGCGACCCGGGCGGCGGGCGCCGACGTGGTCGTGGTGTCCGTGCACTGGGGCACCGAATGGCAGGACGCCCCCGACGACCGGCAGCTCACGCTGGCGCGCTCCCTCACCGCCGCCCGCACGAACGGCCGCCCCGACATCGACCTGATCCTCGGCACCCACGCCCATGTCCCGCAGGCGTACGAGAAAGTGAACGGCACCTGGGTGGTCTACGGCATGGGCGACCAGGTCGCCGGCGAGATGTTCAACCACGAGGGCGCGCAGGATCCGCGCGGCAACCAGTCCACCCTCGGCCGCTTCAGCTTCGTCGCGCCGCTGAAGCCGGGTGGCCGCTGGGAGGTGAAGAAGGCCGAGTTCATCCCGCAGCTGTTCGACGTCGACGCCGGTCGGGTGCTGAATCTCAACGAGGTGATCGCGGCGGGCGCCGAGCTGACCGGCGTGCGCGACCGCATCCGGGAAGTGGTGCTGAGCCGGGGCGCGGCGAAGGACGGTCTGACGATGGGGCAGTAGGGGAGGAGGGGGCGCCGGAGGTCAGTCCACGTCCACGTGGTCGAAGGTGCGCAGCATCTCCTTCAGCACGCGGGTGCACGCCCGGAGTTCGGC
The DNA here is from genome assembly GCF_000972385.1 of Streptomyces sp. WM6386. Classification (GTDB taxonomy): domain Bacteria; phylum Actinomycetota; class Actinomycetes; order Streptomycetales; family Streptomycetaceae; genus Streptomyces. Next base: position 5,512 of record NZ_JXTE01000116.1, read on the forward strand.
CTCCGTCAGCTCGCCGCCGCCGACCTGCCGGTTCAGGGCGTGCTCACGGGCGAGGATCGCGGTGATGACCGCCTCGCCCTCGTCGGTGAGCCGGATCAGCGAGGACCGCTGATGGGCGGGGTTGGGGGTGGCCTCCACCCAGCCCCGGTCCGTCGCGTCGTTGGTCATGCGCTGGACGAACTGCCGGGTCAGCGCCATGATCCGGGCCATCTGAGGCACCGTCATGGCGCCGTGCCGGTGCAGCAGGACGAGCACGGAGCGCACGCCGACGGACGCCCCCTCGATCTCCTCCCCCTGCTCCAGCTTGCGCAGACCGCGCCGGTAGAGCGCGCCGATCAGGTCGAACACCTCGCCGACCCGGTGGCCGAGTTCGTCGGGGGGCAGTGGTTGGTCGATGTCGTTCACCCGGCCATCATGCACCGAGCTCATCATGACAACCAGGTTGTCAAAGTCCCTTGGAGGTGACACCTTGGTTGTCATGACAGTTGCTTCGGAACTCAGCTTCTTCCCGTCCACCGACGGCGATCTCGCCTATCTCGACGCGGGCTCCGGCGATCTCGTGGTCCTCGTCCACGCCGGGTTCGCGGACCACCGCTTCTGGTCGGACCAGATACCGGCGCTCGCCGCCGAGTACCGGGTGATCGCGCCGGACGTGCGGGGGCACGGTTTCTCGGCCAACGCGACGCAGCCGTTCCGCTGGGCCGACGACCTCGCCGACCTGCTGCGCCACCTCGACGCGGGGCCCGCGGTCCTCGTCGGTCTGTCGATGGGCGGAGTGGTCGTCACCGACACGATGCTGGAGCACCCCGAACTCGTCCGTGCCGTGGTCACCTGCGGCGCCGCGACCGGCGACTTCCAGTACACCGACCCGTGGACCCGCGAGATCCAGGCCGAATACGCGCGCACGCTCGGCGCCGGTGACATCCAGGGCTGGCTCGCCGCCTTCCTGCGGGTCCTGCCCGGCGAGCACCGGTCGCTCGACGACATGGATCCCGCGATCACGCAGCGGCTGCAGGAGATGGGCCTGCACACTCTTTCCAAGCACACGCCCGGCGAGAAGGACTGGCTCGTGCGCGTGACCGACTCCTGGCCCCGTCCGGACCGCGTCGACGTCCCCTTGCTCGCCGTCAACGGCACGCTGGAAGCCCCCGGCATGACCGACGCGGCCGAACGACTCGCCGGCGCCGTCCGGGACGGCCGCGCCGTGACCATCGACGGCGTCGGCCACTACCCGAACCTGGAGAAGCCCGAGGAGTTCAACCAGATCCTGCTGGATTTCCTGCGCGCCCTCTGACCGGGCCTAGGGAACCACCGTCACCGGCCACCGCCCGGCTTTCACCAGCCGCACCGCGACCGATCCTACGATCCGGTGGCCGGCCTGTTCGGAGGCGCCCACCACCACGGCGTCCGCCTTGAGTTCATCCGCGGCCCGCACCAGGCCGCTGTAGGGGTCCCCGCGGAACGTGTGGAACTCCCACCGCACATCGAATATCCCCTTGGTGCGCTCGGTCGCCTCCCGGATCTGGGTGATCAGATCCTCGGCGATCTCGTCGGTCGTCTCCGCGACCGGCGCCCCGAGCGCCGCGCCCGCCGTCATCACCGGCTGCACGTACACGACCGCGAGGAGAGCGTGCTGGCGGCGGGCCAGGCCGCCGGCATATGCCGCCGCCCGGAAGGAGGAGTCGGAGCCGTCCACTCCGACCACGATGACCTTCGGCCCGTCCGTGCCCCGCTCGAACTGGTGGGAGTGCTGTTCCGTCACGGCTGGAGGCTATCGGAATCCCCGGCTCCCGCCGCCGAGCGGGGCCTCCCGACGGGCGATACGGCCCGGCTGTTCCTACAGTCGGAACATGAGTGCCACCGTCGAGGCCGTACCGGCGAAGGACACCACGGGCCCGACGGGACGGCCCGGCAGCGGCCTCCTCAGCAGGGTGCCGGAAGCCTTCGCGGGCTTCTTCGGCGCCCTCGGACTGCTGTGCCTGCTGCTCGCCTTCATCCCGCCGCTGCGCAGAGTCCTGCGCCCCGTCGTCCGCCTCCTCGACCTGCTGATCGTCCCGGTCAGCGCCAACCTCGCCTACGCCGTCTTCCTCTTCCTGCTCGCCGGCGCCACCGCCGCCCGCAAGAAGGTCGCCTGGTGGCTGGTCGTCGTCTACCTGGGCCTGCTCGTCCTCGTCGACGCCCTGGGCGTCGCCGTCGGCCTGTACGCCGACTCCATCCCGTCCCTCGTCGTCTGCGGGCTCGCCCTGGCCCTGCTCGTCGTCGCCCGCAAGGAGTTCTACGGCGCCTCCCGCCGCGCCGCCGTCCGACAGGCCGTCCTGGTCCTGCTGGCCGGCCTGGTCCTGGGCATCCTGGCCGGCTGGGGCCTGGTCGAGCTCTTCTCCGGCACGCTGCCGCGCGGCCAGCGCCTGCTGTGGGCCGCCAACCGGGTCTGCGGCGGCCTGGTCTCCGGCCGCTCCTTCGACGGCGAACCGCCCCGCGCCCTGTTCTTCCTCCTCGGCCTGTTCGGCGCCCTGGCCCTCCTCAACGCCGCCGCCACCCTCTTCCGCTCCCAGCGCATGGAGGCGTCCCTGCACGGCGACGAGGAAGCCCGTATCAGGGCGCTGCTGAAGGCCTACGGCGAGAAGGACTCCCTCGGCTACTTCGCCACCCGGCGCGACAAGGCCGTCGTCTTCTCGCCCAGCGGCAAGGCCGCCGTCACCTACCGCGTCGAGGCCGGCGTCTGTCTCGCCAGCGGCGACCCCGTCGGCGACCGCGAGGCCTGGCCGCACGCCATCGCCGCCTGGCTCGACGCGGCCCGCCTGCACGCCTGGGCGCCCGCCGCGATGGGCGCCTCCGAGGACGGCGCCAAGGCCTACGCCCGCGCCGGACTCGGCGCACTCCAACTCGGCGACGAGGCGATCCTGAACGTGGCCGACTTCGACCTGGGCGGCCGCGACATGCGGGTCACCCGGCAGGCCGTGAACCGGGTCCGCCGCACCGGCGCCCACTGCCGCATCCGCCGCCACGCCGCCCTCACCGACGCGGAGATGGAGGAGGTCGTCGACAAGGCCGACGCCTGGCGCGACACCGAGACCGAACGCGGCTTCTCCATGGCCCTGGACCGCCTCGGCGACCCCGCCGACGGCGACTGTCTCCTCGTGGAAGCCCTCGGCGAGGACGGCAAGCTGCTCGCCGTGCTGTCCTTCGTGCCCTGGGGCACCGACGGCGTCTCCCTGGACCTGATGCGCCGTGACCGCAGCGCACCCAACGGCGTCATGGAGTTCATGGTCGCCGAACTGTGCGCGGTGGCGCCCAAGTCGGGCGTCCGCCGGATCTCCCTCAACTTCGCCGTCTTCCGCTCGGTCTTCGAGGAGGGCGCCCGCATCGGCGCCGGGCCGGTGCTCCGCCTCTGGCGCCGACTGCTGCTGTTCTTCTCCAAGTGGTGGCAACTGGAAGCCCTCTACCGCTCCAACGCCAAGTACCACCCCGAGTGGTACCCGCGCTTCATCTGCTACGGCGAGACCGGCGCCCTCGCCCGCATCGGCCTCGCCTCCGGAATCGCCGAGGGCTTCGTCTCCGTACCGTCCCTGCGCAAACTCTGGGGAAAGGGGCACCCGAAGGCCGGGCCGCGGCCGGCCACCACCGAGGGTCTGCCGTCGCTGTCGGCGCTCGGCCTCGACGGAGGGGACGAGGCCGGGACAGCCGGCCCGGATGCGGGCCTGCCCGAACAGGCCCGCATCCGGCACCGGAAGCTGGACCGGCTGCGCGCCGAGGGCATCGACCCCTACCCCGTCGGCATCCCGCAACGCACCCACACGCTCGCCGAGGTCCGCGAGGGCGAACAGGTCACCGTCGCGGGCCGGGTCATGCGGGTACGGGATCTCGGCGGCATCGTCTTCGTCACCCTGCGGGACTGGTCCGGCGACCACCAACTCGCCCTGACCCGGGACCGCGGCGGGCTCGACGGCTTCCGCACCGGCATCGACATCGGCGACCACATCACCGCGACGGGCACGGCCGGCGCCAGCGACAAGGGCGAACCCACCGTCTTCGTCACCTCCTGGCAGCTCACCGGCAAGTGCCTGCGCCCGCTCCCCGACAAACGCCGCGGCCTGACCGACCCCGAGGCCAAGGTCCGCATGCGCTATCTCGACCTCGTCTCCAGCCCGGCTGCCCGCGACGTCGTCCGCGCCCGCTCCACCGCCGTACAGGCCCTGCGCCAGGGACTGTTGAGCCGCGGCTACCTCGAGGTCGAGACCCCGATGCTCCAGCAGATCCACGGCGGCGCCAACGCCCGCCCCTTCACCACCCACATCAACGCCTACGACCTCGACCTGTATCTGCGCATCGCCCCCGAGCTGTACCTGAAACGGCTGTGCGTCGGCGGCCTGGAGAAGGTCTTCGAGATGGGCCGCACCTTCCGCAACGAGGGCGTCTCCTACAAACACAACCCCGAATTCACCATGCTGGAGGCCTACCAGGCCTTCGCCGACTACGACGTCATGCTCGACCTCACCCGCGAACTCATCCAGGGCGCCGCCACCGCAGCCTTCGGCTCGCCCATCGCCCGCAAGGACGGCACCGAGTACGACATCTCCGGTGACTGGCCGGTCAAGACGGTGTACGGCGCCCTCTCCGAGGCGCTCGGGGAGGAGATCGACGCCGACACGGAACTCCTGCGGCTGCACCGGCACTGCGACCGCGTGGGCGTGCCGTACACCGGCGACGACGGCCGCGGCGACATCGTCCTGGAGATGTACGAGCGGCTCGTCGAGGAGAAGACCCAGCTGCCCACCTTCTACAAGGACTTCCCGACCGACGTCTCCCCGCTCACCCGCCAGCACCGGGGGGACCCGAGGCTCGCCGAGCGCTGGGACCTCGTCGCCTTCGGCACCGAACTCGGCACCGCCTACTCCGAGCTCACCGACCCCGTCGAGCAGCGCCGCCGCCTCACCGCCCAGTCCCTGCTCGCCGCCGGGGGAGACCCCGAGGCGATGGAGCTCGACGAGGACTTCCTCGACGCCCTCGAGTACGCGATGCCGCCCACCGGAGGGCTCGGCATCGGCGTCGACCGGCTCGTCATGTTCCTCACCGGCCTGACGATCCGGGAGACACTGCCGTTCCCGCTGGTGCGCCGCCGCTGACGGCCCGTCATAGGCCGGGCGGGTGTTTTCCTGCCGCCGCACCGGTGTAGTCCTGGTGCGTCGGCCGTGGTGGGGGCGACTGATGAGTCATGACGAAGGATCAGTTCCTCACACGGCTGCTCTCGCGCCGCCGGGCCCTGCTCGGCGGCGCCGCCGCTGTCGGTGCGGCCGGCACGGCCGGACTGTTCGCGGCCGGCACCGGCGACGCCCCGAAGCGGCCCGTGCTCCCCGCCGCGGGCCCCCCGGCGCGCCGCCCGCTCAAGCCGTCCGCCTACCGCCTCCAGCCGCTGACCGGCTACGGCCCACCGCGCGCCGCCCCCCGCCGCACCCTGGTGCGCCACGAGCCGCTGCTAAAGGTGTCCGGGCGCGGCCGCACCATGGTGCTGACCTTCGACGACGGGCCCGATCCCCGCTACACCCCCGACATCCTGGACACCCTGGCGCAGTACGACGTCCGCGCGATGTTCTTCGTGTGCGGCGAGATGGCGGTCGACAACAAGGACCTGCTGACCCGGATGTCCGACGAGGGCCATGTCGTCGGCAACCACACCTGGTCGCACCCCCTGCTCACCCGACTGAGCCGGGGTCGCATCCGCTCCGAGATGGAACGCACCTGCGACGTCATCGAGGAGGCGTACGGCGAACGCCCCCAGTGGTTCCGCGCGCCCTACGGCGCCTGGAACCGTGCCGCCTTCCAACTCGGCGCGGAACTCGGCATGGAACCCCTCGCCTGGACCGTGGACACCCTCGACTGGACCGCCCCCGCCGCCCGCACCATCGTCGGCCGGGTCGAGAACGGCGCCGCCCCCGGTGTCGTGGTGCTCTCGCACGACGCCGGGGGCGACCGCTCCCAGAGTGTCCGGGCGCTGCGCGACTATCTGCCGCAACTCCTGGACTCCGGCTATCACATCACCGTCCCGAGACGGCATTACGCATAGCGCCGGATCGGCCCGCCCGGTCGGGGACGCTCAGCGGACCTCGACCAGGCGGGCGAAGGTGACGACATTCCCCGCGTAACCGTTCTGCTTGGAGAAACCTCCGCCGCAGGTGATGACCCGCAATTCCGGTGTGCCCTTGGAACCGTAGACGCGGTCGCCCGGGAAGTTGTTCTTCTCGAAGACCTCGATGCCGTAGATCTCGAACACGGCCGTCTTTCCGTCCTTGCGCTGCACCTCGACGCGATTTCCCTTCTTCAGGGCCCCGAGTCCGTAGAACACGGCGGGGCCCAGTTTGTTGTCGACATGGCCCACGAGGATGGCGGTGCCCTTCTCGCCGGGAGAGACGGCGCCGGTGAACCAGCCGGCCAGGTTCGGGTCCTCCGGTGGCGGCGCGCCCACCCAGCCGTCGGCGTCCAGGCCGACGGGCATGACGGGCGCGTCGACCTGGATCGCCGGGATCCTCATGCGGTCGGGCTCGGAGAACGGCTGTGGTGTCGCCGATCCGGCGAAGGTGCCGGGAATGCGGCTGTCCGCCGCAGCGGCGGTCGCCGGCTGCGGCGGACCCACATCGAACTCTCCCGAACCGTTCCGAATGAGCGCGAGGCCGGTCAGCAGAACAAGCGCTATCACGCCCCAAGGAGCGCGCCTCTTCCGCCGCTCCTCCTCCTCGGCCAGTTCGGCCAGCTCGGACGCAGACATTCGAATTCCCCTCTCGACGCGACCGTCGCCCCGTCATTCGCGCATACGAGAACGCTAAGCAGCGCGGGCAAAACCGGCGACGCGACAGAAGCGAACGGGTGGCCCCCTCTCCGTGGGTGCGCCATCCGAGTTGCCGACGACAGGAATTTTCTGACGGTCCGTGACCTGCGGCAATATCCGATTGTGCGCTTTTCGTTCGGCGTGTCCTCTCACCAGGACGGACCATTGCCGAAATGCGCCCGCGTGCACGGCATCTGAGGGTCGTTCTGGGAGGCGCTTTCTCGCCGATCCACCGGGGACCGTTCCCGGGGCGTCTTCCGCGGAGGATCACATGCGTACCACCCGTGCCCTGGCGGCCACCGCCGCCGCGGTCGCCGCCCTCGGACTCGCCGCCCCCGCCGCCGTAGCGCGCGACGGGATGCCGGGCGGTCCGGGCAGCGCCGTCAGCCCGAGCAACATCGTCGCCCTTCCCAGCGTCATCGCCCGCGGCGGCCAGTTGACGATCACCGTCGACAACTGCGCCGGCGGCGGCACCGCCACCTCGCCGGCGTTCACCGCTCCGGTGAACCTGGCCCCTGGCAACCCGGCCAGGGGCACCGCCACCGTCAGCTCGACCGCCAACCCGGGCCTGTACTCCATCACGGTCAACTGCACCAACGGCCGGAACCCGCTCACCAGGGATGACGCCTTCACTGTCATCGGCGGTGTCCGCGGCGGTCTCGGCGGCAGCAGCTCGAACGGGGCGACCCCGACCGACATGGCCATCGGCGGTGGGCTCGTGGCCGCGGCCGCCATCGGCGGTGGGGTGTTCTGGATGCGCCGCCGCTCGGAGAAGCGCATCTGATCTCCCCCTGCGGACACAGTTGCGCACGTACACAGGCCTTCGCCCCGGACCCTGGGAGGGGTTCCGGGGCGAAGGCCTGCCCGGGGGGAGCGGTCAGGTGCCGTCCTCGCCGGTGCGCCGGCGCGAGAAGTGGTACGCCGCCCCGACCGAGCCCGCGATGAGCGCGGCACCGAGTCCGATCTCCTTCAGGTCGAACCCGGCGACCGTGCCGCCCTCACCGGCGTGCACACCCTGGTCGGGGTACGGGTAGGGCGTGGGGTTCGTGCGGCCGCTGGCGATGGTCAGCTGCGTCGAACCGCTGACCCCGTCGCAGGAGAACGTCACCTTGTACGTGGCGCCCGGTTTGGCGTCCCAGTCGACGACCGCCGTCGCGGACGAGCGGTGGCCCGGGATGGAGATCGTGTCGAACACCCCCGAGCTGACCGTCGCGGACCCGACGCAGCCGCCCTTGTCCCGGTCCAGTTGCAGGGTCACCTGGCCGCCCGCCGCGACGGTCGAGGGCAGGACGCTGAAGCCGAACGGCGTGATGTTGTCGCCCTGGGCGACGGCGGCCGGTGCGGCGAGGGCGAGGGCACTGACGCCCAGCAGAGCGGCCGAAGCTACGCGTATCGCGCGCATGGTGAATCCTCCGGGTCCCCGAGGAGCAGCAGCGGACCTTTTCCGCTTGCGCCAGAAATGCACCTCGATGATCGGAACGCTAGGAAGGTACGCACATGTGCGCGAACGCTGTCGGGCGAATGGGGCACAGATGTGGGCCGGTCGGGGGACGGCGACGGCGTGGCGGCCGCCCCCCGGGGGCCGGCGGGGTGCGGGCGCGTCAGGACTTGGCGTCCGGGAAGAGGTTCAGGAACGGTTCCGCCGACGCCGTGATGCCCCGGCTGTAGGGCGCGTCGAAGTCCCAGATAAGGAAGAGCAGGAAGGCGATCAGCGCGGAGAAGATCCCGGCGAGGATCAGCTCGCGCGCCGTACGCCGGATCTGCAGGGCCAGGACCATGCCGATGGTGACGACGGCCCCGCCGATCAGCCCGAACCACACCACGCCCGGCATCGTCGCCCCCATCGAGTTGATACGGGCGGTGCGCGCCTGGTCGGCCGCGGCCACCTGGTCCACGAGCGGCTGGTAGGCCTGGGCCTGGAAGTCCGTATCCGGCTCGTAGTCGGTGACGTCGTGGCGGATCCGCTCGAGGAGGTCGGCGCCCCGCTGGGTGGCCTTGCCGTTGTCGGCCATCGCCTTCCACTCGGTGTTCACCACGTGTCCGACATAGGCGTTGACATCGTCCCGAATACGGTCACGGGCGTCGGCCGGGTAGACCCGCACGCGCTCCGAGATCTCGTGCAGGGCCACGGCCTCCGCCTGGACGTGGTCCTGGGCGGCGCTGCGCCCCTCCCAGACGCCCGCGATGGCCAGGCCCAGGACGATGGCGTACACCACGCCGATCCACATCGTCATGTACTCGATGACGTCCGGGGTCTCGCTGGGGTCCTCGTCCTGGGCCGCCGCCTTGTGGCGGACGACGGAGATGATGACCACCACGCCACAGGCGGCCAGCATCGCGAGGGTGAGAACAAGCCATTCCGGCAAGGGATGCCTCCAGGGATCAGCGCGGACGCAGCGCGGCGACGGCGACCAGCGCGGGCACCGTGATGAGCAGGACGAAGGTGAGCGGCGACGTGCCACCGCGGGTGGCTCGCCTGGGTGCCGGGGCCTTGTACACCGGATAGTGCACGGGGGCCGCGGCGGGGGCCGGGGCCGGCTCGGCCGGCGGCGTGGGGGTCGGG
>NZ_JXTE01000117.1 GCF_000972385.1 Streptomyces sp. WM6386
GGCTGGATCCCTGGAGGGCGGCGGGGCGTACGGCGAGGACGCGTGCGCCGATCTCCCAGCGGGTGGTGTCCTTGCGGTTGGCGCGCAGCCAGCCGGCTTGGGCCAGGGTGACCAGGGTGCGCTGCACGGTCGACTTGGGCAGCCCGAACAGCTTGGTGAGTTCCCCCACGGTCACCGGTTGATGTTGGGCGACCGCCTCCAGCATGCGCAACGACCTGGTCACGCTCTTCATTTCCATCTGGCTTCCCCCCGTTGGTCCTCGAAATTTTCGGACGACACCCTCTTGACTCCCTCCCGGGTGGCTGTCAGTCTCGTGCCAGATTTCAGCATAGCATGCCACTATGTGGCATAACGAGGGTCGCGCCCTGACCGCGCCGTCTCGCGCATCGCGCGGGGCTGCGGCTTCCACGGCGGCCCTGTCACAATGTTCAAGGCCATGGAGGTGCCCTCGTGGGCAGCACTGATACCGCTGGTGACGACTTCTGGGAACGCGTCCGTGCGACCTACCCGGAGCAGCGGCCGTTGCTGAACCTGAACAACGCGGCCGTGAGCCCGCCGCCGTTGGCCGTGGAGCAGGCGACGATCGACGCCTACCGGCTGGTCAGCAGGAATCCCGACGTCAATATGTGGCAGAAGCTCGATCCCGCGCTCCCCGACGTCAAGGCACAGTTGGCGCAGCTGATCGACTGCGAGCCGGACGAGATCGCGCTCAACCGCAATTCCACCGAAGGACTGTGCACGGCGATCTTCGGGATTCCGATGTCGGCGGGCGACCAGGTGGTGGTGTCGGCGTGGGACTACCCGAGCGTGCTCGCCGCCTGGCGGCAGAGGCAGGAACGCGAGGGGATCGAGGTGGTGACGGCCGACTTCGATCTGATGGACAGCGACGACGACGTCGTGGCGGCGTACACCGCAGTCCTCACCCCACATACGCGGGTGCTGCAGCTGACCCACATGTACCACTGGACGGGGCGGGTCGTGCCGGCCGTGCGGCTGTGCCGCCTGGCCAGGGAGAACGGCACCCTCACGGTCGTCGACGGTGCTCAGATCTTCGCGCAGCAGCCGGTCAGCTTCCGCGAGATCGGCTGCGACTACTACGTGACCAGCCTGCACAAATGGATGGGCGCGCCGGTGGGCAACGGCATGCTCGTGGTCAGGCAGGACCGGATCGACGACACCTGGCCCCTGCTTGCCCCCTTCGACCCGCCGCCGCTGCGCGTCGACAAGTTCGACCACTGGAACCTCGGCACCTACAACTCGGCCCTTCAAGCGGGGATCGCGCCGGCCGCCCGGCTGCACCGGGAGATCGGCGTCCAGAGGATTCATCAGCGGCTGCAGGAGTTGACCCGCTACTGGGTGGATCTCGCCCGGGACATCCCCGGATTCCGGCTGCATACGCCGCTGGACACCGAGAACCTGGGCGCCGTCACCCTGTTCTCGATCGACCACCTCGACAACAGGGCCGTGGAGCGGGAGCTGAGAGAGGCCCACCAGGTCCATACGAAATACCGCGAGGTACGGCATCTGCGGGGGCTCCGCGTGTCACCGCACATCTACATGCGCAAGGACGAGCTCGACCGCTTCGTCGCGGCGCTCTCAGAGGTGGTCCAGAAGGAGTACTCGGCGCGCGGGCTCCGCTGACCTCCGGGTCGACTGATGGTTCGCCGCCCGGCGGGTCGCTCCGCCTGCGCGGCTGCCCGGCCGCGTGCCGGGGCCAGGCAGCCGTCCCTTCTCAGCCGCCCAGGCGGCGCGCCGCGATTTCCGTCGCCGTGTCAGCGACGAGACGGCCCCACTTGGGCAACCGGTCCGGCTCGTACCGGGAAGCGGGCATCGAAACGGCCACCGCCGCGAGCGGCGTGCCGTCCGTGTCCAGGATGGCCGCGGCCACCCCGCACACGTCCGGCCGGTACTGGTTGAGATTCACCGAGTAACCGTCCCCCCGCACACGGTCCAGCTCCGCCCGCAGTCCGGCGGCATCGGTCGGCGTGGAGTCGTTGAAGCGCTCCAGTCCACGCGCGACGAGTTCCTCGACGTCCGCCCTCGGCAGGTGCGCGAGGATCGCCCGCCCGGTGGCGGTGGCATGCAGCGGCGAGGTGTCGCCGATGTTGATGAACGTCCGTACCGCCTGGTCACAGTCCACACGGTCGACCACCACCATGCACTGCAACGCGTCCGGTACGGAGAGGTGGATGGTCTCGTTGACCGTGTCGCGGAGGCGGACCATGGGGTCGCGTGCGGCGGCGTAGAGGCTGGATCCCTGGAGGGCGGCGGGGCGTACGGCGAGGACGCGTGCGCCGATCTCCCAAGCGGGTGGTGTCCTTGCGGTTGGCGCGCAGCCAGCCGGCTTCGGCCAGGGTGACCAGGGTGCGCTGCACGGTCGACTTGGGCAGCCCGAAGATCTTGGTCAGTTCGCCGACGGTCACAGGCTGGTGCTGCGCGACCGCTTCCAGGACGCGCAGAGACCTGATCACGCTCTTCATTTCCATCCGGTTTCCCCCTGTTAATCCTCGAAATATCTGGTCGACACCCTCTTGACTCCCTCGGGAGCGGCTGACATTCTCGTGCCAGATCCTAGCACATCGTTCCACAATGTGGCACGGGCTAGCAGGGGCAATGACGAAGTCCCCTTCCCCGGACAGTGCAGACGTGGTCATCGACCCGGCGCCGCGGTCCATCCGGAACCCAAGAGTCCGAAACCGGGCGTTCAGCATCCACGCCCCGGGAGACGAAAGGAACCCCTTGTGTCTGCCAAGAAGCGCGTCGCCGTCGTAGGCGTCGGAACGATGGGCAGCCAGGCCGCCTGGCGACTGGCCGCCCGCGGAGCCGAGGTCGTCGGGTACGACCGCTTCGCCCCGGGCCACGACCGCAGCGCCGCCGGCGGCGAGACTCGGATCTTCCGCAGCGCGCACTTCGAGGACTCGCGGTACGTCCCGCTGCTCCAGCACGCCGACGCCCTGTGGGAGCAGCTCCAGCAGGACACCGGCCGTGAGCTGCGGCGCCTGACCGGATGCTTGCTGATGGGGCCGACCGAGCACCACCAGATGGCCACCGTCCTGCAGTCCATCGCCGAGCACGGGCTCGACCACGAGGTGCTCGACGTCGAGGCGCTCGCCAAGCGCTTCCCGCAGTTCCGCATCGAGGACGGCGACGCGGCCGTACTCGACCGCCGCGCCGGCTTCATCCGCCCAGAGCTGACGATCCAGACCGCCGCCCGGCGCGCGGAGGAACTCGGGGCCCGCATCCACCGCTACACCACGGTCCGCGAGATCGTGCCCAGCGGCAACGGAGTGGAGGTCCGCACCGACGACGGCAGCGAGCGCTTCGACGCGGCCGTCGTCAGCCCCGGCCCGTGGGTGAACGACCTGCTCCCGGACCTGCCGTGGGAAGTGGACATCCGCCGGCTGATCAGCGCCTGGTACGTGCCCACCACGGACTCCTGGTTCGGGGAGGAGCGCCCGGCCTTCATCCGCACGGCGCCCACCCACTGCTACGGCCTGCCCTCCCCGGACGGCATCTCCGTCAAGCTCGGCCTGTCCCGCGCCCTGCACCGCCCGGCCGGCGACCCCAATCAGCTGGACCGGACCGTGCAGCCGGAGGAGCTGGAGATCTTCACCGAGCTCATCGGCCGGTACATGCCGGATCTGAACCCCGACCCGACCCGGCTCTCCGTCTACATGGAGGGCTACACCGAGAGCAGCCGTCCGCTGGTCGGACCGCTGCCCGGCGGGCAGGGGAATGAGCATATTGTCCTTCTTGCCGGGTTCTCCGGTCACGGTTTCAAGCTCTCGCCCGCCTTCGGCGACATCGCGGCCGACCTTGCGCTCGACGGCGCCTCACCGCAGCCCATCGACTTCATCTCGACCCTCGAGCGGACGGAAGCGTAACGACGATGACCACGAACACGCCCCTCCTCGTCGGCACGCTCCGCGCCGAGCCCGGCAGCAAGACCCGCGGCACCCTGCCCGTAGACCTCGGCACGCTCACCGTCGACGTCCCGCTCACCCTCGTCAACGGCACCAACCCCGGGCCCCGCGTCCTCGTCACCGCCGGTGTGCATGGCGGCGAGTTCAGCGGCATCGACGCGGCCACCCGGCTCGCCGCCCTGCTGGAGCCCGGCGAGGTGCACGGCCAGGTCGTCATCTGCCCCGTCGCCAACCCCCCGGCCGTCTACGAGGGACGCCTCGGCGTCTCCCCGGTCGACGGTGTCAACATCAACCGCGTCTTCCCGGGCGACCCGGAGGGCGGCCCCACCGAACGTCTCGCGGCGTGGCTGTTCGCCAACCTGGTGGACGGCGCCGACGCCTACGTCGACCTGCACTCCGGCGGCATCGACGAGGTCCTGAAGAACTTCGTCGGCTACCGCCTCACCGGGGACCCGGAACTGGACGCGAAGACCGCGGACATGGCCGGCGCCCTCGGCATCGAGGACGTCATCTTCGGACTGAACGCCGACGGCGGCAACAGTCACGCGGCCGCCGCCCGCCAGGGCGTCCCGGCGATCCTTGTGGAGACCGGCCAGCTCGGCGAACGCGACGCGGACACCGCCCGTCGTCTCGTCGACGGTCTGTACGGGGTACTGGGCCGGCTCGGCGTCCTGGAGACCAAGCCCCAGGACGACCCGGCCGTCCGCGCCTGGATCTGGGCCGCCGGCGTCGTCTCCGAGGCGACGGGCCTGTGGTACCCGGAGTTCGGCGTCGGCGACGACGTGACGGAGGGCCGGCTCCTCGGCCGGGTCATCGACCCGGCCGACGGCACCGAGCACAAGGTCCACGCCCCGGCCGCCGGGCGGATCTTCTACGGCATGCGCGGCCTGACCGTCGCCCCCGGCGCCGAACTGGCCGCCATCGCCGCCCCCGCGCCGCGGGATCCCGGCCGCTGAACCATCACCCCAAAGCCCCCCGCACCGGCAAGAACCGCACCGCACCCCCCGCGTACATCCCCTCCTTTCTCCCCTCGTACCGCACCCTCAGGAGTCCCCGGTGAAAGATGTTCGGATAGACCGCAGAGTGTTCCTTCGCGGAGTCGGCGGCGTCGCCGCAGGCATCGCCGCCACATCCCTTACCGCCTGCGGCACCGGCACCAGCCGATCCGTCGGCAGCGGCGGCAAGAGCTCCAAGACGCTCGTCGTCCGCGACAGCGGCGGCACCTACGGCGAGGCCAACCAGAAGGCGATCTACGAGCCGTTCACCAAGGAGACCGGCATCCAGGTCAAGGTGGTCAACATCGCCTACGCGCAGATGCTCGCCCAGATCAAGCAGGGGCGCCCGCAGTTCGACGTGATCGACGACTCGATGGCCGACTACATCCTCTTCAAGAAGGAGGACGCCACCGAGGCACTCGACTTCGACCGGCTGAAGAACTTCAAGAACGCCGGCATCGCCAAGTCCCTCGTGACCTCCAACGCGGTCGGCAAGAACTACTGGGCCAGCGTGATGGCGTACCGAACAGACGCATTTGGGGGGAAGAAACCTTCCTCCTGGGCCGACTTCTGGGACACCGGGTCGTTCAAGGGCAACCGTGCCCTCCAGGCGCTCGACGCCGATTACCCCGAGCTGGAGTTCGCCCTCCTCGCCGACGGCGTGGCGCCGGACCAGCTCTACCCGCTCGACGTGGACCGGGCCTTCAGGGTCCTCGACGAGATCAAGGGCTCCGTCCGGAAGTTCTGGGACACCGGCGCGCTGCCCGGCGTGCTGCTGGGACGCAAGGAGGTCGTCGCCTCCAGCGTGTGGCACGGCCGCCTCGACGCGCTGATCAAGGGCGGCGCCCCGCTCGCCTACCAGTGGAACGGCGCCCGCCGACAGAGCAACGCGTGGGGCATCCCCAAGGGCGCCTCCAACCTCGACGCCGCCTACCGGCTCATCGACTTCTCGCTGCGGCCCGAGGTGCAGGCGGCATACGCCGAGATCTATCCCATGGCCCCGTCGGTGCCGGCCGCCTACAAGAAGCTCTCCACCACCACCGCCGCCAACCTGGCCAGCTCACCCGAGCACCTGGAGTCCGGCTTCGACCTGGACGTCGAGTGGTGGATCAAGAACCAGGACGCCGTGTCCAAGCGCTGGCAGGAGTGGACGCATGCCTGACATCGACCTGATGCCCTCACGTACCACGCCGACGCCGGCGACCGGTACCGGAAAGCCCTTGTCAGTGAAGGCACTGCGCAAGACCTACAGCGGCGTCACCGCCGTCGACGAGGTCTCCATGGAGATCGCCGCCGGCGAGTTCGTCACCTTCCTGGGTTCCTCCGGCTCCGGCAAGACCACCACCCTGATGATGATCGCCGGGTTCTGCGAGCCCGACTCCGGCAGCATCGTCGTCGGCGGCCGGGACGTGACCCGCCTGGCCCCGCAGAAGCGCGGCCTGGGCTTCGTCTTCCAGCAGTACCTGCTCTTCCCGCACATGACGGTGTGGGAGAACGTCGCCTTCCCGCTGCAACTGCGCGACATCCCGAAGGCGGAGCTGCGCCGCCGGGTCGGCGAGACCCTGGAGATCGCCGGACTGTCGGCCATGGCGCGCAGGCGACCGCGCGAACTGTCCGGCGGTCAGCAGCAGCGCGTCGCCCTGTGCCGGGCACTGGTCTACCGGCCCCCGGTGATCCTCATGGACGAACCGCTCGGCGCCCTCGACAAGAAGCTGCGCGACCAGCTCCAGACCGAGATCAAGCGCATCCAGCAGGAACTCGGCCTGACCGTCATCTACGTCACGCACGACCAGGAGGAGGCCCTTGTCCTCTCCGACCGCATCGCGGTCATGCGGGACGGGCTGATCGACCAGTTCGACACCCCGCAGGAGCTCTTCGAGCGCCCCCGCACCCCGTTCGTCGCCGACTTCCTCGGCGCCGCCAACTTCCTCCCGGGCCGCCTGGAGGAGCAGTCGGCGGAACGCACCCTCGTGCGGCTGGACACCGGCGGTCTGATCACGGCCCGCCCGCAGGCCGCCCCGGACGGCGCACGGGTACGGGCCGCGGTCCAACCGGGCCGGCTCGCACTGTGTCCGCCGGGCGACGGGTTCTGTACGGGGACCGTCGAGACGGTCACCTACGTCGGCACTCTCGTCCGTGTCACCGTCCGCCCCGTCGGCGGCGCGGCCACCGAACTCGTACGCCTGGAGCTGCCCGCCGGACGCGCTCCCGCACTCGGCGAAAACGTCGGCCTGACCGCGGACCCCGCCAACGTCAGTGTCTTCCCCGACGTGCTCCCCGACCCGGAAAGCGGGGGATGACAACCATGGCCGTGCTGGCTCCCGCACCGAGCTCCATCGCCCCTGTGCCCCACAAGAAGCGACGCACCCGCGTTTCGCTGTCCGACCGGCGCACCCGCTTCGGACTGCTCAACGCCACCCCCGTCGTCGTCTACCTCCTGATCCTCTTCGTCTATCCGATCTTCAGCACCCTGATGCTGAGCCTCAAGGGCGACAACGGCGCCTTCACCCTGCACTGGTACGCCGACGCATTCGCCGGCGCCAACCTGGAGATCCTGCTCACCACCCTGCGGATCTCGGCCGAGACCTCCCTGCTCGCCCTGGTCGTCGGCTTCACGCTGGCCTCCGCGATCTCCCGGCTCAAGCCACTGTGGGCCGGCCTGGCGATGATCGTCGTGGTCGTGCCGCACTTCATCAGCGCGCTGGTGCGCACCTACGGCTGGATCATCCTGCTCGGTGACAACGGCGTCGTGAACAACACCCTGACGGACCTTCACTTCCCGGGCGCGCCCTTCGAGTTGCTCTACAACGAGATCGGCGTCGTCATCGGCACCACCGCCGTGATGCTCCCCTACACGGTCCTGCTGCTCTACGCCGTGATGAAGGGCATCGACCGCCGGCTGCTCGCCGCGGCGGCCAGCATGGGCGCCGGCCGGATCACCATCTTCCGTCGCGTCTACGTCCCCCTGGTGGCCCCCGGCCTGGTCAACGCGGGCGTCCTGTCCTTCATCCTGTGCCTCGGCTACTACCTCACCCCCGCCCTGATGGGCGGCGAGAAGCAGACGATGGTCGCCTCGCTCATCGACGAGCAGGTCATGAAGCAGAACCAGTGGAACGGCGCCTCCGCACTCGGCATCATCCTGCTGCTCCTCACCTTCGCCGGACTACTGCTGCTCAGGCTGCTGAAGTCGGCCGGCGATGCCCTTCGGAACCGGGGTACGGCGTCATGATCGAGCTCCGCTCCACCCTGGCCGGCCGCATCACCCTGGCCGTGCTGGCGACCCTGATCCTGGTGTTCCTGGCCCTGCCGATCATCGTCATCGTCGTCACTTCCTTCGGCAAGGACGCCTTCGGCAACTTCCCGCCGGCCGCCTGGACGTTCGGCTGGTACAAGCAGCTCTTCGTCGAGGGCAGCAAGTGGCCGGCCGCGCTCTCCCTGAGCGCACTGATCGCCGCCATGACCACGGTCTTCTCGCTCATCCTCGGCATGACCGCGGCCACCGCGCTGGTCCGCAGCGAACTGCCGCTGCGCACGGCGGTCTACGGTCTGGTCCTCGCTCCACTGGTGATCCCCCAAGTGGTCATCGCTCTCGGCCTGTTCCTGCTCTTCGAGCCGGCCTCGATGCTCGGCAGCCCGGTCGCCATCGCCCTCGGTCACACCGTGCTCGCCTCACCGATCGCGGTGATGATCCTCATGGCCACGCTCAAGGGCATCGACGAACGGCTGGAGGACGCGGCCGCCAGCATGGGCGCCGGCCGGCTGACCGTCTGGCGCAGGATCACCCTGCCGTTGGCCATGCCCGGAATGGTCGCCGCCGGCATCTTCGCCTTCATCACCAGCTTCGACGAGTTCTTCATCTCGCAGTTCCTGTCCTCCGTGGACACCGTGACCCTGCCGGTCCAGGTGTTCAACGTCCTCCAGTACAACGTCGACCCGTCGGTGACGGCCGTCAGCGCGATCCTCATCGCGGTCGCCGTCGTGGCTCTCGGCCTGGTCGGCGTGGTGCGCAAGCTCAGCGGCTTGGGCAAACAGGGCGGCCTGCTGCCCACGGAGCCCGCTGTAGGCCTTGCCGCCGGAAGTGAGACCGCATCATGAGCACGAGCACCCGCACCCGCACCCCGGCCGGTGAACTGTCCGCCACGGCGGCCAGACACCTGCTGCTGAACATGACCCCCAACGGCTCGCTGGGCCCCGAGGGAGAGAACCTCTTCGTCGTCCGGCGCGGCGAAGGGCCGTACGTGGTCGACGCCGACGGCAGGCGCTACATCGACGGCCTCTCCGGCCTGTACTGCTGCCAACTCGGCTACTCCTACGGTCCCGAGTTCGCCGAGGCGGCGGACAAGCAGCTGCGCGAGCTGTGCTTCAGCCCGCTGTGGTCCTCCTCCGCGCACCCGACGGCCATCGAGCTCGCCGAACGCCTGTCCCTGATAGCCCCCGTCGACATCGAGCACACCTTCTTCTCCGGCGGCGGCGCCGAAGCAGTCGAGACCGCCTGGAAGATGGCCCGCCGCTACCACTCCCTGCGCGGCGAACCGGGCCGGGTCAAGGCGATCGCCCGGCGCGGCGCCTACCACGGCCTGACCGTCGGCGCCCTCTCCCTCACCGACGACCCCGGCCTGACGGATCCGTACGGGCCGCCGGCCATCGACACCCGGTTCGTGTCCAACACCAACCGCTTCGGCCTGGCCCCCGGGTTCACCGACGACAGGGCGTACACCGCGCACCTGCTCGCCGAGCTGGAGGCCGAGATCCTGGCCGAGGGCCCGCAGACCATCGCCATGCTGATCGCCGAACCGGTGCAGAACCGGGGCGGGTGCATCACACCTCCGGTGGGCTACTGGGAGGGACTGAGGGCGCTCGCCGACCGGTTCGGCTTCCTGCTGGTCGCCGACGAGGTGATCACCGCCTTCGGACGGCTGGGGGAGTGGTTCGGCGGAGACCGCTACGGCGCCCGTCCGGACATGGTCACCGTCGCCAAGGGCATCACCGCCGGATACGCCCCCATGGGGGCGACCCTGGTCAGCGGTCGCGTGGTCGAGGTCATCAACCGGCCCGGTGCGGTCCTCAACCACGGCTACACCTTCGCCGGCCACCCGCTCAGCGCGGCAATCGCGCTGCGCAGCCTGGAGATCATGGAACGGGACCGGATCCTGGACAACGTCCGAGGGCTCCAGGACCACCTCGCGGGACGGATGGCGTCCCTCGCCGACCTGCCCATCGTCGGCGACGTCCGCGGCGCCGGATTCTTCTACGCCTGCGAACTCGTCGGAGATCTCGAAGGTGGCGGCTTCAGCGACCGCGCCCGGCAGGACCTGGTCGTCGACCTGATCCCGCGTCGCCTGCGCGAGGCCGGTCTCCTGGCCCGCGTCTACAACCGGTCGGCGCCGCTGGTCCAGATCGCGCCGCCGCTGATCAGCGACCGCCCACTCCTCGACCGGATCGCCGACATCCTCGCCGACACCCTCGTCGAGGCGTCCGCCCGCCTGTGACCCCACCCGTTTTCGAAAGGAACGACATGTACTCCATCGGTCCGCTGACCGTTTCCCCCGGCGAACGCGCCGAGGGCCTCATCCCGGTCGGCACCAGCAGCTACGGCGTCGAGCTGGGCATCCCGCTCATCGTCGTCAACGGCGCCCAGGACGGTCCCGTGCTGTGCGTGGACGCGGGTGTGCACGGCGACGAGTACGACGGCCAGGAGGCCATCCGCCGCGTCCTCGCCGACATCGACCCGGCCACCCTGCGCGGCACCCTCGTCGGCATCCCCTGCATGAACACCCCCGCCTTCGAGGCAGCCGCCCGCACCAGCGGCCTTGACTACCTGAACCTCAACCGGATCTTCCCGGGTGACGCGGACGGCTCGTACTCCCTGCGGCTGGCCGCCACCTTCGTCGAGCAGGTCGTCCCCGCCATCGACGCGCTCGTCGACCTGCACACCGGCGGCACCTTCGGCGAGATCGCCCCGCTCGTCATCCTCCAGGGCGGCTACGAGGAGCTCGCCACGGACCTGGCCCTCGCGGCCGGTCACGAGCTGGTCTGGAAGGGCGGCAAGTGGGGCGGCACCGTCCGCCACCCCACCCTCGCGGCGGGCAAGCCCGCCATCACCATCGAGGCCGGTGGCGGCACCTACCGGGAGTCGAACGTCGAGCTGCACGTCGACTCGATCCACAACATCATGCGGCAGCTGAAGATGATCGACGGCGAGGCGAAGCTGCGCGACAGCTACACCGCCACCTCCGGCACCTTCGCCCGTTCCGCGTCCGGCGGCTTCTTCCTCGGACACGCCGAGCCGGGGGAGACCTGCAAGGAGGGCGACCTGATCGCCCACATCGTCGACCACTACGGCAACACACTGGAAGAGGTGATCGCCCCGCAGGACGGCATCGTGCTGTGGGTGCGCCGGATCCGGACCGTCCGTCCGGGCGACGAGGTCGTCATCTTCGGCGAGGTGCTGGGGGAGATCCGGCCATGAGCGGCGACACCCAGTTGCTCCTCGTCGACGGCAAGCAGGTGTCCGCCGCCGACGGCCGCACCTTCACCGTCCTCGACCCGTCCGACGGCACGGCCATCACCACGGTGGCGCTGGCCGGCCGCGCGGACGTGGACCAGGCCGTGGCCGCGGCCAGGGCAGCGTTCACGGCGCCCGAATGGGCCCGGATGCGGGCAGCCGACCGTGGCCGGCTCCTGTACCGGATCGCCGAGGCCATTCGCTACCAGGGCGAACGGCTGGCGCGGCTGGAGAGCCAGGACACCGGCAAGCCGCTCAGCCAGGCGAAGGCCGACGTCGAGGCCGCCGCCCGCTACTTCGAGTTCTACGCGGGCTTCGCCGACAAGCTCGGCGGTTCCACGATCCCGCTGGGCCCGGGGCTGCTCGACTACACCGTGCGGGAGCCGATCGGTGTCTCCGGCCAGATCATCCCGTTCAACTACCCGCTGCAGAACACCGCGAGAGGCTCGGCCCCGGCGCTGGCCGCGGGCTGCACGGTGGTGCTCAAGCCCTCTCCCGAGGCGCCGCTGACCCCGCTGGAGATCGGCAGGATCGCTCTGGAGTGCGGGCTTCCGCCGGGTGTCCTCAACGTCGTCCCCGGCGACGGCGAGACGGGAGCGGCCCTCGCCGGACACCCGGGCATCGACCAGGTCACCTTCACCGGCTCGGTTCCTACCGGCATCAAGGTCGCGCAGGCCGCGGCCGCCAACGTGGTGCCGTCGGTCACCGAGCTGGGCGGCAAGTCGCCGTTCGTCGTCTTCGCCGACGCCGACTTCGACCTGGCCCTGAAGGCGATCCTGGGCGCCTCGTTCAGCAACGCGGGACAGATGTGCTCGGCCGGGACGCGCCTGCTTCTTCAGCGTGGCGCGGATGAGTTCCTGGACCGGCTGGTGGAGAAGATCGCCACCCTGCGCGTCGGCCCCGGCCTGTCCGACCCGGACATCGGCCCGCTGGTCGCGGCCCGGCAGCGCGACCGGGTGCTGGGCTATCTCGACCTGGCCCGGCAGGAGGGCGCCACAGTGCGCGTCGGTGGCGGCGCGCCGTCCGACCCCGCCCTGGCCGACGGCTACTACATCGAACCGACCGTCCTCACCGGCCTGACCAACCAGGCCCGTTGCGCCCGCGAGGAGATTTTCGGACCCGTCGTCACCGTCATCGACTTCGACGACGCCGACCAGGCCCTGGACATCGCCAACGACAGCCCGTACGGCCTCTCCTCCTACGTTTGGACCCGCGACATCGACAAGGCGATGCGCCTCGCGGAGGGCATCCGCGCCGGCCAGGTCTCCGTCAACGCCACCGGCGTCGGCACCGGCGTCGAGCTGCCCTTCGGCGGCTACAAGCACAGCGGCTGGGGCCGGGAGAAGGGCCTCCAAGCCCTCGACAGCTACACGCAGACCAAGAACGTCTGCATCGGCTTCGGGAGCCGGTCATGAGGTATCGCACGCTCGGAGAACGCGGGCCGGCCGTCTCCGTGGTGGGCCTCGGCGGCAACAACTTCGGCTCCCGTCTCGACGAGGACGGGACGAAGGCCGTCGTCCACGCGGCGCTGGACGCCGGGATCACCTTGTTCGACACGGCCGACATGTACGGCGGGTTCGGCGAGGCCGGAGGCGCGCGCGGTGACGGCGAACGGCTGCTCGGCGCCGCACTCAAGGGCCACCGCGACGACGTCGTTCTGGCCACGAAGTTCGGCATGGAGATGGGCTCGGACGCCGACCGGTACGGCCGACGCGGTACTCGCCCCTACATCCGCCACGCCGTGGAGAGCTCGCTGCGCCGCCTCGGCACCGACCGCCTCGACCTGTACCAGTACCACGAGCCGGACGGCGTCACTCCGCTCGACGAGACGATCGCAGCCCTGCGCGAACTCGTCGACGAGGGCAAGATCGGGTACATAGGCTGCTCCGCCCTCCCGGCCGAGGATCTGAGCGATGCCTTCGTGAGCACCCAGGCCCGCTATCACCTGCTCGACCGCAGGGTGGAGCAGGACCTGATACCGGCCTGCCTGCGTCACGGCCTCGGTCTCCTGCCGTACTACCCGCTGGCCAACGGGCTGCTCAGTGGCAAGTACCGGCGTGGCGAGCAGCCCCCGCCCGGCAGCCGCCTGTCCTGGCGGCAGGGCTGGCTCACCGACGCCGCCCTGGACCGGGTCGAGGCGCTCACCGCGTACGGCGCCGACCGCGGCCTGACCCTCCTCCAGGTCGCCGTGGGCGGACTGGCTGCCCTGCCCGCCGTCGGCTCGGTGATCTGCGGCGCCATGAACGCCGGACAGGTCACCGCCAACGCGGCGGCGGCCGACTGGATCCCCGAACTGGCCGACCTGGCCGCACTCGACGCGATCGTCACCCCCGGCGAGCGGATCGTCTGACCCTCCCCCTCCCCTGTAAGAACCGGAAACCGAGGTTGAACACCATGCGAGAGATCGTCACCTTCGACGCCTACGGCACCCTGGTCGACTTCCAGCTCGGCCCCACCACCCTCAAGGTCCTCTCCGACCGGCTGGACCTGGACAACCTGGACGTCGACGAGTTCCTCGACGACTTCCGCGTCATGCGCTTCCAGGCCGTCCTGGAGGCCTACCGCCCCTACCACGAGATCCTGCACTCCAGCCTGCAGATGGCGATGCGCCTGCACGGCCTGGAGTACCGCACATCCGACGGTGACGCCCTCGTCGAGGCCGTCCCCACGTTCGGTCCCTTCCCGGAGGTCCCGGACGCCCTGCGCGCGCTGAAGACCAAGTACGAGATCGCCATCATCACCAACAGCGATGACAACCTGATCGCGCGCAACGTCGAGAACATCGGCGTCGAGTTCGATTACGTCGTCACGGCCGAGCAGGCAGGGGCGTACAAGCCGGACCGGCAGACCTTCGAGCACGCCTTCAAGACGATGGGTGTCGAGCCGTCCCAGGTCATCCATACCGCGCAGGGCTGGGAGTACGACCACATCCCGACCCGTGACCTCGGCCTGAAGCGCCGTGTGTGGATCAACCGCTTCGGCCGCCCCGGCAGCGCCGACTACCAGCCCTACGACGAGCTGACCGACCTGTCGGGCCTGCCGAAGCTGCTCGGCTGCTGACAACACGGCCACACGGCGACACAGGACAGAGAACACAGAGGACGCACGCCATGAAGCAGATCCCTTACTGGCTCGACACCGCCCCCGCCCTGCCCGACCGGTCCGGAAAGGACCTGCCCGACGAGGCGGACGTGGTGGTCATCGGCGGCGGCCTCACCGGCCTGTCCACCGCCTACCACACCGCCCGCAAGGGTGCCCGGACTGTCCTCGTCGAGAAGGACAAGGTCGGTTCGGGCGCCTCAGGGCGCAACGGCAGCATGTGCACCCAGGGCCTCACCATCGGTGTCGGCGAGGCCCGCAAGCGCTACGGCCAGGAGCGCGCCCGCGAGCTGTACGACGCCTTCCGCGAGGCCGTCGACGTCGTCGAGGAACTCACCCACACGGAGAAGATCGACTGCGACTTCAACCGCTCCGGACGCCTCGGGGTCGCCTTCAAGCCCCAGCACTTCGAGTCGATGAAGGCCACCCAGCGCGACCTGGCCGACAACTTCGACCACGAGACCCAGCTCCTGACCCGCGGCGAGCTGAAGGCGGAACTGGGCTCGGACTACTACCACGGCGCCCTGCTCGACCCGCTCAGCGCCGCCCTGCACGTCGGCAAGTACGTCCACGGCCTGGCCGAGGCCGCCGAACGCGCCGGCGCGGAGATCCACGAACGCAACGCCGCCACCGGCCTCACCCGCCTGCCCGACGGCGGCTTCCTCGTGGAGACCCTGCACGGCACGATCCGCGCCAAGCAGGTCATGGCCGCGACCGACGCCTACACCGACAAGGCGCTGCCCTGGTTCCGCAAGCGGTTGATCAACGTCGGCAGCTTCATCATCGTCACCGAACCGCTGGGGGAGGGGCGCGCCCGCGAACTGATCCCCAACGCCCGCCTGGTGGTCGACTCCAAGAACATCGGCCACTACCTCCGGCTCACCCCCGACAACCGACTCGCCTTCGGCGGCCGGGCCCGATTTGCGCCGTCCAACCCGGCCTCCGACGTCAAAAGCGGGGACGTCCTCAAGCGGGAGATGACGGAGATCTTCCCGCAGTTGGCCGACGTTCGGATCGACTACGTCTGGGGCGGGATGGTCGGCTTCTCCTGGGACCGTCTCCCGCATGCGGGTGAGGCCGATGGGGCCAAGGGCCTGTACTACTCCATGGGTTACTGCGGCCATGGCGTCCAGATGGCCACCTACATGGGCCGCGCCGTCGCCGAGATGATGGACGGCAAGCCGGAGGCCAACCCCCTGCGCGGCCTCGGCTTCCCCAAGGTCCCCGTCCCCTTCTACAACGGCACCCCCTGGTTCCTCCCGTTCGGCGGCGCCTACTACAAGGCCAAGGACAAGCTGCGCTGAGTCGACGGGGCGGTGGTACTGCGGGGCCTACGGGGAAGGGGTGGCGGTAAGCCCCCGCAGTTCCGGGCTCGGGTACCCCCTGAGACTCATTCGCTGTGGTGACCCGGTGACCGCGGCGCGCCGCTGTTCCCCGTCTCCTGCAACGGCCTCGCCGCGTCAGCAACATCGAGGGCGCGGCGGGCCGTGCGGCGTCGGCTGACCAAGGACGGCTTCACGGGCGTCCACATATCCATTGCTACTGCCGCCGACGAACTCGTTGACTGCGGGGCGGCCGCGCGCTCGATCTGCTCTCGCGGTTCCACCGGCAACTGACCTCATGTACACCCTCGTCCGAGAACGTCCGCTCCAAGAGAAGGTCCGCACCGCCATGACCGCCGCAGTCACCCGCAGCGAACACGACCTGCTCGGCGACCGGGACGTCCCCGCCGACGTCTACTGGGGTGTGCACACCCTCCGCGCCACCGAGAACTTCGCCATCACCGGCACTCCCATCTCCGCCTACCCCCACCTCCTTGACGCCCTCGCCGCCGTCAAGGAGGCCGCCGCGCTCGCCAATGAGGAA
>NZ_JXTE01000118.1 GCF_000972385.1 Streptomyces sp. WM6386
CTCCTCAAACGCCGGAGGGGCTGAATTTGCCAACGCCGGTCCAGTTCAATCAGCCCGTCCGGCGTTTGAGGACGAGGCCCGTTCAGGGCCGAAGCGGGGTCTGGGGGCGCAGCCCCCAGGGATGGGACGGGTAAGGGCGGCGGGGGCGAAATCACCCGCCCGACGAACCGGCCCGCACTGTCCGCCGTCTCAACCGCTCCGGCCCGCACACCACCCACACCACCGCCGCCCCCACCAGCACCCACACCCACCGCGCATGGGACGCCGCCCACCGCTCGTCCCGCACCCCCACGAACATCGCCCACCGCCCCGGCAGCACCAGCGGCATCACCACGGCCGAGGTGAGTACCGCCGCGGCCACCGCCTGCCCCGGCTCCGCCGCCTCGTTGAACCGCACGGCGACAGCGGCCGCCGCCAGCGCGAGGACAAAGGTCCCGGCCGCCTCCAAGGTGACGTCGCCCACGGGAGGACGTATCTCACCCGGCACGAGGAGCACCGCCACCGTCCACGCCAGCGCCAGGAACGGGGCGACCACCGCCACCCGCAGCGTCTGCCGGACCGGACGCGTCGTCGGCACCGAAACGGTGGTCTCCCGGGCCGGGTCGTCCAGGAGGAACGCCAGGCCCAGCGCGAAGGCCAGCGCGGTCGCCCGCAGCAGATTCAGCGCCAGCCACTCGTCCCCGTCGATGAGCCACCGCGCCGCCCCCGCGAGCAGCAGCCCCACACTCCCGGCGGCCCCCAACGCCCGCCACGGCAAGGTCCGCAGAACGGGACCCAGCAACGCCCGCCCCACCACCACACTCCGCACCCGCGCCTCCCCGACCCCGCTCATCCCCACCCTCGCCACACCACCACCGAGTCCCTCCCCACACGACGCCACGATCGGCAGATCCGTCCCACCCCATCCGGCAAACCCGCAGATCACCAGTCCCGCCCATGGGACACATCTGCCGATCACTCCTGCGCACCCACCCGGAGGCCCGTCAGTCACATGAGTCGGGCTTCAGCTTGGTGTCCACGCCCAGCAGTTCGGCCACCCGTGCGGTCGTCACCTTCGGTGCGGTCAGTTCCGACCACTGCGACTTCACCTTCGCCTCGACCTCGCCCCGCGGCCGCTCCAGCAGCTTGCGGACCACCGTCGTCTGCCCCTCCGTCATCGACATCGGGTTCGTCGGGGACAGCACGATCGCCGAACCGGTCACGCTGTCGTCGATGCGGACGTGCCTCAGCTGGGTGATCGGGTCGGACTCCCAGGCCAGGGCGATCCACATGAGGGTGACCATGCGGCCGTCGCACAGTCCGCCCGCCGCGTCCTCGTCGCCCGCGATCAGTACGGCGGCGACGGCGGCCGAGAACTCGGGGACGCGGTTGCCGCCCCAGCCCGTGCCGACCGTCACCTGGTGGGCGGCCTTGGACGGGGCGATCGCCGCGTCGCCGTCGAGGCCGTAGGTGGCGTCTATCCGCTGGCGTACGAGAAGTCGCTGGTCGTGTGCCGTACCGCCCGCCAGGGACTGCACCTGGTCCACGACCGAGGCCCAGTCCGCCGTGCGGCCCCGCCACTCCGGGAAGGCGCAGTACCGCGACCCGGCCCGCTCCACACATGTCTGCACCTGCTCGGGATGGAACGTCACCCGCTCCCGCGCCGCCGTCGTCTCCGCCGGCACCCCCTGCGCCTGGGCGGTCCCGCCCAGGACCGTCAGGGCCAGCGCACCGACGAACAGGGCCCGTGCGGACCGCGCACGACCGCCGCCCATCAGTACCGCGAGCAGCGCCAGGCTCAGCCCGAGGCCGGCGAGATAGACGGCGTGCCAGAGGGCGGGACGGCCGATCAGGTCGGAGGGCAGGATGTTGTTGCTCGTCTCGCCCACGACCGGGTACAGCCAGCGGACCCAGCTGCCGTCGCCGCCGAGCCCCGTGCCGAGCACGAACAGGAAGAGGAAGACCACCACCAGCAGCGGAGCCGCGAAGTTGGAGGTCACCAGCCGGGCCATCAGCACGCCGACCGCTCCGAACAGCAGCACCGTCAGCGGTCCCACCATCAGCTCGCCGACCGAACCGCGGCCGAGGGCACCGGACTTGAGGGCCTCCCAGCCGAACTGTCCCGTCACGCAGACCGCGGTGAGCAGGACGGTCGGCACGACGGACAGCAGATGCGCCGCCGTACGCCGCCCCGCGCCCATCACCAGCACCCCGAAGTGGCGTTCCGTGTCCTGTCGTCCGGACCTCAGCACCGCCTGGTTCACGGCCAGCAGCACCGCCAGGCCGACGAGCAGCGGCCCGCCCTGCGTGGCACGGTCGACGTTCTGGAGGGCCGGATAGCCGTCCGCGTAGTCCTGGGCGCTCCATGCGATCCAGGCGACGTACACCAGGAAGCCGACGATCACCGGCACGCTCATCAGCAGTCGGCGCGCCTCGAACCGGGCGAGGGCGAGCACCGCGGCCCGGGAGTCCTGTGACGCGGTCCGCTCGGCGGGCGGGGCCGCCTCCATCACGGCGCTCATGCCGCCACCTCCGCGCCCGCGCCGTCGAGGGTCAGCAGGTAGCCGTCCTCCAGGGTGGGTTCGAGGAGGTCGGCACCGGCGGGCGGATCCCCCACATTGCGGAAGGAGCCCGTGCCCGTGCGCCACCCCGCCTTCGCCCCCGGGTCGCGTTCGGTACTGCTCCACACGCGTCCGGCGGCCCGCGCGGTCAGCTCGGCGGGAGTGCCGTCGAAGCGCACCCCGCCGGTCGCCATCACCACGACCCGGTGGCAGAGCATGGCCACGTCCTCCGTCTGGTGGGTGGACAGCAGGACCGTCCGCCCTTCGCCCGCCCGGGCGATCAGCTCCCGGAACCTCATGCGCTGTTCGGGATCGAGGCCGACCGTCGGCTCGTCCAGGACGAGGAGGCCCGGGTCGCCGACGAGCGCCGCGGCCAGCGCGACCCGCTGCCGCATGCCTCCGGACAGCTTCTTGATGCGCTTGGCGCGCACATCGCCCAGGTCGACCTCGTCCAGCACGCGGCGCACCTCACGGTGGCGGGCGGCGCGATCCGTCAGCTCCTTGAGGATCGCCACGTAGTCGACGAACTCGAAGGCAGTGAAGTCCGGGTGGAAGCCGGGGGTCTGGGGCAGATAGCCGAGCCGGCGCCGCACCTCCTGCCGCCCGCGTGTGGTGCCCGGGTCGTGTCCGAGCACCGTGAAGGCGCCCCGGTCGGCGGGCACGGCGGTGGCCAGCACCCGCAGCAGGGTGGTCTTCCCCGCCCCGTTGGGACCGAGCAGCCCGGTGACGCCCCGCGTCAGCCGCAGCGACACGTCGTCCAGGGCGCGGGTACCGCCGTAATGGAGGCTGAGCCCCGAGGCGGAGACGGTGGGTGTCATACGGCACTCCTGTGGGAGACGTCGAAACGGTCACGTGCGAGGTAGAGCAGTGCGACCGCGAGAGCGGCGACCGCGGCGGCGGCACCCTGGCCCGCCGCTGTGAACGGCACGAGCGGCCCGTCACCGCTCGCGTCCGCGACGACCAGCAGCGCGATCCACACCCCGCCGACGAGGGACGGCGCGAGGACCGGGCCAAGACGGGGGATCAGCGTGAGGCCGGTCGCGGTGAGGGCGAGCGCGGGCAGCAGCCAGGCCAGGGCGCGCAGGCCGTAGGCGGGGAGCGCGAGCGTCGCCAGGCCGTTGAGGCCGAGGACGGTGCTGAGCACGGCGACCGTACGGATCATCAGCAGCCGGAACCCGTGCACCGGACTGACGACCGCCATCTCGTACGTCGGGTCCAGCGCGGGCCCGTACGCCAGTGCCACACCGGCGAGCGGCAGCAGTGGGGCGAGGGCGAGGAACAGCGTCGGCGAGTCCGCCGAGTACACCGCCCCCACCGTCGTCACCAGCACGAACACCACCGCCGCCAGCCACGACCGGCGCAGCACCGGTGTCGCCGCGAGCAGCCGCGCGGTGTGGTCGGCGACGCCGAGCCGCACGAGCAGCCCCTCGAACAACCCCCGCTCGGGGGCGTCGAGTTCGGCGTCGAGGCGCTCCCAGTCCGCGTCCACGGAAGGACCGACGGAGGCGAGCACCGCCCGGCATCGCGCGCAGGAGACGAGGTGTGTGTCGGCGGACCAGAGCACCGGAGGCGTCAACTCACCCTGCGCATAGGCCCGTAGATCCTCTTCGTCCACATGCCACGTCATGCCGCCACCTCCCGCCGGGGCTCCCGGCCCCGCAGACCCTGATCGCTTACGTGCCCGCTCATGCCAGCGCCTCCCGCAGTTGCTTACGGGCCCGCATCGCCCGCGTCTTGACCGTGCCCGGCGGAATCCCGAGGACGACGGCCGCCTCGCGGGTGGTCAGCCCGTCGATGACCGTCGCCTGGAGGACCGCCCGGAGCTCGGGTGAGAGCCGGACCAGGGCGCCCGCGAGGTCTCCGTGCTCAACCCCCGCGAGCACGCGCTCCTCCGCGGACGCCTCGTCCCGGTGGCGCAGCCTGGCCAGTGCCTGCCGCAGCCTCCCCCGCGCCCCGTCGCCGCGCAGCGCGTCGACGAGCCGCCGCGAACCGACGCGCCACAGCCACCCGGCCACATCTCCGTCCTCGCGATAGCGGGCCTTCCCCCGCCAGATCGCGAGGAACGTCTCCTGCACCACGTCGTCGACGACCCCCGCGTCGGCGCACCGGCTGCGCAGTCTGGCCGTCAGCCATGGTGCGAACCGCCGGTACAGCTCCTCGAAGGCGCGCCGGTCCCCGTCCGCCGCGGCCCGCAGCAGCTCCCCGTCGCTTCTCGTCTCGCTCACATCACCCTCATCGCACGAGCCCCGCCGATCGGTTCACGGGATTGCTCTTGACTTTCCAGCCCGCCTTGCACCACCCTTTCACTACTCAATTAGTGAAAGGGTGGTGCACGGGTGGTCGAGTACCGCATCGACCGGCACTCCGGGGTCGCCACGTACGTCCAGATCGTCCAGCAGACCAAGCAGGCCCTCCGGCTGGGCCACCTGGAACCGGGCGACAAGCTCCCCACGGCGCGCGAGGTAGTGGAGGCCACCGCCATCAACCCCAACACGGTCCTGAAGGCCTACCGCGAACTGGAGCGCGAGGGACTGGTCGAGGCCCGGCGCGGCCTCGGCACCTTCGTGCGCCGCGGCCTCGGCGCCGCCACCGCCGACTCGCCCCTCCACTCCGAGCTCGACGGATGGACCCAGAGGGCCCGCGCGGCCGGCCTCGACCGGGACGACGTGGCCGCGCTCTTCACCGCCGTACTCGACAAGCATTTCCTGGGCACGAACGGCCAGGACCAGCACAGCCAGGGAGCCCCCTCATGACCGACACCGCCCTTGAGGCAGCCGCGCTGGGCAAGCGCTTCGGCCGGCTGCGGCGGTCCGCCGGATGGGCCCTGCGCGACTGCACCCTCACGCTCCCCACCGGCCGCGTCTGCGCCGTCGTCGGCCCCAACGGCGCGGGCAAGTCCACCCTGCTCGCCCTCGCCGCCGGCCTCATGGCCCCGAGCGAGGGCAGCCTCTTGGTCCTCGGCGGGCCCGCGGGCGCGGCACGCGCACGCGTGGGCTTCGTCGCCCAGGACAAGCCGCTCTATCCCCAGCTCAGCGTCGCCGAGACGCTCCGCATGGGCGCCGACCTCAACCCCGGCCACTGGGACGCGCGCGCCGCCGAGCGGATCGTGGCCGGCGGCGAGCTCGACCCCAAGGCCCGTGTCCGCGCCCTGTCCGGCGGCCAGCGCACCCGGGTCGCGCTCGCCCTCGCGCTCGGCAAGAAGCCCGAACTGCTGCTCCTGGACGAGCCGATGGCCGACCTCGACCCGCTGGCCCGGCACGAGCTGATGGGCGTCCTGATGTCTCAGGCAGCCCAGCACGGCACCACGATCGTCATGTCCTCGCACGTCGTCGCCGAGCTGGAGGACTCCTGCGACCACCTGCTGCTGATCGGCGGCGGCCGGGTCCGCCTCGCCGGGGAGATCGACGAGCTGCTGGAGACGCACACGCGCGTGTCGGCATCCGCGGACACCGTCCTCGACCCGCACACGGTCGTCGAGTCCCGCACCACGGGCCGCCAGCTCTCCGCCCTGATCCGCCCGGCCGCCCCGCTCCCCGCCGACTGGCGCACCAGCGCGCCCTCCCTGGAGGAGCTGGTCCTGTCCTACCTGCGCAACCCCGAGGCAGCCGGAAAGGCGGCCCTGTCGGGAGCCGAGGAGGTCTCCGCGTGAGCACCCTCACCGCGCCCCACCTGAGCCGGTGGCTGATACGGCTGCACCGCCCGGCCCTCCTCGTCTGGACCGTCGTCCTCCTCGGACTCGGCAGCGCGCTGCTGTGTCTGTGGGGGCCCCTGGCCGACGCCTCCGCCGAGGCCTGGCAGCAGCACTACGACTGCGCGTCGACGGGTCCCTGCCTGTACGACCAGGCCGCGATCCTGCGCTACAAGCACATCTACGACTACGCGACCATCGCGGTCCTGGCCGTCCCCTTCCTCGTCGCCGCCTGGGCGGGAGCCGCCCTCACCGGCCGTGAACTGGAGCAGCGCACCGCGCAGCTGGCGTGGACCCAGGGTCTGACCCCGACCCGCTGGCTGCTCTCGAAGCTCACCCTCCCGGCCGCCCTGGTCACCGCCGGCACCGGCCTCCTGGTGCTGCTGCACCACGGGATGTGGTGGGCGTCCGAGGGCCGGATCGGCAGCGCCAAGTCCTGGTACGACCCGCCCACCTTCTACGCCGGCGGCCCGATCACCGTCGCCCTCGCCCTGGCCGGCCTGTTCGCCGGCGCCTTCGCGGGCGTGCTCCTGCGCCGCTCGCTGGCCGCGCTGGGCGCCGCCGTCCTCGCCGTGGGCGCGCTGTGGGCCGGTGTCCACCAGGCCCTGCCCCACCTGTGGACAACGGTGACCAGCGTGTCGAGCCTGGAGAGCGACCTGCCCGTGGGCAACGGCCTGGACGTGTCGACAGGCCTGCTCACCGCCGACGGCGAGCGCCTTCCCGACCCGTTCTGCGGCAGCACGATCAACCCGCAGTGCGAGCGGCTCTACGACCGTCTCGGCGCCGTCAGCTGGTACCACGACTACCACCCGCTCTCCCACTACTGGCCCCTGCAGCTGACCGCCTCCGCGATCGTGCTCGCCGTCGCCGCCCTGCTCGCGCTGGCCGCGTTCCGCGTGACCGCCGTACGCACGAGGGCCGTCTCATGATCCGGGGCGTGCTGCGGCTGCACCGCGCGGCACTGATCGTGTGGACCGTGTTCGTGCTGGGCTCGGTGGCCTACCTGGTGTGGCTGACCGAGGTCACCGCCGACGACGTACAGGCGACCCTGGACGCCTGCCGGGACACCTCCGCGGGCTACTGCGGCTTCTGGTCCTCGCGCGACTACAGCGGCCCGATGGGCTGGACCAGCACGTTCATGTACTACGGCTTCTGGGCCGTCGCCGCCTGGTCGGCCGGCGCGCTGATCGGCCGTGAACTGGAGTCCGGCACCGCGCGGCTGGCGTGGACGCAGGACGTCTCGCCGCTGCGCTGGCTGGCCGCCAAGCTCGCGGTGCCGGCGCTGGTCCTGATCGCCGGCGGCACGCTCTTCGTCCCCGTCTTCCGCTGGGCCTGGTCGGCCCACCGCGACCTGATGGGCGACAACTGGGGCTCGCCGACGTGTTCGCCGCCCGCGGCCCGCTCGTCGTGGCCTACGGCCTGTGCGCCCTCGCGGTCGGCGCGTTCACCGCGCTCGTCGTACGCCGCTCACTGCCCGCTACGGCCCTCGCGGTCGCCGTGGTGATCGTGCTCAACCGGTACGTGGAGAAGTACCGCGAGGAGTACTGGCCCACGGTCGCCGGCGACGGACGCGAACTGCCCGCCACCGTATGGCAGATGGGCGACGGCACCTACCACCCGCAGTCCCACTTCTGGCCACTGCACCTCGTCGAGACCGGCATCGTCCTCACCGTCACGGCCCTCGCCACCGCCGCCGCGTTCCTCCTCCTCGCCCGCCGTACCGTCCCCGCCCGCACGCCCCGCCAGGAGTCGCCCGAATGACCCTCACCGCCCCGGAGACCGTCCGGGCGAGACCCGCACGCCCCGCCGCCACCGTCCGCACCGTGCTGCGCCTGCACCGCGGCGCGCTGATCGTCTGGCTGATCCTGGTGGCCGCCGCCGCGGGCAGCCTGCTGTGGGCGTACGGCCCCATCGCGACCGACGCCTGGGCCAACTGGCGGCGCCAGTGCCCCGACGACCTCGACGCCTGCATGTGGGACACCAGGATCAACGGCTACTACCGGGCCGTACGACTCCCCGAGATGGCCATCGCCTGGCTGACGCTCCCCGTCGCCGCCTGGGCAGGAGCCGCGCTCATCGGCCGCGAGTTGGAGAACGGCACCGCCAAGCTGGCCTGGACGCAGTCCGTGACCCCGGCCCGCTGGCTGGCCACCAAGCTGATCATGCCGGCCGCCGTGCTCACCGCCGGCACGACCGCGCTGGTCCTGGTGCACCGCCTGGTCTACGAGGACAACCCGTTTCCGGTGTTCCTGCACTGGATGGACGCCGAGACCTTCATCGCGAACGGCCCCGTCGCGCTCGCCCTGCCCCTGTGCGGCCTGGCCCTCGGCGCCCTCACCGGCCTGCTGCTCCGCCGCACTCTCCCCGCGCTCGCCATCGGCACCGCCGTCACCTGGGGCGTCGTCTACGTCGCCGACCTGGTGACCCCCGACCTGTGGCCGTGGAAGACCGCCACCGCGTCCCTCGACTCCGCGTGGCCGAACATGGGCGACGACGTCCTGTTCGGCGACGAGGGCATGCTGACCTCCAGCGGCGGCCGCATCACCTACCCGGACTGCGGCGACGACTTCGCGCGGTGCGCGGCCGACCACCACGCGGTCGCCTTCTACGCCGACTACCACCCCGCCTCCCACTTCTGGCCCCTCCAGCTCATCCAGACCGGCATCCTCCTCACCGTGGCGCTCGCGGCGACGGCCGCCGCCTTCCTCCTGCTGCGCCGCCGCACCGCCTGACGGCCACGCCGCCGCACTTCCGGGCCGCACGTCCTCCCACGGGGGTGGGGGACGTGCGGTCCGGGCAGCTGTCCGGGCGGGTGGATGCCCGGGATCCGCCCCCCGGTGTCCCACACGCCATGTCTCCGTAACCAATGGTTCAGACAGACTTGCGACGCTCGGCGAATGAAGCCCGCCGTGCCCGAGCCTTCGCCGCCCCCCGAGGGACCCGCGCGGAACGGAGTCGCCGCGCTCCCGCCCGCGCTCTCCGACGCGCCTGTCTCGCCCATGGCGCGGAAGAATGGGTCCATGAGCCAGCCCAACATCCAGGCAGCACAGGTCCAGCACGCGCAGCCCTCCGTGGGCTCCATAGCCGCGCACCGCCCGCACACCGTGGCCGCGGCGGTCTCCGACCTGGAACCCGACATCGACGCCGACCTCGACGCGTACGAGGAGTCGCCCTTCGATGGACCGGACCTCCCGCAGGGCCGTTTCCTCGACCGGGAGCGCAGCTGGCTCGCCTTCAACGAGCGCGTCCTGGAACTCGCTGAGGATCCGAACACGCCTCTTCTCGAACGGGCCAACTTCCTCGCGATCTTCGCCAGCAACCTGGACGAGTTCTTCATGGTCCGGGTGGCCGGTCTGAAGCGCCGTATCGCCACCGGCGTCGCCACCCGCTCCGCCTCCGGCCTCCAGCCGCGCGAGGTGCTGGAGATGATCTGGGCCCGCTCCCGCGAGCTGATGGCCCGGCACGCCGCCTGCTACCACGAGGACGTCGCCCCCGCACTCGCGGAGGAGGGCATCCACCTGGTCCGCTGGAACGAGCTCCAGGAGAAGGAGCAGGCCCGCCTCTTCACCCTGTTCCGCCACCAGATCTTCCCGGTCCTGACCCCCCTGGCGGTCGACCCGGCGCACCCCTTCCCGTACATCTCGGGTCTCTCGCTGAACCTCGCGGTCGTCGTACGCAACCCCGTCACCGGCCACCGCCACTTCGCCCGCGTCAAGGTCCCGCCGCTGCTGTCCCGCTTCCTGGAGAGCTCCCCCGGCCGCTACGTCCCCATCGAGGACGTCATCGCCGCACATCTGGAGGAGCTGTTCCCGGGCATGGAGGTGCTGGAGCACCACGCCTTCCGCCTGACCAGGAACGAGGACCTGGAGGTCGAGGAGGACGACGCCGAGAACCTGCTCCAGGCCCTGGAGAAGGAGCTCATGCGGCGCCGCTTCGGGCCGCCGGTGCGCCTGGAGGTGGAGGAGTCCATCGACCGCGAGGTCCTGGACCTGCTGGTGCGCGAGCTGAAGATCTCCGAGGCCGAGGTGTACCCGCTGCCGGGTCCCCTGGACCTCACCGGTCTCTTCCGTATCGCCTCCATCGACCGGCCCGAGCTGAAGTACAAGAAGTTCATCGCCGGCGTCCACCGCGATCTGGCCGAGGTCGAGTCGGCGTCCGCGCCCGACATCTTCGCGGCCCTGCGCGCCCGTGACGTGCTGCTGCACCACCCGTACGACAGCTTCTCGACGTCCGTGCAGGCCTTCCTCCAGCAGGCGGCCGACGACCCGGACGTCCTCGCCATCAAGCAGACCCTGTACCGGACCTCCGGCGACTCCCCGATAGTCGACGCCCTCATCGACGCCGCCGAGGCCGGCAAGCAGGTCCTCGTCCTGGTCGAGATCAAGGCCCGCTTCGACGAGCACGCCAACATCAAGTGGGCGCGCAAGCTGGAGGAGGCGGGCTGCCATGTCGTCTACGGCCTGGTCGGCCTGAAGACCCACTGCAAGCTGTCCCTGGTGGTCCGCCAGGAGGGCGAGACGCTACGGCGCTACAGCCACGTCGGCACCGGCAACTACCACCCCAAGACGGCCCGTCTCTACGAGGACCTGGGCCTGCTGACGGCGGACCCACAGGTCGGCGCGGACCTCTCGGACCTGTTCAACCGCCTCTCGGGCTACTCGCGCCGGGAGACGTACCGCCGCCTTCTGGTGGCCCCCAAGTCCCTTCGCGACGGGCTGATCTCCCGGGTCAACAAGGAGGTCCAGCACCACCGTGCCGGGCGTCCGGCCTTCATCCGCATCAAGGTCAACTCGATGGTCGACGAGGCGCTCATCGACTCGCTCTACCGCGCGTCCCAGGCCGGTGTGCCGGTCGACGTGTGGGTGCGCGGCATCTGCGCGATCCGCCCCGGCGTCACGGGCCTGTCGGAGAACATCCGGGTCCGCTCGATCCTCGGCCGCTTCCTGGAGCACTCCCGGGTCTTCGGCTTCGGCAACGGCGGTGAGCCCGAGGTGTGGATCGGCAGCGCCGACATGATGCACCGCAACCTCGACCGCCGTATCGAGGCGCTGGTCAGGGTGACGGACCCGGCCCACCGAGCGGCGCTCAACCGTCTCCTGGAGACGGGCATGTCCGACGCCACGTCCTCCTGGCATCTGGGCCCGGACGGCGAGTGGGAGCGGCACGCGACCGACGCGGAGGGCCAGCCGCTGCGCAACGTCCAGGAGATGCTCATAGACGCCCGGAGGCGCCGGCGTGGCACAGCAACACCTTGAACCGACGGAACCCGTGTCCAGTCACGTCGGGCCGGTGACGGGGGAAGCCCTCGCGGGCTACCTCCGGGCCCAGGCCACGGAGTTCCTCCGCGCCCTGCGACTGCACCGGGAGTCCGGTGCCGCCGCCGGCAACGGCGCGGCGCCCCCCGTCGACGCGGCCCGGGCCCTGCGCCGCTCGGCCCGCCGCATCAGCGGCAGCCTCCACACCTTCCGGCCGCTCCTGGAGACGGACTGGTCGGAACGGATGCGGCCCGAACTGGCGTGGGTGTCGGGCACGCTGGCGTCGGAGCACGCGTGCGAGGCGCGGCTGGAGAGGCTGCTGCTGGCGCTGCACAGGCTGTCGGGGGCGACGGTGTTTCCGGCGCAGACGGCGGGCGTGGCAGGCGGCCCCGCCGACGCGGGTACCGGTCGTGGCGCCAGGACGACTCCCGACCCGAAAAGAGCGGCCCCCGGCAGCGCCGGCCCAGCGCTCCACCCCACGGCCACCCCGGATCGCGGCAATCTCACCGTGGGCGCGGCCAAGGCAGGCGCGCTCCTGGACCGCCAGCTGACCCTGGCCAGGACCCGGGCCCACAGCACCGCCCTCCAGGCCCTCGGCTCCTCCCGCTTCCACGCGGTCGCCGACAACATCGCCGTACTCGCCAGCGAAGTCCCCTTGGTCGGCACAGCGCAGTCCACCGACCTGCGCCCCCTCGCCCTCGCCGCCAAGGACCGCCTCAAGGACGCCGTGGCCGCCCTCCCCCTGGTCACCGCGGGCCACCCCTACAACGCCGAGGCCCTCATCCACGGCCTCTCCCCGGACCCGGCCCCGCACCCCCAGGACGCCCCCTGGCACCAGGTCCGTCTGCTGCTGCGCCTGCACCGGTACGCCCGCGAGGTCCTGCGCGGCGACCTGACCGACGTACGTCTGCTCACGGCCGGCGAGGCACTCGACCGGCACCGCGACGCGTCCGAGGCCGCCGCGGCCGCCGCGCAGGCGGCCCGTACGCCCCGGATCGCGCCGGCGACCGCCTACGCCCTCGGTGTGCTCCACGCCGACCAGCGCCACGAAGTGGAAGCCGCCAGGTTCGCCTTCCAGCGTTCGTGGCAGATGGAAACCGTCAGCACCTCGTAGCCGACACGGAGGCGGTGAGCCCTCGGTGAGCTCTCCCGACAACAGCACCGTCCAGGCGGCGGGCTGCGTCCTGTGGCGCCGCTCGTCCTTCGACGGTGAGCTGGAGGTATGCCTCGTCCACAGGCCGAAATACGACGACTGGTCCCACCCCAAGGGCAAACTGAAGCGCGGCGAGGACCCCCTGACGGGCGCCCTGCGCGAGGTGGCGGAGGAAACGGGCTACCGGGCGGCGACCGGTGCCGAGCTCCCCACGATGCACTACGTGGCGAACGGGCGCCCCAAACAGGTCCGCTACTGGGCCGCCGAGGCGATAGCGGGCACCTTCGCCCCGAACACCGAGGTCGACCGCATCCTCTGGCTCTCCCCAGCAGCAGCCCGCAACCGCCTGACCCAGCCCCGGGACCGCACGCTGGTGGACTCTCTGCTGGCCTCACTGCATCTCACCTAGGGGCGCGGGGAACGGCGCGACAAGCCACAGCGGACCCGCATCCCGGCGACGGCCCCACACCCCCCACCCCCTGAGC
>NZ_JXTE01000119.1 GCF_000972385.1 Streptomyces sp. WM6386
AACAACGCAAACAGGGCTTCAAAGGAACCGACGCCGACGGCATACCGGGCCCCACCTCCCTGACCGCCCTCGGCCGCCTCACCGGATTCTCCGTCACCGCCAAAGCGGCACGCCCCGCGGCACCGCGCCCCGCCTCGGGACGAGTCGCTTCCCCCGTGCCCGGCCACAAGGTCACCTTCCAGTTCTTCGAGCGCGGCAACTACGCCTGGAAGCCCGACGGCGTCGGCCGGCACACCGGACAGGATTTCGCCGCCGACCCCGGTGACCCCGTGGTCGCCGTACGCAGCGGCACCATCGCCTGGTCGAACAAGAACGGCGGTGCGTACGGCGACTGGATCGGCCTGGCGGCGGACAACGGCCACATCTACACGTACTGCCATCTCTCCCAGCGCCAGGTACGCACAAACCAGCACGTCAAGGCAGGCCAACAACTGGGCAAGGTCGGCAGCACGGGCAACTCCACCGGCCCGCACCTGCACTTCGAGATGTCCAAGGGCCGCACCTGGTCCTACGGCAATGTCGCCAAGCCCAGTTGGTGACTACGGGGGCAGGGCCCTGACCGGGATGCGGACGAGCACCTCCTTGACGCCGGCGCCGACGCCCGACAGGGCCGAGAAGAGCCCGCCGCCCACCCACGCAGCGGTCGGGACCAGGAATACGGCCCCGATCGCCAGGACGGCCAGAGCTGTCGCCACGCTCGCGGTGTAGTCCTCCGCACCGGTCGTGATCCTCAGCTGCACCTGGAGATCACCGGACACCTGGGCCTCGCCCTGCGTGACCGGGTGCGACTTGAAGACGGGCACGCTCCCGGTGTAGATCACCGTGCGCTCCACCGGCTCGAACTCCAGGCGCAGGAAGGCGGTTTCGTCCCCGATGGTGCCGCCGATCCGGGGCGTCCCGTCGGGCCCCGCGCCGATGCTGACGGCCGCGAACAGCGACCCGATCGCACCCCTGGACTCCGACCGCAGACGCGAGCAGAGCTGATCCAGAGCGACTCCCCCGATGACCCGCGCACTGCCGGAGGCCACCGCCGTGTCCAGGGCCCCGAAGTCGGGGGCCACCTCACAGCCCACGCTGTACGCTTCCTGGCTCCAGGAGACCTTCAACGGGCCGTTCACCCACAGCTCCATATGAAGGCCGGGGCCGTCCCATTCCGCGACCTGGCCCCTCAGGGTGTAACTCAGCGAGGGCCAGGGGGCGGTGGCGTTCTGCGGCAGCTCGAAGACCTCGTAGTGCGACACAGCGAGCAGCAGCGGGGTGCCGGCCTCGGCGGGAGCGCTGCCTGGATCGACCAGATACATCAGCCGGTTCCAGGTGCCCGCGTTCACATCCACCCTGGTGTCGGCGACGAGGCCCTCCTGGACCGACTGGAAGGACCGGATGGCCTGACACAGCTCGTACGAGGCGTGGCCGTCCCCGATCGGCGGGAACGCCTCCAGCGGTGTCCCACCGGCCGGCAGGCCGACCGCGTCGAGGAGTTCGGCGATCTGCTGCTGATCGGAGGCGTGGTTGGGGCACTGGGTCCCCTCGTTCGTCAGCCCGACCGGTCCGCGCAGTCCCCAGGGCACGGCGTCAGGAGTCCTCGAACAGCAGGTCCTCGGACGGATGCGTCATCCGCAGGGTCTGGCCGTTCGTGACCTCCACGACCCGGTGCAGGCCCACGCAGCGCTCGCCGGTGGAAAGGATGGAGTAGCGGTCCCTGGCGCCGGCGAGGTAGGCCGGGACACAGGTCAGGGGCATGGAGAGCTGGAGGTAGTCGACCATGCGGCGGAACAGCTTCGGCAGGAGCACCACGTCGTCGGTCAGGGAGGCCAGGCCGGTGATCTTCGCCCCGGTCGTGGTGACATCGCCCGGCCACAGGCCCCGCGCCGCCTCTCGGGCCTCCTTCGACGCTGTGGCCATCTCCACCCGCAGGCTGGTGAACAGACTGCGGTAGAACGTCGGGTACACCAACCCGGCCGTGAGCAGATGGTGGTTGACCGTCGTCCTCAGCACAGTGACGTCGACGTCGATCTCCAGGCCGCTCGTCCCTGGCGCGGGTCCGCGCCCTGCCAGCGCGATGCAACGACCGTGGACATCGGAACCGCGGGTGAGCACGAACCCGGGAACGGTCTCCGGCGTGGTGGCGGTGACGGTCTCGTCCGGACGGCGCTGAACGTCGGTGAAGCCAAGCCAGTTGAGCAGCTCGTCGCGTGCGGCGTGAGCAAACTGCAAGGGCTGGTGGACACGGTTGGCGCCGTAGTGCGTCTCCAGCGCGTCGATCGCGTCCAGCCGCAGTTTCGCGCGGCCCGCCGCGCTGTGCTCGACGGCGCGTCCCAGCCCGCCGCCGACCAGGCTCCACTGCGAGGGGTCGTCGGCCGTGAAAGCGACCGTGTCCCCGTCCGGCTGCGAGCCCTTGACGTCGTAGAAGCCCTTGATAAGCAGCATCGGCATGACGACTCCTCCGCGGGTTCCACACGAATGGACGCAGATCGCCGGCGCCGAAGCCCCTCCCGTACGGCTCGTCAGGACCACCCGCACAGCTCGTCGTCCCCCTACTTCGAATGGTGCGCCTCCCACAGTGGTTCCGCACCTCAGGGATACCGGCCTCGCCCATGGCCACGACAGGCGCGAAGGAGCCACAGAGCTCGAGGAATGTCCCGTTGGACCCTGTGCAGTGGCCTCGTGGTCTGGTGAGGCCCAGGATGGAACCGGCAAAAGCCGTGAACTGTCACATGTGCCGCCGGAAGGGGCTTGACCGCATGAGTGCCGACGTCTCCCAGGCAGAGGGCCCCTCACAGCGTCGCCGGACCGCGACCTCGGTCGTCGGGCTCGTGCTGGCGGCCGTAAGTGTGGCGGCGCTCGTCTCGTGCAGTACCGACAGCGACGGTGACGACGCCTCCTCGTTCAGCCCGACTCCTACGGCGCCCGACACGGCTTCGTTCTCCGGCACATCGCCGTCCGACCTGGCCTCGATCGGGGCGTCCGTGAAGGCGTCCGCCAAGGAGGCGGCCTCGGCCGCGGCCTCCTCCGCGTCCGCACGGGCCTCGGCGTTCGAGGCATCGGTGTCCGCCGAGACCGTACGCGCCAATGAGGCGGCGCAGAAGGAGCTCGCGGACGTCGAAGGCCGGGGCAACGCGACGGCCGACGTCTCGATGACCGGCCTGCCGCGCGCCGAGACGGGCGGTCTGCTCGCCCTCGTCGTGAACATCACCAACCGCACGGACGAGACCGCCTCCTACGCCGTTCAGGTCGACTTCCGGGACCCGAGCGGCAAGGTTGTCGAGACACGCTTCGTCGGTGCGCAGGACCTCAAGGCGGGCGAGCGGGCGCAGCCGCTGGCCATCAGCCGCAAGCCCGCCGAGCCGAAGCTGACCGCCGAGATCGCCAAGGCCCAGCGCTACTGAGCCCGGCTCGCGGCGGCCTCGACGACTCGACCTGCGTACATGACGTACACACGGTCGCGGCAGGCGCCGGCCGAACAGTGGCGGCCGAACGAGCGCAGAACTGTGCCTCGTTCATCGTTGGTGCTTGGGCCCGGCGGAAAGCGCCGGGAGTGACACCGGTGTGTCGGGTGACCATCTCGACCGCTGACCCGGCCGTCAGAGCCCCCCTCCCGCGGGTCGGCGCCACATCCACCGAGCAGGCACCGACCCGGGAGCGAAAGGAAACCGTCGGCGACGCCCTCAGAAGCTCGCCACTCACGGCCGACAACACCGGTCAGGATTCGAGAAGCGATGGCCGTCGAGGTTCCCTAGCGTGAAGGGCATGACCTCAATCGACTGCATCACCCTGGAAGTGACCGACCCGGTGGCCGCCGAGCAGTTCTACTCGGACGCCTTCGGCCTGGGCAAGGAGGTGCGGCTGCGGGCCGCAGAGGCACCGACCTCCGGCTTCCGCGGGTTCACCCTCTCGCTCGTGGTGTCCCAGCCGTCGATCGTCGACGCCCTCGTCGGCACCGCACTCGACGCCGGTGCCACCACCCTCAAGCCCGCCAAGAAGTCGTTGTGGGGCTACGGCGGCGTCGTTCAGGCCCCGGACGGAACCATCTGGCAAATCGCAAGCTCCTCGAAGAAGGACTCCGGCCCGGACAGCCGGCAGATCGACGAGATCGTTCTGCTCCTGGGCGTCTCGGACATGGCGGCGAGCAAGCGGTTCTATGTCGACCGTGGTCTCACGGTGGCGAAGAGCTTCGGCAGCAAGTACGTCGAGTTCGACTCCTCGTCGAG
Source organism: Streptomyces sp. WM6386 (assembly GCF_000972385.1). Taxonomy (GTDB): domain Bacteria; phylum Actinomycetota; class Actinomycetes; order Streptomycetales; family Streptomycetaceae; genus Streptomyces. Next base: position 4,209 of record NZ_JXTE01000119.1, read on the forward strand.
CCCCGTCAAGCTGTCCCTTTACGGGCATCGCGGCCTGGCCAAGGTCGCGGGCGTGTCGCCGGAGGGCGCTGGATCACATCGGCTCGCCATCGGCAGCGATGCGGGGCCCTTCACCGACCCGGACGGCTTCGCTTGGGAGCCTGTGGCATGAGGTGCCGAACCCTGGATGGGGCTCCTGGAGCCTCGTACGTCGCTGCACGGCGTCGGCGATGACCGCTGTCACGAGCTTGTTGACGGCCGCCGTGGCCGGCGGGCCGGCAGGAGAGCATGGCGCAGGTCTTGCCGGCGCCGGCGCCGCGCCGACGTAGATCCGAAGCCTGCCGCGTCCCATGTCATCCCTCGAAGCGGTAGCCCATGCCGGGCTCGGTGATCAGATAGCGGGGGTGGGAGGGATCCGTCTCCAGCTTGCGGCGGAGCTGGGCCATGTACACGCGCAGGTAGTTCGTCTTGCTGCTCTGCGAGACGCCCCACACCTCCTGGAGAAGGTGCTTCTGTGTGATCAGCCGCCCCGGATTGGTCACCAGGATCTCCAGCAGATGCCACTCGGTCGGGGTCAGCCGCACGTCCCGCCCGTCGCGGACGACCTTCTTGGCCAGCAGGTCGACGCTGAAGTCCGCCGTCTCCACCAGCGTCGTCTCGGGGACGAGGGGCGCGTCCTCGGTACGGCGGACGGCGGCCCGCAGGCGGGCCAGCAGTTCGTTCATGCTGAACGGCTTGGTGATGTAGTCGTCGGCGCCTGCGTCGAGCGCGGCCACCTTCTCGTCGGAGCCCTGCCTGGCGGACAGCACCAGGATGGGCATACGGCTCCAGCCGCGCAGGCCCTTGATGATGTCGACGCCGTCCATGTCGGGCAGTCCGAGGTCGAGCAGGACCACGTCGGGCTGACGGGCGGCGGCGAGCCGGAGGGCGGTGGCGCCGTCGGGGGCGGCGTCCACGCCGTACTTGCGTGCCTGCAAGTTGAGGGCGAGGGCCCGTACGAGCTGCGGGTCGTCCTCCACCACGAGCACCCGGGTCATGGGTGTTGGCCTCTCCTGTCTTCATGGTGGTGGGAGTCGGCGGTCCGGGGTGCTTCTCCGGCCACCGAGTCCCGTCCGGGTCGCGCAAGGCCGTCAGTTGTTCGCTACGAGGTCCTTGAGCGCGATGTTGAGTCCGAGGACGTTCACTCGGGGCTCGCCGATGAAGCCGAGCGTGCGTCCTTCGGTGTGGTCGTCTACCAGCTTCTGCACCTGGGCGACGGTCAGGCTGTTCTTCTCGGCGATCCGGTGGATCTGGAGGTCGGCGTAGGCCGGGGAGATGTCCGGGTCCAGGCCGGAGCCGGAGGACGTCACCGCATCGGTGGGCACCTCGGACGCCTTGACCTGGTAGTCGGAGGTCGAGTTGTCCTTGATGACGGCGGCCTTGGCGGCCTTGACCCACGCGATCAGTTCGGGGTTGTCACCGGAGCGGTTGGTGGCACCGGACAGGATCAGCGAGTACTGCGTGTTGACGCTGTTCGTGCCGAGGCCGTTCTGCGGGCGGCCCTGGAACCACTTCAGGTCGGGCGACGCGCTCTCCTCGCCCTTCTTCAGCGGCAGGTTGTACGACTGCCCGATCAGGGCGGAGCCGACGACCTTGCCGCCCGCCTTGACCTCGGAGCCGTTCGCCTTGTTGTGGAACAGGGCCTGGGCGATGCCGGTGACCACCAGCGGGTAGATGACACCCGTGACCAGGGTCAGCACCAGGAGGGCCCGCAGGCCGGCTCCGAGCAACCGGGCAGTGTTCGTAACGGAGTTGTTCATGGCGGTCAGCCGATCCCGGGGATGAGGGAGATGAGCAGGTCGATGAGCTTGATGCCGATGAAGGGGGCGATCAGTCCGCCGAGGCCGTAGATCGTGAGGTTGCGGCGCAGCATCTTGTCGGCGCTCACTGGCCGGTACTGCACACCCCGCAGGGCCAGCGGCACCAGCGCGATGATGATGATCGCGTTGAAGATGACGGCGGACAGGATCGCCGAGTCCGGCGAGGACAGGCCCATGATGTTGAGCTTGTCCAGGCCCGGGTAGACCGCCGCGAACAGCGCCGGGATGATCGCGAAGTACTTCGCGACGTCGTTGGCGATGGAGAACGTGGTCAACGCGCCCCGGGTGATGAGGAGTTGCTTGCCGATCTCGACGATCTCGATGAGCTTGGTCGGGTTCGAGTCGAGGTCGACCATGTTGCCGGCCTCTTTGGCGGCCGATGTGCCGGTGTTCATCGCGACACCGACGTCCGCCTGCGCGAGCGCGGGCGCGTCGTTCGTCCCGTCACCGGTCATCGCGACCAGCTTGCCGCCCGCCTGCTCCCGCTTGATGAGCGCCATCTTGTCCTCGGGAGTCGCCTCCGCGAGGAAGTCGTCGACGCCCGCCTCCTCGGCGATCGCCTTGGCGGTCAGCGGGTTGTCGCCCGTGATCATGACGGTCTTGATGCCCATGCGGCGCAGCTCGTCGAACCGCTCCCGCATGCCCTCCTTGACGACGTCCTTGAGGTGGATGACCCCGAGCACGCGCGCGCCCGCAAAGTCCTCGACAGCCACGAGCAGCGGGGTGCCGCCGGCCTCGGAGATACGGTTCGCCGCCGTGTCCGCGTCCTCGGCGACGGTGCCGCCCTGCTCCTTGACCCAGGTAATGACCGAACCGGCCGCACCCTTGCGGATCTTCTTGCCGTCCACGTCCACACCGGACATGCGGGTCTGGGCGGTGAAGGCGATCCAGTCGGCTCCGACCAACTCGCCCTGGTGGCGCTCGCGCAGGCCGTACTTCTCCTTCGCCAGTACGACGATGGAGCGGCCCTCAGGCGTCTCGTCGGCCAGTGACGAGAGCTGGGCGGCGTCGGCGAGCTCGGCCTCTGTCACCCCGCTCACCGGCACGAACTCGGATGCCTGGCGGTTGCCGAGGGTGATGGTGCCCGTCTTGTCGAGCAGCAGCGTCGACACGTCACCGGCGGCCTCGACCGCGCGCCCCGACATGGCCAGTACGTTGCGCTGGACCAGCCGGTCCATGCCCGCGATGCCGATCGCGGAGAGCAGGGCGCCGATCGTGGTCGGGATGAGGCAAACCAGCAGCGCCACCAGGACAACCATCGTCAGGTGGGTGCCCGCGTAGTCCGCGAACGGCGGCAGGGTGGCCACGGCGAGCAGGAAGACAATCGTCAAAGACGCGAGCAGGATGTTCAGCGCGATCTCGTTCGGAGTCTTCTGGCGCGCGGCGCCCTCGACGAGGTTGATCATGCGGTCGATGAAGGTCTCGCCCGGCTTCGTCGTGATCTTGATGACGATGCGGTCGGACAGCACCTTCGTACCGCCGGTCACGGCACTCCGGTCGCCCCCCGACTCCCGGATGACCGGGGCCGACTCACCCGTGATCGCCGACTCGTCGACGGAGGCGACGCCCTCGACGACGTCACCGTCGCCGGGGATGATGTCGCCGGCCTCGCAGACGACCAGGTCGCCCACGCGCAGCTCGGTGCCGGGAACCTGCACTTCCACGGAGCCGTGGAGCCGACGTGCGACGGTGTCGGTCTTGGCCTTGCGCAGGGTGTCCGCCTGCGCCTTGCCCCGGCCCTCGGCGACGGCCTCCGCGAGGTTCGCGAAAATGACCGTGAGCCACAGCCAGGCGCTGATCGCCCAGCCGAACCAGTCGCCCGGGTCCTTGAAGGAGAAGAGCGTCGTCAGCACCGAGCCGACGAGGACCACGAACATCACCGGGGACTTCACCATCACCCGCGGATCGAGCTTGCGGAAGGCGTCGGGCAGCGACTTCACCAGCTGCTTGGGGTCGAAGAGACCCGCGCCGACACGTCCTTCGGCGGGCTTGTTCCCGGTGGGTACGTCACTGTGCGGCGCCCGGGTCGGGGTGACTGCGGACATGGAGTCCTCTTGATTCGTTACGTCGGTGGTCATGACGCCAGCCCCTCGGCCAGCGGGCCCAGCGCGAGGGCCGGGAAATAGGTCAGACCGGTGATGATCAGGATCGCGCCCACCAGCAGACCGGTGAACAGCGGCTTCTCGGTGCGCAGCGTGCCCGCGGTGGCCGGCACCGGTTTCTGCTCGGCGAGCGAACCGGCCAGCGCCAGGACGAACACCATCGGCAGGAAGCGGCCGAACAGCATGCACAGACCGAGCGTGCTGTTGAACCACTGCGTGTCCGCGTTCAGGCCGGCGAAGGCCGAGCCGTTGTTGTTCGAGGCGGACGTGTAGGCGTACAGGATCTCGGAGAACCCGTGCGCCCCGCTGTTGGTCATCGAGTTGCCCGGCGTGGGCAGCGCCATCGCGGCGGCGGTGAAGACGAGCACCAGCGCCGGGGTGATGAGGATGTAGCAGGCCGCCAGCTTGATCTCGCGGGTGCCGATCTTCTTGCCCAGGTACTCGGGCGTACGGCCGACCATCAGCCCGGCGATGAACACCGCGATGATCGCCATGATCAGCATGCCGTACAGGCCGGAACCGGTACCGCCGGGCGCGATCTCGCCCAGCATCATGCCGAGCATCGTGATGCCGCCGCCCAGCCCGGTGAAGGAGGAGTGGAAGGAGTCCACCGCACCGGTCGAGGTGAGCGTGGTCGCCGTGGCGAAGATCGACGAGCCGCCGACGCCGAAGCGGACCTCCTTGCCCTCGTACGCCCCGCCCGCGATGTCGAACACCGGACCGTGGTGGGCGAACTCGGTCCACATCATCAGGGCGGAGAAGCCGATCCAGATGGTGGCCATGGTGGCGAGGATCGCGTAACCCTGCTTGAGGGAGCCGACCATGAGGCCGAAGGTGCGGGTCAGCGCGAACGGGATGACGAGAATCAGGAAGATCTCGAACAGGTTGGTGAAGGGCGTCGGGTTCTCGAAGGGGTGGGAGGAGTTGGCGTTGAAGTAGCCGCCGCCGTTGGTGCCGATCTCCTTGATGGCCTCCTGTGAGGCGACCGCACCGCCGTTCCACTGCTGCGAGCCGCCCATGAACTGACCGACCTCGTGGATGCCGGAGAAGTTCTGGATGGCCCCGCAGGCGACCAGGACGATCGCCGCGACGAAGGCACCTGGCAGCAGGATGCGGGTGACGCCGCGCACCATGTCGGACCAGAAGTTGCCCAGTTCCCCGGTGCGCGAGCGGGCGAAGCCGCGTACGAGCGCCACCGCGACGGCGATACCGACTGCCGCGGAGACGAAGTTCTGCACGGCCAGACCGGCGGTCTGCACGACGTGGCCCATCGCCTGCTCGCCGTAGTACGACTGCCAGTTGGTGTTCGTGACGAACGAGACCGCCGTGTTGAACGCCTGGTCCGGGTCGATGGAGGCGAAGCCCAGCGAGCCGGGCAGGACGCCCTGGAGCCGCTGGAGCAGATAGAGGAACAGGACGCTCACGGCCGAGAAGGCGAGTACTCCGCGCAGGTAGGCGGGCCAGCGCATCTCGGAGTTCGGGTCGGCGCCGATACCCTTGTAGATCCACTTCTCGACCCGCCAGTGCCGGTCGGAGGTGTAGACCTTGGCCATGTAGTTGCCGAGCGGGATGTGGACCAGCGCCAGCGCGCCTATGAGGGCGAGCAGTTGCAGGACGCCGGCGAGTACGGGACCCATCTGTGTCTCAGAACCTCTCCGGGAAGATCAGGGCGAGGACGAGATAGCCCAGCAGGGCGACGGCCACGACGAGGCCGACGATGTTCTCGGCGGTCACAGCTTCGTCACCCCCTTGGCGACGAAAGCCACCAGCGCGAAACCCGCGATCGTGACGATGACGAAGGCCAGATCGGCCATCGCGAACTCCTGGAGTGAGGTTCGTTGGAAAGGGACAGCTAGAGGAAAGCGCCCCTTTGGCCGGATCGGACGTCCGTTGACGCCTCCCTTACGGTGGTGCCCACGGCTTTGACGGAACTCTTACGGCTTCGGGGCAGAGGTCTCAGGCAGAGAGCCGAGGGCCGCGTGGGTGGCGGCACGCGACAACGCCGGATGGGCCAGGACGTCGGTGCTGTCGACGAACTGATCGACGGTCCCGATCACGGGCAGGCAGCGGACCTCCGGGTCGGTGATGCGGGCGATCAGCGCCGCGGTGAAGCGTTCGGCGTGCAGCACCTGAAACGGCCTGCTGTGGTAGCGCCGCGTGGCGGGATCGACCGGGTCGGTCAGGCCGAGATCGTTGTGCACGGCCGCGACCGTCTCGTAGGCGCGGGCCAGGTGGTGCTCCCGGGTGTGCCAGTCGGCGGCGGTGAGTGCCGCGGTCAGGACCGGAGTGAGGGCGGATGCCTGCGGGGTGCGGGCAAAGGCGCTGCCGAGCCATTTGCTGTACGGCGGGTAGCGGCGCTCCATCAGCAGGCACAGCCGCATCAGATCGCGCACCAGGCGGGCTGCGACGACAGCGGAACCGAGTTCGTCTCCCACCTCCCCGCAGCGGCCGACGAAGGCTTCCTCCTGGGAGATCCGCTGCCACTGGCAGGCCAGGAGGTACAGCCACAGCTCGTGGGGATACCAGGCGAGGCCGGCGCGGGCCGGAGCGAGTTCTCCCAGGCCGTCGTGGAAGACGGCACCGGCCGTCACCTCGGCGAGGCGCTGGGTGGGGGCGGCCAGCCAGTCGCCGACCGTGACGTCCCGGCACGGGTCGAAGCCCAGGTGGTCGGTGAACCAGGCACCAGGGTCTGCCACTTGGACTCGGTGGTGGACGGGGCCGTCCGTTGTCCGCATGACCCCGATGCCCGCCTCGCCGGTGGCGGCGAAGTGTGTCGGATAGCCGTGGAAAGTCTTCGGCAGGCGTTCGCCGAGCAGTGCGGTGATCCTCGGGCCATGGCGGGTGACTTCCTGCGGGTCGAGGAAGATCTGCAGGCGGGGTCCCCACTCATGGTCAGCGGAGCGCGCGGTGTCGAAGCCGAGAACTTCCGAGCCGCTGCCCAGACGGGCAGCAGAATGCACCACCCCGGGAGCGGCTTCGTCCAGCAACGGCCGCACCGCCTCGAAGTAGAAGCGACGCGAGAGATCCAGCCCAGGAATGAAGGACGCCGTGGTCATGCCCGGGAGACTGCCGCACCGGCATCCGGCCGGTCGACAGCTTTTCCCCTTCGGCGGCTGTCAACGGGGCAGTGGCCTCAAGATCTGTCCTTGCATATCTCCCCTGACTGCCTGGATGTAGGCGTACGCAACGTCGCTCGACGGCGTGCCTGGCCGGTTGTCCATACCGAGCTTCTCGAGTGTCTCCTTCACCCACCCTGGGCTGACGACGTTCACTCTCAGCCCGCGGGGCATCTCGATGGAGGCGGCTTGGACGAACGCCTCCAGTCCCGCATTGACAAGAGCGCCGAACGAGCCGCCTGGCGTGGGCTCGTGAAAGACGCCGCTGGTGAGAGTGATGGAGCCGCCGTCCCGCACATGGTTCAAAGCCCGGCGCAACAGCAACACTTGCCCCATCAGCTTGCCTGTCAGACCGAGAGTGAACTCGTCGTCGGAAGGAGAGGTGAGCGGCGTCAGCCGGCCGCTGGCCGCGCAGCAGATCACCGCATCCACCGTGCCGACGGTCGCGAACAGGGCGTCGATGGAGGCCGGCACCTCCAGGTCGACCCGTGTGCTGCTGTTGCGCGAAGCCCGTATCACCTCATGCTCGGTCTCCAACCTTTCAGCGACCGCTCGCCCGATGGTGCCGGTCGCTCCGATGACAAGGGTCTTCATACGGTGTCCTTCCGTCGGCGTCGCGGTGCCGGGCTGCCCGGTCACGTGATCAACGATCCCGGCAGTCCGTTGCAGTGGTCCAATACCTGCTTCCATAACCAGGTGGCATGGACATCGCCCGCAGGGCAGACGACCAGAACCTCGTCGCCGACGTCGATCAATTGAAACCCGGCCCCTGGCCACCTCGCCAGGGGCCGGGACACCCCTTGCAGCACGCAGTGCACGGACACCGAGCACAGAACCGGACCCGCCCAAAACACAGGCGGGTCCGGTTCCGATGGCGGCGATCGAGCGACGAGCCCCTTCAGGAAGGGGCGCCCTGCCGATCGTCATCGGCCGTGCCCTCCCGCGCGGCTCGCCGCGCCATTTCAGTACTGCTCGGTCTCCACGAAACCGGCGTCCGCGTCGTCGTCCGCGCCGAAGGCGGCGGCGGTCGGGTCGAATCCGGGCGGGCTGTCCTTCAGACCCAGGCCCAGACCGGCCAGCTTCGCCTTGACCTCGTCGATGGACTTCGCACCGAAGTTACGGATGTCCAGGAGGTCCGCCTCCGAGCGCGACAGAAGCTCGCCCACGGAATGGACGCCCTCACGCTTGAGGCAGTTGTACGACCGAACGGTGAGCTCCAGCTCCTCGATCGGCAGCGCCAGATCAGCGGCAAGGGCGGCGTCCGTGGGGGACGG
>NZ_JXTE01000012.1 GCF_000972385.1 Streptomyces sp. WM6386
GAGGCCCCGATCTTCGACCTCGTCGACTACGGCGTCGTCGGCGACCTCTTCGACGTCGTCCCCGCCCTCACCGAGGAGATCAACACCCGCAAGGGCTGATCCGCACCCAGGCGTGACGAGGCCCCCGTGGCCGCTCTCCGAGCGGTTCGCGGGGGCCTCCTCTCATGCCAGGGTGAGCGAGGCCTGCACCGGCAGATGATCGCTCGGGAACTGCCCGTCCCGCGCGAAGGTGTTGATCCGGGCGCGGTGGACGGTGGCGCCGGACGTGGCGAGGATCCAGTCGATGCGTTCGCCGCCGGGAGTGAGCGGCTTGTAGCCGTGGAAGGTCGCGTACAGCTCACCGGGGTCGGCCGCGGCGTCCCAGGTGTCGACGAGTCCGGCGCTCAGGAGCGTGTCGTAGGCCTGGTTGTTCCCGGCCGCCGCGTTGAAGTCGCCGGTCACGATGACCGGGGAGGAACGGGCGAGTTCCGCGATCCGCTCGGCGACGAACGACGCGGAACGCTCACGCGCGTACTGGCTCACATGGTCGAAGTGGGTGTTGAGGACGTGGAACTGGCGCCCGCCACGGGCGCGTTCACGAAAGCGGACCCAGGTGACGATCCGGGGGAGGGCGGCTCCCCAGGTGTTCGAGCCGATGCTCCTGGGGGTGTCGGAGAGCCAGTACGTGTCGTGCTCGACGGGGGACAGCCGGCGGTTGTCGTAGAAGATCGCCGTGGACTCGTCGTGGCTGCCGCCCTCGCGGCCGGTGCCGATCCAGTCGTAGTGCGGGCCGAGGTCGGTGTGGATGTCCCGCAGCTGCTGGTAGAGGCCCTCCTGGGTGCCGATGAGTGTGGGGGACTCGCGCCGTAACAGCTCGCGCATCACCGGGCGGCGGGCGGCCCAGCTGTGGGGTTCGGAGGTGCTCGCGAAGCGCAGGTTGAACGTCATGACCTCCATCCGGCGGTTGCCCGACCTGGCGACGGAGGCCGGCATCGAGGCCATCAGCGGCACGGCGACCGCCGCGGCCACCATGGTTCTCAGACCCATGCGGCGCGTCATTCTGTTGGTGTGCGACATGTAATCCCCTCCCGACGGGTCAGGATGAAGGCCCGAACCGGAGTGCGAAAGAGGGCGTCTGGAATGACTGTGGTGACTCATGCTGCGGACGGGTGTTGACCGGCAGGAACTCCACGGATAACTTCGCTCTACGGATTGTTGATTCCGTAGAGCGGAAAATAGGAGGGTGTGGCATGGGCCAGGGCCAGCAGGAGCAGGTGGCGACGAGCCTCGCGGGTGCCGTCAGCGAGGAGATCAGTGCCTCCCTCGCGCCGGTCGACGCCGAGCTGGAGCGCCGCTACCCCGGTGACCCCGGCACCCGCCAGCCCGTCCACACCGTCTACGTCCCCGGTGATGCCTTCGCCGCCGACACCCTGCGCTCCTGGGGCGACCGGGCCCTGACCGCCCTCGACGAACACGCCCCGGACGCCGCGTCCTTCGCCGCCGTACTGGGCCTGTCCGACGAACTCGCCGAACCGGTGTACTCCCGGGTGCGCGCCAAGCTGGCGCGCGAGCCCATCGAGGACCTGCGGGTGGACTTCGAGGACGGCTACCAGGGCAAGGACGAGGACCAGGACGCGGCTCGTTCCGCCCGCCTGATCGCCGAGGCGTACCGGAACGGCACGGCGGCCCCGTACATGGGCATCCGCATGAAGTGCATGGAGACGGCGGTACGCGACCGCGGCATCCGCACCCTGGACATCTTCCTCACCGGCCTGATGGAGGCCGGTGGCCTGCCCGAGGGGCTCGTCCTCACGCTGCCCAAGGTGACCTACGCCGAGCAGGTCACCGCCATGGTGCGCCTCCTTGAGGAGTTCGAGAAGGCGCGCGGTCTCGAGCCCGGCCGGATCGGCTTCGAGATCCAGATCGAGACCAGCCAGTCCATCCTCGCCACCGACGGCACCGCCACGGTCGCCCGGATGATCCAGGCCGCCGAGGGCCGCGCCACCGGTCTGCACTACGGCACCTTCGACTACAGCGCCTGCCTCGGCGTCTCCGCCGCCTACCAGGCCAGCGACCACCCGGCCGCCGACCACGCCAAGGCGATCATGCAGGTCGCGGCCGCGGGCACCGGCGTACGCGTCTGCGACGGCTCCACGAACGTCCTGCCGATCGGCCCGACCGCGAAGGTCCACGACGCCTGGCGCCTGCACTACGGCCTCACCCGCCGCGCCCTGTCGCGCGCCTACTACCAGGGCTGGGACATGCACCCCGGCCACATCCCGACCCGGTACGCCGCAGTCTTCGCCTTCTACCGCGAGGGCTTCGAGCAGGCCGCCGCCCGTCTCGCCCGCTACGCCAACCACACCGGCGGCGACGTCATGGACGAGCCCGCCACCGCCAAGGCCCTCGGCGGCTATCTGCTGCGCGGCCTGGACTGCGGCGCCCTCGATATCGCCGAGGTCGCCCGCCTGACCGGCCTGACCAGGACCGACCTGGAGCGCTTCGCGGCACCCCGGCGCGGTGACCTGACGATCTCCGGCCAGTAGGGCCCGTAGATTGCGGCCATGACGCTCGCACCCGATGACGAGATACGCACCCGCGAGGAACTGGCCGCGTTCGTCCGCGCACTGCACGAGGAGTGTCTCCAGCGGGGTGACGAGTGGGAGAACCGCACCCTCGACACCTTCCTGGAGGCGCTCTCGGCCTGGATCGACGACGCGGGGGGCTGGTACCGGAACTTCGACAAGGACCTCCCCGCCGGGGGCGACTGGACCTTCCTGGCCCGGGCGCTGCGTGCGGCGACCGTCTACGAGTGACGGGCGGCACCCGAGGAGCCGTGCGTGACGGATTAGTCTGGGCGACACGCACGGACGGGCCACAGGAACGGGGCGACGGTGTCATCGGGGGAGAACGGGCGGACGGAGGAGACCGGCCGAGTGCTGGCCGGGCGCTATCGCGTCGTGGCGCAGCTCGGCCGGGGCGGCATAGGCGTGGTCTGGCGGGCCGTCGACGAGGTCCTCGGCCGTGAGGTCGCCGTCAAGGAACTGCGCACCTACACCGACTCCGAGGGCCCCGAGCTCGCCGGCCTGCGGCTGCGCATGCAGCGCGAAGCCCGCGCCGCCGCCCGGGTGCGCCATCCCGGCGTCGTCGCCGTCCACGACGTGACCGAGGTCGACGGCCGCCCGCTGATCGTCATGGAGCTGGTCGACGGCCCCTCCCTGGACGACGTCCTGCGCGAGCGCGGCACCCTCGACCCGGCCGAGGCGGCCGGGATCGGCGCCAAGGTCATGGACGCGCTGGCGGCGGCCCACCGCGTCGGCGTCCTGCACCGGGACGTGAAGCCCGGCAACATCCTGCTCGACCGGTCGGGCCGGGTCGTCCTCACCGACTTCGGCATCGCGACGATGGAGGACCCGGGCGACGGCTCCGCCACCCACCTCACCCACAGCGGCGAACTCGTCGGCTCCCTCGACTACTTGGCACCCGAACGTGCCCAGGGCGCCGACCCCGGCCCGGCCTCCGACATCTGGGCCCTGGGCGCCACGCTGTACGCCACGGTGGAGGGCTCCTCGCCCTTCCGCCGCACGTCCACGTTCTCCACCCTCACCGCGATCGTCACCGAGCCGCTTCCGGAACCCGGTCGCGCGGGAGCGCTCGGGCCCGTGCTCCGGCGGCTGATGGACAAGCGGCCCGAGGGCCGCCCGGAGGCGGAGGAGGCGCGGGAACTGCTGCAGGCGGTCGCGGACGCGGGCGGCACGGATTCACCGACGACGACGCTGCGGGGTACGGCGGGGGCCGGGTCGGCGGAGACGGAGCGCGGTGTGCCCTCGGTGCCGCCGGGGTTCGGGCCGGTGACGCCGATCGCTCCGGCAGGACAGGGCTCTGCGACGGGTGGACCGGGCTCGGAGGGCTTCGGCCCTTCCGGCCAGGGTGTCCCCGCCCCGCAGGGTTACGGTGCTCCCGGCCACGCGGGTCCGTCTGCGCACGGCTTCGGAGCAGCCGCCCGGGGACCGCTGGACCCGGCTGACACCGGACCCGTGGACACCACCCGGCCCTCCCGCGGCAAGGGCCGGATGCTCCTCGCCGCGGCGGCCGTCACCGTCGTCCTGGCGTCGGCCGGCGTCACCGTCGCCCTGCTGAACAACAGCGGCGACAAGGAGACGGGCGCGCGACCGGCGGCGTCCGCCACCGGCATCGGAGCCACCTCCTCGGCGAGCGGCCGGGGCGGCGCCGTCCGCACGGGCGACCCCAAGCCCACCGGGAAAGAGGACGAGAAGACCCCGACGGCGACCGGGTCACCGAGCCGCACGACCGAGAGCACCCCCACGGGTCGAGCCACCACGTCCTCCCCGACGAAGACCTCGGGCGGCGGCGACGGCGGGACCTCGGGCGACGGTGGCGCGACGGGCGGCGGTGGCGCGCCGACACTCGCCCCGGCCTGCTCTTCCACCGGCGGGGGCAAGTACAACTGCACGGTCTGGAAGACCGCCGACTCCTACACCGCCTCCGGCACGAAGGTCGGCATCCTCCACGCGGGCACCAACTACTTCTACTGCCAGCAGAATTTGGGCCGCCGGGTGACGGACGGCGAGTGGACCAACGTCTGGTGGGCCAGGACGGACGACGACAGCGGCAACACGAATGTCTACGTCAGCGACGTCTACATCAAGGGCGGCGACAACGACGAACCGGTGCCGGGGCTCCCGGTCTGCTGAGCCCGCACGTGGCGCTCCAGGCCGGAGGAGGTCACCAGCTTCTCCTCCTTGAAGAGCCGCGTGCCCTGCCGGCACAGTCCTCGGTCGGCCCGTGCCCGGGTACAGAACTCCTCGGGCGTGACCCCGAACAGTTCCCTCAACCGGGCGGAGCCGACGAGGAGTTCGGTGAGCAGCGCCCGCTGGCCCGGGTGGGTGCGGGGGGCGCCGGTGCCGTCGTGGAGGACGCCGTGGCGGTTGACGTACACGTACACGCCCGGGAGTCGCGTGCCGTCCGCCAGCTCGATCCGTACCTCGGGGGAGGGCAGCCAGACACGCTGGTAGTTGCCGGTCGGCAGCGGTACCCCCTCGCTCGCGTCGACCACCGCCAACTGCTCCGCGTCGAGCCAGGTGACGAACAACTCCCGTACGGCAGCGGGTGCGTCGACCGGCGATGCCGACACATACCCCAGCAGGCTCACATGCGCGGAGACGCCGACGTCGATGCCCGTGACACGGGTCCGCACCATCGGGATGGGGGAGGTGATCCCGTACTCGGCCATCTTGTGGCGCAGTTGGGCCGGGCTGGCGTTGGAGCCGACGGCGAGGACGGGGGCGCGGCCCTCGTGCAACAGCCGGTCCAAGGGCAGGAGACGGTCCCCGTCCAGGAGCCCGGAGTCGGCCGGCCAGGCACCCGGGTAGCGCAGCGGATGATCACGCGGCGCCTCGGCCAGTCCCAGGGCCTCCAGGGTGCGGGCGTCCGGGGCGGGGCCACAGTCTCGTACGCCGCTCCGGCGGCCGGGCGCGACCGAAGACAGCCGCGAGGGGCGCTCCGACGCCGAACCCGGCTGTGACGCAGAGCCCACGTGTCCGTCCAGGGTCGGCTGGGGCTGCCGTGGTTCGCCTGGCGTCGCCTCGGGTGCCGGGCCCGGCTGTGACGGACCGTTCGCGTGATCGTCCGGGACCTGTTCGGGCTGAGCTGCCTCGCGGGTGCGCCGCTCCATCGGCCGCTCAGTCCGCCGGCGGCAGTTCGCCCGAGCCGCGGGTGATCAGGCGGGTGGGCAGCTCGATGCGTTCCGGGACGACCAGGGTGCCGTCGAGCTGGCGGAAGAGGCGCTCGGCGGCGGTGCGGCCGAGCGCTGCGGCGTCCTGGGCGACGACGGTGACGCCCGGCTGGAGCAGGTCGGCGAGCTCGATGTCGTCGAAGCCGACCAGGGCGACGCGGCGGGGATGCTCGGCGAGGACGCGGATCACGGTGACCGTCACCCGGTTGTTGCCCGCGAAGACCGCGGTGACCGGCGTCGGCCCCGAGAGCATCTGCTCGGCCGCCCGGCGCACCCGCTCGGGGTCCGTGACGCCGAGGGACATCCAGGCGTCCTCGACCGGTATGCCCGCGTCCTCCATGGCGGCCCGGTAGCCGCGCAGCCGCTCGGCGGCGGTGTGGATGCGGGGCATGTCGCCGATGAAGCCGATCCGGCGGTGCCCGTGGGCGATGAGGTGGGCGACGCCGTCGCGGGCGCCGCCGAAGTTGTCGGAGAGGACGACGTCGGCGTCGATCTGTCCGGCCGGACGGTCCACGAACACCGTGGCGACGCCCGCCTTCAGTTCGGGCTCCAGATACCGGTGGTCGTCACCGGCCGGGATGACCACCAGGCCGTCCACCCGCCGTGCGCAGAGCGCCAGGACCAACTCCTGCTCACGCTCCGGGTCCTCCGCGCTGGAGCCGTTGATCAACAGGGCGCCGTGGGCACGGGCCACCTCCTCGACGGAACGGCTCAGGGGCCCGTAGAAGGGGTCCGCGAGGTCCTCCAGGACCAGCCCGATGCTGGCGGTGCTGCCCTTGCGCAGCACCCGCGCGCTGTCGTTGCGGCGGAAGCCGAGCGCGTCGATGGCCTCCTGGACCCGGCGCTCGGTCTCCGGTGTGACGCCCGGCTCGCCATTGACCACACGGGAGACCGTCTTGAGGCCGACCCCGGCGCGCGCGGCCACGTCCTTCATCGTCGGACGGTTGCCGTAACGCGAGGCGGAGAGGCGGTCTGCGCGGCGGGTGGAGTCGGGCACGATGCGGCGTCCTGTTCCTGTCGTCCGAGAAAGGTGCGGCGTCCATGATTTTGTATGAGGATGTGGCGTCGAGCATAGAGCCTGGACAACGTTGTCAGATGCGGGGGACACTGTCCACCGTAATCTCCGGTTCCGTGCCCCCACCCCGGGATCGGCCCACCCTTGCTCATGGTTGACCGGGAGATCACACACTGATGCACACCGACCTCGTGGCCGCGCTCGACATCGGCGGCACCAAGATCGCCGGAGCGCTGGTCGACGACCAGGGCCGGATCCTGGTGCGAGCCCAGCGCGCCACGCCCGCCAAGGAGGACGGCGAGACCGTGATGGGTGCCGTCGAGGAGGTGCTCGGCGAGCTCACCGCGTCGCCGCTGTGGGGACGTGCCTCCGCCCTCGGCATCGGCAGCGCGGGGCCCGTGGACGCCTCCGCGGGCACCGTGAGCCCGGTGAACGTGCCGGGCTGGCGCGACTATCCGCTGGTCCGGCGGGTCCGGGAGGCGACGGGCGGGCTGCCTGTCGAGCTGATCGGCGACGGCGTGGCGATCACCGCGGCCGAGCACTGGCAGGGCGCGGCCCGCGGCCACGACAACGCGCTGTGCATGGTCGTCTCGACGGGCGTCGGCGGCGGTCTGGTCCTGGGCGGCCGTCTGCATCCCGGGCCGACGGGCAACGCGGGCCACATCGGCCACATCAGCGTGGACATCGACGGCGACCCGTGCGCATGCGGTTCGCGCGGCTGTGTGGAGCGCATCGCGAGCGGTCCGAACATCGCCCGCCGGGCTGTCGAGAACGGCTGGCGCCCCGGCCCCGACGGCGACACCTCGGCGGCGGCGGTCGCCGCCGCCGCCCGGGCCGGCGACCCGGTCGCCGTGGCCTCCTTCGAACGGGCCGCCCAGGCCCTCGCCGCCGGCATCGCCGCCACCGCGACACTCGTCGAGATCGACATCGCCGTGATCGGCGGCGGTGTGGGCAAGGCGGGCGACGTCCTCTTCACGCCGCTGCGCAAGGCCCTGACCGACTACGCCACCCTGTCCTTCGTACAGCGTCTGGTGGTCACACCGGCCCAGATGGGCACCGACGCGGGTCTGGTGGGTGCGGCGGCAGCCGCGCTCGCGAAGCGGACGGACGTGGCCCCGGTCTGACGGGTCCTCGGCAGGAACGTTCACTCGCCGGCCGGACCCGCCGGGCGACTGTCGGGTCCGGTATCGGCCACCGGAGCCGGCCGACCGGATTCAGCGGGCCTGCTCGCCCCGCAGGCAGTGCCGGCCGAGCCCGTGCCGAACGGTGAGCAGCCGCTGGGGACGATGCCCGGGGAGCGGGCCGACAGCGGGCTGATGCCCGGCGAGGGTCCCACGACCGGTCCGATGCCCGGCGAGGGGCCGGGCGCCGACCCGGGGCATGGGGGACTCCGCAGCCGGCCGAAGCCGGGAAAGGTGCCTGGCGAGGAGTGAGATCCGGCAGACCCACGAGTGCCCGGACCCTGGCGCCGCCGCGCGCCGGACCCGGGCACTCGCGTCCGCACGCCGGGCGCATTCGTCGGTGTTCCCGTGACTCCCGGTCGCCCGTGCCGTTGATCCGGGCATGAAGAAGCGCACCATGCTCGCCATCGCCACCATGGCCACCGGTTTCGTCGTCGCCGCTGTCACCCCGTCGCACGCGCTCGGGGACGACCTGCCCGACCTCGACGTGGACAAGACCGTCAGCACGCTCGGCGACACGATCGCCAGCGACAGCCTCTCCGTCGACGACACCGCCCTCGGGCAGAACGGCTGAGGCCGACCGGAACACGGCGCCGGCACCCCTCGCGTCAGGGGGTGCCGGCGCCGTCGTATGCGCCCCCTCAACTGGGGCTGGTTTCCGTGGCAGGGTGAAGCGGGCAAGCCTCAGGGGGCCAACAGAAGAGGGGGAACCGTGATCGTCTGGATCAACGGTGCGTTCGGTGCGGGGAAGACCACCACCGCACGAGAACTGATCGACCTGATCCCGAACAGCACGCTCTTCGACCCCGAGGTCATCGGCGGAGCGCTGACGCAGCTGCTCCCGCCCAAGCACCTCGCCGAGGTCGGCGACTTCCAGGACCTGCCGATCTGGCGACGTCTCGTGATCGACACGGCCGCCGCCATGCTGGCCGAGCTCGGCGGGACCCTCGTGGTCCCCATGACCCTGCTGCGCCAGGAGTACCGCGATGAGATCTTCGGTGGCCTCGCCGCCCGCCGGATCACGGTCCGGCACCTCCTTCTCGCTCCGGCCGAAACGATCCTGCGGGAGCGAATAGCCGGGCGGGAGATCCCGCCGGACCTGCCCCACGGCGACATACGGATACGGCAGTCGTCGTACGACCACATCGAGCCGTACCGCACCGCCCTCGCCTCCTGGCTGACCGCCGACGCCCACCCCGTCGACAACGGCGCCCTCACCCCGCACGAGACGGCCGTCCGCATAGCGGAGGCGGTCGGATCCGGTTCCGTACCCGTCTGCGACATCGTGCAGACCCCCGAACCGACCGCCGAGACCCTCGCCGCCGGAGTCCTCCTCTTCGACGAGCGGGACCGGGTGCTGCTCGTCGACCCCACCTACAAGGCCGGCTGGGAGTTCCCCGGCGGCGTCGTCGAACCCGGCGAGGCCCCCGCACGGGCCGGTATCCGCGAGGTCGCCGAGGAGACCGGGATACGGCTGGAGGACGTGCCGCGGCTCCTCGTCGTCGACTGGGAACAGCCCCGGCCGCCCGGCTACGGCGGTCTGCGCCTCCTCTTCGACGGCGGCCGCCTCGACTCCGCGCAGGCGGGGCGGGTGCTGCTGCCCGGGCCCGAACTGCGGGACTGGCGCTTCGTCACCGAGCAGGAGGCCGCCGACCTGCTGCCGCCCGTCCGCTACGAGCGGCTGAGGTGGGCGCTGCGGGCCCGGGAACGCGGGGCGGCGCTCTATCTGGAGGCGGGTGTTCCGGCGCCCTGATCCCAGGAGTCGTACGGCGGGGCCGTCAGCCTGCTCACCTCCTGGAACCTCCTGCTGAACCCGTCCATCGCCGCCGCCGTCCGCGCGTGCCGGGCGATGACATCGGCGGCGGCCTCCGGGACGCCCTGCGGCCGGGCGCCGTCGGCGCACGCGCGGATGAAGGCTGACCGTTGATCGCCGCGGTGGCCGTACAACTCGGTGACCAGCCACAGGACCAGGTACAGGGAGGTGTACGCGCGGTCGTAGGGGCGATGGCGGTCGAAGAACTGTCCCGGTCGCTCAGCTCGCCGCGTAGTTGCGCAGGAACAGTGCCTCCGCGACCGAGAGGCGCTCCAGCTCCTGCGGGGACACGCTCTCGTTCACCGCGTGGATCTGGGCCTCCGGCTCGCTCAGGCCGATGAGGAGGATCTCGGCGTGCGGGTAGAGGGCGGCGAGGGTGTTGCACAGGGGGATGGAGCCGCCCTGCCCCGCGTACTGCATCTCCTGGCCCGGGTAGGCGACCGACATGGCCTCGGCCATCGCCGCGTACGCCGGGCTGGTCGTGTCGGCGCTGAAGGCCTGGCCCTGGCCGATCTGCTCGGTGCGCACCCGGGCGCCCCACGGGGTGCGCGCCTCCAGGTGGGCCTGGAGCAGCTTGGTCGCCTCGGCGGCGTCGACGCCCGGCGGCACCCGCAGGCTGACCAGGGCGCGGGCGCCCGCCTGCACGGACGGGGTGGCGCCGACGACCGGCGGGCAGTCGATGCCGAGGACCGTGACGGCCGGGCGCGCCCAGATGCGGTCGGCGACCGTGCCGGAGCCGATCAGCTCGACGCCGTCCAGGACCTTCGCGTCCTTGCGGAACTGCTCCTCGTCGTACTGCAGTCCGTCCCACCCGGTCTCGGGGGCCAGACCGTCGACCGTCGTCGAACCGTCCTCGGCGCGCAGCGAGTCCAGTACGCGGATCAGCGCGGCCAGCGCGTCGGGCGCCGCGCCGCCGAACTGGCCCGAGTGCAGGTTGCCCTGGAGCGTGTCGACCTGCACACGGACCAGGGTCATGCCCCGCAGGGTGGAGGTGACCGTCGGCAGCCCGACCCGGAAGTTGCCCGCGTCGCCGATGACGATGGTGTCGGCCTCCAGGAGGTCCGGGTGTTCCTCGGCGTACCGCTCCAGACCGCCCGTGCCCATCTCCTCGGAGCCCTCGGCGATCACCTTGACGTGCACCGGCACGCCGCCGTTGGCCTTCAGTGCGCGCAGGGCGAGCAGGTGCATGATCACGCCGCCCTTGCAGTCGGCGGCACCGCGTCCGTACCAGCGGCCGTCGCGCTCGGTCAGCTCGAACGGCGGAGTGGTCCAGGCGGCCTCGTCCAGCGGCGGCTGCACGTCGTAGTGCGCGTAGAGCAGGACCGTCTTCGCGCCGGCGGGGCCCGGCAGGTAGCCGTAGACCGACTGGGTGCCGTCCGGGGTGTCGAGCAGGGCCACGTCCTGGAAGCCCTCGGCGCCGAGCGCGTCGGCGACCCAGCGGGCGGCACCCTCGCTCTCGCTCCTGGGGAACTGGTCGAAGTCCGCCACCGACTTGAACGCCACCAGTTCGGTGAGCTCCGCCCGCGCCCTGGGCATCAGCGAGGCGACGGTCTCGGCGACCGGATTCGACGACATGGGCACGCTCCTTGTAGGTGCGACGTTGTACATGTGGGTACGGAGATCCTCCCACAGTGGCCTGCGACGATGACGGTCGTAGGATGCGGGAGGCAGGTGCGGCAACGGGCTTGATCGGAGCAGTAGACCATCGTGACCAGCGAGAACTCTTCGGCGGACGACGCGCAGCAGGTGTGGGACGTCGTCGTGGTGGGTGCGGGGCCGGCAGGCGCCTCGGCCGCGTACGCGGCGGCGGTGGCCGGCCGTCGTGTGTTGTTGCTGGAGAAGGCGGAGCTGCCGCGCTACAAGACGTGCGGCGGCGGCATCATCGGCCCCTCTCGCGACTCGCTGCCGCCCGGCTTCGAGCTGCCGCTGCGGGACCGGGTGCACGCGGTGACCTTCTCGCACAACGGGCGCTTCACCCGGACGCGTCGCTCCAGGCAGATGCTGTTCGGGCTGATCAATCGATCCGAGTTCGACCACCAGCTCGTCGAGCACGCCCAGAAGGCCGGCGCCGAGCTGCGCACGGGCGCCGCCGTCCAGCGGGTCGAGCAGCACGGGACGGCGGTGCCGGACCGGCGTACCGTCGCCGTGGTCCTGCAGGGCGGCGAGACGGTGCTCGCGCGGGCGGTCGTGGGCGCGGACGGCAGCGCCAGCCGCATAGGAGCACATGTCGGGGTGAAGCTCGACCAGGTGGATCTGGGCCTGGAGGCTGAGATTCCGGTGCCGGAGACCGTCGCCGAGGACTGGCAGGGTCGGGTGCTCATCGACTGGGGGCCGATGCCCGGCAGTTACGGCTGGGTCTTTCCCAAGGGCGACACCCTCACGGTCGGGGTGATCTCGGCGCGCGGTGAAGGGGCCGCGACCAAGCGGTACTTGGAGGAGTTCATCGGGCGGCTCGGCCTCGCCGGGTTCGAACCGAGCATCTCCTCCGGGCACTTGACCCGCTGCCGGGCCGACGACTCGCCGATGTCCCGTGGCCGGGTGCTGGTGTGCGGGGACGCGGCGGGACTCCTGGAGCCGTGGACGCGCGAGGGCATCTCGTTCGCACTGCGTTCGGGGCGGCTCGCGGGGGAGTGGGCGGTGCGGATCGCCGAGGCGCACGACGCCGTGGACGCCCGGCGTCAGGCCCTCAACTACGCGTTCGCCATCAAGGCGGGGCTGGGCGTGGAGATGAGCGTCGGCAAGCGGCTGCTGATGGCGTTCGAGCGCCGCCCCGGCCTCTTCCACGCGGCGCTGACCGGGGTCCGGCCGGTCTGGAGGGCGTTCATGGAGATCACCCGCGGGTCCACGACGCTGGGTGAGCTCGTCCGCGGCCGTCCCATGGTCCAGCGTGTGCTGACCGCGCTGGACCGTCGGCAGGTACCGGACGGCGACGAGGTCACTTCCTGACGGTGATCCGGAAGACGGGGTGGTCCTGGGCGGCCGCGGCGATCTCCTCGTCCGAGGACTTCGCGGTGACCCCCTGGAAGTACTGGTTGACCTCCCAGCCCCACTTCTCCAGGTAGGTCCGCAGGATCGCGAGCTTCTCCGTGTCGGGAAGCTCCACCGCGGTGAACTCGCGGACCTTGCGGCCGATCCGCAGTTCCCCGCCGCCGGCCACGCGCATGTTGCGCACCCACTGGGAGTGGCCGCGGGCCGAGACCAGGTACTGCTCGCCGTCGTACGTGTGCGGGTTGACCGGGATGCGCTGCATCTTGCCGCTCTTACGGCCGCGCACCGACATCTCCGCCATCCCGGCCAGGCTGAGGCCGTGCCGGGCCAGCCAGCCGAAGACGCTGTTGAAGCGGACGTTGAGCGGGCTGCCCTTGAGGTAGTACGGCTGCGACATGCTGACCCCCATCGGATGGAGAGCGGTGCTCTCGCTGTGCCCTCAGTCTGCGGCAGAACGGTGCTCCAAAGCAAGAGCAGCGCTCTCTTTTTTGTTCGGCGCTCTCGTTTGTGTGCACTGCTCTGCATTCATGGGAGACTGGCTCCCATGAGCACCGCACACGGCGCCCGTGCCCGGGCCAGGATCGAAGTCACCGCGGCCATCAAGGACGCGGCGCGCAGACAGCTCGCCGCCGACGGTGCCGCGAAGCTCTCGCTGCGGGCCGTCGCACGTGAGCTCGGCATGGTCTCGTCCGCGCTCTACCGGTACTTCCCGAGCCGTGACGACCTGCTCACCGACCTCATCATCGATGCCTACAACTCTGTCGGCGAGAGCGCGGAGGCGGCGCACGACAAGGCCGCGGGCGCCGGGCCGGTCGAGCGCTGGACCGCGGCGTGCGAGGCGGTACGCGGCTGGGGACTGCGGCATCCGCACGAGTACGCGCTGATCTACGGCTCGCCGGTGCCCGGCTACGCCGCGCCCGACACCACCATCCCGGCCGCCGCCCGTGTCGGTCTCGTCTTCATCGGGATCGTCCGCGACGCCCACCAGGACAACGCCCTGAGCGAGCCCCCGCTGCCGACCGAACTGCGCCCCGAAGCCGAGCGGATGGCCGCCGACCTCGCCCCGGACCTGCCGCCCGGGTCGATGGCGGCGCTCGTCGCGGCCTGGGCCCAGCTGTTCGGGCTGGTGGGGTTCGAGCTGTTCGGGCAGTTCAACCGGGTCGTCGAGGACCGCGACACGTTCTTCCGGCAGGCCGCGACCCGACTCGCCCACGGGGTGGGGCTGGTGACTCAGCCGACCGGCACCGCCGGCGAGGGCAGCAGTTCCGGGTCCTGACGCAGCACCCGCGCATGCAGGGACCGCAGCGCCGGTCCCGGGTCCGCCCCCATCGCCTCCGCGAGCCGCTGCCGGGCGCCCTCGTAGGCGGTGAGCGCGTCGGAGGAACGGCCGAGGCGGCACAGGGCGAGCATCAGCAGCTCGACCAGCCGCTCGCGCAGAGGGTGCGTCGCCACGAGGCGGACCAGCTCGTGGATGTACTCGAAGGAACGGCCGAGCGTGATCTCGCCCTCCAGCCGCGCCTCCAGGACCGTGAGCCGCTTCTCGGCCCAGCGCAGCCGCTCCGCCGCCAACCAGGGTGCCCGCACGCCCTCCGCGAAGTCACCGCGCCACAACTCCTCGGCCCGACCCGCCAGTTCGACCGCCCGCCGCACCTCACCGGCATCCCGCGCGATGAGCGCCTCGGCCACCATGAGCCGCCGCTCGGCCAGGTCGCCGATGACGGCACCGGTCAGCCGGTACCCCGTGCCGGTCCACTCCAGCAGCACACCGTCCCCGAGCGCGCGGCGCAGCCCGGAGACGTACTTCTGCACGAGGTTGCGTACATGCACCGGCGGCGCCCCGCCCCACACCGCCTCGACCAGCCCGTCGTACGACAGGGTCCGCCCCTCCTGGAGCAACAGCACGGCGAGAACCGCGCGCTGCTTCGGCGGGCCCAGCGGGATCTCGGTGCCGTCGCGCAAGGCCCGTAGCGGGCCCAGCAGTTCGAAGCGCACGGTCCCGGCAGTCCCATCACCCATGCGTCGAGCCTAACGCCGCCCGAGCCTCAGTCCGGGATGACCAGACCCCGCTCGCGCAACTGCGGCAGGCAGATCTTCAGGCAGGACTCGACAGAGACGGCGTCCGTGCGCACGAGCAGGTCCTCGTGGAACGGGGCTCCGTTCGCGACGAAAGTCCACGGCTTGACGCCGTCGCGCATCCGTTCGGCATCGGCCTTGAACAGGACCGTGACCCCCTGCTCGGCCAACGCCTCCATGATCCGCACGATGTCCACCGCGGCTCCCTCGTTACCCGTCCTCGACCAGGGGGCAAAGCTACCCCTTCGCCGTCTTCCAGTGGATCTTCCAGCGGGTCTTCCAGCGAGCGGGCGGACGGTGAGCGGGTCACTCGATCCAGAACTCCCCTGGAAGGGCTGCCCCATGCTCACCCGGCTCGGCCGTCTGGCGGTGCGGCGCAGTCGCGCCGTGCTGATCGGCGCACTTCTCGTCCTGTTCGGTCTCGGCGCCTACGGTGCGGGCGCCCAGGAGGATCTCGATCTGTCGCGCTGGAGTGCGCCCGGCACCGAGTCGGTGCGTGCCGGGGACCTGTTGCGTGACGACTTCGGCACCGGGAACCCCGATCTCGCCCTCCTGGTCACGGCACGCGACGGTGACGTGGACAGTGTGCGCACCGAGCGGGCCGCGCGTGAACTCCTCGTGGAGGTCGCGGAGTTGCCGCTGGTCATGGACGTGACCTCCTACTGGGACGCCGGCAGTTCCGCCCTGCGCGGCGAGGGCGGGCGGCGCGCCCTGATCCTCGTTCACCTGGCGGGCGACGCCACCGAGATCCGCGAGGAACTGGCCGCCCTCTCGCCCCGGTTGACCCGCACCACCGCCGAGCTCGACGTCCGTGTCGGCGGGCAGGAGGAGATCTCCCGGCAGGTCGGCGAGGAGGCCCGAGCCGACTTCCTGCGGGCGGAGGCGTTCGCCCTGCCGGTCGTGGTGCTTCTCCTGATCCTGGTCTACCGGCGCACCGCCGCCGCTCTGCTCACGGTGGCCGTCGGTCTGTTGTCCGTCCTCGGCGCGCTCGCGGGTCTGCGCCTGCTGGCGCAGTTCACGCAGGTGTCGACGTTCGCCGCGAACCTGGCCCTTGTGCTCGGCCTCGGACTGGGCGTCGACTACGGCCTGTTCGTCATCAACCGCTACCGCGAGGAGCGCGCCGCGGGCCGCGACCGGGAGGCGGCCGTCCTCGCGGCGACCGTCACCGCCGGCCGCACGGTCGTCTTCAGTGGGATCACCGTCGCCGTGTCCCTGTGCGCGCTGCTGGTGTTCCCGTTCTTCTTCCTGAGCTCGTTCGCCTACGCCGGGGTCCTCGTGGTGCTCTGCGCGGTCGCCGGGGCCGTGCTCGTCCTGCCGGCCGCGCTCGCCCTGTGGGGTCACCGCGTGGAACGGCCCACCGCACTGGCCTCCGGTTTCTGGCACCGCACCGCGCTGGCGGCCATGCGTCGCCCGCTCCTCGCCGGTGCCGGAGTCCTCACGGTCCTCCTCGTCGCCGCCGCACCCCTGCTCGGCCTGCGCTTCGGCCTCCCCGACGAGCGCACCCTCCCCGCGGGCACGTCCTCGCGCACCACCTCCGAGATCGTCCACCGCGAGTTCGCCGCCGAACCCACCGACACCGTCCAGGTCGTCCTCACCGAACCCGCCGACACACGCGCGTACGCCGCCCGGCTCTCCCGCGTCCCCGGCGTGCACCAGGTCGACGCCCCCGACGGCACCTACCGGGACGGCCGGCGCACCGGAGCCCCCGGCCAGGACCGGCTGACGGCACCGGACGGACGCGCGCGCCTGGCCGTCGTACCCACACAGGAGGCGATGTACGGGAACGTCCCCGCCCTCGTCGAACGCATCCGGGACACCGCCGCCCCGGCCCCCGCCCTCGTCGGCGGCTACCCGGGCGAGACCACCGACTTCCGCGCCACCCTCCTGGACCGGCTGCCGTTCGCCGTGGGCCTGGTCCTGGTGGCGACGTACGTGATCCTCTTCCTGATGACCGGCAGCGTGCTGCTGCCGCTGAAGGCGACCGTGCTCAACCTGCTCAGTCTGTCGGTGATGTTCGGCTGTCTGGTCTGGGTCTTCCAGGACGGACACCTGTCCGGGCTCCTCGGCTTCACCCCGACCGGCTCGATCGAGCCGAGCATCCCGGTGCTGATGTTCTGCGTGGCGTACGGGCTCTCCATGGACTACGAGGTGTTCCTGCTGGCCCGCATCAAGGAGGAGCACGAGCGGACCGGCGACACCGAGCTCGCGGTCGGTGAGGGCATCCGGCGCAGCGCACCGCTGATCACCGCCGCGGCCGGGATCCTCGCGCTGTCCTTCCTGTCGTACGCCACCGGAGGTGTCGTCTTCCTCAAGGAACTCGGTGTCGGGACGGCCCTGACGATCCTCGTCGACGCCACCCTCATCCGGGTCGTCCTGCTGCCGGTGACGATGCGGCTCGCGGGGCGGGCGAACTGGTGGGCGCCGAAGCGGCTGCGGCGGCTGCGGGTCACGGAGGGCGACGTACTTCGCGGGGAGTACGTGTGATGACCACGCCCGGCTGACGTCTCGGGCGGCGGGCGGCGTCTAGCGTGGCGGACATGGATGAGCAGCGGGTGTCCGGAGGTCTGTGGTGGCGGCACGGGCCGCCGTGGTGGCACCACTGGGCCGAGGCGGAGCGCGCCTCGCGGTGGCCCTGGCTGTCCACCGCGCTGATCACGGTCTTCGTTCTGGGCGGATCCCGCTTCGCCGCCGAGGAGCAGCTGGAGCGGGCCCCGCTCGACACCTTCGCGCGCGTGCTGCTCGTCGTGGCGGCCGGACTGCTGCTGTGGCGCCGGCGGTACCCGGTGGTCGTGGTGTTCGGCACGGCGGCCGCCACGATGCTCTACCTGGGCGCCGGATACCCCTACGGACCGGTCTTCGTGACCTTCGCCCTGGGCTGCTTCAGCGCCATCGTCGCGGGACATCGCAAGGCCGCCTGGACGGCACTCGGCCTGCTCTGGACCGGGCATGTCCTGGTGGCCCACTGGTTCTACCAGTGGCTGCCGCCGTCCGGGGACGAGGCGGCCTCC
The DNA here is from genome assembly GCF_000972385.1 of Streptomyces sp. WM6386. Taxonomy (GTDB): domain Bacteria; phylum Actinomycetota; class Actinomycetes; order Streptomycetales; family Streptomycetaceae; genus Streptomyces. The sequence goes on from NZ_JXTE01000012.1 coordinate 17,813, forward strand.
TGGGGCTCGGAGGGGGTGGTGGGCGCCTGGGGTGTCGCCATCGTGGCGCTTGCTGAGCTGGCCCGGACCCGCCGTGAACAGTGGGCGCGGGAGCGGGCCGAGCGTGCGCAGGCGGCGCGACGGCGCGCCGACGAGGAGCGGCTGCGGATCGCCCGCGAACTCCACGACGTCCTCGCGCACAGCATCTCCGTGATCAATGTGCAGGCCGGCGTCGGCCTCGCCCTCCTCGACAGCGACCTCGAACAGGCCCGCACCGCGCTCACCACCATCAAGGCCGCCAGCAAGGAGGCGCTCGGCGAGGTCCGCCAGGTCCTCGACACCCTGCGCACCCCCGGGGACGCGCCCCGCGCGCCGGCCCCCGGGCTCGACCGGCTGCCGGAACTGGTGGAGCAGGCGGCGAGCGCGGGACTGACCGTGGAGATCGAGGGGGAGGCCCCGAAACTCGCGCCGGGTACGGATCTCGCCGCGTTCCGTATCGTCCAGGAGGCGCTCACCAATGTCGTACGGCATTCGGGATCGCGGCACGCGCGCGTGCACCTCGCTCATGACGACGGGACGACGCTACGGCTCCGTATCGACGACGACGGGCCCGCGACCGGCGCCGACGCGGGCGGCGGCGGCAACGGGCTGGCCGGAATGCGGGAGCGGGCCGCGGCCCTGGGTGGCACGATCGAGGCCGGGCCGCGTCCCGACGGGGGCTTCCGGGTGCTCGCCGTACTGCCCCTCACAGTGAAGGAGAACCGGTGATCCGTGTACTGCTCGCCGATGACCAGTCGCTTGTCCGGGCCGGATTCCGGGCACTGCTCGACGCGCAGCCGGACATCGAGGTGGCCGGCGAGGCCTCCGACGGTGAGGAGGCGGTGCGCCTGGTGCGTGAACTGCGCCCGGACGTCGTCCTGATGGACATCCGCATGCCGGTGCTCGACGGTCTCGCCGCGACCCGCCGGATCACCGACGACGAGCGGCTGCCGGGCGTCAAGGTGGTCATGCTCACCACCTTCGAGCTCGACGAGTACGTCTTCGAGGCGATCCGCTCGGGAGCCTCGGGGTTCCTGGTCAAGGACACCGAGCCGGAGGAACTCCTGCGCGCGGTAAGGGCGGTGGTGGAGGGGGACGCGCTGCTCTCGCCGGGGGTGACCCGGCGCCTCATCGCCGAGTTCGCGGCCCGTTCCAAGGAGCCCGCGACGGCCGACGCGCTGGCCCGGCTCACCGAGCGGGAGCGCGAGGTGATGGCCCTGGTCGGTATCGGCCTGTCCAACGAGGAGATCGCCCGGCGCCTGGTGGTCAGCCCGCTCACCGCGAAGACCCACGTCAGCCGCACGATGGTGAAGCTGGGGGCCCGTGACCGGGCCCAACTCGTGGTGCTGGCCTACGAGTCGGGGTTGGTGCGGCCGGGCTGGCTGGGCTGAGCCACCCCGTCCTCGCGCCGGAAGCGCAGCAGCACACTGAGGACCCGGGCCACGAACAGCACCGGTGTCAGCGCGAGGGCCACGTGCATCAGGAGCTTCTCCACCGTCCGCGGCAGCTCGAAGAGCAGCGCCGGACCCGCGAGCGCCCCGAAGACGACAGCCGCCGCGAACGCCGCGCTGAACAGCGCGTATCCGATCTCGACGGTGATCGCGTCCCGCGCGGCCTGATCCCGTCGTCCCCCGTATGCGGTCATACGACGAGTCTCACAGCCGTGCGCCCGACGGAGCAAGCACTCCGCCGGGCGCACGACAGGGGGAGGCGTCCCCCTCTCAGTCGCGCACGGTCACGCGCTCCGCCTCCTCCTGGGATGTGGACTTGACGACCACGACGGTCTTCTGGCGGGGCCGGACCCGCAGTCCGGTCAGCGAGATCAGCAGGCCCGCGACCGCGACACCGGTGACCACCGTCAGGCCGGGGAGGTAGCTGTCGAGGACGGCCTGGGGTGAGGCGTTCTCCGCGGGGGCGTTCGCCGTCAGCACCGCCGTGACCACGGCCAGGAAGAGCGCGCCGCCCAGCTGGACCGAGGTGTTGAGCAGACCCGAGACCATGCCCTGCTCGTGTTCGTCGACGCCGTTGGTGGCCTGGACGTTGAGGGAGGGGAAGGTCAGCGCGAAGGCGGCGCCGACGAGCAGCATGGTCGGCAGGATCACCGACGCGTAGACCGGGTCGAGGTCGATGCGCAGGAACAGCAGATAGCCGACGACCATCAGCGCGAAGCCGGCCACGATGAGCCGCGGGGTGCCGAACCGGTCGATGACCGTGCCCACCTTGGTCGCGGACAGCGCCACCAGTGTGCCCGCCGGCAGGAAGGCCAGCGCGGTGTGCAGCGCCGACCAGCCGAGCACCTGCTGCATGTAGAGGGTGACCAGGAACTGGAAGCCGATGTAGCTGCCGAGGAACGTCAACGCCCCCAGCTGGGCCCGGACTTGGGGACCGGAACGCAGGACGCCGAGCCGGATCAGCGGGCTGGGGCTGCGTCGTTCGACGGCCACGAAGGCGGTCAGCAGGACGGCGACGGCCAGGAAGGACAGGATCGTGCGGGTGGAACCCCAGCCGACCTCCGCCGCCTGGACGACGGTGAACACCAGCAGCAGCATCGAGGTGGTCCCGAGGACGGCGCCCGGGATGTCGTAGCCGCCGGTGCTCTTCTCACGTTCGCTGCGCGGCAGCAGCTTCAGGCCCGCGATCAGGGCGATCAGGGCGACGGGGGCGGGCAGCAGCATGGTGTAGCGCCAACTGGCCTCCGTGAGCAGGCCGGAGAAGACCAGGCCCATCGAGTAGCCGGTGGCGCCGCAGGTGGTGTAGATCGACAACGCGCGGTTGCGGAGGGGGCCTTCGGCGAAGGTCGTGGTGATGATGGACAGGCCGGCGGGCGCGGTGAACGCGGCACTCAGGCCCTTGATGAACCGGCTGGCGATCAGCAGCGGCCCGGAGTCGACGAGCCCGCCGAGCAGCGAGGCGACCGCGAAGACACCGAGGGCGACGAGGAACACCTGGCGCCGGCCCAGCAGGTCGGCGGCACGACCGCCGAGCAGCAGCAGGCCGCCGTACCCGAGGATGTAGCCGCTGACGATCCATTGCAGGGTCGAGGTCGACAGACCGAGGTCGGCGCCGATGGACGGCAGCGCGACGCCCACCATCGACACATCGAGCGCGTCCAGGAACATCGCGGCGCAGAGCACCAGCAGCGTGCCCCACAGTCGGGGAGTCCAACGCCCGTCGGACGCCGGGGTGTTGAGCGGAGAGGTCATGACGGAGACACTACATGCGCATGCATCGAATGCAAGCGCATTTAATTACGGTGCAATAATTTCGCCTCTCTGCTACGGTGCGCCCATGGCGGCGAAGAAGGCCGAGCAGACGCTCGTGGACCAGTGGCGGGACATCCTGGCGCTGCATGCGCGCACCCAGTGCGAGCTGGACCGTGCGCTCCACCAGCACGGCCTGTGCGCCAGCGACTTCGAGGTGCTCGACGTCCTCGCCGACGAGCGGCGCGCCACAGGCGGCGACTGCTCCTATCGCGTCCAGGAGATCTCCGACCGGGTCCATCTGAGCCAGAGCGCGCTGTCGCGACTGATCGCCCGGCTGGAGAAGGACGGACTCGTCGAGCGGGGCATGTGCTCGGAGGACCGGCGGGGCGTCCGGGTGGCGCTCACGCCGAAGGGGCGCACGCTGCACGGCGAAGTGCTCCCGTTGCAGCGTGCGGTGCTGACGAAAATGCTGGCCTCGGACTGATCGGGGCCGGGTCTCAGATCCCGGACGTCGTGCGCCACAGGTCGGCGAGAGAGTCGTCACCGGTCACGCGGGGGAACGGCACGCGATTCCACAGCGACAGGTACAACTGCGCCGCGTGACCGGTGATCTCACACTCCGCCTCCCCCTCCGCGGTCCGCTCGGCCGCGGGCGGCTCCTGGGACAGTCGTACGGTCCACACGGCATCCTCGGTGTCCGTCGCCCGGACCCGCAGTACCCGGGGCAGCTCGCTGCGCACCCTGCTCCTGGTGCGGGCGTGGAAGCCGGTCAGCAGCTCGTCGATACCGTCGGCGGCGAACTCCGGCGCGATGACGCTCGGCGTGCCGCCCCGCGCGGACTCCGCGTCGAAGCGGTGCACCGCGGTCTCGTGCGCCTGCCTGCGCGCCCAGAACGCGAGCGGCGAGGGCGCCGGCAGGAACTGCCAGCACTGCGTGTCCGGATCGGCCGAGGTGAGGATGGACACGAGGCGCCGGTGCCCCTCACGGAACCACTCCAGGAGCTCGGCGTCGTCGAGGTCCGGCAGACCTCCGAAGGGGCGCGGGGAGGTGTGCGCCTCGGTGACGTGCGCCCCCGCCCAGCGGTGCACCGCCCCTGTGTGCCGCACCAGATCCCGCACCTGCCACTCCGGGCAGGTCGGCACCTTGGCGCCCGTACCGGCCTGCTCGGCGGCCGCGGCGAGCGACTTGCCCTCCTGGTCGAGGATGCGGATGAACTCGGCAGTTTCCATGGGGGTGAGTGTGCCGCATGGAGCGCGGTCGAAGGGGCGGCCCGGCGGAGCACCGAGCAAGTCGTCCGAGTCCCGAGAGAGTTGGGGCGAGGATCTGGTCGGTGACCGTCACCTCATCGAACTCGACCTACGAGCGGACGGCCCTCAGGCATGACGTCGTGTGAGGAACCCGATGGCGGCTGCCATGGCGGCGAGGGCGGCCACGCTGGTGAGGGCGAGGGGAAGGGAGAACCAGTCCGCCATGAAACCGATCGCGGGTGGGCCCAGGAGCATGCCGCCGTAGCCGAGGGTGGAGGCGGTGGCGACGCCGGTGGGGCCGGCGAGCGTTCCGGCCCGTTCGATGGCGACCGGGAAGAGGTTGGCGAGGCCGAGTCCCGCGATGCCGAAACCGAGGAGCGCCGCCCACAGTTCGGGGGCGAGCGCGCCGAGCAGCATGCCGGCCGCCGCGGTGGATCCGCCGACGATCACGGTGCGGGTGCGGCCGAGACGCTCCAGCAGTGTCGTGCCGGTGAGCCGGCCGACGGTCATGGTGAGGGCGAAGCAGGAGAAGCCGACTGCGGCGACACCGGGGGAGGTGTGGAGGTCCTCCTGGAGATGCAGCGCGCTCCATTCGGCCATGGCTCCCTCGCCGTACGCCGTGCAGAGGGCGATCAGCCCGAAGACGACCACCAGCCCACGGGTCCGCCGGTCCAGTCGGCGCGGGGCGCTGCCCGCTCGCGGTTGCGTCCGGTCGGGCGGCACGGGCGGTGCGATCCGCAGCAGCGCGCGTCCGGCCACGGCCGTCACGAGGAGGCCGATGACGGTGAGGCCGAGCAGATGACGGGTGGGGGAGAGGTGTGCGGCGACCACTCCGCCGAGGCCGGCACCCACCATGCCGCCGAGGCTGAAGGCCGCGTGGAAGCTGGGCATGATGGGGCGCTTCAGGGTGGTGACCAGGTCGACGGCGGCGCTGTTGAAGGCGACGTTGATCCCGCCGTAGGCACTGCCGAAGATCAGCAGCACGGCGCCGAGGGCCGGCGCGGAGTGGGTGAGTGGGGGCAGGGCCACGCTGAGGGAGAGGAGTACGGCACAGACGACGGTGACCTGGTGGTTGCCGTAGCGGCGGCACAGGCGGCCGGTGAGCGTCATCGTGATGACGGCACCGGCGGAGACGCCGAGGAGCGCGAGGCCGAGGGTGCTGGCGGTGGCGTGGGTCTGCTCCTTGATGGCGGGGATGCGGACGACCCAGCCCGCGAAGATGAAGCCGTCGAGGGCGAAGAAGACGGTCAGGACGATGCGGAGTCGGCTGAGTGCGTTCCCCTTGTCACCCGGCACGTCGTTGTGCGTTCGGGTTTTGTTTATTAGCGGCACAAAGTCAGGCTAGGTGGGGTGGCGTGCTGGGGCAAGGGCATGCGGTTCGGCTTCGGCTTCCGGTGTGCGACTGTGACGGATCGTTGTCATGGTGGTGCCATGTGCTGGAGTGCGACGGCCGATCTCGTTGCCGGTGCCGGGATCGCCGGCGTCGGTGTGGCCTGCGTGGCTCGGGTACGCAGGGTCGGTGATCTTCCGATGGCCTCGGTGCCGTTGCTGCTCGGTGCGCATCAGCTGATCGAGGCCCGCGTCTGGCAGGTCGATGGCGGGACCGGGCCCGCCACCGTCGTATGGGCGGTGATCGCCCTTCCGCTCCTGGCGGCGTGGGTGCCGCTGGCCGTGCTGTGCGCGGTACCGCGGCGGGCGTGGGGCCGGCTGGCGGTTCCCGTGGTGTGCGGTGTCGTGACCGCCGGCGTGATGGCGTACGCCATCGCCACCCGGCCCGTGCGTGCGGAGATCCGCGGTCATACCGTCGGCTACGTCCTCGGGCTGCCCCACACCGAAGTGCTCATCGCGGGCTATCTGCTCGCCACGGTCGGCGCCCTGCTGCTCTCCGGTGACCGCTGGCTTTTCGGATTCGGGGCCCTGGCGGCGGTGGGGGCGCTGGCGTGCTGGGCGATGTGGCGGCTGGAGTTCGTCTCGACCTGGTGTGCGTTCGCGGCGGTGTGCTCGTTGGTGGTCTTCGGGTGGGTGCGTCGGCGGTCGGCGTATTCCCCTTGAGCGTGGTGGTGTTGCTACCGGGATCGGTGATCCTGCCAGCGGGAGAGGCCTGGTCGGTCCCGGTGCCCGTGGCGCAGGGTGGGTTCATGAACACCGGTGAGCCGTCACAGCTCCGCAGCCGTGTGACACCACTGCGCTGCCTCAAGGGAGACATGTACGTACCGAGCAGGACCGGTCAGCGGCCCGCCGCTCTCGCCAGAGCCGCTTCGGCTTCGGCGGCGAGGGCGGATACGAGTGCGGTCGCGGGAGGCAGATCGGTGACGAGGTCCACCGCCTCGCCCGCCCAGATCGGCGACGGGGGTACGGCGCCGCGTGCCACGTCGGCGTCGTAGGCCCGGCGGGCAGCCGCGGGATCCGCGGCGAGTTCGGCCTCGCGGCCCCGCCATCGGTCGAGGTAGGTGTGTCCGAGGGTGCGAGCCGTGTATTTCGAGGGCCATCGGGAGCTTCGGGCGATGTCGAGGATGCGGTTGCGTTCGGTGTCCTGCCCCCGTCCCCGGACCAGGGCCTCGGCGACCGAGGGATCGACGAGCGCCTCGGCCGTGGCCTGGAAGCGGGTTCCGATCAGCGCCCCGGCGGCCCCCAGGGCCAGGGCGGCAGCCACCCCCCGGCCGTCGGCGATGCCGCCGGCCGCCAGCACCGGCACCGGTGCCACCAGATCCACCACGACCGGCACGAACGGCAGCGTGGACCGCCCGTGCCGGGCGCCGTGTCCACCGCTCTCGGTGCCCTGCGCCACGATGACATCGGCGCCCAGGTCCACCGCCTGCCCGGCCTCCTCCAGGTCGGTGACCTGGAGGAGCACCGCCACACCGGCCTCGTGGACCCGGTCGACGAACGGGCTCGGATCGCCGAAGGAGAACATCACCGCGGCGGGGTGGTGTTCCAGGACCTGATCGACCGCGCGCAGCTCGGTCGCCCAGGTCTGGAACCCGACGCCCCACGGTTCCTCGACATCCGCCAGGATCGGCAACTCCCGGGCCAGCAGAGCCGGATGCCCGCCTCCCGCCCCCAGCAGCCCGAGCCCGTTACCGCGCGAGACGGCCGCGGTGAGCGCACCGCCCGCCGAACCGCCCATGGGAGCAAGGGCGATGGGATGCCGCACACCGAACAACGTCGTGAAAGCCGTCGACAACGTCATGCGCGGCATCGTCTCATCCATCACGCACCGCCCCCCTAGGAGGCGAGCTCCTTCGTGATGCGGTCGAGCATGAACGCCGAGGACTCGTGGGCGCGTTCCTCCCAGGCGAAGACGCAGGCGGTCGCGACGCCGTCGAAGTTCAGGTCGCGCAGGGTGGCGAAGAAGGCGTCCCAGTCGACCTCGCCCTGACCGATGTCGAGGTGCTGGTGGATACGGGCGGTGGTGCCGGGCGGGTTGAGGATGTAGCGAAGCCCGCTGGAGCCCTTGTGGTTGAAGGAGTCGGCGATGTGCACATGCTGGAGCTTGTCCCCGGCGTAGCGCATCATCGCGGCGATGTCGGCGGTCGGATCGGCCCCTGACAGATGGAAGGAGTGCGGCGCGCAGTACAGGTAGTTGACCCACGGCTTGTTGAGGGCGCGGACCAGGTCGACCGCGGGGGTGTTCTCCTCACAGAAGTCGTCCGGGTGGGCCTCCAGGTTCAGAGCGATGCCTTCCTGCTCGAACACCGGCAGCAGCTCCTCCATCGAGCGCCAGAACGCCGCCTCGCTCTGCGCGGCGCGCTCTGGGCGGCCGTTGAACTCCGAGTTCATCAGCGGGCATTCGAGGTCGGCGGTGATCTCGATCATCCGCTTCCAGTAGCGGACGGCCGTCTGACGCTCGCTCTCGTCCGGTGACGACCACTTGTAGAGCGGCAGGACCGAGGACAGCTGAACGCCGTGCGTCCGCAGGGAGTTACTGAGCTGGGCGATCCGCTCGTCGTCGGCCCGCGGGTGCAGGAAGAACGGCATGAAGTCGTCGCGAGGCGACAACTCGATGTAGTCGTAGCCGAGTTCGGCCACCGTGCGCACCATGTCGTCGATCGGCAGGGCGCGGAACATGTACGGGTCGAGGGTGATCTTCACGCGGCACCTCCGTAGAAGGCGGGACGGGGCTTGAGGTCGGTGGCGACGACATGGCCCGACTCCAGGGCCTCGACGGTCGCGCTGGTGATGGCGGTGGCCGCGTAGCCGTCCCACGCCGAGGGACCGCTGGGTTCCATGGCGGCGGCGATACCCGCGATCCACTCACGGAACTCGGTGTCGAAGGCGTCCGCGAACCGGCCCACCCAGTCCGTGAGCACCTCCGTGCTGTGCCGGCCCGCACTGCGCAGACCGACCGCCGCCGGGTCCGGCAGCCGGACCAGACCCTCCTCGCCCACGGTCTCGCACTGGATGTCGTAGCCGTACTGGCAGTTGACGAAGACCTCCAGATCGACGCGTACGCCCTTGGCTGTCTCGAAGAGCATGATCTGCGGGTCCTTGAGGTGAGCGAACCGCTTGCTCGTGGCGCGCGGTGTGATCACCTGGGTGGAGACGATCTCGTCGTCGAGCAGCCAGCGCAGCACGTCCACCTCGTGCACCGCCGTGTCCAGGGCGGCCATCGAGGAGGTGTACGACTCGGGAGCGGTCGGATTGCGGTGGGCGCAGTGCACGATCAGCGGCTCACCGATGCGGCCCGAGTCGATGACCTGCTTCATCCGCCGGTAGCCGGCGTCGTAGCGGCGCATGAAGCCGACCTGGACCAGGCGGCGGCCGTGGGCCTGTTCCGCCTCGATGATCCGCAGACAGTCCTCGGCGCTGGTGGCCAGGGGCTTCTCGCAGAACACCGGCTTGCCCGCGGCTATCGCGTTGAGCACGTGCTCGGCGTGGGTGGGCCCCCACGAGGTCACGAGGACGGCGTCCACCTCCGGAGAAGCGATCAGGGCCGTGCCGTCGGGCAGCACCTGGGCGCCGACCGGTGCGGCCGCCTCCGTGGCGCGGGCAGCGTCGATGTCGGTCACCGCGGTGACCTGGGCGCCCGTGACGGTCTCGGTGAGACGCCGGATGTGCTCCTTGCCGATCCAGCCGGCGCCGATGACACCTACACGTACAGTCATGATCGTTTCCCAACTGGTCCTGAACCAGGAGAAGCGCGCCCGGAGTTCGCTTCGAGGGGTTAGGGCGCGTCCCTTGGTCCCGGGGACCTAGAGCTTCACGAAGGCGAGCGAGAGGACACCGGCCGCCACGAAGAGTGCTTCCCTTGCTGTCGCGCTCTACTAGCGCGCTCTAGTACGAGTACGATGATCCCTGTCCAAATGTCATGTCAATAGCTTGTCGCCGGGAGATTTCTCGGGAGCCCGCTAATGTGGGCGCCGTCGGAGGGTGGGTTCACAGGTGGATGCATCGGGCAGGCAGCGGCCCACGATGGCGGACGTCGCCGAGAAGGCGGGAGTCTCCCGGGCGCTGGTCTCGATCGTGTTCCGCAACCAGCCGGGGGCGAGCGAGGAGACCCGGCAACGGGTGCTGCGGGTGGCCGACGAGATCGGCTACCGGCCGGACAGCGCGGCCCGGTTGCTGGCCCGGGGGCGCAGTCGCACCATCGGCGTGATGTTCACCGTGCACCAGACCTTCCAGACGGATCTCATCGAGGGGATCTACCCGGAGGCGGAACGGCTCGGCTACGACGTGCTGCTCTCCGCCACCGCCCTGGGCCGCAGCGAGGAGAAGGCCGTCGAGGCGCTGCTCGGCCACCGCTGCGAGGCGGTGATCCTGCTGGGACCCGACGCCGAGCCCGCCTATCTCGAAGAGCTGGGGCAGCGCGTGGTCACCGTCTCGGTGAGCCGCAGGGCGCCGCGGGCCCGTGTGGACTTCGTGCACAGCGCGGAGGGCAAGGGTGTCCGGCAGGCCATGGATCACCTGGTGGAACTGGGCCACCGGCGGATCGTGCACATCGACGGTGGCCGTGGTCCCGGGTCGGCCGACCGGCGCCGTGCCTATCGGGCGGCGATGCGCCGGCACGGGCTGGAGGCGGAGGTGCGGGTCGTCGCGGGCGAGCACACCGAGCAGGCCGGCATCGAGGCCGGCCGGCTGCTGGTGGCGGAGCGCGACCAGGGCGTGCCCCTGCCGACGGCGGTCCTGGCGGGCAACGACCGGTGTGCCATGGGCCTGTTGATGGCGCTGACGCGGGCCGGCGTGGAGGTTCCGCGCGACATGTCCGTCGTCGGCTACGACGACAGCCACCTCTCACACCTCATGCCGATCGGGCTGACGACCGTACGCCAGGACGCCGTGCTGATGGCGGAGCACGCGGTGCGGTTCGCCGTGGAACGGCTGGAGAGCCCGGAGCTGGAGCCGCGGGAGGCGGTGCTGGATCCCAAGCTGGTGATCAGGGGGACCAGCGGGCCCGCCCCGCGGGGGTAGGGCGGGCACCGGTCTCGCTCAGCCCTGTGGCTCGCTGATGTTGACCATCCACGGGATGCCGAAGCGGTCCGTGCACATGCCGAACACATCGCCCCACATCTGCTTGTCGAGCGGCACGGACACCGATCCGCCGGCCGAGAGCTTTTCCCAGTAGCCGCGCAGCTCCGCGTCGTCTTCGCCGCTCAGGCTCACCGAGAAGTTGGTGCCGGGGGTGTGTTCCATGCCGGGCGGGGAGTCGGCGCCCATGAGGGTGAAGCCGCTCGGGGTCTCCAGCATGCCGTGCATGATCTTGTCGGCCTCGGGGGAGTCCGGCTGGCCGAAAGAGCCGTAGGTGTTGAGAGCGAGGGTGCCGCCGAAGACCTCCTTGTAGAACTCCAGCGCCTGTCGGGCGTCTCCGTCGAAGCTGATGTAGGGATTGAGTCGCGAGCCCATGAAACCCTCCCGGAACGGGGCAAAGAATCGGTAGTCCGGAGGGTAGCCCGGGGCACTGACAACGGCATTCCGGGCGGGCGGGCCGGCCCCTGCGGTGCTCCCTCGCCCCTTGACTGTCCCGGGCGCGTCCGAGGTGCGACTCTGGGACGAGAGACATCCGCCGAGGGGACTCGGAGGGCACGATGGGACGTGATGTGCCGGCCCTGGTGTTCACGCGGGAGGACCGCCGTCGGTACCGGGACAAGATGCACACCTGCCTCGATGTGCTGGCGCAGATGCTGCGCGAGTCGGGGTTCGAGAGTGAGCGTCCGCAGGTCGGGCTGGAGATCGAGCTCAACCTGGTGGACGACGACGGGCTGCCGGCGATGCGGAACACCGAGGTGCTCCAGGCGATCGCCGACCCGGCCTGGTCGAGTGAGCTGGGGCGCTTCAACCTGGAGATCAACATCCCGCCCCGTGAGCTGACGGCCGGCGGCCCCGGTGCCTGGGAGCAGTCGATCCGCGACGCGCTCAACCACGCCGAGGAACGTGCCTCGGCCGTGGGCGCGCATCTGATCATGATCGGCATCCTGCCCACCCTGGGCGAGGCGGACGTCGGCGAGCACGCCCTGTCCGGTGATCCGCGGTACCGGCTGCTCAACGAGCAGATCTTCGCGGCACGGGGCGAGGACCTGCGGATCAGGGTGGACGGCGTGGAACGCCTGGCGATGTACGCCGACGCCATCACGCCGGAGGCCGCCTGCACCAGCACCCAGTTCCATCTGCAGGTCGCGCCGAAGGAGTTCCCGGACTACTGGAACGCGGCCCAGGCCGTCGCGGGCGTACAGATCGCCCTGGCGGCGAACTCGCCCTACCTCTTCGGCCGGGAGCTGTGGCGCGAGACCCGTATCCCGCTGTTCGAGCAGGCCACCGACACCCGTCCGCAGGAGATCAAGGCGCAGGGCGTGCGGCCCCGGGTGTGGTTCGGCGAGCGGTGGATCACCAGCGTCTTCGACCTCTTCGAGGAGAACGTGCGCTACTTCCCCGCCCTGCTGCCGGTGTGCGACGAGGAGGACCCGCAGGAGGTGCTGGACGGCGACGGAGTGCCGGAGCTGGGGGAACTGACACTGCACAACGGCACGATCTACCGCTGGAACCGCCCCATCTATGCCGTCACCGACAGCGGACCGCATCTGCGCATCGAGAACCGGGTCCTGCCCGCCGGACCCACCGTGGCCGACATCATCGCCAACGGCGCCTTCTACTACGGCCTGACCCGCGCGCTGGTCGACGAGGACCGGCCGGTGTGGACGCGGATGTCCTTCTCGGTCGCCGAGGAGAACCTCCACGCGGGGGCCCGCGACGGCATCGACGCCCGTCTGTACTGGCCCGGTGTCGGCGAAGTCCCGGTCACGGAACTGGTGTTGCGACGGCTGCTGCCCCTGGCCCACCGGGGCCTGGAGCTGGCCGGCATGGACGCGGAGTGGCGCGAACCGCTGCTCGGGATCATCGAGCAGCGCTGCGTCAGCGCCCGCAACGGCGCCCTGTGGCAGGTGGAGACGGTCCGTCAGATGGAGAAGGAAGGCATCCACGACCGCCAGGAGGCGCTGCGGCGGATGACCTCGACCTACATGGACTACATGCACCTCAACGCGGCCGCGCACACCTGGCCCGTGGACTGAGAGCTTCTCAGCTCCTCCAGTCCCGGGCGGCCGTCAGCGGCACGGGGGCCGGCGGCTGCGTCGAGGTCATCAGCTCGATGCGCCGGCCCTCCGCCGACGAGCGGAGCAGCGCGGTCATCGTCTCCAGTACGTGCAGGGCGAGTTCACCGCCGGCGCGGGGGGCCCGCTGTTCGTCGGCGGTGACGAAGTCCAGCAGGCCGATGCCCCGCGTGCCGTCGACGTAGCCCGCCGAGGGCGGGAGAGTGCGCCACTGGGTGCCGCCGAGCTCGAAGAGGCGTACCTCGCCGTCGAAGTGGTTCGGGTCCGGCACCGTGAGGGTCCCGGTCTCGCCGTGGACCTCGATCGGTGCGGCGGTCGTGGTCACGCCGTCGAAACTCGTCGTGATCGTCGTCAGTGTTCCGTCGGTGTGTTCGAGCACTCCGGAGACATGGCTGTCGACCTCGACCGGGATCCGCTCGCCCGCGCGGGGGCCGGATGTGATGACGCGCTCGGTGCGCAGCCGGCTGGACGCCCCGGTCACGGCCCGCACCGGGCCCAGGAGATGGACCAGGGAGGCGAGGTAGTACGGGCCCATGTCCAGGAGGGGGCCGCCTCCGGTGGTGTAGTAGAAGTCCGGGTGGGGATGCCAGCGTTCGTGCCCCGGGGTGATCATCACGGCCGAGGCGAACAGGGGGCGTCCGATGCTCCCCGCCGTGACGGCCGCCCGAGCCGTCTGGATTCCGGTGCCCAGGACGGTGTCGGGTGCGCACCCCACCCCCACGCCCGCCTTCGCGGCGGCCTCCAACACGGCGTGGGCATCGGTGAGTTCGGCGGCCAGCGGCTTCTCCCCGTAGACGTGCTTGCCGTTCGCGATCGCGCCGAGGGCGATCTCGGCGTGGGCCGCGGGGACGGTGAGATTCAGGACCGCGTCCACGTCCGGGCTGCTCAGCAACTCCTCGACGGTCAGCGCCCGGACGCCGGGGAACTCGGCGGCGACCGCGGCCGACCGGGCGGCGTCCAGGTCGGCGACCGCGGTGACACGGACGGCCGGGTGGCCGGCGAGTGTGTCCAGATAGGCGCGGGAGATGACGCCGAGACCTACGACGCCGATGCGGTGCGCGTCGCCCACAGCATGCCCCTCTCGATGACGGTACGGACGTTGGGGTTCTCCAGCACGTCGAGGCTGTGACCCGGTGTCGTCACGACGATCCGCCCGGCGCCCCACTGCCGGGTCCAGACCGCCGGCACGGTGACGGGCCGGTGCCAGGGCTGCCAGGGCCGGGCCGGATGGGTGGTGGTGGCCAGTACGTCGATCAGGTCGTCGTGGAGCACCCAGTACTGCTCGGTGGTCAGCTCGAAGTCATCGAGGCCCGCGGTGACGGGGTGTTCGCGGCCGAGTTCGGTGAGGGTGACGGTGTGCGGCAGGAAGTTGTCCGACTCGTCACCGCGACGCTCGCACGGCTCCTTGCCGGGGTGGGTCGCGAACTGGCCGCCCACCAGGTGGAGATAGTCGGAGGAGGCGCGGAAGGAGTCGGCGATGCCGCCGTGCCAGCCGGTGAAGCCGGTGCCGGCCACGACCGCCGCGCTCAGCCCCGCCAGTTGCTCGGAGGTGATCTCCGACATCGTGACGCACTGGACGACGAGGTCGGTGTCCGCCAACTCGGCGGTGTCGGCGTAGACATCGGTCGACTCCTCGACTCGAACGGCGTATCCGTTGCTTCGCAGGAAGGGCACGAACAACTCCGTGGCCTCGACCGGCCGGTGCCCCTCCCATCCGCCTCGGACCACCAGGGCCTTCTTCTGCGTCATCTCGATCCTTTGCCCAGCCGGTGAACAGCGCCTTCACTATGCGCCAATCGCCCGCTCCCACGAAAGAGTTGCCGGGTTCCGCGAAACTTTCGGCGGGTGGGCACCCGGAAAGGCGGTGGTCTGTACCAAACCCTTGACATGTCCATACCTCACTTCTTAAATCACGCAGTGAACTAAGTCGCCGCCCCCCACCAGAAGCGGATGAAGACATGCTCCGACGACTCCCGAGACCATCCGTCGCTCTCGCGGCCACGGCCGTCATCGCCTCGACGCTCACCGTCCTGCAGCCCACCGAGGCGGTCGCCGCCCCGCCGACCGGCTGGACCACGGTGGTGAACAGCGGCAGCGGCAAGTGCCTGGACGCCCGGTCGGCCGCGACCGTGAACGGCACCGCCGTGCAGCAGTACGCCTGCAACAACAGCACCGCCCAGCAATGGAGCTTCACTTCGACCAGCGACGGCTACGTACGGATCAACAACCGCAACGACGCCGCGCAGGTCGTGGACGTCAGCGATGTGTCCACGGCGGACAACGCGGCCGTGCACCTGTGGACGTACGGCGGCGGCAACAACCAGCAGTGGCAGGCCGTCGACGAGGGCGCGGGCGCGTACCACTTCGTCAACCGCAACAGCGGCAAGTGCCTCGACGTCCCGTCCGCCTCCACGGCCGACAGCGTCCAACTGGTGCAGTACACCTGCAACGGCACGGCCGCCCAGCGCTTCCAGGTCGCACCCGTGAGCACCGCGCCCGGGGATGTCGACCTCGGCCCCAATGTCGTCGTCTTCGACCCGTCGATGCCGTCGGCCACCATCCAGAGCCGGCTGAACCAGATCTTCCAGCAGCAGGAGACGAACCAGTTCGGCTCCCAGCGCTACGCGGTCATGTTCAAGCCCGGCACCTACAGCAACGACGTCAACGTCGGCTTCTACACCCAGGTCCTGGGCCTCGGTCAGTCACCCGACTCGGTCACGATCAACGGCGCCGTGCATGTGGAGGCCGACTGGTTCCCGCCGCAGAACGCCACCCAGAACTTCTGGCGCGGCGCCGAGAACCTCTCGGTCAACCCCACCGGCGGCACGGACCGTTGGGCGGTCTCGCAGGCCTCCGGATACCGGCGTATGCATGTCCGCGGCAACCTGGAGCTGAGCGACGGCGGTTGGTCCAGCGGTGGCTTCATGGCCGACAGCAAGATCGACGGCCAGATCCGCTCCGGCACCCAGCAGCAGTGGCTGACCCGCAACTCCCAGCTCGGCAGCTGGACCGGCGCCAACTGGAACATGGTCTTCGTCGGCAGCCAGGGCGTCCCCGGCAACAGCTTCCCCAACCCGCCCTACACCACGGTGAACCAGACCCCCACGGTCAGGGAGAAGCCCTTCCTGTACGTCGACGCGGCGGGCGCCTACAGGGTGTTCGTCCCCTCCGTACGCACCAACTCCTCGGCCACCACCTGGGCGAACGGCAACGCCGCGGGCACCTCGCTCGGCATCGACCAGTTCTACGTCGTGAAGCCGGGCGCGACCGCCGCACAGATCAACGCGGCGCTGGCCGAGGGCAAGAACCTCCTGGTCACCCCCGGCGTCTACCACCTGAACCAGACCCTGCGGGTGACCCGCCCCGACACCGTCGTCCTCGGGCTCGGCCTCGCCACCTTCATCCCCGACAACGGCATCACCGCCATGACGGTCGCCGACGTCGACGGAGTGAAGCTCGCGGGCGTCCTCTTCGACGCCGGCACCACCAACTCGCAGACCCTCGTGGAAGTCGGCCCGTCCGGCGCCGCCACCGACCACTCGGCGAACCCCACCTCATTGCACGACGTGTACTTCCGCGTCGGCGGCGCGGCCGTGGGCAAGGCCACCACCAGCCTCGTCGTCAACAGCGACGACGTCATCGGCGACCACATGTGGATCTGGCGCGGCGACCACGGCAGCGGCATCGGCTGGAACACCAACACGGCGGACACCGGGCTGGTGGTCAACGGCGACGACGTGACGATGTACGGCCTGTTCGTCGAGCACTACCAGAAACACCAGACCATCTGGAACGGCAACGGCGGCCGCACGTACTTCTACCAGAACGAGATGCCCTACGACCCGCCCAACCAGGCCGCCTGGATGAACGGTTCCACCCAGGGCTACGCCGCCTACAAGGTCGCGAACTCGGTCACCAGCCACCAGGCCTACGGACTCGGCAGCTACTGCTACTTCGACGTCAACCCGAGCGTCACCGCAGAGCACGCCTTCGAGGTCCCCAACAACACGGGCGTCCGCTTCCAGAACATGGTGACCGTCTCCCTCGGCGGCACCGGCACCATCCTGCACGTCATCAACGACCGGGGAGGCCCCTCCAACTCCTCGACCAATGTGGCGAATCTGGTGAGCTACCCGTGAGGGGAACGCCGGGCCCGCCCTGCACATGAATTCTTCACAGGGTCGAGAGTAAGAGGATGTCCAAGACTGGAGCGTTGGGCGTAGGGTCCGATCATGGACGGCCCCAACAACCGCAATTCCTCCCCCCGCCTCGCTGATCTGGCGCAACTCGTCCGTCTGCCCGCAGCGTTGAGCGTGCCCGGTGACGTGCTGGCCGGGGCCGCCGCGAGCGCCGGGGCACCGCCGCCCCGCATCCTCGGCACGATGGCCTCGTCCATCGCCCTCTACTGGGCCGGGATGGCGCTCAACGACTACGCGGACGCGACCGTCGACGCGGTGGAGCGCCCCCAACGCCCCGTACCCTCCGGGCGAGTCGGGCGCCGCACCGCGCTCGCCACCGCCTGCGCACTCACCGCCGCCGGGCTCGGCCTCGCCGCCCTGACCGGCGGGCGGCGGGCGCTCGGTGTGGCGCTGCCGCTGACCGGACTGGTGTGGGCGTACGACCTCGGCCTCAAGTCCACCCCGGCCGGCCCCGCCGCCATGGCGGGCGCGCGGACGCTGAACGTCCTGGCCGGAGCCCAGCCGGGACACAGGGCGTCCGCACTGCCGGCCGCCCTGCTGGTCGGCGCGCACACCTATACCGTCACGGCGCTGAGCCGTCACGAGGTGTCCGGCGCCCCGCGTGAGGTGCCCGCCGCCACGCTCGTCGGCAGCACCGCGACCGCCGTCGCCGCCGCGGTACTTCCCGGCATACGAAGGCGCGGTGGGACCGCGCGGATCGGCGCGGCCCTGGGAGCGCTCGCCTACCTCGCCTCGTACGGCACCGCCCAGGCCCGCGCGGCACGCGAACCGTCCGCGACGAACGTGCGGAACGCCGTAGGCACCGGGATCATGTCGCTGATGCCCCTCCAGGCGGCGCTCACCGCGGGCGGCGGGAGAGCGGGGCTCGCCGGAGTCCTCGCCGCCGCGCATCCGCTGGCGCGCAGACTCGCGCGGAAGGTGTCGCCGACATGACCCCGATATCCGGGCCTCCGGACCGGCTCCGGTACGGGTTCGGCACCAACGGCTTCGCCTGCCACCGCCTCGACGACGTACTGACCGTCCTCGCCGACCTGGGCTACGACTCCGTCGGCCTCACCCTGGACCACGGACACCTCGACCCGTACGCCGCCGACCTGTCCCGCCAGGTCGACCGGCTGGCACGGCGGCTGGATCAGCTCGGTCTCGCCGTCATGGTGGAGACCGGAGCGCCGTACCTCCTGGATCCGTGGCACAAGCACCACCCCACCCTGATGTCCGATTCCGATGCCGGGCGGCGCGTCGACCTGCTGGCGCGCGCGGTGCGCATCGCGGCCGATCTCGGTGCCCCGGCCGTCCATCTGTGCAGCGGCCCGGCGCCACGGGGCATGCCCGAGGACGAGGCCTGGAAGCGGCTGACCGCGGGCTGCGAAGAGGTCCTGGAGATCGCCGGTGAGCACGGTGTGGCCCTGGGCTTCGAGCCCGAGCCGTACATGTTCGTCGACACCGTGCAGCGCGTCCTGGACCTGCGGCGTCGGCTCGGCGATTCCGACCTGTTCGGCATCACCCTGGACATCGGGCACGCCCACTGCGTGGAGGAGCCTCCGCTGCTCGACTGCGTCGCGGCGGCGGCGCCGCACCTGGTGAACGTGCAGATCGAGGACATGCGGCGCGGGTTCCACGAGCACCTCGAACCCGGTGCGGGCGAGATCGACTTCCCGCCCGTCCTGGCCGCGCTGAAGGCCTCCGGCTATCTCGGGCCGGTCTCGGTGGAGATCCAGGGCGCGTCCCTGGACGCGCCCGACGTCGCCCGCCGCTCCCTGGAGTTCCTGAAGGCCGCCGAGCCGTCCTGAGGCCGCGCCTTCCTCCGACATCAGCGCACCCGAACAGGAGAACTGTGCCGTGGACTCGCACATATCCACTGCCCTCGACCGACAACTCACCCCCGACGCGCAGCTCTGGCTGACCGAAGCCGTCGCCGGCGTCGGACAGGACCCCACAGCCGTACGCACCGTCTTCCCGGCCGTCGGCCGACGCTGCGGGCGCGGCCCCCTCGTCCCCGGCTGGACGGTGGCCGACGCCGCCCGCGCCCGGCTGCTCGCGGCCCTGCCACTGCGCGGAGCCGAGCTCGCCGAGGAGGTCACCGCCCTCCACCGGTACGGGGACGCCGCCGAACAGCGGGCGGTACTGCGTTCGCTGGCCCTGCTGGAGAAGGTGGATCCCTCCTTCGCCGGCCTGGGCCTGCCGCTCGTCCACGCGGCCCTGCGCGGCAACGACACCGGCCTGATCGAGGCGGCCCTCGGCCCGTACGCCGCACGCCACCTGGACTACGACGGCTACCGGCACGCCGTACTGAAGTGCGTCTTCTGCGAGATACCCCTCGACCGGATCGCCGGACTGGACGAGCGCGCGGATCGCGAACTAGCCCGCATGCTCGCCGACTTCGCCCATGAGCGGGTCGCCGCCGGCCGGGCCGTCCCCGCGGACGTCTGGCCGGTCCTGCGGGCCCACCCCGGCACGCTGGAGGCCTCCGGGCTGCCCGCCGAAGCCGACTCACCCGTCCCCGCCCGCCGAACCGCCGCCGAACGGGCCCTCGCCGCTTTCACCGGAGCCGCATGATGCGCATCCTCGACCCCCATATCCACATGACCTCACGCACCACCGACGACTACGAGGCCATGTACGCCGCCGGCGTCCGCGCGGTGGTGGAACCCTCCTTCTGGCTCGGACAGCCCCGCACCTCGGTGGAGAGCTTCACCGACTACTTCGACGCACTGCTCGGCTGGGAGCCGTACCGCGCCGCACAGTTCGGCATCCAGCACTACTGCACCATCGCCCTCAACCCGAAGGAGGCCAACGACCCGCGCTGCACCGGCGTGCTGGACCTCCTGCCGCGCTACCTGGCCAAGGACCGCGTGGTGGCCGTCGGTGAGATCGGCTACGACTCCATGACCCCCGAGGAGGACGAGGCCCTGGCCCGCCAGCTCCGACTCGCCGTCGAGCACGAGCTGCCCGTGCTGGTCCACACCCCGCACCGCGACAAGGCCGTCGGCACCCGCCGCACCCTCGACGTCGTGCGGGAGTCCGGCATCCCGCCCGAGCACGTCCTCGTCGACCACCTCAACGAACTCACCGTGGGCATGGTCGCCGACAGCGGCTGCTGGATGGGCTTCTCCATCTACCCGGACACCAAGCTGACCGAGGACCGCATGGTGCGCATCCTCCAGGAGCACGGCACCGAGCGGATGCTCGTCAACTCGGCCGCCGACTGGGGGCGCAGCGACCCGCTCAAGACCCGGAAGACCGCCGACGCGATGCTCGCCACCGGCTTCGACGACGACACCGTCGACCAGGTCATGTGGCGCAACCCGGTCGCCTTCTACGGGCAGAGCGGCCGCCTCGACCTTGAGGACGTCAAGGCCGACGACACGGCCCTCTTCGAGGGCAACTCGATCAAACGCGGCGGAGAGTGACCCCGCCGTGCGCTTCGGACACCCCGACGGCACCACCGTCCACCTCGCCTATTGCAGCAACGTCCACCAGGCCGAGGATCTCGGCGGAGTGGTGGACCAACTCGCCGCGTACGCCGAGCCCGTACGGCAGACCCTCGGCGCCGACCTGCTCGGCATCGGCCTGTGGCTGGCCCGCGACGTGGTCAACGAACTGTCCGCCGCTCCCGACGCCGTACGCCGCCTGCGCGCCGAACTGACCGCGCGCGGCCTGGAGACGGTGACCCTCAACGCCTTCCCCTACGGCGGGTTCCACCGCGACGTCGTGAAGAAGGACGTCTACCTGCCCGACTGGGCCGATCCCGTCCGGCTGCGTTACACGGTCGACTGCGCCCGGGTCCTGGCGGGTCTGCTGCCGGACGACGCCCGGCGTGGCAGCGTCTCGACCCTCCCACTGGCCTGGCGTACACCGTGGCCGACCGAGGCGCGGGACTCCGCACGGCGGGCTCTCGACCAACTCGCCGGGCAGCTCGCCGGGTTGGCGCGGGAGACCGGCCGTACGATCAGGGTCGGGTTCGAGCCCGAGCCCGGATGCGTGGTGGAGAACACCGTCCAGGCCGCCCGGGAACTCGGGGGAGTGGACCCCGACTGGCTGGGGATCTGCCTCGACACCTGTCATCTCGCCGTGCAGTTCGAGGAACCGGCCGCCGCACTGCGCCGGCTCGCCGAGGCCGGGCTCCCGGTCGTCAAGGTGCAGGCGTCCAGCGCGCTCCAGGCCGCCGACCCCGCCGACCCCGAGGCGCGGCGCGCCCTCGCCCGGTTCGCGGAACCCCGGTTCCTGCACCAGACGCGCACCGCCCCGAACGGCACCGTCACCGGCGTGGACGACCTTCCCGAGGCACTGGCCGGCGGTCTGGACCCCGGCTCGCCCTGGCGGGTGCACTTCCACGCGCCCCTGCACGCCGCGCCCGAGCCGCCGCTCAGCACCACGGCGGACGAACTGACCTCGTCTCTAGGTGTGTTGCTCGGCGGCCCGCAAGCCGTGAGCGACCACGTCGAGGTCGAGACCTACACCTGGTCGGTCCTTCCCGAACACCTCCGTCCGCAGGACCGCGAGGGCCTCGTCGCGGGTCTGGCCGCCGAACTGGCCTGGACGCGCGACCGGTTCGAGGAACTCGGCCTGAAGCCACATCTCGATGCGACAGCACACTCACCCAAGGAGCCCGTCCCATGACCCGACTGGTCGTCCTCGACATCGTCGGCCTCACCCCCCGCATGCTCAGCCACATGCCCGCCGTCTCGGCCGTCGCCGAACAGGGCTTCCAAGCCCGGCTCAACACCGTGCTGCCCGCTGTGACCTGCTCCGTGCAGTCCACCCTCCTCACCGGCGCGCCGCCCTCCGAGCACGGAATCGTCGGCAACGGCTGGTACTTCCGGGACCTCGGCGAGGTCCTGCTGTGGCGCCAGCACAACGCCCTCGTCGGCGGGGAGAAGATCTGGGACACCGCCCGCAAGGCCGAGCCCGGCTACAAGGTCGCCAACGTCTGCTGGTGGTACGCCATGGGCGCCGACGTCGACCTCACCGTCACCCCCCGCCCGATCTACTACTCCGACGGCCGCAAGGAACCCGACTGCTACACCTGGCCGCCCGCCCTGCACGACGAACTCGCCGACAGGCTCGGCGATTTCCCCCTGTTCACCTACTGGGGACCCAACGCCGGGCTGCCCTCCAGCCAGTGGATCCTCGCCGCCGCCCGCCAGATCTTCGACGAGCACCGCCCCGACCTGACCCTGGTCTACGTCCCGCACCTCGACTACGAGCCCCAGCGCTCCGGCCCCGGCTCCCCGCAGACCGCTCGTGAGGCCCGCCGCCTCGACGACGCCCTGCGGCCTCTGCTGGACCACTTCCGGCGCGAGAACGCGACCGTCGTCATCCTGAGCGAATACGGCATCGCGCCCGCCTCCCGCCCCGTCGACATCAACCGCGCCCTGCGCCGGGCCGGACTGCTCGAAGTGCACACCCAGGACGGCATGGAGTACCTCGACCCCTGGACGTCCCGGGCCTTCGCCGTCGCCGACCACCAGATCGCCCACGTCTATGTCCGCGACCCGGCCGACACGGCGGCGGTGGCGAAGATCGTCGCCGAACTCCCCGGAGTCGAGCAGGTGTTGGACGCCGAGGGCAAGGCGGCCCACGGACTCGACCACGAACGCTCGGGAGAGCTGGTCGCCGTAGCGGAGTCCGACGCCTGGTTCACGTACTACTACTGGCTGGACGACGACCGTGCCCCGGACTTCGCCCGCCAGGTGGAGATCCACCGCAAGCCCGGCTACGACCCCGCCGAGCTCCTCTACGACCCCGCGGTCCCCGCCGTGAAGGCCCGCGCCATCGGCCAGGTCGCCCGCAAGAAGGCCGGGCTGCGCTACCGCATCCAGACCGTCCCGCTGGACCCCTCCGGCGTCCGCGGCAGTCACGGCCGCCTGCCGCAGGACCCGCAGGACAGCCCCGTACTGCTGTGCTCGCGGCCCGACAGCGCACGCGACGAGATCGACGCGACCGACGTCAAGAGCCTCCTCCTGACGCTGGCCGGCATCACCACCGACTGAGCCACCGGAGCTTCCCCGACCCCTGGGGTGCGGCAGCTGTCTGTGGCCTGGTGACGGCTTCGAGGGCACCGGCCGCCTGATGCGGTCGGTGCCCTCGGGCGGGCGGCGGGGCGAGCCGGCGCCGCTACTTCGGGTCGCGGTCGAAGAGCGACTTGGACCAGAAGTAGCCGAGCGCCGTGAGACCCAGGCACCAGGCCACGGCCAGCCAGCCGTTGTGGCCGATCTCGGTGCCGAGCAGCAGTCCGCGCAGGGTCTCGATGGCCGGGGTGAAGGGCTGGTACTCGGCGATGGGCCGGAACCAGCCCGGCATCGCGTCCACCGGGACGAAGGTGCTGGAGATCAGCGGCAGGAAGATCAGCGGCATCGCGTTGTTGCTCGCCGCCTCGGGGTTCGGGCTGGACAGGCCCATGGCGACCGCGATCCAGGTGAGGGCCAGGGCGAAGAGCGCGATCAGCCCGAACGCGGCGATCCATTCCAGGACGGTGGCGTCGACGGAGCGGAAGCCGATGGCCAGCCCGACGACCCCGACGAGGACTCCACTGGCGATGCACTGCAGCACGCTGCCGATGACGTGCCCGATCAGTACCGATCCGCGGTGGATCGCCATGGTGCGGAAGCGGGCGATGATGCCCTCGTTCATGTCCATGGAGACGGACACCGCGGTGCCGATCGTGGTGGAGCCGATGGTCATCAACAGAATGCCGGGGACGAGATACGCGATGTACTCGGAGCGGTCCGCCCCGCCGCCCCCGATGCCGGCGCTCATCGCGTCGCCGAAGATGTAGACGAAGAGCAGCAGCAGCATGACCGGGGTGAGCAGCAGGTTCAGGGTCATCGACGGGTAGCGACGGGCGTGCAGGAGGTTGCGGCGCAGCATCGTGGACGAGTCGCGTACGGCGAGGGACAGGGTGCTCATCGGACGGACTCCTTGGGCTTGTCGGTGTCGCCGGTCAGGGCGAAGAACACGTCGTCGAGGTCGGGGGTGTGCACCGTCAGCTCGTCGGCCTCGATGCCGGCCGCGTCCAACCAGTCGAGGAGGGAGCGCAGTTCGCGCTGGCTGCCGTCGCTGGGGATCTGCAGCGCGAGAGCCTCGTCGTCCCGGGTGACCTCACGCAGAGCGTCGGCGGCGCTCCGGTAGGCGTCCGGGGCGGTGAAGCGGAGCCGGACGTGGCCGCCGGGGATGAGCCGCTTGAGCTCCTCGGCGCTGCCCTCGGCGGCGATCTTGCCGTCGTTCAACACCGCGATGCGGTCGGCGAGTTGGTCGGCCTCCTCCAGGTACTGCGTGGTGAGGAAGACGGTGACTCCGTCCGTGACCAGCTCGCGGATGATCTGCCACATGTTGTGGCGGCTGCGCGGGTCGAGGCCGGTGGTGGGTTCGTCGAGGAAGATGATCCGCGGATTGCCGACCAGGGTCATGGCGATGTCGAGGCGGCGCTTCATGCCGCCGGAGTAGGTGGAGGCGGGCTTCTTCGCGGCCTCGGTGAGGTCGAACCGCTCCAGGAGTTCGGCGGTGACCCGACGTCCCTCCTGCTTCGGCAGGTGGTGCAGGTCCGCCATCAGGAGCATGTTCTCCTCGCCGGTGATCAGCCCGTCGACGGCGGAGAACTGCCCGGTGACACCGATCGCGGCCCGCACCCCGTCCGGTGACATGGCGACGTCGTGGCCCGCGACCTGGGCCTGTCCGCCATCGGCGGTGATCAGCGTGGACAGGATCTTCACGGCGGTGGTCTTGCCGGCGCCGTTCGGCCCGAGCAGCGCGAACACCGAGCCGGCCGGGATGTGCAGATCGATGCCGTCGAGGACGACCTTGTCGCCGTACGACTTGCGCAGATCGACGGTGGAGACGGCGGCCGGCGGCGTGTGACCGCCATCCTGCCTGGGCGTGGGCATGACAGAAGAAGGCATGGGGCCCTCCGATCGAAGGCTGAAGGAGAACGAGCTGAGGGAGAACGAGGCGAGGGGCCGGCGTGGTGGGGAGGGGAGGCGGTGGCCGTCAGGCCTTGGCGCGGAGGACGTCGATGTTGCCCCAGTTGGTCCGTGCGTGAACCTTGACGGTGTCCTCGGTCTGCTCCGGGGCCTCGGAGGCGGCGATCGTGTTGCGCACCTGCCCGCGGTTGGAGCTGACGTCGAGCCAGGCGGCGGTGCCCTGGCGGATCCCGATCTCGATGGCGCCGTTGGATGTCTCCAACCGGACCTCGCCGCGGGCGACTTCGGCGACACGCAGGTGGCCGTTGGTCGTGGTCCCGGTGACCGACGACTCGGCGCGCGCGATGTCGATGCCGCCATTGGCGCCGTTCATCCGCAGCTCGCCGGTCACGGCCCCGACGGTCGTGGTGCCGTGTGTGTTCTTCAGGACGGCGGGTCCGTCGACGAGGCCGACGCGCAGGTTGCCGGAGCTGGTGGTCAACTCGGCCTCGCCCTCGACCCGGTCGACGGTGATCGAGCCGTGCGACACGTTCAACCGGAGCGGCCCCGTGGTGTCGAGGCGGACGTCACCGGTGGAGGTCTTCACACGGACCTCCCCGAGCCGGCCCTCGCCGAGCACCTGGATCCAGGAGCCGGTCAGCTCCACGCTCGAGTCCGTGGGCAGGTCGACCGTCACGTCGACGGCGCCGCTGGGACCGACGAGGCGACGCTCCTTCGTCCTGACGGTCAGGACGCCGCTCGTGTACACGACCTCGGTCTGTTCGGCGGCCCGCACGTCCTTGTCCTTCTTCGGGTCGCGGGGCCGCACCTCCACGACGGTGTCGGGGCGGTCGCCCGCGGTGAGCTGGATGGAACCGGCCCCCACGTGCGCGGTGACCGAGATCGGTTCGGAAGTGTCGAAAGAAGGCATGACTGTCCCGTCCTCTTGGGTCTTCAAGGCGTCCCCCCTGGTGGGACGTGGTGTGGGTGCGGTGTCGATTTCCTGGGGCCGGGCGTTGGTGCGGTCAGCGCACCCAGCCCGTGAAGCTCTGTCCGAGGGTCTGGGTCTTCTCCGGCGTACGTGGCCGGGTGCCGCCGTCGACCGCGTACGACACGGCGCGCACCAGCCACGCGTTGACCGACAGGCCCTCGCGGCTCGCGGCCTCCTCGGCGCGTGTCTTGAGGTGGGCCGGCAGCCGCAGATTGATGCGGGCGGTACCGCCCTCGTCTCCGTCGGTCGGGGTCCTGAGCGGTTCGGCGGGCGTGGCCGGCTCCGCGGGGGCGCCGCCGTAGGTGGGCGGCGGTGTCACCACGAAATCGGGGTCGAGCCCGCGCAGCCGTACGTCGACCGAGCCGGGAGCGAGATCGCGGGTGATCTCGTCCATCGCGGCGGAGAGCACGTTGAGCATGGTCAGCCGAGTCGCCGACTCCAGGGGAGCGGTAAGTCGCTCCGCCAGCTCGCGGGCTTCGTCGCCACCGGCTTCGGCGGCCACCGCGAGTTCGCGGCGGAGGCTGTCGACATACGGGGTGAGGTCCATGACGCCATCATGGCACCACGATGGCGCCATGTGCAAGCCATGGAGTGGCGCCAGTGGTGTCACCTCGGGGGCTGGCTGCTCCGACCTGCGAAAACGCGGTGATGCCTATCTGGCTGGCGGTGGTGCCATGCGTGCTCAGATGTCCTCGCGGGCGCGGAATGGCGTCACAGTGGCGTTAGGAGGTGCCATGAGGTGCCACGGCACACGTCACCTGAGAAAGAGCAGGAGCAGCACGATCGCGACCGACACCGTCAGAAGCCCACCCCCGGTGACGGCCCAGCCGGCCCCGAACGTGGCCCCCGCCACACCGTGTGCCAGGTCGCCCAACCGCGGCCCGCCCGCCGCCACCACCGTGTCGATCCCCTGGAGCCGGCCCCGCATCCCGTCCGGCACGGCCGTCTGCAGAACCGTCCGACGAAAGACGCCGAGCACGAGAAGTGCGCCGCCCGCCAGGGCCAGCCAGCCGGCCGCCGCGACCAGCGAGCCGGCCACTCCGAACCCCGCGACGGCCAGCCCCCAGACGCCCACCGAGACCGCGACCGCGACGCCGTGCCGGCCCACGCGGGTGAAGGCCCCGGAGAAGAGTCCGGCCAGCACCCCGCCCGCCGAGAGGGCGGCGTACAGAACGCCGATGTCCGACGGCTGGAAGGTCTCCTGGGCCAGCTGCGGGAAGAGAGCGGTGGGCAACCCCAGGAACAGCGCGGCGAAGTCGGCGAGATACACCAGCAGCAGTACCTGACGCCGCGCCACGAACCGAAAGCCGTCAGCGATCTCCCGGACACCGGCCCGCTTCCCGGCGCAGCCCAGGGCAGGGAGCGGTGGCAGCCGCCACACCGCCCACACCGTCGCGCAGACGGCGACGGCATCCGCCAGATACAGCGTCCGCGCACCCACCACCGGCAGCAGTACGCCGGCCAGCAACGGACCCGCGATCCCGGCGGACATGACGACCGTCGACTGCAGCGCGTTGGCGGCGGCCAGCGACTCGGGCGGCACCAGACGGGGAACGACCGCCCGCCCCACCGCGGCATTGGCGCCGAACAGGGCCTGCTGTACACCCACCAGCACCAGCAGCACACCGACCGACCGCAGGCCCGCGCGGGCCTGGGCCCACAGCAGCAGCGAGGTCACACCGATCCCGGCCGTCGTCACCAGCAGTACCCGCCGCCGGTCCCGCACGTCGGCCAGCGCACCTCCCCACAGCGCGGCCGCGGCCATCGGCGCGAAGCCCACCAACCCGGCCAGTCCGACGTAGGCGGACGACCCGGTGAAGCCGTAGAGCTGCAACGGCACCACGACCGCGGTGAGCTGAGCTCCCAGACCGGTCACGAGGCCGGCCGCCCACAGGCGTCTGAAGGCGCCCCCGCGCAACGGCCGTACGTCCACCAGCACCCGCGCCTCCTCGCCCGTCCGATCCCTGAAACCGATGCTGGAGGCTCCCCTCGGGGCAAGGTCAACGAGCGCTGTCACATGCTTGTCATGTGCGAGCGGGAATGCCCCTCCCGCGCCCGCCGGTTGCCCGGGGTATGACCATCGGCGTAGCACTCCCTGTCCAGTACCGGATCGATCGCACGGTGCAACTCGCCCGGGAGGCCCATGAGTTCGGGCTGCGTTCCGCGTGGTTCGGGCAGACCTTCGGGTACGACTCGCCCTCGCTCGCCGCGATCGTCGGCCGCGAGGTGCCCCGACTGCATGTCGGGACCGCCGCGATCCCCGTCTTCGGCCGCCATCCGCTGCTCGTCTCGAGCCAGGCGCAGACGGCCCAGGCCGCCACCGGAGGCCGGTACCACCTCGGGCTCGCCCTCGGCACCAGGCATCTGACCGAGACCGGCTTCGGCATCCCGTACGAGCGCCCGATCGCCCGGCTCCGCGAGTTCCGGGTCATCGGCCTCTCCGGTGCCGCCCGCGCCGCCGACCTGGCCGTCATCGGCGACGAGGAGACCGTCGCCGCCGAGGTGCGCCGCTACCGGGAGGCCGGGGCGACGGAGGTGGTGTTCACCGCGACGGACCTGGGCGGCGAGGAGGACCGGCGCCGCACCTGGAAGCTGCTGGGGGAACTGGCGGTCACGCCTTGACCCAGGCCAGGCCGTCCGGCGTGACGGCCAGGCCGTCGGGGTCGGCCGGACCGGGGTCGTCGAGCGGGCCGCCGTAAAGGGCCTGCTCCTGAAGGTCGTTGCCGGTCCGGAAGGTCTCACCGACGACCGGGGCGGACAGCAGCGGGTTGATGCGGCCGTCAGAGGCCGCCAACTTCCCCACCGCGCTGTCGAGTTGGGCCGCCGCGGTGTGCCAGCCCGTATGGACCACCGCGGTGTCGCCGGACACCAGTCCGCCCGCCAGTTCGGCGAACGCGGCGGCCTCGCCGAGCTCCACCTCGGTGATCTTCTTCGCCGACCAGAAGTAAGAGTTCTCGTTGCGCTCCATGTCGTAGAAGGAGATCAGGAAGTCGTAGAACACGCGGTACTCGCGGCGGTAGCGGGCCTCGAACTCGGCGAAGCCCCGTTCCTCGGACACGCTGCCGTCCAGCGCGGAGTTCACCGAACGGGCGGCGAGCAGGGCACCGTAGGTGGCCAGATGGACGCCGGAGGACAGCACCGGGTCCACGAAGCACGCGGCGTCGCCGACCAGCGCCATGCCCGGAGTCCAGAAGGACTTCTTCCAGTACGACCAGTCCTTGCGCACCCGCACCTGGTCGTACGGCCGCTCGGTCGCCTCCGGTACGCCCGCCACCAGCCGGCTCACCTCGGGACAGGCCGCGATCATGTCCCGCCACGCGGCCCGAGCGTCGCGCTGGACGGCCGGCGTGTGCTCGGGGGAGATCACCGCGCCGACACTCGTCAGGTCGTCGCGCAGCGGGATGTACCAGAGCCAGCCGGCGTCGAACGCGGCGCAGAAGATGTTGCCGCTGTTCGGCTCGGGCAGCCGGGCCCCGCCCGCGAAGTAGCCGAACACGGCGAGGTTGCGGAAGAAGTCGGAGTACACGCGCCCGCCACCGACCCCGCCGTGGAGCCGGCTGGTGTTCCCGGACGCGTCGATGACGTAAGGGGCGTATGCCGTACGGGAGGTGCCGTCGGCGTCGGTGTACTCGACGCCCCGCACCCGCTCGTCGTCGGCGACGACGCGCCGCACCGGACTGCCCTCGCGGACCTCGACGCCGGCCCGCCGGGCACCGCGCAGCAGGATCTCGTCGAACCGTGAGCGCTCCACCTGGAAGGCCGTCGCGGTGGGCTCGGGCACACGCGGAGTCATGGCGAAGGAGAACTGCCACGGCTCGGGGTCACGGCCCCAGCGCAGCGTGCCGCCGCGCTTGAGGGTGAAGCCGGCCTGCTGCACCTCGTCGGCGACACCGAGGATGCGGCACAGGCCGTGGACCGTGGCGGGCAGGAGCGACTCGCCGATCTGGTAGCGCGGGAAGGTCTCCCGCTCCAGCAGCAGGACCCGGTGTCCGCGCTTGGCCACGACGGTCGCGGCGGTCGATCCCGCGGGACCGCCGCCGACGACGATCAGGTCGTACTCCCGGGTCATACGGCAACTCCTGTTTCCCTGGTGCGATGTCGGCGGATCATGCCGTCAGCCAGGCGCGCATCGCCGCGGCCGTGGTGTCGGCGTCGTGGTGGACGAGGGTGTAGTGGTCGCCGGGGACGTCCGCGGTGTCGTGCGGCAGAGGCCAGCGCGGCAGCCACTCCCCGTCGGGGTCGATGCGGCGCATCTGCGCGGTCGGCCGGCCCCGCACCAGGAGAGTCGGAACCGGTGACGGTTCGGGGTCCCAGTTCTCCAGCACGCGCGCGTAGCCCCCGCCGGCGATCAGCAACGAGTCCTCGAACTCGGCGACGACGTCGTCCGGCAGCTCCGCGCCGGCCGTCATCAGGGCCAGCGCCCGTTCGTCGTCCCGGCGCAGCACACCCGCATGGGCGTCGAGCAGGATCAGCCCGGCCGGCGGCCGCCCCGACCGGGCGAGCTCCCGCGCCACGGCGTGCGCGATCGCGCCCCCGGCGCAGTAGCCCACGAGGACGACCGGCCCCTGGGACGACAGAGCGCCCACCGCGTCGACATGCGTCCGCACGACCGCGGCCGCGTTGTCGGGCACGGCCTTGCGGGCGCCGAGACCGGGGTGCTCCAGCAGGAACAGGTCGCGCTCGCCGTCGAACTGCTTGGCCAGACCGGCGGGGACGCGATGGTACGGCGTGAGGTAGTCCGGGATGTACGCCAGCGTGGTGCCCGCACCCCGCGCCAGCCGGACCGGATCGACCGCGTACCGGCCGCGCTCGGCGGCGGTGAAGGACGGGAGGGCGTGGGACGCCAGGTAGCGCAGCCCCATCGCCTCCAGAGGGCCGCGCTCGCGCAGGACCTGGTGGTACAGGGGGCCGAAGCGGTAGGAGGATGGCTCGTCCCCGCCTTCGGCACCGCTCCCGGGTTCGGCCTCTGCGTCCGGAAGAGCTTCGCGCAGGGTGTCGTGGACATGCGCGGCCAGCGAATGCAGCGTCGGATGGTCGAACACGATCGTGGACGCCAGCCGCACGCGCGTGAACGCGCTGAGCCGGTTGCGGAACTGCACCGCCATCAGCGAGTCGAAGCCCAGCTCCCCGAAGGCGCGATCGGTGGGGAGCGCGGCCGGGTCCTCGAAGCCCAGCAGCAGCGCGAATTCGGCGCGGATCAGGTCGACCAGCACGTGCTCCCGCTCATGTGCCGGAACGGAGGCGAGCCGCTCCCGCCAGGCGCCGGGAGCCTGCGCGGCGGCGGTCGGGGCGACGGCCGGACGCTTCGGCACCAGGTCCGTGAGGACCGGCGGGGTGGCCGGACCGCCGAGCGCCCTCAGGTTCAGAGGGATCGGCACCAGCACCGGCTCCGGGGTCCGCAGCGCCCGGTCGAGCAGAGCGATGCCCTCCTCCTCGTCCACCGACAGGACACCGCCGTCGCCGAGTCGGTGCGCCGGGACCTGGGCCGCCATGCCGTCGTCCCCGGCGGTGATCCACGGGCCCCAGGCCAGGGCCTGCGCGGGCAGGCCCTGGGCGACGCGATGCCGGGCGAGCGCGTCGAGAAAGCCGTTGGCCGCCGCGTAGTTGGCCTGTCCGGGGCGGCCCAGCACGCCCGCGGCCGAGGAGTAGAGCACGAACGCGGACAGCCCGAGATCCTTGGTGGCCTCGTGCAGATGCCAGGCGGCGTCCGCCTTCGGCGCGAGCACGGCCGCCAACCGCTGCGGGGTCAGGCCGTCCACGACGCCGTCGTCCACGATGCCGGAGAGATGGAACACCGCCGTCAGCGCCGGCCGACAGGACGCGACCAGGGTGTCCACGGCGGCGCGGTCGCTGACCTCGCAGGCCGTCGTGCGCACGGTCGCGTCGAGTTCGGCGGCCCATGCCGGCGTACGACCGCTGCGGTTCACCAACAGCAGGTGGCGGACCCCGTGTTCGGCCACCAGGTACCGGGCGAGGCTCGCGCCGAGCGCACCGGTGCCGCCGGTGATCAGTACCGTCCCTTCGGGATCGAGGGCGGGTGCCGCCGCCTGGGGCCGCACCGCGGTCAGCCGGGGCGCGAGGACGACGCCGTCCTGAACGGCCACCTGGGGTTCGCCGGTGCGCAGTGCCGCGTCGAGGTCCGCCGGGGACGCGGGGCCATCGCGGCGGTCGACCAGCACGATCCGGCCGGGGTGCTCGGACTGGGCGCTGCGGAGGAGTCCGGCGACCGCGGCCGCCGCCGGGTCGGGATCGTCTCCGGTGGCGTTGTGGGTGAGCACCAGGAGCCGCCCCGGCCGCGCGTCGGCGATCCAGTCCCGCACGCCCGTGAGCGTGGCGGTGAGCAGCGTCAGTGCCCGCTCGGGCAGGGCGGTTGCCGTGTCCGGTCCCGTCAGGTCGAGCAGTTCGTGCCGCGTGTCGCCGTCGCCGCCCGCCGTGCCGGGCCGCCATGCCAGGCGGTACAACTCGGCCTCGACAGCGGGGCGTTGGGCGGGCAGGACGCGCGTTACCAGGGACTCGACCGTGGCGATCGGCTGTCCGGCGTGGTCCGTGAGAGCGACCCGGAACTCGTCCGGGCCGAGCCGCTCCAGCTGGGCCCGGGCGGAGGTGGCGCCGGTGGCGTGGACCGTCAGTCCGGCGCAGGTGAGCGGGACCCGCGCCTCGCCCGGGCCTTCGGCCACAAGGGCGGCGTGCAGCGCCGCGTCGAGGAGTGCGGGATGCAGGGTGTACGAGCCGGCGGTCGCCGCTTCCCGGGGCGGCAGGGCCAGTTCGGCGAACAGGGACGTCCCCCGGCGCCACAGCGCCGTCACCGCGCGGAAGGCCGGACCGTAGTGGTGGCCGTGCGCGGCGAGCCGGTCGTAGTCGACCGGCAGCGGCTCGGCACCGGTGGGCGGCCATGTCCCGCGCGGAACGACGGGCGCCGCGGCGGCCGGGGCGATGGTCGCGGTGGCGTGCCGCGTCCACGTGTCGCCCGCCCGGGCCCAGACGGTGACCGGCCGGTTCCCCGCCTCGTCCGGACCGTCGGTGACGACCTGAAGGCGCACCGGCTCCGACTCCGGCAGGACCAGCGGCTCCCGGAAGGCCAGTTCGGTCAGCCGGACCGGACCCGATGTCCCGGCCGCGTGGCAGACCAGCTCGGCGAACGCCGCCGCGGGCACCAGGACCCGGCCGCCGATCGCATGGTCGGCGAGCCAGGACTGGCGTACGACGGAAAGCACCCCGGCGTGCCGCACGCCGGGTCCGTCGGCGTCCGGCTGCGGCTCGCCCAGCAGCGGATGCCCGGCCGGGGCGGTGTGCCGTACCGCGTCCAGCCAGTAGCGCTGCCGCTGGAACGGGTAGGTGGGCAGCGGGCGGCGACGGGCACCGCTGTCCGCGTACACCGACCGCCAGTCGACCGGGACGCCGTGCACATGGAGCGCGGCCAGCCCCGCGAGTGCGCCGCGTGCGTCGGCGCACGGCGTGAACACCGCGCCCGCGTCCGGGGCGAGACAGTCCTCGGCCGCCACACTGAGCGCGGCGGCCGGACCGGCCTCGACGAACGCCGTCACGCCCGCCTGCGCCAGCCAGTTCACCGCGTCGGCGAACCGGACGGTCTCGCGCACCTGCCGTACCCAGTAGTCGGCGGTGGCGAGCGCCTCGGGCTCGGGGCGGCCGGTCACCGTGGACACCACCGGTACCGACGGCCGGTGGTAGCTCACGGTCTCGGCGACCGCCCGGAACTCGGCCAGCATCGGGTCGAGCAGCGGCGAGTGGAAGGCGTGGCTCACCCG
Organism: Streptomyces sp. WM6386; assembly: GCF_000972385.1. Lineage (GTDB taxonomy): Bacteria > Actinomycetota > Actinomycetes > Streptomycetales > Streptomycetaceae > Streptomyces. The sequence continues at coordinate 51,675 of NZ_JXTE01000012.1, forward strand.
CAACCGGGTGCTCCGGCCGCCGAGCGAGTCGGCCAGCGCGGTCACCGCGTCCTCGTCACCGGACACCACGACGGACGTCGGCCCGTTGACCGCGGCGATCGTCACGCGGCCGCGCGCCTCGCCGAGCCGGCGTGCCACCTCGGCCTCCGGTGCCCGCACCGCGATCATCGCGCCACCGGCGGGCAGCGCGGCCATCAACCGCCCGCGCGCGGCGACCAGCCGGACCGCGTCGCCGAGCGAGAACACCCCGGCGAGATACGCGGCCGTCAGTTCGCCGATCGAGTGACCGACCAGGTAGTCCGGTCGTACGCCCCAGTCGCCGAGCAAGGTGTGCAGGGCGACCTCGAAGGCGAACAGCGCGGGTTGCGCGTAGTCGGTGCGGTCCAGCAGGTCGCTGTCGGGATCGTCGATCACTTCCCGCAGCGGCCGGTCCAGCAACGGCCCGAACCACTCGCACACTTCGGAGAACGCCGCGTCGAACACCGGGAACCTCGCGGCGAGTTCGCGGCCCATCCCGGCCCGCTGCGTGCCCTGGCCGGCGCAGAGCAGCGCCAGCCCGGGGGTGCCACGCACGGTGTTCCTGAGCAGCGCCGGACCGTCCTCGCCGGCCGCCAACCGCCGTAGACCGGCGATCAGTTCGGAGGCGTCGGAGCCCAGTACGGCCGCGCGGTGAGGCAGGGGAGCCCTGGTGGCCGCCAGTGAATACGCGATGTCCAGCGCGGCTTCTCCGGTCGCGTCCGAGGCGGCGTCCGTGTCCGCCAGTGTCGCCGCGAGTTTCCCGGCGTGGGCCCGGAGACCGGCCGCGTCGCCGCCGCTCACCAGCCAGGAGGCCACGGGCAGTCGACGCGTGGCCTCGGCTGTGCCGTCCGACTCCGAGGGCTGCTCGATGATCACATGCGCGTTGGTGCCCCCGATGCCGAACGAGGAGACCGCCGCCCGGCGCGGCCGGTCGCGCCGCGGCCACGGCCGCGCCCGGTCGAGCAGTCGCACCGCTCCCGCGGACCAGTCCACGTGCGGCGACGGCCGCTCCGCGTACAGCGAGCGGGGCAGTTCGCCGTGGTGCATCGCCTCGATCATCTTGATCACGCCGGCCACCCCGGCCGCGGCCTGCGAGTGCCCGAGGTTCGACTTGACCGAGCCCAGCCACAACGGGTCGGCCCGGTCACGGCCTTGCCCGTAGGTGGCCAGTACGGCACCCGCCTCGATCGGGTCGCCGAGAGCGGTGCCCGTGCCATGCCCCTCGACCGCGTCCACGTCGGCCGGGCCGAGGCCCGCGTCGGCCAGCGTCAGCCGGATCAGCTCGCGCTGCGCCTCGCCGTTGGGGGCCGTCAGCCCGTTGGACGCGCCGTCGGAGTTCACCGCGGACCCGCGCAGCACGGCCAGCACCGGATGGCCGTTGCGCCGGGCGTCCGACAGCTTCTCCAACAGCACCAGCCCGACGCCTTCGGCCCACGCGGTGCCTTCCGCGTCCGCCGCGAACGACCGGCACCGGCCGTCCGCCGACAGAGCGCGCTGCCGGCTGAACGCGATGAACGGCTGCGGGCTCGACAGCACCGTGACCCCACCGGCCAGCGCGAGCGTGCACTCGCCCGCCCGCAGCGCCCTGGCCGCCAGGTCCATCGCGACCAGCGACGACGAACAGGCCGTGTCGACGGTCATCGTCGGACCGCGCAGGCCCAGGACGTAGGAGATCCGGCCCGAGGCCACACTGCCCGACGACCCGATGCCGATGTGCGACTCCAGCTCGTGCGGCGAAAGGCCGGTGCCGTAACCGGCGTGCATCAGACCGACGTACACCCCGGTACTGGAGCCGCGCAGCGACGGCGCGGGGATGCCGGCGCGTTCCAGCGTCTCCCAGGCGACCTCGAGGAGCAGCCGGTGCTGGGGGTCCGTGGCCAGCGCCTCGCGCGGGGAGATGCCGAAGAACAGCGGGTCGAAGTCGGCCACACCGTCCAGGAAGCCGCCGCGCCGGGTGTAGGTCGTGCCCAGCCGGTCGGGGTCGGGATGGACGAGGGTGTCGATGTCCCAGCCGCGGTCGGTGGGGAAGTCGCCGGTGGCGTCCACGCCCTCGGAGACCAGCCGCCACAGGTCCTCGGGGGAGCTCACGCCGCCCGGGTAACGGCAGCCGACGGCCACGATCGCCACCGGTTCGGCCTCCGGGCCGCGGCGGGGAGCGGCCGTCGCGGGAGCGGGTGAGGACGCGGGAGCGGTGGTGTCACCGCTCATCCGGCTGTCCAGGTAGGCGGCGACCGCGGCCGGGTTCGGATGGTCCCAGACCAGCGTGGCCGGCAGCCGCAGGCCGGTGCGCAGACTGAGCCGGTGCCACAGGGTCATGGCGTCCAGCGAGGTCAGGCCGAGATCGGCGAACGCGGTGCCGGGATCGGCCGCCGTGCCCCGGATCGCCTCGGCCTGGGCGCACACCAACTCCGTGAGCGCGGTGCGTCGTTCACCGGCCGTGAGACCGGCCAGCCGCGCCAGTTCCGGTGCCGGCGGGCGCTCGGCGAGCGTCTCGCGCAGCACCGCCCGCCGGGGCTTGCCCGCCGCCGTGCGCGGGACGGCCGGCGTGAACAGGACCTCCTCGGGCACCTTGTGCGCCGAGAGCACCTCGGCGCATCCCCGCAGCAGATCGGCCGGGTCGAGCGACTGCTCCGCCGGCACCACGAACGCCACCGGGACCTCGCCGAGCAGCGGATGCTCCCGTGCCACCACGGCCGCGTCCCGCACCCCGGGCAGAGCGCGCAGCACCCGCTCGACCTCGGCCGGGTCGACGTTCTCGCCGCCGCGCACGATCCGGTCGCCCAGCCGGCCGGTGACGGTCAGACCGCCGTCCCCTCCGAGCCGGCCCAGGTCGCCTGTGCGGTACCAGCCGTCGCGCACGGCATCGGCGCTCGCCTCGGGCCGGTTGTGGTAGCCGAGCATGACACCGGGGCCGCGCACCCAGATCTCACCCTCGCCGCCGACCGAGTCCTCGTCGCCGACCGCGTCCAGCCCGCTGTCGGGGTCGACCAGGCGGACCTCCATGCCGGGCACCGGAGTCCCGCTGCCGCCCCGTGCCCGCGGCCCGTTCAACGCCTCCATGGCGATCTTGCCGCAGGTCTCGGTGGAGCCGTAGCCGTCCAGGAGCGGTGCGCCGAACCGCTGCTCGACCTCTTCCCGTAGATCCGCGTCGCTCGGTGCGCCCGCGGTGACGCACACCCGCAGCGTGGGCACCGCGCCCAGGCCGCTGTCGAGCAGCTGCCGGAAGGTGAGCGGCACGCCACCCAGCACGGTCGGCTCGAACTCGCCGATCAGCCGGACCAGTCGGGCCGGGTCCGGCGCCGAGGTGATCCGCGCGCTCGCCCCGGCCACGGTCGTGCCCAGCACACAGAGGGAGTGGGCGTAGGTGTGGGCCAGCGGCAGCGGCCAGAGCACACGGTCCGTGTCCGTGAGCCCCAGCCGAGGCAGATAGCAGGCGAACGAGGACCAGAGCGCGGACCGCTGGCTGGACACGGCCGCCGTCGGTGTCCCGGAGGTGCCGGAGGTGTAGAGCAGCCAGGCCGGTTCATCCAGCCCGAGATCATCGCGGGGAGCGACCGGACCTTCGGCCCCGAGACCGCCCCCGGCTTCGAGACTGCCCCCGGCTTCGAGACTGCCTTCGGCTCCGAGACTGCCTTCGGCTCCGAGGCCGCCCGCGGCCGCAAGACTGTCCCGGGCTTCGAGGCCGCCCTCGGCTCCGAGACTGCCCCCGGCTCCGAGGCCGCCCCCGGCTTCGAGGCTGCCCTCGGCCCCGAGCCTTCCCCCGGCCTTGAAACCATCCCCGGCCCCGAAACTGCCCCCTGCCTTGAAGTCACCCCCGGCCAAGTGCGCGCCCCCGGCGATGAGTTCGTCGATGTGCGAGGCATCCTCCGGCACCTCGCCCTCGCCGGTCACCACCAGCCGCACCGATCGTCCGGCGACCATCCCGGCGATGCGCGGCAGACGCCGCTGATCGGTGACGACCACGGCCGGATCACAGTCGGCCAGCAGGTACGCGAGTTCGGCATGGGTGGCGCGCGGAGGCAGCGGTACACCGATGGCCGCGGCCCGGACGGTGGCCAGCAGTCCCTCGACCAGCTCCACACTGTTGTCCAGGCAGAACGCCACCCGGGCACCGCGCTCGACCCCGAGTCCGGCCGCCAACCGGGCGGTCCGACGGTCCAGTTCGGCCCAGCTGACACCGCGCCGGTCGTCGGCGAACGCGAGCTTCCCGCCGTACCGTACGGCGTTCTCCGCGAGCAGCTCCGCCACCGGCCGAACCACGACCGCTTCCGCCAAACCCATCGGGCCTCCTGTCAGGGGGAGTCCGCACCGCGGCGGATCTTGAAGCAGCGTACGTCGGTGCGGCACAACCATGGCCGAAACCCGGCCAGTTGACCGGGAGGGTGCAGTCCCAAGCGGGCCGTCCGTTGGTATGGACCTGTTCATGATCGGCCGCTAGGCTCTGCCGCGCCACACCCCTGAGAGCGCTCTCAGAGATCCACTGCTCCTGCGGTTCCACCCCACTCCACTGGAACGACGAAGGGCAACCCCCATGAGACGCACCGGATTCACGCATGCCGCTCTGGCCGTGCTGCTCACGCTCGGCGTCGGCCTCGCCGCGGGCGCCGCCCCCGCCTCGGCCGGCGATTCCGCCGCGCAGGCACCCGCCTCCGCCGGTCTCCTTACCGCCATGCAGCGCGACCTGAACCTCTCGAAGGCCGAGGCCGAGGAGAGGCTCGCCGCCGAGCGTCGGGCCACGGCCCTGGAGCCCAAGGCCCGCCGGGCCGCCGGGACTTCCTTCGGCGGCACCTGGTTCGACGCCACCGCCGGCCGGCTGACCGTCGGCCTCACCCCGGACGCGACGCCGGCGACCCTCCGGGACGTACGGGCCACGGGCGCCGCCGTCCGCACTGTCACGTACAGCGCGCGCGAACTGGCCGCCGCCCGGGCACGGCTCGACAAACTGCCCGCACCCGCGGGAGTGAGCAGCTGGCACGTTGACTTCAAGGCGAGCACGGTCGTCGTGAACGTCGTCGCGAGCGAGCAAGCGGACAACGATGTCCGGCAGTTCACGGCCCGGGCCCACCGCGCGGGCCCCGTCACCGTCCGGCACGTCTCCGCCGCACCCCAGACTTTTGCCGCCGGAACCGTCGGCGGCGACCCCTACTACACCGGCAACGTCCGCTGCTCCATAGGGTTCTCGGTGTACGGCGGGTTCATCACCGCCGGGCACTGCGGGCAGCCGTCCGCCGCCGTCTACGGCTGGGACCGCAGCTACATCGGCAACTTCCAGGGCTCGTCCTTCCCGGACAACGACTACGCCTGGGTCAACGTGGGCAGCGGCTGGTGGACGGTGCCGGTCGTGCTCGGTTGGGGCACCGTCTCCGACCGGCTCGTGCGCGGCTCGAACGTGGCGCCGGTCGGCTCCTCGATCTGCCGCTCGGGTTCGACCACCCACTGGCACTGCGGCACAGTCCTCGCGACGAACGAGACCGTCAACTACAGCCAGGGCGCCGTGCACCAGATGACCAAGACCAGCGTCTGCGCCGAACCCGGCGACTCCGGCGGCTCGTTCATCAGCGGCGACCAGGCACAGGGTGTCACCTCCGGCGGCTGGGGCAACTGCAGCGGTGGGGGCGAGACCTGGTTCCAGCCCGTCAACGAGATCCTCAACCGGTACGGCCTGACGCTGCACACCGCCTGAACCGTGGGGCCCGGCCCCGTTCGGCCGGGCCCTCACAGCCCCACGACGAGTGACAGTCAGCCTCGTGGGGGTGCGGTGCTCTGTCTGAGCACCAACCGGGTCGGGACCAGGTCGGTGCCCGGCCGGGAGTCGTCCCGGGTGCGGATCTGCTGGAGCGCCTTCTGCACACAGCGGTGGCCCACCTCGGCGAAGTCCTGGTGGACGGTGGTCAGGGGCGGCACGAAGAACGCGGCCTCGGGGATGTCGTCGAAGCCGACCACGCTGATGTCGTCGGGGACGGCGCGGCCACGCTCGTGGAAGGCGCGCAGCAGCCCCAGCGCCATCTGGTCGTTGGCCGCGAACACGGCCGTGCAGTCGGGCTGTTCGGCGAGCGTGAGTCCGGCCGCGTACCCCGACTCGGCCGACCAGTCGCCGTGCAGCGCCGGTGGCACCGGACGTCCGGCCTCCGCCAGCACCGTGCGCCACGCCTGGGTCCGGCGCTGACCGGAGAAGGAGGTCTGCGGACCGGTGACATGCCATACGGTGCGATGGCCCAGGTCGAGCAGATGTTGTACGGCCTTGCGCGCACCGTCCGCCTGGTCGGTGTCGACCACGGTGTAGCGGTCGCCGGCGTCGGAGTCCACGACCACGGCGTGGACGCCGGGCGGGAGTTGGACGGTGCCGGCGTCCAGGAGACGGATCTCCATGATGACGATGACGGCGTCGACGGCCAGCTCGCCCATGCGCGTGAAGGCCCCCAGCACATTGTCCTGCGTCGGGACGTCGATGGGGATCAGGGTGATCGCGTAGCCCTCGGCCGCCGCGTGGGTGGCGATCGCCTCCACGGTACGGCTGTTGCCGGTGGAGGAGAGGCTGAAGAGGATCACGCCGATGGTGTTGAACTGGCCGTAGCGCAGGGCGCGGGCCGCGCTGTTGGGCCGGTAGCCCAGCTCCCGCATCGCCGCGAGCACCTGCTCGCGCGTCGAGGCGATCACCCCGGGATGACCGTTGGCGACCCGCGAGACGGTCTGGGACGAGACGCCCGCGAGCTGGGCGACGTCGGCCATGGACACCCGCTGCTTACGGCGCCCGCCGGGCACGTCGGAGCCACCCCGTTCCACCACTGGTGCCTCCTTCGATCCCGGTGTGAGCGCTGTTGCGCGCCGCATCGGATGTTACGTGTGGGAAACCTTGACGGCCGTTGGGGCGGATGTCACGATTCCGGCGCCGTCATGTTTACGTAAACATGCTGTCGTCCTGGAAGGGCACGTCGATGCGCAAGACCCCTGTCAGCACCCGCCTCGCCCCCCGACTCCGCGCCACCTTCGCCGCGGTCGCGGTCGCCGCCGTCACCGGCGCCACCCTGGCGGGCAGCCCGGCCTCCGCCGCGCCGAGCACCGACACCACCCAGTTCAAGGGCGTCAACTGGGCCGACCCCCGCGACAACTTCGCCGACGACCTGCTCCAGCTGTCCGGCCTGTCGACCTCGGACGGCTACCGGGAGACGTACACCAAGTCGAGCCGGATCATCGCGGCGTTCCGCGCGAACCTCGGCGCCAACACCGTCCGGCTGCCGATCAATCCGTACACCGTCAACGGCTCCTACTGGAAGTCGTACCGCGGTGTCATCGACGCGGCGACGGCGCAGGGCTTCAAGGTCATCGTGTCCTACTGGGAGGGCACGGGGGAGCGCAAGGACGGCTACATCGACGACACCGCCACCTACTGGCCCATGTGGGACACCGTGGTGAAGGCCTACAAGAACAACTCGAAGGTCTACTTCGAGCCGATGAACGAGCCCCACGGCTACACCGACACCGAGTGGGCCGACATAGCGGCGAAGTGGCTCCAGACCTACTCGAAGGTGCCGCGCAACCGGGTCTTCGTCAGCGGCGCCGGCTACAACGACCACGTCACCTCGGTCTGCGCCGACCCGCGCCTCAAGGGCACGTACCTGTCGCTGCACCACTACGGCTTCTGGAAGTCGTACGCCACCTACGAGGAGTGGGTCGCCGACCTCAAGGTGCGCATCGGTGACTGCGCGAACCGGACCGTGGCGGACGAGTTCGGCGCCCCGATGACGACCGGCCTGAACTACAACGTGCCGACCCCGGACGACAACTACGTCAACTTCATCCAGGCCGTCACCGACACCTTCCGCGAGCTGAAGATGGGCTCCGTGTACTGGCCGGGCCTGCGGACCGACGACACGTACTCGGTCCAGAAGCTGACCGGCACCCCGGCCAAGCCCTGGCTGGCCACCACCAACCAGTCCGGCGCGGACCGCCTCGCCTGGGCGTGGGGCCGGGGCAAGCCCGTCCAGGACTGATCCTCTGCGACCTGTCCGGCCGCGGTGCGCTCGCTCGCACCGCGGCCGACGGTTGTTCGGTACCCCTAGGCGACGCGTGCCCGGTGGCGGCGGACGGCGTCGCGGTTGGCGCAACGTGGGGAGCAGTAGCGCTGTCTGCCCGTGCGTGAGGTGTCGGCGAAGATCGTGGTGCACTCCGTCACGGCGCAGCGTCTGAGGCGGTGCACGCCGCGTCCCGCCAGGTGGAGTGCGGTGCCCACGGCGATCAGGGAGAACAGCACGCCGCCGAGCGGCTGTCCCGCGTCGCGGTAGTGCAGATGCCAGCCGGTGCCGACGTGGTTGGTCATCCGCGGGTAGGCGGCGGCCGCGGCCAGCATCCGGTTGACCAGCTCGGCGCGCTCGTGCTCGTCCGTGGTGTCGACGACCTTCTCCCACGCGTCCAGCACCTCTCCCGTGCGCTCCAGGTCCTCCGGCGTGGCCGGACCTTCCACCACCAGTCCGGCGGCACGGCAGCGGTCGGTGAGCTCGCAGGCGTCCGCCGGGCGGCGGTTGGCCAGGTCGGCGGCCAGCTTCACGGCATCCTCGCCGTAAGGGTTGAGGTGCATAAGGTCATTACATCAGGGTCATGGTCATGGAACAACGCACCGGACCCCGATCCGACGTACGGCAGGCCGTATCCGAGGTACGGCAGGCCGTGGAGTACGACCTCGTCGAACTCGTCCGCCTGCGGACGCTGCTGTTCGAGCACCTCGGAGGCGACTTCTTCGACCCCGCGGCGGCGGACGACGGCTGGCTGGACGCCCTGGCCGTGGTGCTCAAGGAACAGCTGACCGCGGACGGCGTACTCATCCTGGTCGTGGACGGCGCCGACGGCGGCCTCGCCGCCTGCGGGATCGGCACCATCGAGCAACGGCTGCCAGGGCCGCATCTGCACAACGGCCGGATCGGGCAGGTCATCGGCGTGATCACCGACCCCGCCCACCGGCGGCGCGGGCACAGTCGCGCGATCATGCGAGGACTGCTCGACTGGTTCCGGGACCGCGAGGTCGCGCGCGTGGACCTGTACGCCTCCGTCGAGGGCGAACCGCTCTACCGCGAGCTCGGGTTCACCCCGCACCCCGACCCCGCCCTGTACCGGCGCCCGTGAGACACGGTGCGCAGTCCGATGTGAGGATCCACCCGCAACGTGAACCGGACCTGAAAGCCGCACAGTTGCGGCGTGTTCGGCCGGCAAGCGGGCCTCGCCGAGGCGCGGTCAGCCGGCCGTCCGCAGATACGCGCCGAGCCGGGCGATCGCCGAGGGATTGCGCGGGCTCTCGACCAGGTCGACGTAGTCGAGCGTGAAGATCCGCCGGTGCTTGACGGCGGAGACATTGCGCAGCGGGGCGTAGGAAAGCAGGAACTTCTTCTTCTGCTCCGCGCTGACGTCGCCGTAGTCGCAGATCACGATGACGTCGGGGTTCCGCTGGACCACGCTCTCCCAGCCGACCGTGGTCCAGGAGTCCTGCACGTCGTGCATGACGTTGACGCCGCCGGCCTCGCTGATGATCTGGTCGGGGGCGGCGTAACGGCCGGAGGTGAAGGGCTGGTCCTGGCCGCTGTCGTAGAGGAACACCGTCGGCTTCTTCGCCGGCGCCTCGGCATGGACGGCTGCGACCTCCTTCCTGAACCCGGAGATCAGCGTGGCCGCGCGCTTCTCGACGCCGAACAGCTTCCCGAGGTTGGTGAGGTCGGTGTAGAGGGCCTGAAGCGGCGGCATGATGCCGCGTGAGGTCTTCGTCCGGCCGTTGCGGCAGGACTCGGTGAGGATGTACGAGGGGATGCCGAGCTTCTTCAGGGCGTCGGGGGTGAAGCCGGCGTCCTCGCGGAAGCCGTAGTTCCAGCCCGCGAAGACCATGTCGCCGCGGGCGTCGAGGACGTTCTCCTTGGTGAGCTGGTCCTTGGAGAGCCACCTGACCTTGTCGTAGCCGTCCTTCCACGGGACACCGCCGAGGTCACCCTTGTCGTCGGGCATGGCGAACCCGGCCATCCGGTCCTGCAGACCGAGCGCGAACATCAGCTCGGTGATCCCGACGTCGTTGGTGACGACGCGCTCGGGGACCTTGTCGAACGTCACCTTCTGGCCGCAGTTGGTGAGGGTGACCGACGAGGACTTGGCGTCCTTCGACGTCGTCTCCACCGACGCGCCGCATCCGGTGGCGGTCGCGGCGAGACACAGGGCGGCGGCGAGCAGTTTGCGCATGGGGGTCCTCACGGTTTCTGCGGGAGCAGGTCGAAAAGAAGCTGGAGGGCGCCTGTCTCCGGATGGCGTACGGGATGCGCGCGCACCCCGAACACCTTGGCGAGCAGGGCCGGTTGAAGCACGTCGTGCGGCGTTCCGGACGCGACGACCCGGCCGCCCTGGATCACGTACAGGACATCGCAGTGCGCGGCGGCCAGGTTGAGGTCGTGCAGGGCGGTGAGCACGGTGACGCCGCTGGCGCGCACCAGGGACAGCACGTCCAACTGGTGGGCGATGTCGAGGTGGTTGGTGGGTTCGTCGAGGACGAGCACCCGGGGCCGCTGGGCGAGGGCGCGGGCGATCAGGACGCGTTGCTTCTCACCGCCGGACAGGGCGAGGAACCCGCGCTCGGCGAGGTGCTCCACACCGGTGCGCCGCATGGCCTCCGCGCAGATCTCCGCATCGGAGGCGGCCGTACGGTCCCGGTGCGGCAGCCGTCCCATGGCGACCACCTCGGCGACGGTGAAGTCGAACTCCGCCGACGACTCCTGCGGCAGCGCCGCCAGCACCCGGGCGGTGTCCCGGGCCGGCATCGTGTGCACGTCCTCCCCGTCGAGCCTGATTACGCCCCCGGCGGGCCGCAGTGCCCGGTACACACAGCGCAGCAGCGTCGACTTGCCGCTGCCGTTGGGGCCGACCAGCCCGACGAACGCCCCGCTGTCCACGGCCAGTCGGAGGTCGTCCACGATCCGGGCCCCGGCGATCTCGACCGTCACGTCCTCGATGTCGAGCCTCATCGTCAGCGGCCTCCGAACGCGTAGCCGCCGCGCCGCATCAGCAGCAGGAAGGCGGGCACACCCACCACGGCGGTGATCACTCCGACGGGCAGCTCGGCGGGCGCCAGCAACAGCCGGGACAGCACATCCGCCCATACGAGCAGGACGGCCCCGGCGAGCGGCGCCACGGCCAGCACCCGCCGGTGGTCGGCGCCGACCAGCATCCGTACGACATGCGGCACCATCAGCCCGACGAACCCGATGGCCCCGCTGACCGCGACCACGGTCCCGGTCACCGCGGCGGTCACGAGGAACAACTCCCGTCGCAGCAAAGTCGGACGGACGCCCAGCGCGGCCGAGGTCTCATCGCCCATGGCCAGCGCGTTGAGCGACTCGGCCCGCCACCGCAACCACGCCCACCCGGCCGCCACGGTCACGGCGACGAGCGGCACCTGCGCCCAGGCCGCCCCGCCCAGACTGCCGAGCAGCCACATCAGCGCCGACCGGGCCGCCTCACCGCGCGCCGCGCCGAACACCATCACCGTGGTGACCGCCTCGAAGCCGTACGCCAACGCCGTACCGGTGAGAACCAGCCGCAGCGGGGTCAGCCCGTGCGGAGACCGGGCCGCGGCGTAGACCAGCACCATCGCCGCGAGCGCCGAGCCGAACGCCGCTACCGACAGTGCCCAGATCCCGAGCCCGGCGAACGCGCCGAGCAGGATGACCGCGTTGGCGCCCACCGCGGCTCCGGAGGAGATGCCGAGCACGAAGGGGTCGGCGAGCGCGTTGCGGACCATCGCCTGCACGGCCACCCCGACGGCCGCGAGCCCCGCCCCGACGACGGCACCGAGCACGACCCGCGGCAGCCGGATCTCCCAGACGATGGTGTACGCGGCGACGTCGTCGGCGTGCACGGTCCCGCCGGTCAGCCCGGCCCACAGAAACCGGAAGACCTCCGCCCAGCCGATCCCGGCGGCCCCCAGTCCCACGCCGCCGACCAGGGACACCAGGAGGAGCAGTGCCGTCCCGATCACCAACGGGGGCAGGGGTATTCGGCTCGGTGCGGGACTTCGGCGCACGGTCGGGGCGGTCCTTCGAGTGGGGCCGCCTGATGAACGTCAAGGAGCCGGCCCGTACGACCCGAGGCCGCGCGGTCCCCTCTCGCAGTCCTCGGCGAGCAGTCAACGGGTCGCGCCACCCACGGGCGATCGGGCTCACGCGACACACGGTCGCGCACACCGTTGCGGGTCAGCGCCGGGCTCTCACCGGACTTCCCCCGCGGGAGGCTCGGGGAGCGTAGCAAACAGAGGTGCCGACCGGCCGTGGGGGTAGGCGCAGTTGTGCCCTGCCCGGTGGACGAGCGCGTGGCGTTCCTGACCGCGGTGGCCGCACGGCCCGAACCGGCGCGTGAGCACCCGCGCTCCCGGCTGCTCACGGCCCTCGTACCGATCACCACGGCCACGGCGGCCGCGGCCGTGGTGATGATCATCACCGCGATCCCGTCGGGCGGCGAGACCCGGCTGCCGGAGGTGACCCCGCCGCCCACGGTCGCGGGCACTCACGGCCGCCGTCCTCGTTGCCCACCACCCCGGCGCCGCGCTGAGCCTCATGCGCGCAGGACGACACGCTCCCGGGTCCGGTCGCCGCGGAAGGCCCATTTCAGGTCCGGCTCCATGACGAACCGGAACGCCCTGCGCACGGGCGGTGTGCACAGCACGGTCACGATCACGGCCGCGACGATGGTGACGACGATCTCGCCGAGCGGCTCGTACAGCCAGGCGGGGTCGTACCAGCCCCAGTACTTGGAGCCCTGGGCGACGAACCCGTGCAGCAGATAGCCGTACAGCGTGCCCGCGCCCAGCGCCGTGAACCACATCCGCCGCCCGGGCACCCAGGAGAGGAAACAGGCCACCAGCAGAATCGAGCAGGCGAAGACGACCAGGGTCATGAACGGGCCGTACCAGGCGGGCGCACCGAGTTCCTGGGCGCTGTCCCGGTGGTAGAACCAGGCGCCGCTCATTCGCGGCACCGCCCAGTACGCCAGCGCGAGCGCGCTCACGAACACCGGCACCGCCGCGATCCGCACCTTCCAGCGCCGGATCAGCCGGAAGTGTTCCGGCTTCAGACACAGGCCGAGCACGAAGTACGGCAGGAACTGCAGGGTGCGCTGGAGGTCGAAGTCCTCGCCGATGGACGGTGCCGTGGTCGCCAGCATGGCGACGGCGAGGGCGAGCGGCAGCGGCCACCGTACGGAGCGCCAGACCGGGGTGGTCAGCCGCCAGATGAACAGGGCTGCCAGGAACCACGTCAGATACAGCGGCTCCTGCAGGCTGACCGGGCGGTCCGGCACCCCGTCGGTCCACCGGGTGTAGAAGGTGTACGCCGTCTCGAAGACGATGTACGGGACGGCGACCCCGGTCACCAGCCGCCTGAGCCGCTGCGGGCTCGCGTCGAAACTCCGGGAGAAGTAGCCGGCGATCACGATGAACGCGGGCATGTGGAAGGCGTAGACGAGCATGTAGAGCGCGGAGACGGCTCTGCTGCCGTCGCGCAGCGGTTCCCACGCGTGCCCCGTGGCCACCAGCACGATCGCCAGGTACTTGGCGTTGTCGAAGAACGCGTCCCGCTGTTTCACGGGCTCGGTCCGCGGTGCCGTGTCCTGCCGGGGTGCCTTGGGTGCGACGTCGGTGGCCGGGCTCACCACACCGCCCCCTGCGCACCGCGCAGGAAGTCGGCAGATACGTGTCTGACGGAAGTGGCTGCTGTGATGAGTACCTGGGACATCCCACGCGCCTGACCACTTCTCGGCGCGGCAAACCTCTCAGGCCGCCGGACGCACCAGCCCGGACTCGTAGGCGAAGGTCACCGCCTGGACGCGGGCCCGTCCGCCGATCTTGGCGAGGATGTGGCTGACATGCGATTTGACGGTGGTCGGCGCGATGGACAGCCGCGTGGCGATCTCGGCGTTCGACCAGCCGGAGGCGACGGCGGCCAGGACGTCGCGCTCCCGCTGGGTGAAGGTGTCGAGCCCCACGTCCGACGCGCTGGGCCCGAGGGGTTGCAACTGCCGGACGGTGTCGATGAGAGCGCGGGTCAGATGAGGGGTGATGACCGAGTCCCCGGTGGCCACGACGCGGATGGCGGCGATCAGCTCGCCGGGGGTGGTGTCCTGGGGGAGGAAGCCACCGGCACCGGCGCGCAGGGCGGCGTAGGCGTGACCCTCGTGGCTGGTGGGGGTGAGGACCAGGACGCGTGCCGGGCTGACGGGCTGGTCCGACACGGCGAGGGCCGGGGGCCGGGTGATCCGGCGGATCACCTCGGTGCCTTCCGTCTCATGGATACGGCCGTCCAGCAGGACGACGTCCGGGCGCAGCACGGCGGCCAGCCGGACCGCCTCGGTTCCGCTGCGGGCTTCACCGGCGACGGTCAGATCGGGCTCGGCGGCCAGCAGGATGCGCAGGCCGTGGCGTTGGAGGGACTGATCGCTGGCGATGAGTACGGAGGTCATGCCGGCTCCTTCTAAACGAAACCGTTTCGTTCACCTGGACCTCAGAATACCCCTCCGCCATCGAAACGGAGCCGTTTCCTTTGTGGTCTCGATCACCTCCTCCGCTCAGAGGAACGGCGTGCCCGGGTCCAGCCCGGCAAGGACCCGGCCGTACAGCTCCAGGTTGGTCGCCGGATTGACGAACGCATGCAGATTCAGCGCCTGCACATCCCGTACGGCCCGCTGGATCGGCACCTCCCGATGCAGGGAGGAGGCCCCGGAGGCGGAGGCGACGAGATCCACGGCCTCCTTGGCCAGCCGCGCCGCATAGCCGGTCTGCGCACGGATCTTCGCCCGCTCCTCGGTCGTGAACGGCTCACCGGCCTCGATCCGGGCGACGAGGTCGCTCGTCAGCAGTTCGGCGCAGGAGACCTTCATCGCGGCCTCGGCCGACTGGAGATGGGTGACGGCGGCCTCGTGCTGCCGCTGGTGGAAGGTGTACGCGATGCCCCGCCGGTGAATGCGTTCGGTGAACTCGGCCAGGGCGCCCCGGGCCACACCGAGCGCGTGGGACGCGGTCCAGACACAGAACATCAGCAGGACGGGCATCCGGTAGAAGGGGTCGTCGGCGCCGGCCTTCGAGGGGAACTCGCCCGCCAGCAGCGGCCCGACGGGCAGGACCCGGTGCGCGGGCACGACGACGTCGCGGGCGACGACACTGTTGCTGCCGCTCCCGGCCAGCCCCGAGACGTACCAGTCGTCGAGAACCTCCAGCTCCGCCATGGGCACGGCGGCCCACAGCACCTCGGGCGGCCCTTCACCGGCCTCGACCCGCACCGTCAGCAGATGCCAGTCGGCGTCCTGGCAGCCGGTGGCGAAGCCCGAGGTGCCGTTGACGACATAGCCCTCGTCCGTCGCGACCGCCGTGGCGTCCGGGATGAGAGTCCCGCCGACCCTCACATCGGGGCTCGTGAAGATCTCGTCCTGCGCCTCGTCGGGAAAGAGCGCGGCGATGAAGGCGCAGCCGGCCTGGATCAGCGCCGTGAACCCGGCCGAACCGCACGCGGCGGCGACCTCGGCCAACGCGTCCACCTGGGTACGCGGCCGCGTCTGATAACCGCCGTACCGCCGGGGCACGTTCATCCGGTACACCCCGGCGTCCGTCAGCGCGGCGACGACCTCGGCGGTCACCCTCCTCTGCTCCTCGGTGCGCAGCGCGTGCTCGCTGATCAACGGCCGGAGCGCGTGGACACGCGCGACGAGGTCCGCGTCGGAACGGGGTGCTGGCATGGGCGACCTCCAGTGCCCCACCGTGACGCGAAGGGGCGGAATCGTCAATGGCCCTTCAGGCAACGGGAGTTGGGATCTTCGTGCGGCCGGACGAGGTCGCCCGGAGCCTGCGACCGCGTCGGGTGGGGCCCCAGGGCTTGAGGACCGAGATCACCGTCATGAAGACGTAGGCGGACAGGGACACGATCGGCCCGAACAGCACGTCGCCGGCGTCGGGCAGCGGTCCGCCCGCGGTGACGGCCGCGACCGCGGAGTTCACCCCGGGGCGCAGGGCGAAGACCGTCGCGGTGGTCGTGGCGAGGGTCAGCCAGAACTTCGTCCAGACCCAGCGATGCCGCGCCAGACCCCACTGCGTGCCCAGCGAGAGCAACAGGCCGCTCAGGAGCGTGAGAAGCGCCAGCGGGAGCAGCAGCCAGTCCGCGAACAGCTTCATGGTCCGGACGGAGGCTTCTACGGTCACCGCCGACCCGGTGGTGGTCGCGGTGATCCCCAGCGCCAGCAGCCCGAGCGTGAGCCCGAGCCAGCCGGCGGAGGCGGTGACATGGACGACGAGGGAGGCCCGGCGGGCGGGACGTGTCAGTTTCACCCGATCCACGGTGCCGGGCCGGGGCTTTCGGGGCGTCTGACGGCGGGAGTAACCGCGCGTACTTGCCTCGGAGTACGGTGCTCAGCCCTTCGGCAGATACGCGCTCAGGGCGCTGATGAGCGCGTCGAGGGGCGGCTGCTCGGCGGAGCGGTCCGTGTGGACGGTGCGGCCGTCGAAGCGGACTTCGTACTGGAGCATGTCCGCGGCGCTCATGTTCATCGTGAAGTCCGATACGTCGTCCAGCGCCGGATCGCCGAGAAGCAGGCGCAGCTTCCTGAACTCGGCCGCGGTCGTCCGGCGTACCACCGAGCCCTTGCGGTCGTCACGGGCGTGCACCGTGCCGTCGCCCCGCAGGACCACCGACCGGCCGACCCCGGCGAAGCCGCCGCTGATGTTCATGGACACCAGCGTCTGCCCCGGGCTCCTGACGGGCACCGGCGCCGGGCTCGTGCTCGGGGACGCGGAGGCCGGCTCGGACGATGAGGCGGGCGTGGTCGACGAGGCGGGCGTGGACGCGGCGCTCGCCTCGATCTCCGTCGTTTCGGCAGCCGTACTCCCGCTGCCCTCGAAAGTGCAGCCCGCCAGCGCAACTGCGCAGACCACCACCACAGCCGCCGAAACCCTGCCGAACACGGTGCCTCCACCTCTCGATTGCCACAGCTGCAGTGTCCGTATCACGGAATCCCGCACTCCGACCCGGAAGAGGCCCGCATACGTCGACGAGCGGCGTACCGTCGTAAGAGTGGACGTCACCGCGGACCGTCTCGTGTCCCGGGCCGCGCACGCACTGAGCCGGGCGGCGGACGGGCTGATCCGTGATGTCGAGGAGTGTCTGCGCGGCGAGGTCCCCGAGTTGTGGGACGACCCCGAGGCCATGGCCTCGGCGAACATCGCCCACCATGTCGTCGGCGTACTGGACAGCCTGGAGCACGGAGTCGAGCCGAGCCGCATCGAACCGCCGGCCGCGGAGATCGAACGGGCCCGCCGGATCGCCCGGCACGGCATCCCCGTCAGCACGCTGTTGCGGGCCTTCCGCCTCGGACAGGGCGTCGTCCTGGACCGGCTGCTCCAGGAGCTGCCGCGGCTCACCGACGACGCCGAACTGATCAGCGCCGCGACCCGCGAACTGCTGGCGACGGCCACCGGCTATGTGGACCGCACGTCCGAGTACGGCGTCCTGGCCTACCAGGAGGAGCGGGAACACCGGCTGCGGGCACGGCTCTCCCTGGTCAACGAGGCGGGCCTGCGCATCGGGACCACGCTGGACATCACCCGCACCACCCAGGAACTGGCCGACCTCGCCGTCGAGCACTTCGCCGACCGGGTGACCGTGGACCTGCTCGACTCGGCCCTGCACGGACACGACGTCCTGACGGCGGAGCCGCCCGTCCTGCGCCGGATCGCCCAGCGACCGCCCGCGCAGGAACCGCGGCTCCACAGCTACCCGGCCGGATCGCCACCGGCCCGGGCCCTGGCCACCGGAGAGGCCTCCTGGAACCGTTCGACCCTGGTCGTGCCGCTGCGCGCCCGCGGCACGACCCTCGGCATCGCCCGGTTCGTCCGCGACCACACCGCAGACCCCTACGACGACGAGGACCTGCTGCTCGCCCAGGAGATCGCCGCCCGGGCCGCGGTCGCCGTCGACAACGCCCGCCGCTACACCCACGCCCGCGCCACCGCCCTCACCCTCCAGCACAGCCTGCTCCAGCAACACATGCCGCAGCAGTCCGCCGTGGAGGTCGCCTGCCGTTATCTGCCCGCCGGCGACCGGGTCGGCGTGGGCGGCGACTGGTACGACGTCATCCCGCTGTCCGGCGCCCGGGTCGCCCTCGTGGTGGGCGACGTCGTCGGGCACGGCATCCACGCCGCCGCCACCATGGGCCGGCTGCGCACCGCCGTACGCACCCTCGCCGACTTCGACCTGCCCCCCGACGAACTCCTCACGCACCTCGACGACATCGTCATCCGTCTGTCCGCCGAAGCCGCCGGAGACCCGGACGGTGAGCCCGCCGGCGACATCGGCGCGACCTGCCTCTACGCCGTCTACGACCCCGTCTCCCGGCGCTGCACCCTGGCCCGCGCGGGCCATGTGCTGCCCGTCCTGGTGACCCGCGACGGCACCGTCGAGCTCCTCGACCTGCCGCCGGGCCCGCCCCTGGGTCTGGGCGGCCTGCCCTTCGAGGCGGCGGAGGTCGACCTGGCCGAGGGCAGCCTCCTCGCCCTCTACACCGACGGACTGATCGAGGCCCGCGACCACGACGTCGAGGCGGGCCTCGACCTGCTGCGCGGCGCCCTCGCCCGGGCCGGCCCCTCCCTGGAGGCCACCTGCGACACCGTCCTGGAGGCCCTGTTGCCGACTCGCCCGGACGACGACGTCGCCCTCCTCCTCGCCCGCACCCACGCCCTGGGCGTCCGTCAGGTCGCCACCTGGGATCTGGAGGCCGACCCCGCCGCCGTCGGCCGGGCCCGCGCGGACGTCGCCCGGCAACTACGGATCTGGGGCCTGGAGGAGCTCGACTTCACCACCGAACTGGTCGTCAGCGAACTGGTCACCAACGCCATCCGCTACGGCCGGCCCCCCATCCAGCTGCGTCTCATCCACGACCGGGGCCTGCTGTGCGAGGTCTCCGACGCCGGCGGCACCACCCCGCACCTGCGCCGGGCCCGCACCTTCGACGAGGGCGGCCGCGGACTGTTCCTGGTCGCCCAGCTCGCCGAGCACTGGGGCACCCGCCACGCCTCCCACGGAAAGACGGTCTGGGCCGAACTCAACGAGTCCGACGAGGCGCTCCAGACGTTGCTGAAGGTCACCGTGTCAGAATGAACGCCCGTTCGTTCCCCGTCGATGTGGGCAGCGCGACGGCGTGATCGGACGGCACCAGGAAGGGCGTCGATCAGTCGGGGGCCCGTACCTTGAGCACCTGATCGTCGACGTACAGGACCTCCAACTGGCGGTCCGCGCCGGGGACGCTGAGCGCGAGCCGATGCCCCTCCGGGTCCGCCGTCGCCCAGCGGCCGGTGCGCCGCCCGGGTGCGTCGGTGCGGCCGAGGGGGCGGTCGGTGAAGGTGCCGTCCGCGGCGAACTCCAGCCCCCGGCGGCCACGTGCGGGCGGCAGCGGATAGCCCGCCGGGCGGTACACCGTGACGCCGGGGGAGTCCTCCTCGTACGCATGCACCCATGTTCCGATCAGTTCCGGCGGCGGACCGCTCATGGCCGGGCACCTCCTGATCTGTGGCAGGTTGGACCGATACGGAAGGCAACGCCGTACTTACGGCGGAATTTGCGATTCTGCTTACCGTGTCCGTTCCGTCGCCCTACGGTAAACCTCAACGGGCCCGCTCCACCCTCACTTCCGCGCCGTTGCGGTGCGGCCATCTCCAGGCGGTGCAGCGTGCCCGAGAACGAGACCGACGAGACCACCCCCGCCCCCGCACACCGTGTCTGCGGCACGATGCCGGTGCACCGGCGGCTGCTGACCGAGGACCCCTCGTACGCCATGGTGCGGGACGAGGTGGAGAACCGGGCCTTCGCCTTCGAGCAGGGTCTTCGGACGCCGGCCCGCGTCGGTGTGACCGTCATCCCCGTCGTGGTGCACGTCATCCACCACACCTCCGAGCAGGACATCGGCGACGACCAGATCGCCGGCCAGATCGACGTCCTCAACCAGGACTACCGGATGCTCAATGCGGACGTCGCGCAGGTGCCCGCCGTCTGGAAGGACCTCGCCGCCGACTGCCGCATCGGGTTCCGGCTCGCCGACCAGGACCCCGACGGGCGGCCCACCAGCGGTATCACCCGCACGCAGACCGCGACGGACACCTTCGGGATGGACGACGCGATCAAGTTCACGGCGGGCGGTGGCCAGGACGCCTGGCCCGCCGACCAGTACCTCAACTTCTGGGTGGCTCCGCGCCTCTTCGACCCCCAGGTCGGGGAGATCCTCGGCTACGCCCAGTTCCCGGGTGGCGCCGCCGCCACCGACGGAGTCGTCATCACCCACAGTTTCGTCGGTACGACGGGCACCGCGTCGCCCCCGTTCAACCTCGGCCGCACCGCCACCCACGAGGTGGGTCACTGGCTCAACCTCTTCCACATCTGGGGCGACGACGGCCAGGGGTGCAGCGGCAGCGACTTCGTCGCCGACACCCCCAACGCGGGCGGCCCCAACTTCGGCAGGCCCACTTTCCCCCATGTGACGTGCAACAACGCCCCCGACGGGGACATGTTCGTCAACTACATGGACTACACCGACGACGTGGCCATGTTCATGTTCACCCAGGGGCAGGCGGCCCGCATGGACGCCACTCTGGAGGGCCCGCGCTCGTCGTTCCTCCGGGAGAACGCGTAGTCACCAGTCCCGGGCGGCCCGCAGCAGATGATCGCGGACCAATGCCACGTGCGGGTTGCGGGCGGCGCCCGGGCGTTGCACGAGGAAGCCGGTGTTGATGGGCGGGTCGTCCGGATCGTGGAGCAGGACGAGCGCGCCCGAGGCCAGCTCGGCCGCGCACAGATAGCGGGGGAGCACCGAGAACCCCGCACCGCCCATGACCGCTCCTTTCACCGCGTTCAGGTCGGGCATCGTGAGCGCGGGGTCACGCGCCAGACGCTTGCCGAAGACATGCCGCCAGTAGCGGCGCACGATGGGCAGGTCCTCGGCATACGCGACCAGGGGGACGCCGTGCAGCGCGGCCGCCCCCTCCGCCGCGACCCGGGCCGCAGAGCCGATCCGATCCGCCCGCTCGGGGGCGGCGACCAGCACGAACTCCTCGTCGTTGAGGGCCACCGAGGTCAGGGTGCGCCCACGCGGCCGGAAGGTGGCGATCACCAGGTCATGGCGGCCCGCGCGCAGATCCTCCAGGAGCGGCTCGGTCAGACCGGGGGTCACGCGCAGCCGTACGCCCGACTCCACCAGCGGCGCGATACCGGGCAGGACGGAGACGGTGAGGAACTCGGCCGGGCCGGCGAGGTGCACAGGCTCGGCCGGGGCGTCGTCCGCCCCCGTGACCGTGGCGAGCGAGTCCAGGGGGTCGACGATCCGGGCGGCGAGCTCGTCCGCGTAGGGCGCGGGCGCGACACCGCGGGCCAGCCGCTCGAACAGCTCGCGGCCCAATTGGCGCTCCAGAGCGCGGATCTGGGTGGTGACCGTGGGCTGGGACAGGCCGAGGAGCCGGGCTGCGGCGGTGAAGGAGCCGGTGCGGTACACGGTCAGGAACGTGCGGAGCAGATTCAGGTCCAACGGTGCCGCGACCGGGTGGTGATTGGATTCCCTATCTCTCACATACGTGAGCCTATTGGATTCCTATGGGTGGATCGACTTACCGTCAGAGCATGGCAAAGATCCTCTTCGTAATCACCGGCGTCGACCACTGGACGCTGGCCGACGGCACTCAGCACCCCACCGGCTTCTGGGGCGAGGAGGCCGTCGCCCCCTACGAGGCCTTCAAGGCCGCCGGTCACGAGATCACCGTGGCCACCCCCGGTGGCGTCGTCCCCACCGTCGACAAGGGCAGCCTCGCCGCCGAGGTCAACGGCGGTCAGGAGAACGCCGACCGGATCGCGGGCGTCATCGCCGCGGCGACCGAGATCCAGAACCCGATCCGCCTGGAGGACGTGCACCTGGACGACTACGCCGCCGTCTTCTACCCCGGCGGCCACGGCCCCATGGAGGACCTCGCGGTCAACACCGACTCCGGTGAACTGCTCACCAGCGCCCTGGAGTCCGGCAAGCCCCTCGGCGTCGTCTGCCACGCCCCGGCCGCGCTGCTCGCCGCGGTCAAGGCCGACGGAACCAACTCCTTCGCCGGGTACCGGATCGCCGCCTTCACCAACGACGAGGAGACCCAGGCCGGCTTCGCCGACAAGGCCAAGTGGCTCCTCCAGGACCGGCTGACCGAGGCCGGCGTCCAGGTCCAGGTGGGCGAGCCGTGGGTGCCGAAGGTCGTGGTCGACCGCAACCTGGTCACCGGTCAGAACCCGGCGTCCTCGGCCCCGCTGGCCGTGGAGCTCCTGAAGAAGCTGGGCTGAGTCCACCGGAGTGCCGGACCATCGCGATGGTCCGGCACTCCGCTCACTCGGCCGCCCTGAACGACCGCAGCCGCAGCGAGTTCCCCACCACGAACACCGACGAGAACGCCATCGCCGCCCCGGCCAGCATCGGGTTCAGCAGCCCCGCCGCGGCCAGCGGCAGCGCGGCCACGTTGTAGGCGAAGGCCCAGAACAGGTTGGACCGGATCGTGCCGAGGGTCCGGCGGGCGAGCCTGATCGCGTCCGCCGCCGCGCGCAGGTCGCCGCGGACCAGGGTCAGGTCACCGGCCTCGATCGCCGCGTCCGTGCCCGTGCCCATGGCCAGCCCCAGGTCCGCCCGGGCGAGCGCGGCCGCGTCGTTGACGCCGTCGCCGACCATCGCGACCGAACGGCCCTCGCCCTGAAGCCGCTTGACGACATCGACCTTGTCCTGCGGCAGCACCTCGGCGATCACGTCCTGCGGCGCGATACCGACCTCGCGGGCGACGGCCCGCGCCACCGCCTCGTTGTCACCGGTCAGCAGGATCGGGGTCAGACCCAGCGCCCGCAGCCGCGTGATCGCCTCCGCGCTGGTCTCCTTCACCGCGTCGGCCACTTCGAGGACCGCCCGCGCCTCGCCGTCCCAGGCGACCGCGACGACCGTACGACCGGACGCCTCGGCCGCCGCCTTCAACCCGGCCAGCTCCAGGGGCAGTTCCATCGCCCAGTCGCCCAGCAGCCGCTCTCGGCCGACGAGTACCGCACGGCCCTCGACGATGCCCTGCACGCCGAGCCCCGGTACGTTAGCGAAGTCCTCGGGCGTGGGCAGCGCACCCACCTTCTCCAGCGCCCCGTCGGCCACCGCCCGGGCGATCGGGTGCTCCGAGGCGTGCTCCAACGCGCCCGCCAGCCGCAGGACTTCGGCCTCCTCCGCACCCTGCGCGGTGTGCACGGCCAGCAGCGTCATGCGGCCCGTGGTGACCGTGCCCGTCTTGTCGAGGACGATGGTGTCGACCTTGCGCGTGGACTCCAGGACCTCCGGACCCTTGATGAGGATCCCGAGCTGCGCGCCGCGCCCCGTGCCCACCAGCAGCGCGGTCGGCGTCGCCAACCCCAGGGCGCACGGGCAGGCGATGATCAGCACGGCGACCGCGGCGGTGAAGGCTGCCGTCAGGCCGGCCCCGTTGCCGAGCCAGAAGCCGAGGGTGCCCAGCGCGAGGGCGATCACGATCGGCACGAACACGGCGGAGATCCGGTCCGCCAGCCGCTGAGCCGCCGCCTTACCGTTCTGAGCGTCCTCCACCAGCTTCGCCATCCGCGCCAACTGCGTGTCCGAGCCGACCCGGGTCGCCTCGACGACGAGCCGTCCGCCGACGTTGACCGTGGCACCGGCGACCGTGTCACCCTGGGCGACCTCCACCGGCACGGACTCGCCGGTCAGCATCGACGCGTCCACCGCCGACGAGCCCTCGACCACGGTCCCGTCGGTCGCGATCTTCTCGCCCGGGCGGACGACAAAGTGGGTGCCGACCTTCAACTCACCTACCAGAACGGTCTGTTCACTGCCGTCGGCCCGTAGCACGGTGACGTCCTTCGCGCCCAGCTCCAGCAGCGCCCGCAGCGCCGCGCCCGCCTTCCGCTTGGACCGTGCCTCGAAGTACCGCCCGGCCAGGATGAAGGCGGTGACTCCCGCGGCGGCCTCCAGGTAGATGTTCCCGGCACCGTCACCGCGAGCGATCGTCAGCTCGAAGGGGTGCGTCATACCCGGAGTCCCCGCGGTCCCGAGGAACAGCGCCCACAGCGACCAGCCGAACGCGGCCAGCGTGCCGACCGAGATCAGCGTGTCCATCGTCGCCGCACCGTGCCGCGCGTTGGTGAACGCCGCCTTGTGGAAGGGCCATGCGGCATAGGTCACCACGGGCGCGGCGAGGGTCAGCGAGAGCCACTGCCAGTACTCGAACTGCAGGGCCGGGATCATGGCCATCGCGACGACGGGGGCGGCGAGGAGCGTCGCGGTGACCAACCGCTCGCGCAGCGAACGCAGTTCGTGGTCCACCGGCTCGCTCGAGGGTTCCTCCGGCACGGGTTCCTGTGCGGTGTACCCGGTCTTCTCGACGGTCGCTATCAGGTCCTGCACGGTGACCTCGCCGCCGTAGGAGACCTTCGCCTTCTCGGTGGCGTAGTTGACGGTCGCGGTCACCCCGGGCATGCGGTTCAGCTTCTTCTCGATGCGTGCGGCGCACGAGGCACAGGTCATGCCGCCGATGACGAGCTCTGCCTCGGCAGGGGCTCCGGTCGCGGTGGTGGTCATCGATGCTCCTCGATACGGGGCGGGGGTATGTACGTCGCGCTGCTCTGTATACCCGTAGGGGGTATCGATCGCAAGTCTTGACTTTATACCCCCCAGGGGTATGGTCGACAGTGTTCGAGGCCCCGTATCCGAGTCGGCGGCCGTGATCTCCAGGGGCTGGTCATGCGTGCTGGACTCAAGATCTCCGCATTCGCCGCCGCGCTCGCCGCGACGTTCGGCACCGCGTACGGCGTGGGGCAGGGCATCGACCCCCTGGTGACGGAGAGGGCGCCGGAGTCCCATGGGAGTCACGAGGGGGCTCAGGCCGATGGTGCGGCGGAGTCACCCGCCGGCGGCCTCCAGGTCTCCGAGGGCGGTTATGCCCTCGACCTGGAGACCCCGAGCGTCACCGCCGGACGGCGGTCCGACCTGCGGTTCGTCATCCGGGACTCCGCGGGCCGCGCCGTCACGGCGTACGAGCGGGAGAACACCAAGGAACTCCACCTCATCATCGCCTCACGCGACCTCGGCACCTATCGGCATGTCCACCCCGCCCGCGCCGCCGACGGCACCTGGAGCATCCCCGTCGAACTGCCCCGCGCGGGCGACTACCGGGTCCTCGCCGACTTCACCCCGGCGAAGAAGGGCGTGGAGAACCTCGCCCTCGGTGCGGACCTCGCGGTCGCGGGCGCGTACGAGCCGCAGCGGCTCCCGGCGGCGACCGACACCGCGGACGTCGACGGCTACCAGGTCCGGCTGACCGGCGGCCTGACCCCGCGCACCGCGAGCGAACTGAAACTCACGGTCTTCCGTGCCGGCAGGCCCGTCACCGACCTTCAGCCCTACCTCGGCGCCTACGGCCACCTCGTCGCCCTGCGCTCCGGCGACCTGGCCTATCTGCACGTTCACCCCCATGGCCGGCCGGAGCCCGGTCCGGCTGTGTCCTTCGAGGCCACCGCGCCCAGCAGGGGCACGTACCGGCTGTTCCTCGACTTCAAGCACGACGGCCAGGTGCGCACGGCCGCGTTCACTGTGCGGGCCGGTGAACAGGCCGAGGCGCACGGCCACTGACTCAGATCCGGCCCGGCCGCCGCTGCCGTCGCAGCAGCCCTCCAGACGAGGAAGGCGCCGGTGCAGGTGGCGGCCCGAAGGTTGGGGCCCGGCGCCCGGGTGAGGCGCCGGGCCGGCTGCGGTGCGATGAGGCCACGAAGGGGATCGGGCCGGCCGCGGCGGTGGCCACCGCGCAGGCGGCCGTGCCGAGGACGAGGATCAGCAGCCGGGTGCGCTGGACGGGGACCCCGAGCCCGGCGACACCGAGCGCGACACCGGCGGCACTGCCGGCCAGGGTGCGGGGGACGCGGACGTCCCAGATCACGGAGCTCGCCGTGGAGCCGTCGTCGTGGAACAGGGCGTTGACGACCGTGGACAGCGGCAGCGAGCGTGAGCCGATCGCCAGGCTGAGCATGGCTGCCGCGATCAGCAGAAGCCGGCCGCCGAACGCGGCGAACGTGCGGAGGGAGTTCCGGCGCCGACGCGCCGGCCGGTCCTGCCCGACAAGTGCCGCTGCCACGGCGTCAGTTGCCACCATGACCCTCCGCGCGGTGCGGCGAGGACCGGCCGACTGCCGTCGGTGAGGTCGACTGTCGCTCAGGGCTGGTTGGTCAGATAGCCGCCCATGGACGTGAAGTACTCCGCGGCGGGCAACTCCCGTCCGTCCTCGGTCCGTACCCGGGTGATGGCGAGCCCGTGGTTGCGGCCCGTCCGGGCGTCGGCTCCGGCGACGATGACGACGCCGTCGCCCTCGCGGTAGAAGATGCGGCCGGGCGTGCCGCCGTACCGGCCCTCGGACACGACCGCGGCGAGGACCTCGAGCCGCTTTCCCCTGTGGTGGGTGAAGGCGCTGGGGTACGGCTCCGACTGGGCGCGGACCAGGCGCTCGAGGTCCTCGGCCGGCCAGGTCCAGTCGATGCGGCTGTCGTCGATGGAGCGCTTGTGGAAGAAGCTCGCCCGGGACCGGTCCTGCCGGGTGAACTCCGTCTGTCCGGAGGCGATGAGGTCGAGTGCGCCGATGGTGACCGGGGCGATCAGGTCGACCGTCCGGTGGAAGAGGTCGGTGGCGGTGTCCGTCGGTCCCACCGGAACCGCCTCCTGGCGCACGATGTCGCCGGCGTCCAGTTCCTGGTTCATCAGGTGGGCGGTGACGCCGACTTCGGACTCGCCGTTGATCAGCGCCCAGATCAGCGGAGAGAACCCGGCGTACTCCGGCAGCAGTGAGTCGTGCACGTTGAGTGTGCCGTGGCGCGGGAGGCCGAAGATGCGCGGTGGGATCCAGGTGCGCCAGTTGTTGGCCACGATGATGTCCGGGTCGGCCTCCTTGAGACGCTCGAACAGCTCCTCGTCGTCGGGGCGGTTGCGCAGCAGCACCGGGACGCCGTGCTCCTCGGCCAGGTCGGCGACCGAGTCGCTCCAGATCTTCTCGTACGCGTGCTCGCTCTTGGGGTGCGTCACGACCAGCACCACGTCGTGCTCGGAATCCAGCAGGGCTCTCAGGGTCCGGTGCCCCCAGGTCTGATAGCCGAACATGACGACCCGCATGCGCTTCCTCCTCGGAGCAGGGGACTGGCCGCGCCAGTAAAGCAAGCCTTACCTAAGCACGCAACGGCGCTCGTTGGGGCGCATGTTGAGGAGCGGTGCGCCCCTCGACGCCTGGTTTGCCTATCGACAGCTTCACGGGATCAGCTTAGCCTTGCCTAAGTTTCGGGCCGCGACGGCTGTCGATGTGCCCGATTTCCGGACTTCCCGCGCTCGACAATCGGACGCCACCCCACCCCAGGGCGGCCGACCCCGCACGATGGGAGTGACATGGCACAGGCTCTTCCTGACGACGCATCACTGATCCACGACCTCATAGGCGTTGGCTTCGGCCCCTCCAACGTGGCCATGGCGATCGCGCTCAACGAGCACAACGCACGCGTCGACAGACAGGAAGTGGTCAGCGCTCACTTCTTCGAGCAGCAGCCCAGCTTCGGCTGGCACCGCGGCATGCTGATCGACGACGCGACCATGCAGGTGTCCTTCCTCAAGGACCTGGTGACGCTCCGCAACCCGTCCAGCGAGTACAGCTTCCTCTGCTATCTGAAGAGCAAGGGCCGGCTGATCGACTTCATCAACCACAAGAACCTCTTCCCCCTGCGGGTGGAGTTCCACGACTACTTCGAGTGGGCCGCCGCCCAGGTCGACGACATGATCTCCTACGGCCACGAGGTCGTCGCCGTCACACCGGTCACCCGCGACGGAGTCGTGGAGTACCTGGATGTGACGGTCCGTTCGGCGGAGGGGCTCTCGCTCCACCGGGCCCGCAACCTGGTCCTCGGCACCGGTCTGCGCCCCCTCATGCCCGAGGGTGTGGCGCGCACCGATCGCGTCTGGCACAACGCCGAACTGCTCACGAAGATCGAGGCCCTGGAAGGCGGTTCGCCCTCCCGGTTCATCGTCGTGGGTGCCGGGCAGAGCGCCGCCGAGAACGTCGCCCACCTGCATCGGCGCTTTCCCCGGGCCGAGATCTGTGGCGTCTTCTCCCGCTACGGCTACAGCCCCGCCGATGACAGTGGCTTCGCCAACCGCATCTTCGACCCTTCGGCGGTGGACGACTACTTCACGGCGCCCGACGAGGTCAAACGCAGCCTCATGGACTACCACGGCAACACCAACTACTCCGTGGTGGACATCGATCTGATCGACGATCTGTACCGGCGGATGTATCAGGAGAAGGTCCTCGGGACCGAGCGGCTGCGCTTTCTCAACGTCTCCCGCCTCATCGATGTCGACGAGCGACCGGACAAGGTCCGCGCCACGGTGAAGTCGCTCGTCACCGGCGAGGAAACTCCCTTGGACGCCGACGTCCTGGTCTGTGCGACCGGCTACAGCCCCGCCGATCCGCTCCGGCTCCTCGGGGAGATCGCGGACCGCTGCCATAGCGACGACGAGGGCCGGGTCCGCGTCGAACGCGACTACCGCATCGCGACCCACCCCGAGCTGCGCTGCGGCATCTACCTGCAAGGCGGCACCGAACACACGCACGGCATCACCTCCGACCTGCTGTCCAACACCGCGATCAGGGTCGGCGAGATCCTCGACTCGATCCTCGACCGGAGCCTGAAGACGGCGTCCGACGAGGCACGTCCGATCGCGGACGGGATCGGCACGGCCCGCTAGCCACGCTCAACGGCCGTGACCTCGAAGGGATAACGTACGTCCGCATGAGCACGACTGCGGTGGAGCGCCCCGCGCCGGCGGGCCCAACTGAGGCCCGTCGGCACCGAGTTGTGGGCCTGGCGGGCCTGCTGGTGCTCCTCGTGATCGCGGCGGCCGTGTCCCTCGCCGTCGGTGCCCGCGCGTTGAGTCCCGCCGAGGTGTGGCACGGGCTGTTCGCGGCGCCGGAGTCCGACCAACGGCTCACCGAGATCAGGCTCATCGTCCAGACGGTGCGAGTGCCCCGGACGGTGCTCGCCGTCGTGGCGGGCATCGCCCTGGGGATCGGCGGAGCGCTGATCCAGGGCTACACCCGCAACCCGATCGCCGACACGGGCCTGTTGGGGGTGAACGCCGGTGCCTCGTTCGCCGTGATGGTCGCGATCACGCTGTTCGGGCTCACCAACCCGTTTCAGTACGTCTGGTTCGCCTTCCTGGGTTCGGCGCTCGCCGGTGTCGTCGTGTTCGGGCTGTCGAGCCTGGGCCGGGGAGCCGGCAACCCGTTGACGCTCGCCCTGGCCGGTCAGGGTGTCGCGGTGTTCCTCGCGGCGATGACCACAGCGGTCTCGCTGACGGATCAGGCGGCGCTGAACGCACTGCGGTTCTGGAACGCGGGCTCCGTGGCGGGCGTCGGATTCGGCGTCATCTGGCCGGTGACCGCGTTCATCGCGGTCGGACTGGTGCTGGCGGTGGTCACGCTGCCGGCCGTCAATCTGCTCAACCTGGGAGAGGACGTGGCGCGCGGGCTCGGCGTGAACATCGCGCTGAGCCGGACCGTGGGCATCGTCGCCATCACCCTGCTGGCGGGCGCGGCGACCGCGGCCTGCGGCCCCATCGCGTTCCTCGGGCTCATGGTGGCGCACCTGGCCCGCTATCTGACCGGGCCGGACTACCGCTGGCTGGTGCCGTACGCGGGTCTGCTCGGCGCCGTCGTCCTGCTGGTGTGCGACATCGTGGGCCGCCTGGTGGTACGGCCGGGCGAACTGGAGGCGGGGGTCGTGGTCGCCCTGCTCGGTGCCCCCTTCTTCGCGGCTCTGGTGTGGCTCGGAAAGTTCAAGAACGCATGAACGGGACAGAAGTGAAGCCAGTGCTGGCGCCGGGCGTGCGGCTCGGCCGGATGTCGTTCGTCTGGCGGCCCTGGATCGTGTCCGTCACGCTGCTCCTGGCGACGGCGACCTTCCTGTTGTTCTGTCTGTCGATCGGTGTGGGGGACTTCCCGATCGGCCTGGACAGGGTGATCGCCACGATCCTCGGCCGGGGCGAGCCGGTCGACGAGTTCGTGATCATGGATCTGCGGATGCCGCGCGCCCTGGCCGGGCTCGTCGTGGGCATCGCGCTGGGGGTGTCCGGAGCGATTACGCAGTCCATCGCGCGCAATCCGCTCGCCAGTCCGGACGTGCTGGGGATCACCTCGGGCGCCAGTGCGGTCGCCGTGTTCCTGGTGACCGTCTCCGGTGGTGCCGCCACGGCGGTCGTCGACTCCGTGGGGCTGTCGGCGGCGGCGCTCGCCGGCGGTCTCGGCACGGGCCTGCTGGTCTACCTCCTGGCGTGGCGGCGGGGCATCGACGGACTCCGGCTGATCCTCATCGGCATCTCCGTGACCGCCGTGATGCAGGCGATCACCACCTGGCTGCTGGCCACGGCCGACATCGGGGACGTGGCCCGCGCCCAGGCCTGGCTGGTCGGCTCGCTGGACAACCGGTCGTGGGACGAGGTGTGGATCGCCCTGTGGTGCACGCTCGGCCTGCTGGCCGTCGTCTCCTGCGTGGCCTTCCAGTTCAAGCCGATGCACTTCGGTGACGAGATCGCCGCGGTCCTCGGCGTCCGGTACGCGAGGGTGCGGGCGGTCCTGCTGCTGTGCGCGGTCCTGCTGGCCGGTGTGGCGGTGAGCGCGGCGGGCCCGGTCCCGTTCGTCGCGCTGGTGGCCCCGCAGGTGGCCATGCGTCTGACGAGGTGTCCGACGCCGCCGCTGGTGGCCTCCGGAGTCGTGGGGGCGCTCCTGCTGATCGGCGCGGACCTCGTCGCGCGCACGGCGCTGCCGGTCTCGCTCCCGGTCGGTGTGGTCACCGCCGCGATCGGCGGGCCCTTCCTCGTGTATCTGCTGGTGCGGGCGAACCTCCGACAGGGTTCGCAGTAAAGCTCTATGGACAGAAGGACAGGGGGCCTTGTGGTCACTCAGCACATCACCGAGATCAAGTCGGCGGTCGAGGACACCGCACGGCTGGCCGCGCGCGGCATCACGGTCGGTTACGGGAGCCGGACGGTCATCGAGGATCTCGACGTGGCGATCCCGCCCGGGGTGATCACGACGATCATCGGGCCCAACGGCTGCGGGAAGTCGACCCTGTTGCGAACGCTGTCGCGCCTGCTCAGGCCGGCCGGCGGGACGGTCGTCCTGGACGGCGAAGACATCGGCAGGCTCAAGACCCGCGAGGTGGCGAAGAGGCTTGGCATGCTGCCGCAGGCGCCCGTCGCGCCCGACGGGCTGACGGTGTCCGACCTGGTCGCCAGGGGCCGTCATCCGCACCAGAGTTGGCTGAGGCAGTGGTCGTCCGACGACGCCGCGGTGGTGGAGCGCGCGCTGGCCATGACGGCTGTGGCCGACCTGGCCGACCGCCCGGTCGACTCGCTGTCCGGCGGGCAGCGTCAGCGGGTGTGGATCTCGATGACCCTGGCTCAGGGCACCGACCTGCTGCTGCTGGACGAACCGACCACCTACCTGGACCTGGCACACGCGATCGACGTGCTCGACCTGGTGGACGACCTGCACGAGGGCGGCTGCACCGTGGTCATGGTCCTGCACGACCTCAACCTGGCCACGCGCTACAGCGACAACCTCGTCGTGATGAGAGCCGGCTCAATTCTGGCGCAGGGACACCCGCGTGACGTGATCAGTGCCGAACTGCTGGAAGAGGCCTTCGGGTTGCGGGCCCGGGTGGTCGACGACCCGGTGAGCGACCGGCCGCTCATCGTGCCGATCGGTCGCACGAACGTCCAGCTGAACCCTCAAGGAAATAAGGGGAGTTAGGCTAGGCTAACCTCATTCTTGTGGGTAAGGTTTGCCTGCCCTTAGAACGAGGTGTAGCGGACAGTGCGAAAGCAAGGGATTGCTGATGCTCCTCCATAGAACGACGCTCATGAAGCCCTGGCAGCGGGTCGCGTCCACCGTGTCCGCCGCAGCCCTCGCTGTCGGGCTCCTCGCGGGATGCGGCTCCGACTCGAAGGACGAGGCCGGCGACGACAACTCGCCCGCCGCGGCCGCCGCCGGCGCGTTCCCGGTCACGATGGAGCACGCCTTCGGAACCACGAAGATCACCAAGGCTCCGCAGCGGGTCGTCTCCGTCGGCTACACGGACGACCAGACCATCCTCGCGTTCGGCATCAAGCCGGTGGGCATGGTCGACCAGTACCCGAACCCGGAGGGGCAGAGTCCCGACATCAACACCCAGTGGCCCTGGGTGAAGGACAAGTGGGGCGACACCAAGCCCGAGGTCATCATGGAGAACGGTGACTCCGGCCCCAACTACGAGAAGATCGCCGCACTGCGGCCGGACCTGATCATCGCGGTGTACTCCGAGATCGACCAGGCCGCCTACGACAAGCTCTCCAAGATCGCCCCCACGTTGGGTCGTACGAAGACGGAGAAGGAGCCGTTCAGCGCGCCCTGGCAGGACAACGCCCTCCACATCGCCAAGGCCCTCGGCAAGGCCGAGGAGGGCGAGAAGATGGTGGCGGACATCCAGGGCAAGCTCGACGCGGCCAAGAAGGCGCACCCCGAGTTCGGAGACGAGACCGCCGTGGCGCTGTCCTGGTACGAGGACTCGGTGGCGCCGTTCACCTCGACCGACGTGCGTGGCCGGCTGGTGTCGGGCATCGGCTTCAAGTACCAGACCGAGATCGACAAGGTCGCGGGCGGCAGCTTCTACACCAAGCTCTCGCCCGAGCGCATCGACCTGGTCGACGTCGACCGCATCTTCGTCATCAACGACAAGGCGGACACGGACGCGTTGAAGAAGTTCAAGCTCTTCACCAACCTGAAGGCGGTCAAGGACGGCAAGGTGTCGTACCTGCTGGACAGTGAGGGGCCGGCCGTCGGCGCCGCCATCTCCCAGGGCACCCTGCCCTCCATGCCTTACGCGATCGACGAGCTGGTGAAGGCGGCCGAGCAGGGGTGAGCGTCGCCGCCCCGCGCGTCGCTCCGGCGGCCCTGCGCACCACGACCGGACGCGAGGCCACCCGATGGGTCGTGGCACACTGCCGCGAAGTGCCGTGGCTGACCACCGCCACCCTCGTCACCTCAGTGGCCGGGGCGGCGCTCCAGGTGCTCCCGGTGCTGCTGCTCGGCCAGGTGGTCGACGGGGTCGTCGAGGGGGAATCCCGTTCGGTCCTGGTCCGGATCGGGGTCGTGATGGTGGTCGCCGCGCTGCTCGGCGCGGCGGCCACCGCGGCGTCGACCTATCTGATCGGACGGCTCGGCGCCGACCTGCTCGCGCAGCTGCGGGAGGGCGCCGTCCGGGCGGTCCTCGGCATGCCGAGCGCACGGATCGAACAGGTCGGCCGGGGAGATGTGCTGTCCAGGGTCGGGGACGACGTGGCCGTGTTGTCCAAGGGCATCCGGATGGCCGTTCCCACGGTGTTCTCGGCGGGCGTGCTGGTCGCCATCGCCACGGTCGGCATGTTCGGCCTGGACTGGCGGCTCGGCCTGGCCGGCGCCGGCGCCCTGCCCGCGTACGCGCTCGCCCTGCACTGGTATCTGCCCCGGTCCGCCCCGCTCTACCGCAAGCAGCGAGTGGCCCAGGCCGACCGGGCGCAGGCCCTGATCAGCGGTCTGGACGGGCTCGACACGGTCCGGGCCTACCGCCTCGAAGAGGCCTTCCGCGAGAAGGTCACCCATGAGTCGCGCCGGGTGCGCGACCTCGGCATCGAGGTGTTCCACTTCTTCGGCCGGTTCGTCGGCCGCGAGAACCGCGCCGAGTTCATCGGACTGGTCCTGATCATCGTCGTGGGGTACGCCCTGCTGGAGGCCGATGCCGCCAGCCTGGGCGAGGTGTCGGCGGCCCCGCTGCTGTTCCACCGGCTGTTCGTCCCGCTCGGCATGATCATGTTCACCTTCGACGAGGCGCAGAAGTCGGGCGCCAGCCTGACCCGGCTGGTCGGCGTACTGGGGGAGGACGTGGAGGATCGGCTGGTGGGTGACTCGGCCGTCGCTGCGGCGGACGCCACGTCGTACGCGGTGACGGTGGAAGGGGTGACGTTCCGCTATCCCGACAGCGAGGATCCGGTCCTGCGGGACGTCAGCCTGACGATCCCGGCCGGCGGGTCGCTCGCCCTGGTCGGGGCGACCGGCGCGGGCAAGACGACGCTGGCCGCGCTGATCGCGGGCATCGGGACCCCGCAGGCCGGAACGGTGCGCATCGGATCGACCGAACTCGCCGGCCTGGACGAGGCCGGGGCGCGGGCCCTGGTGAGCATCCTGACCCAGGAGACCCATGTGTTCTCCGGTCCGCTCGCCGACGATCTGCGGCTGGCCGCGCCGGGGGCGACCGACGCCGAGCTGCTGGACGCGCTGCGCACGGTCGGTGCCGACCGCTGGGCCGAATCCCTGCCCGACGGACTCAAGACCCCTGTCGGCGAAGGCGGGGAGCGACTGGATGTCACCAAGGTCGCCCAGCTCGCCCTGGCCCGGCTGGTGTTGGGCCGGACGCCGGTGGTGGTGCTCGACGAGTCCACCGCGGAGGCGGGCAGCGAGGGCGCGGCCGAACTGGAACGGGCCGTGCTGGCCGCGTGCGCGGGCCGGACCACGCTGTTCGTGGCCCACCGGCTCACCCAGGCGATGGCGGCGGACCGGATCGCCGTACTGGACGCAGGCCGGGTCGTGGAGCAGGGCACCCACGAGGAACTGGTGGCCCTGGACGGCCGGTACGCGCGGCTGTGGCAGGCCTGGCGAGAAGGCAGTTGAACCCGAGCGGGCCGATCGGGCCCGAGTGACCCCGAGCCATCGCGAGCAAGTCTGAAACTCTCGTGCCTTCGAAGGGATGCTGAGTCCTCGATGACGGAACCGAGCGCAAGCGTCGTACTCCTGTCGCCCGCGCGCCTGGCCGACGTACGCAGGCGAACAGGCGACCACTCCGACCGGACCATCGCCGAAGCATGCGCCATCGGGTTGTCGTACTGGGCGACGGGCCACAGCCCCGAAGGCCTCGACCTCACTCCGGGCACGCTCTTCGCCGACGTCCTCGGCTGGGTCGACAACGGCGGTACCGGACCCGGCGGTTGGGAGGCCGGCGCGGACGGCCGGACCATCGCCGTCCCGGACGGCGTCGACCTGGCCCAGGCGCAACTCGCCCTGGACGACCTCGCCGACTTCCCGGACCGACCCCTCGGCACCATCGGTCCGGCCGGGGTGGCGGAGCGACTCCAGGCGCTGGCTCGTTGGAACGACACCCGGGCCGAGCGCGAACGCCCCACCCTGGTCGAGATGTTCCGCGCGCAGGCGCGCAGCAGGCCGGACGCCATCGCCGTCGTGGACGAGCACCGATCACTGACCTACCGTCAGGCTGCCGAACTCTCCAGCCAGTTGGCCCACCACCTGCTCGAACGCGGCCTCACCGAAGAACAGGTCGTCGGCATCTCCCTCCACCGCTCCGCCGACATGGTCATCGGGCTGCTCGGCGTCCTCCAAGCGGGCTGCGCCTTCGTGCCGCTCGACCCGCAGTGGCCCGCCGCGCGCCGCGCCGTCGTCATCGAGGACGCGCGTGTCGTCGTACAGCTCAACGACTCGGGCGTGAGCGGCCCCGGCGAGCCGGAGGCCGTCGCCGTCGACCTCGGCGACTGGCGCTTCGCCGACCTCCCCACCGAGGGGACCGGGATCACCGTCCCCGGCGACGCCCTCGCCTACGTCATCTTCACCTCCGGGTCCACCGGGCGGCCCAAGGGCGCGATGATCCGGCACGAGGCGATCAGCGAACGCCTGCTGTGGCAGGTGCACGAGATCCTCGGCTTCGGCCACGACGACGCGTCCCTGTTCAAGGCACCGCTGTCCTTCGACATCTCCATCAACGAGATCTTCCTGCCCCTGGTGTGCGGCGCCCGTCTGGTGGTCCTGCGGCCCGGCGGCGAACGCGACCCGCACCACCTGCTGAGCGTCATCGCCGAGCAGCGCGTCACCTTCACCTACCTGGTCTCGTCCATGCTGGACGTCCTCCTGGAGATGGCCGGCGACTCCGGCCGCCTGGACAGCCTGCGGCACGTGTGGTGCGGCGGCGAGGTGCTCACCCCCGAGCTGTACGAGCGGTTCCGCACCAAGCTCGACATCCCCCTCTACCACGGCTACGGCCCCGCCGAGACGACGATCGGCGTCTCGCACGTCATCTACCGGGGCGCGGCGGAACGCCTGTCGACGTCCATCGGCAAGGCCAACCCCAACACCCAGCTGTACGTCCTCGACGACGAACTGCGCCCGGTCCCGGTCGGCGTGGGCGGCGAACTGTACGTCGGCGGCTTCCTGTTGGGGCGCGGGTACGTCAACGCCCCCGACCTGACGGCATCCCGGTTCGTCGCGAACCCCTTCGCCTCGGACGGGTCCCGGCTCTA
The DNA here is from genome assembly GCF_000972385.1 of Streptomyces sp. WM6386. Taxonomy (GTDB): domain Bacteria; phylum Actinomycetota; class Actinomycetes; order Streptomycetales; family Streptomycetaceae; genus Streptomyces. Next base: position 88,161 of record NZ_JXTE01000012.1, read on the forward strand.
CCGGACCGGCGACCTCGCCCGCTTCGCCCCGGACGGGTCGCTGGACTTCCTCGGCCGGGCCGACAACCAGATCAAGATCCGAGGCATGCGGCTGGAGATCGAGGACGTCGAGGTCGGCCTCGCCGAGCACCCCGGCGTACGGCACACGTGCGTCGTCGCCAAGAAGAACGCCTCGGGCGGCACCTACCTGGTGGGATACGTCATCCCGGCCGCCGGCGGCGAGGAGTTGCGGGCCGACGAGATCAAGGTGTGGGCCACCGCGCACATGGTGGAGTACATGGTGCCCGCCCACATCGTCGTGATGCGGGAGTTCCCGCTCACCGCCAACGGCAAGCTCGACCGCAACGCCCTGCCGGAACCCGAGATCGGGGCGGGCCTCCTCGTCCCGCCCGCCACCGAGAACGAACGCGTGGTGTGCGAGGTCGTCGCCAAGGTGCTGCGGCTCGACGAGGTCGGCGCGGACCAGGACTTCTTCCAGCTCGGCGGCGACAGCATCCTGGCGATCTCGCTGCTGAGCGCGCTGCGCGACGCGGGCCTCCATGTCACGGCACGGCAGATCTTCACGCACAGCTCGGTGCGGGCGCTGGCGGCGGTCGCGAGCCGGGAGGACGTCTCCACCGTGGACCGCGGTGACGTCCCGACCGGCACCGTCGTGGGCTCGCCCATCGTGCAGTGGCTCGGCGAGACCACGGACGCGATCGACGGTTTCGTGCAGTCGGTGGTGCTGAACACCCCCGCCGCCCTGGCCCCTGAGACCCTCGACCAGATCCTGACCGCCCTGATCGGCCACCACGACATGCTGCGCGCCCGGCTCGTACGCGGCGACCGCTGGAACTTCGACATCCCCGAGGCGGGCGACATCCCCGCGGCATGGCAGGAGAGCGACCAACCGCTCGACGCGTGCGTCGCTCTCGCCACCGACGGGCTGGACCCCGACAACGGTGTGATGCTGCGGGCCGTATGGCGCCGTGCGGCCCGCCAGTTGGTCGTGGCCGCCCACCACGTGGTGATCGACGGCGTGTCCTGGCGGGTCCTGATGGAGGACCTGGCCACCGCATGGCGGCAGTCCTGCGCTGGCGAGCCCGTCGAACTGCCCCCGGTCGGCACGTCGTTCCGCCGCTGGACGAGGCTGCTGGAACGCGCGGCGTTCGACGCGGACAGCTCCTACTACCGGCGGCCGCTGCCCGGCGCGGACGAACCTCTGGGCAGGCGCCCGCTGTCCGGGACCGACACCGTCGTCCGGGAGCGGATCCGGACCGTCACGGTCGGCCCCGAGGTCACCGCCGCGCTGCTCGGTGAGATCCCCGCGAAGTTCCACGCGGGCGTCAACGACGTGCTGCTGACCGGGCTGGCGGTCACCCTCGCCCGGTGGCGCCGCGACCGTGGGCAGGCCCAGACGTTCGCGCACATAGAACTCGAGGGCCACGGCCGCGAAGGCGGGTTCGTGGCGGGATCGGTCGGCTTCGAGCCCGAACTGTCGCGCACCGTCGGCTGGTTCACCACCCTGTTCCCGGTGACCGTCGACCCCGGCACGGCACCCGACCTGACCGCGCCCGAGTATCTGACCGCCGCGCTCAAGGCGGTCAAGGAAGACCTGGCCCGGGTGCCGGACAACGGCGTCTCCTACGGCGCCCTGCGCTATCTCACCCAGGTCGAGTTCGAGACACCCGCCCCGCAGGTGCTCTTCAACTACCTGGGCCGGTTTGCCGCGGGCGCGGCCGGAGACTGGCAACTCGCCCAGGCCACAGAACAGTTGGGCGAGAAGCGTGACCCACTGATGCGTCTGCCGCGGGCCCTGGAGTTCAACGCGATCGCCGAACCCGCCCCGGACGGCGGCGGATACGAGCTGGTCACCACCCTCTCCTGGCCCGAGGGGATGTTCACCGACGACGACATCGCGACAATCGGCGGCTACTTCCGCCAGACCCTGGCCGGGCTGGCGGCGCTCGACGAGGGCGGCCACTCGCCCAGCGACTTCCCCCTGGTGCCGCTCGCCCAGCCCGACATCGACGCGTTGGACGGCCCGGCACTGCGGGACATCCTGCCGCTGACCCCCTTGCAGGAGGGCCTGTACTTCCACTCGGTCTTCGACGACGACTCGGCCGGCACCTACGTCGAACAGCAACTCCTCACGCTGGACGGCGAGGTGGACGCGGACCGTCTCGCGGCGGCGGCCACCCGGCTGCTCACCCTGTACCCGAACCTGGCCGCCCGGTTCGTGTCCCTCGCCGACGGCCGGGTGGTCTCCGTCCTGGAGAGCGGTGTCCAGGCGCCGTTCACCACGCTGGACCGCCCCGGCATCACCGACGCCGAGATCCGCGACCTCGCCGAACGGGACCGCAGGGCAGGGTTCGACCTGGCCACCGGTCCGCTGATGCGGTACACGCTCATCCGCGCGGGAGCCGGTCGCACCGTCCTGGTGCAGACCGTGCACCACATCATCGCCGACGGCTGGTCGGTGCCGCCGATGCTGCGTGCGCTGCTGGCCGAGTACCACGCACCGGGCACGGTCCACCCGCTGGGCGGTTTCCCCGACTACGTGGGCTGGCTCGCCGGACAGGACGCCGACGAGAGCGACCGGGTGTGGCGGGCCGAACTCGCCGACCTGCCGGGCGCCTCGCTGGTCGCGGAGGGGCACACCCCCACCGACCGGTTCGCCGACATCGCCGTACCGCCGGAAAGCGACGTGGACGCTGCCGCGCGGTCGGCGGGTGTGCCGCTGAGCGTGGCCGTGCACAGCGCCTGGGCGGTGACCCTGGGCGGCATCCTGCACGGCAGGGACGTGGTCTTCGGGTCCACTGTCTCGGGGCGCGACGCGCAGGTGCCCGGCATCGCGGACATGGTGGGCCTGTTCATCAACACGATTCCCGTGCGAGCCCGTTGGACCGGCACCACCACCGCACGCGACCTGCTCGCCTCGGTGCGGGACCACCAGAGCGCCGTCCTGCCGCACCAGCACATCTCACTGGCGCGGATCAGCCGCCACACCGGTGCCGGCCCGCTCTTCGACACCCTGGTGGTGTTCGACGTGGCGACCGACGTGGACGCACTGCGGGACCCCGGCCACGAACTCGTCGTCACCGGCATCGTGAACGAGGGCGCCCCGCACTACCCGTTGACCCTGGTCGTGGAGCGCACCCCTGACGGCCGCCCGCGCTTCAACCTCATCCACGACGCCGACCTGCTGCGGGGGACGAGCGCCCAGGAGATCCTGCACACGTTCGCCCGGACCCTCAGCGGCCTGCTCACCCGCCCGGACATCCCCGTCGACGACCTCAGGTCCACACCGCCCCGGCACCCGGCGCGCACGGAACCGACCACCCTGGGCGCGCTCTTCGACGCCGCCGCGACCCGTGACCCGGCCGCCACCGCGGTCACCCAGTGCGCCCTCGACGGCGGCACCCGTTCCCTGACGTACGGCGAACTGGCCGAGACCAAGGACGACTTGGCCTCGGGTCTGCGCGCCGCCGGGGTCCGGCCGGGTCGGCGGGTCGCGGTCGCCGTACCGCGCTCCCTGGAGCAGGTCGTCGCCCTGATTGCCATCGTCAGCGCGGGCGGCGCCTACGTCCCGCTGGACCTCGCCTACCCGGACGAACGGCTGGAGTACATCCTCGCCGACGCCGCTCCCCAGGTCGTCCTCGTGGACCGCGAGCACCGCGACCGCTTCACCCGGCTCCTGGACCGGGCCGGAGTGGCGGCCCAGGTGCTCGTGCAGGGAGACGAGCTGCCGCGGGCCGCGACCGGCCCCGAGTCCCGCCCGCACGACCCGGCCTACGTCATCTACACCTCCGGCTCCACCGGCCGGCCCAAGGGCGTCGTCGTCCCGCACTCCAGTGTGGTCACCCTGCTCGCCAACACCCGCCCGGCCATGGGCTTCGGACCGCGGGACGTATGGGTCCAGTTCCACTCCTACTCCTTCGACTTCGCGGTCTGGGAACTGTGGGGCGCCCTGGCGCACGGCGGTGAGCTGCTGGTGCCGGAGTACGGGCTGACCCGCTCCCCGCTCGACTTCCACCGGCTGGTCCGCGAGCGCGGGGTGACCGTGCTCAACCAGACCCCGTCGGCGTTCTACCAGTTCATCGAGGCCGACCGGCAGGCCGACGAGCCGGTCACCGCACTGCGCCGGATCATCTTCGGCGGCGAGGCGCTGGACCTCGGGCGGCTGCGCGGCTGGGTCGAGCGGCACGGCACGGGTACGCCCGAGCTGGTCAACATGTACGGCATCACCGAAACCACCGTGCACGTCACCCACCGGGTGCTGACCGACGCCGACTTCGGCTCCGGTGACGACGCCGGCCCCATCGGCGGCCCGATCCCCGGACTGGTCACCTATCTGCTCGACGACCGGCTCCGGCCGGTGCCCCCGGGCAGGGTCGGCGCGATCTATGTCGCCGGCGACCAGGTGTCGCTCGGCTATCTCGGCAGGCCCGGGCTCACCGCGGGCCGGTTCGTGGCGGACCCGTTCGCGGGCGACGGCTCCCGCATGTACCACACGGGCGACCTGGCCCGCCGTACCCTCGACGGCGAGCTGGAGTTCGCCGGGCGCGCCGACGACCAGATCCAACTCAAGGGATTCCGGATCGAGTTGGGTGAGGTGGAAGCCGCCGTCAGGGAACTGGACGGGGTGGTCGACGTGGCCGTCACCGTCGCGGACAGCGGCGATCACCTGGTCGCCCACATCGTGGGCAGGGTGCCTGGCGACCTCGTCGCCCGGCTGTCGGCGAAGCTGCCCGCGCACATGGTGCCGAGCAGGGTGCTGCCGGTCGAGGCCCTGCCGCTGACAGTCAACGGCAAGCTGGACCGCAAGGCCCTGACCGCGCTGGCCGCGCACGACGAGACCCCCGCGGCCGCGAGCGAGTCCGCGGTCACCGCACTGGTCGGCATCTTCGCCGCGGTACTGCCCGGCGACGCGGACGTGGACGGCGACACGGACTTCTTCCGGGCCGGGGGCGACAGCATTGTCGCCATCACGGTGGTCAACCGGGCCAGGGCGGTCGACGTGCCGATCTCGCCACGAGACGTGTTCCTGCTGCGCACACCGCGCGCGCTGGCCGCGTCCCTGGGGTCGAGCACACCGACGGCCGTGCCCGCCCGCCACGAGGACGGCCCGCTCCCGCCGACACCGATCATCCTGCGCCAACGCGAACTGGGCGGCTCGCTCGCCCGGTTCGCACAGGCCCGGAGCCTGGCCGTCGCCGAAGGCTTCGAGTTCGCCGACGTCGAGCAAGCAGCGACCGCCGTCGTGGCCGCGCACCCGGCGCTCAGGCTGCGGCTGAGCGTCGAGCACGGCGTATGGGCCCTGCGCACCGAACCCGAGCGTGAGGTCACCGTCGTACGGGCAGCCACGGCTCACGCGACGGCAGCGGCCGACGAGGCCGCCGGACGACTCGATCCCGAATCCGGCGATGTCATCGCGTTCTCGTGGCTGGCGGCGAGCCGCACTCTGGTCGTCACCGTGCACCACCTCGCCGTCGACTCCGTGTCCTGGCTGATCCTGCTGGACGACCTGGCCACCGCCCTGCGCGGGGAGCCCCTCGCACCGCCGACCACGTCCTACGCCGAGTACGCCGAGGCCCTGACCCTGCGGTCCGCCCACGCACTCGACGACCTCGGACACTGGATCACCACACTCCAGGCATCCCCGCTGCTGCCCACCGTCCGAGGACTGCGCGAGACGACGGTCGTACTCGCGCCCGACGCGACCGACCGCGTGACGCGTACCGCGCCCGCCGCACTCGGCGTCGACCTCACCGAGCTGCTCTGCGGCGCCCTGCGCACCGCCCTGACCCGCGTCCAGCCCGCCCCCACCGATCTCGCGATCGAACTGGAGCGGCACGGCCGGGTCCCGGCCCTCGACCACCACGACTACACCCGCACGGTCGGCTGGTTCACCGCGATCGCTCCCGTACGGCTCACCGCGCACACCGACCCGGTCGCGGCCGCCCGCGAGCTCGCCGAACGCCAGCCGGACGAGCGCGCCCATGTCGCCTACGGGCAGCTCAGGTATCTCAACGCGCAGACGGCCCCGCTGCTGAACGGCCGCCCGCAGGTGCTGTTCAACCACCTCGGCCGGGGCAGCGAGTCGCAGGCACTGCACGTGGCCGGCGGCGACCAGGGCAGTCCGTACGCCGTCGAGGTCAACACCTGGCTCGACGAGACCACCGGAGCCCTGCACGCGGCCTTCACCCTCGCCGACGGCATCCCCGATGAGATCACCGAGCACTGGCTGAGCGCACTGGAGACCGTCGCGGACGCCGCCGCGACGGCCGAGCGCACGGCACCCGTCACGCCCCTCCAACGAGGCCTGTTCTTCCAGGCCCAGATGGCGGGCGCGGCCGGACACTACGTCGCGCAGAGCTGGTTCACCTTCGACCGGCGCCTGGACACCGACGCGCTGGCCGAGGCGATGGCGCACGTGATCGCCCGGCACCCGGTCGTGGGCGCCGGCTTCACCACGGACGGCGACGGGAACCCCGTCCAGGTACTGCGGGCGGGGCGACGCGTCGATGTCCGCACGGTGGAGCTGTCGACGGACGCGGAGGTCGACGCCCTGCGTGCCCGGGACCGCGACACGGGATTCGACCCAGGGGAGCCGCCCCTGATCCGGCTGACCGTGGTGCGGCTGCCCGACGACCGCGACGGACTGCTGTTCAGCTACCACCTGCTCCTGTGGGACGGCTGGTCCCGCGAGATCGTGCTGCGGGACCTCTTCGACGCCTACGAGGCCGCCCTCGCCGGTGAGTTGCCGGCCCCGGCTCCCGCGCGGCCCGGCTTCGAGGATCACGCCTGGGCACTCGCCGCCAAGGACACCGCCGCATCGGAACGCTTCTGGGCGGAGCACCTGGCGGGCCTGTCCGGCCCGACGCTGCTCGCCGGACCGGCACCGGCGCTGTCGGACCAACTGCCGCCCACGGTCGTCCACACGCTGTCACTCGAGCAGTCGGATCTGTTGCGGGAGGCGGCCAGGGCGCACGGTGTCACGCTGAACTCGGTGCTGACCGGGGCGTTCGGCCTGCTGCTGGGGGCCCACACGGGCCGCAGCGACGCCGTGTTCGGGATGACCGTCTCCGGGCGGGACGGCGAGGGACTCTCGGACATCGTCGGCGTACTGCTCAACACCGTGCCCATGTGGACGCGGGCGCGCCCGGACGACACCGTCGGCGCGTACCTGGCGGCCGTGCAGGCGGCCCGGGTCGCGGCGATGGACCACGAGTACCTGGGGCTCGGCGAGATCCAGCGGGCCGGCGGGCACGAGACCCTGTTCGACAACCTGTTCGTGCTGCAGAACTTCCTCGACAGGGACGCGTTCGCGGAGATGAACGCCCGGCACGGCATCTCCGAGGTGAAGGCCGACGACTCCACCCACTATCCGTTCACCTGGGTCGTCACGCCCGGCGACCGGCTCACGGTCAAACTGGAGTACCGCGACGACGACACCGAGGGCGCCCGCCGGCTCCTCGACGACTATCTGCGGGTGCTGGAGGACGTGGCACGCTCGACCGGACCGGTCGGCGCGCTGCCGGGACCGGGGTCGCGGCCGGTGCCGGGGGAGCGTACGGACGTCGGCACGGACACCGTCGTCGACCGGTTCGACCGGGCCGCGGACCGTGAGCCGGAGCGGATCGCGCTCGTCGCACACGGCCGGACCATGACCTTCGCTCAGCTGCGGGACCGCAGCCGGGCGCTGGCGGGCGTGCTGGCCGGTCGCGGCATCGGCGTGGAGAAGGCCGTGGCGCTCGCGATCCCGCGCTCGCTCGACTCCATCGTGGCGCTGTTCGCCGTACTGCGCGTCGGGGCCGCCTATGTGCCCCTGGAGCTGGACCACCCGGACGAGCGGATCGCCGCGATCGTCGAGGACGCCCGGCCGGACGCGATCCTGACCGTGAGCGCCGTGACACCCCGGCTGGCCGGGCTGACCGGCGACCCGATCGAGCTGGACCGGCCCCTGCCCGAGGCCGCACCGTATGTGACGTTCGCCCCGGACGACCCGCAGCGGCTGCGGCACCCCGCGTACACGATCTACACCTCCGGATCGACCGGGAAGCCCAAGGGCGTGGTGACCGAGTACGCCGGACTCACCAACATGCTGATCAACCATCAGCGGCGCATCTTCGAACCGGTGCTGGCCGACCACGGCCATCGGGTGTTCCGGATCGCGCACACGGTGTCGTTCGCGTTCGACATGTCGTGGGAGGAACTGCTGTGGCTCGCCGACGGCCATGAAGTACACATCTGCGACGAGGAGTTGCGCCGTGACGCACCCCGGCTGGTCGCCTACTGCCTGGAGCACGGGATCGACGTCGTCAACGTGACCCCGACCTACGCACAACAACTCGTGGCGGAGGGACTGCTGGACAGCCCGGCACGGCGTCCCGCCCTGGTGCTGCTCGGCGGCGAGGCCGTCACACCGACGCTGTGGCAGCAACTCGCCGACACCGAGGGAACCGTGGGCTACAACCTCTACGGACCCACCGAGTACACCATCAACACCCTGGGCGTGGGCACCTTCGACTGCCAGGACCCGGTAGTGGGCGTGGCCATCGACAACACCGACGTGTATGTGCTGGACCCCTGGCTGCGCCCCGTCCCGGACGGCGTCCCGGGCGAGTTGTACGTGTCGGGCATCGGCACCGCGCGCGGCTACCTCGGCCAACCCGCCCAGACGGCACACCGGTTCGTGGCGTGCCCGTTCGGTGCGCCGGGCGAGCGGATGTACCGCACCGGGGACCTGGTGATCCGGCGGCCGGACGGGAACCTCATGTACCTGGGCCGCACCGACCAGCAGGTCAAGATCCGCGGGCATCGGGTCGAACTCGGCGAGGTCGAGGCCGTGTTCGCCGCGCACCCGGCGGTGCGGTTCGTCGCCGCCGTCGCGCAGCCCGACCCGCAGGTCGACGGCGCGTACCGGCTGGCCGCCTATCTGGTTCTGGACGGGGCGGATCTGGCGACGGTCGCCGCCGAAGTGGGCGCCGGACTCCCGGACTTCCTGCGGCCCACCCACTACGCCCAGGTCGACGGCATCCCGCTGACCGTCAACGGGAAGGCTGACACCACGGCGTTGCCGGAGGCCAAGCCGCTGGGCACGCTGACCACCGCCGGGGAGCGCGGGCCGCAGACCGAGACCGAGACCGTGGTGTGCGAGTTCTTCGCCGAGGCACTGGATCTGGACGACGACGAGGTGAGCGCGGTGAGTGAGTTCGTGTCCTTGGGCGGGCACTCCATGCTGGCGGTGCGGCTGATCGGGCTGCTCCGCCGGGAGTTCGGCCCTGTGATATCCCTGCGTGATCTGTACGCCCTGCGCACCCCGGAAGCGATTGCCCGCCACCTCGATGACAACTCCTGACACGCAGCGGCCCGGTTCGGGGTCCGACATCCTGAGGACCGCCCTGCGCCGCAACGTCGGTGCCATGACCCGGGGCACCGCCCTGATGGGCCTGTACCAGGCGGGAGAGACCGCCTTCCCCATCGCGCTCGGCCTGATCGTCGAGCACGCGCTGCGGGGTCGCAGCCTCGACGCGCTCGCCCTGTCGGTCGTCGCCCTGGCGGTGATCATCACGACGGTGTCGCTGTCGTGGCGGTTCGGGATGCGCGTCCTGCAGAAGGCCAACACGACCGAGGCACACCGGTGGCGGGTGCGGGTCGCGGCCTGCGCGCTCCAGCCGGTGGCCCGGGACGTCGACCTGAAGTCCGGCGAGGTGCTGACCATCGCCACCGAGGACGCCGACCAGACCGCCGACATCATCGAGGTGGTCCCGCTGCTGATCAGTTCACTGGTCGCGGTGCTGGTCGCGGCGGTCGCACTGGGCCGGGCCGACCTCCGGCTCGGGCTGCTGGTGATCGTGGGAACCGTCGCGATCCTGGCGATCCTGAGCGTGCTGTCCAAACGGATCGGCGACAGCACCCAGGAACAGCAGGCGCGGGTGGCGCGGGCCGGCGCGAAGGTCGCCGACCTGATCACCGGCCTTCGCCCGCTGCACGGTTTCGGCGGCAACCACGCGGCGTTCCGCTCCTACCGGCAGGTCAGCACGGAGGCCCGACACCAGGCGGTCACCGTCGCCAAGGTGAACGGCGCCTACGCGGGCACGGCCCTGGCCCTCAACGCGATGCTCGCCGCCGCGGTGACCCTGATGGCCGGGTGGCTGGCGTTCGACGGCCGGATCGGCATCGGGGACCTCGTCATGGCCGTGGGGCTGGCACAGTTCATCATCGAACCGCTCAAACTCTTCTCCGAGATGCCGAAGTACGTGATGATCGCCCGCGCGTCCGCCGAGCGGATGGCGCTGGTGCTGAGCGCGCCACCGGTGACGACCCCCGGAAGGGAACGCCCCGCCGCGGGCGGCGACCTGGACGTCGACGGGGTACGCCACGGGACCCTGCGCGAGCTCAAGTTCACCGTGTCCGCCGGTGAGTTCGTGGCGATCGCCGCCTACCAGCCGCGCGCGGCGGCCGACCTCGCCGCGGTCCTGGCCATGCGGGTGCCGCCCGACGCGTACGAGGGAGTCGTGCGGATCAGCGGGCAGGCGCTGGCGGAGCTGTCCGTCGAGGCGGTCCGCGAGCATCTGCTGGTGAACCCGTACGACGGTGAGATCTTCGCGGGCACCCTGCGCACCAACATCGACCCGTCGGGCACCAGCCGGACCGTCCCCGAGGCAGTCGAGGCGTCCATGCTGACCGATGTCGTCGCCCTCCACCGCGAAGGCCTCGACCACGGCGTCCGCGACCGGGGCGCGAACCTCTCCGGGGGACAGCGGCAGCGGCTGTCACTGGCCCGGGCCCTCGCCGCCGACTCCGACATCCTCGTGCTGCACGACCCGACCACGGCCGTCGACGCGGTCACCGAGCAGCTCATCGCGCGCAATGTCGCGCGGCTGCGCCGGGGCCGCACCACCGTCGTCATCACCAGCAGCCCCGCCCTCCTGGACGCCGCCGACCGGGTTCTCGTCCTGGACGAGGGGGTCATCGGTGCCGAGGACACCCATCGCAACCTCCTGGCCACCGACGAGGAGTACTGCCTCGCCGTGGCCAGGTGACATCGGCTGCCGGCCGGGAGCCGGGTGCTGAGCGCTCCGCGGGAAGTGCCGCGATGTGCTGTCACCCGTCCGCGGCGCCGTCGTGGCTGGTCGCGCCCCGCGGCGGAGCCGCATATGGATACGGCCCCGCGCCCCTTACGGACGCTGCCGAACCCGTAGAGGACTTCACCCGACCCGCTTAGCCGAGCGCCCAGGCGACATCCCGGAGCAGGGCGTGCCGCCAGCCCGCCCGGTCGTGGTCCGACGCCGACCGTGACACCCGTACGGTCGCGCCGGCCTGTTCGGCCAGGGCCTCGGTCAGCTCGCAGTGGGGCAGCATCCGCGTCTCGTGTTCCCCCACGTCGAACGCGATCCGCAGACCGGACAGATCGGGGCGCTGCCGCAGCCGCTCGGCGAGGGCGCCGCCGACCGGGCCGCCCAGCAGGTCGGCCGACTCCATGGCGTCAGGTGTCCACCAGAACGACCCCGACTGACAGGCGACGCGGGAGACCAGGTCCGGGAACTCCAGTGCCGCGTACAGCGCGCTGAGCCCGCCGAGGCTCTGCCCGGCGACCACCAGCCGGTCCCGGTCGGCGGGTGCGCCGGACTCCGCCAGCAGCGGCAGCAGTTCGTCCCGGACCGCCCGCCACAGCTCGGGCCGGCACGCGAATTCGGCTCGCCGGTCCTTGACCGGAAGGAAGACAAGAGTGACGGCGGGCATCTCGCCACTGGCGACGGCCGAGTCGAAGGCGGTCATGGCGGGGTGCAGATGGAGCCAGTCGTCCCCGTCGAGGAGCAGCACCACCGGTCCGCCACCGCCCACCGGGTGGACGCGTACGGTGCGCCGCCCGCCCAGCAGTTCGCTGCTCCAGCGGAGCCGGGTGCGGGGGAGCGGTAGCACCTCGTCGGGGCCGAGGGCGGGCCAGTGCGGCTGGGCCGGGGCGTCCGGGGTCGCGGCGATGGAACGGTCGCCGCCGGCGCCGACCGGGTTGAACGGGTCGGCGTACGCCGCGCGGTCCACGAGGAACTGGTAGGTGACGCGCAGCCGTGCGGGCATGAGCACCTCGGCGTACCAGCAGTCCGTGTCGGCCCACCGGCGCAGCGGGACCGGCTCCGACCAGCTCTCGAAGCCGATGTCCGCTGCGGACCCCCGCCACAGGAACAGGGTCGTCCAGCCGCCGCCGGGTGCAGGAACCGACCTGGGCGCCCTCACGGCCGCCCAGAAGGCATCGGTGCCGGGCCGGCCGGACAGCCCGAACCTGACGAAGGCGTCCTCCACCACGGGCATGCACGTCTCCTTGTGAGAGCGAGGGCAGAGAAGTTAGGCTCGCTGCAATTAGGCGAGCCTAACCTAAGGCCGGCATTTCCGGGGAGGCACAGTACATGAGCACCAACCCCTTCGACGACGCCGAAGGCCGTTTCCTGGTCCTCGTGAACGACGAGGGCCAGCACTCGCTCTGGCCCTCCTTCGCCGAGGTGCCCGGAGGATGGACGGTCGTCTTCGGCGAGAACTCCCGGGAGGCGTCCCTGGACTTCATCAAGGCCAACTGGACCGATCTGCGCCCCCGTTCCCTCGTGGCGGCCACAGAGACCGACGCCTCGTAGCGCCGCTGTCGCGCGGTGCCGTCCGGGGCGACGGTGGGGTCCGGGCAGCGTCGGACGGGGAACCGGTGGTGTCGTCCTCGACGGAGCCGCAGGCGCTCAGCGGGGTGGGCCCGGCGGTGCCGGGGGCAGCGCTCAGCCCAGCGCGCGATCCAGGTTGAACGCCGCGCTGATGAGCGCGAGATGTGTGAACGCCTGCGGGAAGTTGCCCTGTTGCTCGCCGGTGTGGCTGATCTCCTCGGCGTACAGGCCCAGATGGTTGGCGTACGTCAGCATCTTCTCGAAGGCGAGCCGTGCCTCGTCGACCCGGCCGGCGTGCACCATCGCCTCGACGTACCAGAAGGAGCAGATGGAGAACGTGCCTTCGTCGCCGCGCAGTCCGTCGGGGCTGGCCAGCGGGTCGTAGCGGTAGACCAGGGAGTCGGAGACCAGCTCCTGGGTGAGCGCGTCCAGGGTGGACAGCCACTTGGGGTCGGTCGGGGCGATGAACTTCGTCAGCGGCATCATGAGGACGGCCGCGTCCAGTACGTCGCCGTCCTCGTGCTGCACGAACGCCTTGCGGGTCTCGGACCAGCCGCGGCTCATGATCCGCCGGTAGATCGTGTCGCGGCACTCCAGCCAGCGCGGCAGATCGGCGGGCAGACCGCGACGGTTCGCCATGCGGATGGCCCGCTCGATCGCCACCCAGCACATGAGGCGCGAGTACAGGAAGTTCTTGCGGCCGCCCCGGGTCTCCCAGATCCCCTCGTCGGGCTGGTCCCAGTGCTCGCACACCCACTCCACCAGGGCGCACACATCGTCCCACTGGTCGCTGGAGATCGGCTTGGCCCACTTGTCGTAGAGGTAGATCGAGTCGATCAGCGCGCCGTAGATGTCCAGCTGGAGCTGGTCCGCCGCGGCGTTGCCGATCCGCACCGGCGCGGAGCCGTGATGTCCTTCGAGATGGGGGAGTTCGGACTCGGTGAGGTCGGTGCGGCCGTCGATGCCGTACATGATCTGCAGCGGTCCGGAGGGTTTGCCGTCGCCCGGACTGACGTGCTTGGTCACGAAGTTCATGAACGCCTCGGCCTCGCCGGTGAAGCCGAGCCGCAGCAGGGCGTACACACAGAACGCGGCGTCCCGCACCCACACGTACCGGTAGTCCCAGTTGCGTTCCCCGCCGAGCTGTTCGGGCAGGCTCGTCGTCGGCGCGGCCACGATCGCGCCGGTCGGCGCGTAGGTGAGCAGCTTCAGGGTGAGGGCCGAGCGGTGCACCATCTCCCGCCACCGGCCCCGGTACTTGGAGGCGGAGAGCCAGCGGCGCCAGTAGGCGACCGTGCTGTTGAACTGTTCCTCGGCCTCGGTGCGCGCGCACCTGCGCGGGGTCACCTCACCGCCGACCTGGTCCAGCGCGAACACCGCCGACTCGCCCTCGGCGAGCTTGAAGTCGGCGCGGGCGTCCTGGCCGTCGGTCTCCAGCGGCACGGTCGCGGTCAGGCCGAGCGACAGTTGCGCGGAGTCGAAGACGGCGACGTCGCCGACCATGCGCAAGGTGTGCGGCTGCCTGCCGTAGTCGAACCGCGGGGCGACGCGGGTGCGGAACGGGAGGGAACCGCGCACGCACACCACCCGCCGGATCAGCCGGTGCCGCTCGGACTCGGCCGACTCGCCGTCGACCGGCATGAAGTCCTGCACCTCGCCGACGCCGTCCTCGGTGAAGAAGCGGGTGATCAGCACATTGGTGTCGGGGAAGTAGAACTGCTTCGTCTTCGCCGGCACCGACGCGGCGAGCTCGAAGGACCCGCCGCGCTCCGCGTCGAGGATCGAGGCGAAAACGCTGGGGGCGTCGAAGGCCGGGCAGCAGTACCAGTCGATCGTGCCGTCCGTGCCCACCAGGGCCACGCTCCGCAGGTCGCCGATCAGCCCGTGCTCGGCGATCGGCAGATACGGCTGGTCCACAGGTGTTGCGCTCATCGCGGCCTCCCTGGAACCAGCCTAGGTCGGTTCGGCCCGGCAGGTGCTGCGAACGGACTCAGGCAGCGACGACCCGGATCCCCGCCTCCTCGAAGCGCCGCACGGTGTCCTCGTCGGCCGCCGTGTCCGTGACCAGCGTGTCCACCGTGTCGGCCGCGCAGATCCGGGCGAAGGCCCGCTGTCCCAGCTTGCTGGAGTCGGCGGCCACGATCACCCGCGCGGCGCGCTCGCACAGCAGCCGGTTGGTCGCGGCCTCGGCCTCGTCGTGCGCGGCCGCGCCGTGCGTGACGTCGAAGGCGACCACGCCGAGCACCGCCACATCGATGGTGATCTGGCTCAGCACCCCGTCGGCGAGCGGCCCGATGAGCTCGTACGACTGCGGACGCGCCACCCCGCCGGTCACCACGATCTTGAACTGCGGGCGTACGGCCAGCTCGTTGGCGATGTTCAGCGCGTTGGTGACGACGGTGAGCGCGGGGGAGCCGGATGTCAGGTCGGGGCGGACGGCCAGAGCGCGGGCCACTTCGGTGGTCGTCGTGCCACCGGTCAGGCCCACGGCGGTGCCGGGGGTGACGAGACCGGCGACGGCCTTGGCGATGCGCTGCTTCTCGGAGGCGTGCCGGGCCGTCCTGTAGCTGCGCACGAGCATCTGCTGCTCGGCCAGCTGGTCGAAGTCGCGGCGGATCGTGGCGGACGAGACCTCCAAGCGCACCCCGATGTCACTCGAATGCTTGATTCTGCTCGAAGGCTCGCTATATCTTGCAGAAACAATCACCGCGGTGTTCGTTGACGGGGAGGGACCGCGACATGACCCATGTCGAGGACGAGCTGGTCAGTCAGCCCGAGTGCTGGATCCGCGCGGCGGCCGAGGCGCCGGAACATGCCGCCGTGCTGCCGGCGCCGGGGGAGCGTGTCGCGATCGTGGGGTGCGGCACCTCGTACTTCATGGCGCAGTCCGCCGCGGCGCTGCGCGAGGGGGCGGGCCAGGGCGAGACGGACGCCTTCGCCGCGTCGGAGTACCCGCACGACCGCCCGTACGACCGAGTGCTCGCCCTCACCCGCTCCGGCACCACCACCGAAGTGCTCGAACTGCTCGGGCAGTTGAAGGGCCGGACCCGGACCACGGCCCTCACCGCCGACCCGCACACGCCGGTCGTGCGGGCCGCCGACGACGTCGTCGTCCTCGACTTCGCGGACGAACGCTCCGTCGTGCAGACCCGGTTCGCGACCACCGCCCTGACCCTGCTCCGCGCCCACCTCGGCCTGCACACCGACGCCGTCGTCGCCGACGCCCGCACCGCGCTCGCCACCCCCCTGCCGGACGGACTCGTCGACTGCACGCAGTTCACCTTCCTCGGCCGCGGCTGGACCGTGGGGCTGGCCAACGAGGCCGGCCTGAAGATGCGCGAGGCGGCACTGTCCTGGACCGAGGCCTACCCGGCGATGGAGTACCGGCACGGCCCCATCAGCATCACCACCCGGGGGACCGCGACCTGGATGCTCGGCGAGGCGCCCGAGGGGCTGGCCGAACAGGTGCGGGAGACCGGCGGACTGTGGGTCGCGGGCGGTCTCGACCCGCTCGCCGAACTGGTCCGCGCCCAGCGGCTCGCCGTGGCCGTCGCCGCGGCCCGGGGGCTCGACCCGGACCGGCCGCGCCATCTCACCCGCTCCGTGATCCTCGCCGGTTCGTAGGAGGAGCCGTGCCTCTGGTGACCACCGGCGAGCTCGTCACGCGGGCCGCCGCCGCGCACCGCGCCGTCGCCGCGTTCAACGTCGTCACGCTCGAACATGTCGAGGCGGTCGTCGCCGGCGCCGAGTCGGCGGACGCCGCCGTCGTCCTCCAAGTCAGCGAGAACGCCGTCAAGTTCCGCCTCGGACGACTGCAACCCCTCGCCCGCGCCGCCGTCGCCGCGTGCGAACGCGCGGCCGTCCCCGTCGCGTTGCACCTGGACCACGTCCAGAGCGACTCCCTCCTGAGGCAGGCCGCGGACGCCGGATTCAGCTCCGTGATGTACGACGCCGCCCGCCTGCCCTACCGGGAGAACCTCGCCGCCACCCGAGCCGCCGCGGACTGGGCCCATGCCCAAGGCCTGTGGATCGAGGCGGAGTTGGGCGAGGTCGGCGGCAAGAGCGGCGAGCCGCCGCTCGACGCCCACGCGCCCGGCGCCCGCACCGACCCCGCCGAGGCCCGCACCTTCGTGACCGACTCCGGCGTGGACGCCCTCGCCGTCGCCATCGGCAGCTCGCACGCGATGACCACCCGCACCGCCACCCTCGACCACGCCCTCCTCGCACAGCTCTCCGGCGCGCTGGACGTACCGCTCGTCCTGCACGGCTCGTCGGGCCTGCCGGACGACGAACTGACCGCCGCCGTCGCGGGCGGCATCACCAAGGTCAACATCGGCACCGCCCTCAACATCGCCATGACCGGCGCCGTGCGCGCCTTCCTCACCGCACACCCCGAGGCGGTCGACTCACGCAAGTACCTGGGGGTGGGGCGGGCGGCGATGGCACGGGCCGTGGCGGAAATCATCCGGGTGCTGGGCTGACGCGACTACTTCCTGACAGCCCTCAACACCACGAACTTCGGGTCACTGGCCACCAGTTCACTGTTCCCGAACAGCCGACGCAGCTTGGCGTGGTAGCCCAGGTGACGGTTGCCGATCACCCACAGCTCGCCACCCGGCCGCAGCGCGCCGTGCGCGCCCGTGAACATCCGCCAGGCCGTGGCGTCGGTGGTCGTCTGATGGGAGTGGAACGGCGGATTGTTGAGCACGAGATCGGCACTCCCGTCCGCCACTCCGGCGAGCCCGTCCCCGACCCGGAACTCGGCATGCCCCGGCACGCCGTTCGCCTTGTACGTCGACTCCGCCGAGGCCACGGCCTGGAACGACTCGTCCACGAACAGCACCTCGGCCTCGGGATTCGCCAGCGCCACCGCCGTACCGACCACCCCGTTGCCACAGCCCAGGTCCACGACCCGCTGCGCACCCCTGCTGTCCGGCAGGTGCTGGAGGAAGAACCGGGTGCCGACGTCGAGCCGGTCGGCACAGAAGACACCCGCGTGATTGACCACGGTCCGCCCCGAGACCGCGCCGACGCCGTCGGGCAGCTCATAGCGGTACGGCCACGGACTGGCGGCCGTGCGTGGCGCCGGCCCGGGCGTGCAGAAGATGAGCCGCGCCTTCTTCTCGGCGAGCGAGGTGCGGGTCGGTCCGAGGATCCGCTCGAACAGCTTCAGCGTCGAGGTGTGGATCTCCTTCACCATCCCGGTCCCGACGACGACCGTGCCCTCGTGCACCGCGGGCGCCAGCCGCAGCAGCTGGTCCTCCAGCAGGGCCAGGCTCTTCGGCACCCGCACCAGCAGGACGTCGATCCGGCCGGGCGGCGGGTCCTGGGTGGTGAGGAGCCGTACCGCCCCGGTCTCGACACCGCCCCGGACCAGGTTCGCCCGGGTCGCCTCCTGGGAGAGGTAGGAGTCGGTGATCTGCACCGGCCGGTGCGCGGCCAGCGCCGTGGACAGAGCGCCCCAGCGGTCGCCCAGGACCACGACCGTGCCGGACAGCGGGACCGCCTGTTCGGCCAGATGCGTCAGGAGGTACTCGTCCGAGGCGTCCCAGGCACGCAGCCTGTCACGCGGGTCCTCGGGGAAACGGGCCAGCGAGAGCTGGCCCCAGGGCGTCGCCATACGGTCGTTCATCGTGTCCAGGCTAGCGGAGCCGCAGCTCAGGGCTGCTCGGGCAGGATGGCCTCATGGATGCCGAGCTGTTCCCCAGGCCCCGCACGGAGGTCGCGCCGGGCGCGGTGCACCTACCGGACCGGCTCGACGCGAGCCGGCAGCACGAGCTGCTGGAGGCCTGCCGTGAGTGGGCCCGCCCCCCGGCCGGCCTGCGCTCGGTCCGCACCCCCGGCGGTGGCACGATGACCGCCCGGCAGGTCTGTCTGGGCTGGCACTGGTACCCGTACGCCTACGCCCGCACCGTCGTCGACGGCGACGGCGCCCCGGTCAAACCGTTCCCCCAGTGGCTGGGGGAGCTGGGCCGCAGCGCGGTGCGGGACGCCTTCGGGGTGCCCTCTCCCACGGCGGGCAGCGCCCTCGGGGTGACCTCACCGTCGTACGACATCGCACTGATCAACTTCTACGACGGCGACGCCCGCATGGGCATGCACCGCGACAGCGACGAGAAGGCCGACGACCCGGTGGTGTCCCTGAGCCTCGGCGACACCTGTGTCTTCCGGTTCGGCAACACCCGGACGCGGACGAAGCCGTACACGGACGTCGAGCTGCGCAGCGGCGACCTGTTCGTGTTCGGCGGGCCCTCGCGGCTCGCGTACCACGGGGTGCCGAAGGTGTACCCGGGTACCGCGCCCCCGGAGTTGGGGCTGGCCGGGCGGCTGAACATCACGCTCAGAGTCAGTGGCCGGTAGGACGGCGGCACAGCGGATCATGGGAGACTCGCCCTCATGAGCGGCAATGCGGACCCCCGGCCGACGGGGGAAGGAACGACCTCGAGGACGCGGTTGGACCGGGGACGCGGTGCGCTCGGGCCTGCTCTGGAGCTCGTGCACACCGGGCGTGCCCCCACCCGCGCCGTGCTCACCGCCGAACTCGGGGTGACGCGCGCCACGGCCGGCGCGGTCGCCGCCGAGCTGGAGGCGCTCGGGCTGATCCGGGTCGACGCCCGGCCCGGCGCGGCCGCCGGTTCGCAGGGCCGCCCCTCGCACCGGCTCGCGGTCGCCGAGGAAGGGCCCGTCGTCCTCGCCGCGCAGGTGCACGCCGACGGATTCCGGGCGGCGCTGGTCGGCCTGGGCGGCCGGATCGTCGCCACCGCACCCGGCTGCGAGACCGTCGACGCCGACCCGGCGAAGGTCCTCGCCTCGGTCGTCGAGGCGGGCGCCGAACTGCTGCGCACCACCGGCCTGCGCTGTGTGGGCGCCGGTCTCGCGGTCCCCTCCGCCGTCGCGGAGCCCGACGGGACCGCGCTGAACCCGCTGCACCTGGCCTGGCCCGTGGGCGCCCCCGTCCGCCGGATCTTCGCGGAGTGTGTCCGTGTAGCCGGTATCGCCGGACCGGCCTTCGCGGGCAACGACGTCAACCTCGCCGCGCTCGCCGAGCACCGGCACGGCGCGGGCCGCGGCGCCCGCGACCTGCTGTGCGTGGCCACCGGGCACCGGGGCGTCGGCGGGGCGCTGGTCCTCGACGGCCGTCTGCACACCGGCAGTTCGGGCCTCGCGCTCGAAGTCGGCCACCTGACCGTCAACCCCGAGGGCCGTCCCTGCCACTGCGGCAGCCGCGGCTGCCTGGACGTCGAGGCCGACCCGCTCGCCTTCCTCGACGCCGTGGGCCGCGAGCCCGGACCCGAGGTGTCTCTGCTCCAGCAGTCCAACGAACTGATCCGCGACCACTACGACGATCCGGCCGTCCGCACCGCCACCGGGGCCCTCATCGACCGCCTCGGACTGGGCCTAGCGGGCCTGGTGAACATCCTCAACCCGGACCGCATCATCCTCGGCGGCCTGCACCGCACCCTTCTCGACGCCGACCCGGACCGGCTGCGCGCGGTCGTCGCCGACCGCAGCCTGTGGGGGCAGAGCGGCGGCGTACCGATCCTCGCGTGCACCCTCGACCACAACAGCCTGGTCGGTGCCGCCGAGTTGGCGTGGCAGCCGGTGCTGGACGACCCGCTGGGGGCGCTAACCCACCAGTGACTGGATGCCGAGCACGGAGACCAACTCCAGCTTCTCGGCGGCCTCGGTCCCCGGCTCGGCCGAGTAGACGAGGAGGTGCAGATCGCTGCCCTCCACCCGGAGCAGGTCGCAGTCCAACGTCACCAGGCCCACCTGCGGATGCGCGATCGTCTTGCGCGAAGCCTCCAGCCGGCCGACCACACCCGCGTCCCACAGCTCGGCGAACCGCTCACTGCCCGCCCGCAACTCCGCGATCAGGCGCCGCAGTTGCGGGTCGGTGGGATACCGCGAGGCGGTCGACCGCAGTTCGGCGACCATGCCCACCTCGAAAGCGCGCCGCTCCTCGGCGGTGTGCCGGACCCGGCCCGGTGCGCCGA
This sequence comes from Streptomyces sp. WM6386, assembly GCF_000972385.1. GTDB lineage: Bacteria > Actinomycetota > Actinomycetes > Streptomycetales > Streptomycetaceae > Streptomyces. The sequence continues at coordinate 108,790 of NZ_JXTE01000012.1, forward strand.
GGAAGTTGCGCCACACCCCGTTGCGCTCGAAGCCGCGCAGACCGGAGGGGTCGCCCATCAGCGCCGCGTACATCGGATTGGCCACGAGCAGGGTCATCGCCGCGTCGGAGACCCCGACCGGGGTGCCCACCAGCCGGTCCAACAGCCGCTGCACGCTCGGCGTGATGTGACCGGGCACCGTCTCGGGACCCGGCGGCACCAGCCCGGCCAGCCGGAACAGATACCCCCGCTCGTCCCCCGACAGCCGCAGCGCCCGCGCCAGCGCCTCCACGACCTGCCCCGACGGACTGGCCGCCCGGCCCTGTTCGAGACGGGTGACGTAGTCGACCGAGATCCCCGCCAGCAGCGCAAGCTCCTCACGCCGCAGCCCGGCCGCCCGCCGCTGACCACCGGCCGGCAGCCCCGCGGTCGCCGGGGCGACCCGGTCGCGCCAGCGCCGCAGCGCCTGCCCCAGTTCCGTCGTCGTCATGCCTCCAGTCAACCGCGTCGGCCGACACCGTGCCTGGTACTGCGAGTCCCAGGAAGAAGGGTCTTCTGGCTGTCCCGCCGGTCCCGCAGGACGGTGGAGCCATGACTACGACACTCATCACCGGAGCCAACAAGGGCCTGGGCTTCGAGGCCGCCCGCCAACTCGTCGCCGCAGGTCACACCGTCTACATCGGCGCCCGGAGCGCCGAACGCGGCCGCCGCGCCGCCGAACGGCTCGGCGCCCGGTTCGTCCAGCTCGACGTCACCGACGACGCCTCCGTCCAGGCCGCCGCGAAGGCCGTCGAGGCCGACGGCGGGCTCGACGTCCTGGTCAACAACGCCGGCATCGAGGTCCGGGGCGAGAACAACGCCATCCCGGCCGCCGCCGACACCACCGCCGACGAGATGCGCACGGTGTTCGAGACCAACGTCTTCGGCGTCGTCCGGGTGACCCACGCCTTCCTGCCGCTGCTCCAGCGGTCCGCGGCCCCCGTCGTCGTGAACGTGAGCAGCGGCCTGGCCTCGCTGTCCCGGCTGTCCGACCCGGACTCACCGGCGCACTTCTACCAGGCCCTGGCCTACCCGTCGTCCAAGACCACGGTCAACATGATCACCGTGCAGTACGCGAAGGCGTTCCCGGCCATACGGATCAACGCGGTCGAGCCCGGCTTCACCTCGACCGACCTCAACGGCCGCACGGGCACCCAGACCGTCGAACAGGGCGCCGAGATCATCGTCCGCATGGCCCGGCTGGGCCCCGACGGCCCGACCGGCGGCTACGTCGACGTCGAGGGCTCGCTGCCCTGGTGATCCTCGGCGGTCTCCAGGATCCGCGTCCGAGGCGCCCCGGCCAGCGCCGGGGCGTTCTCGGGCGAGCCCCACACCGTCGACTTCAGGAATCCCAGGAACCGCTCGGCACCCGCCACGTCGTCGAAATCGAGGTCCACGACGACGTAGGCGGGATCGTCGACGGGCCGCCGGACGCGATGGCGCCGTACGCCCGCGTCGGCACGCGCGCCCGCGAAGCGGTCGAAAGCCGTCTTCCAGGTGGCGAAGTCCGTGACCGGATGCTCGATGTACAGGGTCGGCATGATTCCTCCTCGGCGCTCGTCACCAGGCTGCGCCGGACCGCGCGGTGCCGTACATCCCAGAAATGTGGGGATACGCTCGGACCATGTCCGGACGGGACCGCGTCGTGCGGCTGTGCGAGGAGGGCGGCGACGCCCGGGAACTGCGCCTGCGGCTCCTCGACGAGCTCCGCGCCACCATCGGGTTCGACGCGTACGCCTTCCTCCTGACCGACCCGGAGACCTCGGTCGGCTGCGCCCCGATCGCCGATGTTCCCGTCCTGCGGGAGCTGCCCCGGGCGATCCGCCTCAAGTACCTGACACGGGCGAACCGTTGGACGGAGCTGCGGGACGTCGCCCTGCTCAGCGACCTCCCCGACCGCTCGGTGAGCCCGCTCTGGAACGAGCTCCTGCGCCACCACGGCATCCGCGACATCGCCTCGGCGGTCTTCCGGGACCGCCACGGCATCTGGGGCTTCCTCGACCTGTGGCGCCGCGACCGTGACTTCACCCCGGCGGAGGCGGCCCGCCTCGCCGACCTCACGGCGCCGATCACGACGGCGCTGCGCCGCAGCCAGGCCGCCACCTTCGTCGTACGACCCTCCCACGAGCCCCGCTCCGAACCCCTGGTGCTGGTGCTGTCGCCCGACATGGGAGTCGTCGGCCAGACCCCGGGCACCCACGCCTACCTGCGTGTCCTGGTCCCCCCGGAGCACGGCCGCCCGACCGTGCCGGCCGGCGCCTACAACGTCGCCGCCCAGCTCCTGGCCGTGGAGGCCGGGGTCGACGACCATCCGCCGCGGGCCCGCGTGCACCTCGCCGACGGGCTCTGGGTGACCCTGCGCGCCGCACGGATGGCAGGCGCCGTCGCCGTCACCATCGAGGAGTCCTCACCCGCCGAGCGGCTGTCCGTCTTCTGCCGGGCCCATGCCCTCAGTGCCAGGGAGACCGAACTCGTCGGCCTGCTCGCCAGGGGCGGCGACAGTCGTACGGTCGCCGCCACCATGTACGTCTCCGAGCACACCGTGCAGGACCACCTGAAGTCGGTGTTCGCGAAGACGGGCACCCACAACCGCCGAGACCTGCTCGCCCGCTCGCTCGGCGCGTAGGCTCGGGGCCATGCGGATCTCCGTCTCCTCGGACATGGACGAACCCGTGGCCCGCAGCCTCGTCGCCGAGCTGCGCGCACGCGGTCACGAAGTGGTCGCCCACGGGGCGTTGCACCCCGGCTCCGACCCCCGGTGGGCGGCGTGCTCTGAGTCGGCGGCCCGGGACGTCGCCACCGGGGCGGCGGACCAGGCGGTGGTGTGCTGCTGGACCGGCACGGGCGCGTCGATCGCCGCGAACAAGGTCGCGGGCGTACGGGCGGCCCTGTGCACCGACGCCTACACCGCGGACGGCGCCCGCCGCTGGAACGACGCCAACGTCCTCGCCCTCAGCCTGCGCCTGACCTCCGAGCCGCTGCTCAAGGAGATCCTCGACGCCTGGTTCACGGCCGAGGCCAGCGAGGACGCCGAGGACCGGGAGAACGTGGCCCGGATCGGGCGCCTGGATCTCAGGAAGCCGTGACTTCGGGCGTCGTGAGGCTCCACAGCGCGGCCACCAGCGGTCGGCGCAGATCGGCCCGCCGTACGCACAACCCGATGGGGAACCGCTCCGGCGCGGGAACCGCCGCGACCACCGACAGCCGGTCGCGCACCGCGCTGTGCTCCAGTACGAGCCGGGGGACCACCCCCGTGCCGCAGCCGAGGGCGACGAGCGTCAACAGCCCTTCGTGGCCGTCCGGTTCGCAGGCCACCTCGGGCACGGTGCCGCGGGCGCGGAACCAGCGGTCGGCGGCGTCGCGGACCAGGCCGCGGTGGGGGAGGACGAAGGGTCCGCAGAGGTCCGGGTCGGGCCGGTCCCGGGCCGTGACCAGGACCAGCTCGGTGACCGCGACCGTCCGGCCCACCAACGGCTCCGGCAGCCGCGCCGGGATCCCCGCCACGGCCACGTCCACCTCGCCCTCGTCCAGCCGGGCCAGCGCCGCCGCCGCGTCTCCGGTGCGCAGGTCGAGCCGTACCTGAGGGTGCGCGGCGCGAAACGGGGCCAACAGGTCGGGCAGCAGCGCCTGGCAGGCGGTCACCGTGGCGAACACGGCCAGCCGGCCGGTGAGTTCGGCGGGATCGGGGTGCTCCTCACGGTAGGAGCGCCACAACTCCAGTGCCTCTACGGCGAATGCGCGGAACCGGTGCCCCTCCGCCGTCAGCGACACCCCGCGCGGGCCCCGGTCGAGCAGCCGGTGCCCGAGCCCGGCCTCCAGCCGCTGCACGGTCCGCGTCAGCGTCGCCGCGCTGACGTGACAGTCGAGACTGGTCCGCCCGAAGTTCAGCGTCTGCGCCAGATGCAGGAAAAGACGCAACTCCCGATGATCTTCACGCATGCTGTGACCTGCATCTTTCATTCGGTGCAACACTCCGCTTCGGATGTTGCGCTTGCCGCAACACCCGCCCGGAGCCTACAACTCGACCATGACCTCGACCACGTACAGCTCCCGTGTCTTCTCCCTCGAGACGATGGACGTGCCCGGCGGCACCGAGACCATCCTGCGCGGCGGCCGGCACCTCTTCCCGCTGCTCCCGCAGGCCTTCGCCGGGGTCCGCCGTATCGGTGTCATCGGCTGGGGCCCGCAGGGCCGCGCCCAGGCCCTGAACCTGCGCGACTCGCTCGCCGGCACGGACATCCGGGTGGCCGTCGGACTGCGCCCCGGCTCGCGCTCGGCCGCCGACGCCCGCGCCCACGGGTTCACGGAGGAGGACGGCACCCTCGGCGACTGGCTCGCTGTCACCGCCGACAGCGACCTGGTGATCCTGCTGATCGCGGACGCCGCACTCGCCGCCCACCACCAGGAGATCTTCGCGGCCCTCAAGGTGGGCGCGGCGATCGGACTCTCGCACGGCTTCCTGCTCGGTCACCTCCGCGAGACCGGCGGCGACTTCCCGCCGGGACACCCGGTGATCGCGGTGTGCCCCAAGGGCATGGGCGACTCGGTGCGGCGGCTCTACGAGCAGGGCGCCGAGATCAACGGCGCCGGGATCAACAGCAGTTACGCGGTCCACGCCGACCCCGACGGCCGGGCCGTCGACCTCGCTCTGGGCTGGTCGGTGGCGCTCGGCTCGCCGTACACCTTCCGCACCACCCTCGACAGCGAGTACCTCTCCGACATCGTCGGCGAACGCGCCATCCTGCTGGGCGCCGTCCACGGCATCGTCGAGAGCCTCTTCACGCGTCACCGCCTCGCCGGGGACGACGAGGTGACGGCGTACGAACGCGCCTGCGAGAACGTGACCGGCCCGATCGCCCGCACCATCTCCCGAGCCGGTCTGCGGGCGGTCCGCGAGAACCTCGACGCCGAGGCCCGTGACGTGTTCGACCGCACGTACACGGCGACGTACGGCCCCGCCCGCGAGATCGTCGCGGAGATCTATGACGAGGTCGCCGACGGCACGGAGCTGCGCAGTGTGATCCTGGCCGAACGGCGGCTCGGCGCCCGCGAGATGAGCCGGATCGGCGGCTCGCCGATGTGGTCGGTGAGCGACCGGGCGCACGCCCGCCGAGCCCAACGGGACCTGCCCGTGGACCCGTTCACCGCCGGGGTCTTCGTCGCCACCATGACGGCCCAGATCGACGAGTTCGCCGACCGAGGCCACCCCTGGTCCGAGATCGTCAACGAGTCCGTCATCGAGGCGGTGGACTCGCTCCTGCCCTACATGCACGCCCGCGACGTCGCCTACATGGTCGACAACTGCTCCCGCACGGCCCGCCTCGGCGCCCGCCGCTGGGGCCCGCGCTTCCAGACCGCCTACGAGCAGATCGCCTTCCCGGCCGCCGGACTCCCGGCGGACACCGCCCTGTTGGCGGCCTTCGACGCCCACCCGGTGCACGATGCCCTGGCCGCGGCGGCCAAGCTGCGGCCGTCGGTGGACATCTCGGTGGCGTAGGAAGAAATGGTTTGCCACCGGTGATCCCGTTCGGATAGGAAGCCTGCATGCTCATAGGTGCCAAGGTCGGGCTCAGGGCCCGCCACGAGGACGACATCCCGATCCTGCGGACGGAGCTCTACGACGACGTGGCCAACTCCGCGCGGGCCGAGGGCCGGCCGTGGCGGCCCGTCACGCCGGGCTCGAAGGACTCGCGGCTCGTGGTGGACGACAAGGAGGAAGGACACGTCCCGTTCTCCGTGGTGGAGCTGGACGGTGGCACCCTGGTCGGCACCGCGACACTGTGGGGCATCGACAACCACAACCGGCTCGCGCACATCGGCCTCGGCCTGCGGCCGTCCGCTCGCGGCAAGGGCTACGGCACCGACGTGGTCGCGGTGCTGTGCCACTACGGCTTCATCGTGCGCGGCCTGCAGCGGCTCCAGATCGAGACGCTGTCGGACAATGCCGCGATGCTGCGCTCGGCCGAGCGCAACGGCTTCGTCCGCGAGGGCGTGCTGCGCTCCTCGGCCTGGGTGATGGGCGAGTTCCTGGACGAGGTGCTGCTCGGGCTCCTCGCCGGGGACTGGAAGCCGGGTCCGAAGGGCTAGGTCTGCCCGGAGCGGCGCCGCGACTCGGTCCCCGCGTAGGCGTGGGCGTCAGTGGTCGTCCTTTCGGACGCGACGCGGTCGGGGGACCAGTTCGCCGCCGCAGTTGGGGCAGATGCCCTGCATCGCCTCGGTGCAGGGCACACAGAAGGTGCACTCGTACGAGCAGATGCGGGCCGGGGCGTCCGGCGGCAGTTCGGCCGTCTCACAGCGTTCGCATCTCTCGCGCATCTCCAGTGCCATCCGTACTCCCGCCCTTTCTTTGCCGGTCAGTGCCACTCGACGCCGAGGGCCCGCCCGACAACCGTACGGACCGCGCTCACCACTGGCGCCCCCGCGGCAGCCCGGCGAGCCCCGGCGCCGACAGGTGCAGCACCTGGAACACTTCGCCGTCCGCCTTGGGCGTGTCATGGGCCCAGAGCGAGAAATGGAGCACCTCCCAACGGCCGGCGTCCACGACGGCCGCCGCCAGCACCGCCCCGTCCTGTGCCGCCAGCCGCCCCGCCTCACGCACCGCGTCCCCCATGACCTCCGCCAACTCCACTCCGTCCGGCACCGGTTGCCGTCGCCGTACGGCGAGCCGCGCCGGCGAACCGGCGGCGCCACCCTCCTCGTAGGCCAGCCCCGCCCACTGCCGCACCGACGCCCGCCCGGATCGGCTCGACCTCGCCGCCCTCGCGCTGCACCAGCCCCTCGCCCTCCAGGACATGCAGGACCTGGCCGTGCGGGTGACGGTGCCAGGCGGTGTGCGCACCCGGCGCGAAGTGGACGTTGAACATCCGCAGTCGTGAAGGGGGTTCGGGCGCGGCGACCTCGTCGAGCCACACCGTGCCGGTGAAGTTCTCCGCCGGACCCTGCCGCGTCTCGGGTCGCTTCCTCGTGATGTGCACGCGCGTGGACTCCTAGCGCCGTGGTGAAAGAAGGGAGAGCAGTCCCCGGACACCCGCGTCGAAGGCGGCGGCGGAGCCCGAGGCGCGGGCGAGGACATAGCCGCCCTGCACGGTGGCGAGGACGGTCGCCGCGATCGCCTCGCCGTCGAGGGAAGCCGCGAACTGCCCCTGCTCCTTGCCCTCCTCGACGATCCCGGCGATCCGTTCACGCAGCCAGTCGAGGGTCTCGTCGACCGGCTCGCGCAGCTCGTCGCTCGCGATGACGTCCGGATCCATCGTCAGCCGTCCGACCGGGCAGCCGCGCAACACATCGCGCTCGCGCAGCAGATACGCCTCGATGCGCTCGTACGGCGTTCCGGGCCCGCCGAGTACTCCCTCGGCGGTGGCCCGCAACTCCGCGGCCGTGCGCCGGATCGCGGCCAGCGCGAGGTCGGGCTTGCCCTTGAAGTGGTGGTACATGCTGCCCTGCCCGGCGCCCGAACGTTCCAGGATGGCCTTGGGGCTGGTGCCCACGTATCCGCGCTCCCACAGCAGCTCTCGGGTGGACTCGATCAGACGCTCCGGGGTGCTCATACACGCACTGTACATACTAGTAGTTACAGAAGTCGACCCCCTGCGGAGCAGCCGGAACGACCCCTCGTACTCCCCGGGAGGTACACGCACTGCCGCTGGCCGTACGACGACCCGCACCCCTCCCCGGGGCCAGTCTCGAGACATCACAGGAACCCACCTCTAGGGAGATGACCCGAGATGCAGACCCTGGCGCACTGGGACGGCGGGCCCGGCCCGTGGATCCTTCTCTTCCCGCTGATCTGGACGGCCGTCGTGGTCGGCGCCGTCACCGTCCTGCGCCGCACCGGCCGGAGCGGCCGCCGTGGCCCGTGGCGCGCGACGGCCGACACCGGTCCGTCCGGCGACTCGCCCATCGCCATGCTCGGCCGCCGCTTCGCCTCCGGAGAGATCGACGAGGACGAGTACTGGCGCCGGCTGTCCGTCCTGGACGAGCAGTTCGGCCGCACGGGCAAGGGCGGTGCGGCATGACGACCACGACCGCCGTCCGGTCGGCCGCCCGGGTGGTCGACGCCGTGAAGGTCTACGGCACCGGCGACACCAGCGTGAGGGCCCTGGACGGGGTGAGCGTCGACTTCCCGGTCGGCCGCTTCACCGCGATCATGGGGCCCTCGGGCTCCGGCAAGTCCACCCTGATGCACTGCGCGGCCGGCCTCGACGCGCTCACCTCGGGCACCGCCCACATCGGCGACACCGAACTGGGCTCCCTCGACGACCGCCGCCTGACCCTGCTGCGCCGCGACCGTGTGGGCTTCGTGTTCCAGGCGTTCAACCTGGTGCCCACCCTGACCGTCGAGGAGAACATCACGCTCCCCCTCGACCTGGCGGGCGGAAAGGGCGACCGCGAGTGGATCGACGCACTCGTCGACGTCGTCGGCCTGCGCGACCGCCTCCACCACCGCCCCTCCGAGCTCTCCGGCGGCCAGCAGCAACGCGTCGCCGTGGCAAGGGCGTTCGCCGGCCGGCCGGACGTCGTCTTCGCCGACGAACCGACCGGCAACCTGGACTCCCGCTCCGGCGGCGAGGTCCTCGGCCTCCTCGGCCGTGCCGTACGCCAGACGTCCCGCACCGTCGTCATGGTCACCCACGACCCGGTCGCCGCCGCCCACGCCGACGAGGTCGTCTTCCTCGCGGACGGGCGCCTGGTCGACCGTATGACCGCACCGACCGCCGACAAGGTCCTGGACCGCATGAAGGCCTTCGACACCACCTCACCCCTCGGAGGGCCGTCATGAACGCCTCCGTCCGCCTGAGCGTGTCCTCCCTGCGCGCTCACAGGCGCCGCTTCGCCGGAACCTTCCTCGCGGTGTTCCTCGGCGTCGCCTTCCTGGCCGGCACGCTCGTCATGGGCGACACCCTGCGCGCCAGCTTCGACACGATGTTCGGCAGGGCGACCAGCGGCACGGACGCCGTGGTCCGCAGCGCCGACGCCATCACCACACCGGGCGAGAGCGAGGGCGTACGCCAGCCGATCGCCATAGACCTGGTGAACGCCGTCGAACGCGTCCCCGGCGTGGCGGCCGCCGCCCCCGGCATCCAGGGCGCGGGCCAATTGGTCGGCGCGAACGGCGACCCCATCGGCGGCCAGGGTCCGCCCACCCTCGCGGGCAACTGGATCGCCGATCCCGAGCTCAACGCCTACCAGCTCGCCGAGGGCCGCGCCCCCGCGAAATCGGGCGAGGTCGTCATCGACCGGGGCACCGCCAAGCGCGGCGACCTGAAGATCGGCGACACGACGACGCTGCGAACGCCGGACCCGGTCGAGGTGACGATCGTCGGCCTGGCGACCTTCGGCGGCGAGGACGGCATGGCCCAGGTGACGTTCACCGGCATGACGCAGGCCGACGCCGAGAAGTACCTCACCGCACGGCCCGGCGAGGCGGCCACCATCCAGGTGCGCGCCGGTCCCGGCGTCAGCCAGCAGGAGCTTGTCGACCGGCTGACTCCCGTACTGCCCAAGGGGGTCGAGGCGATCACCGGTCAGAAGTCGGCCGAGGAGAACACCGAGATGATCTCCAGCCAGTTCCTGACCATCTTCACTCTCTTCCTCCTCGTCTTCTCCGGCGTCGCCCTGCTGGTGGCGACCTTCTCCATCCACAACACCTTCGCGATCGTCGTCGCCCAACGCACCCGTGAGAACGCCCTGTTGCGCGCCCTGGGCGCCTCCCGCCGCCAGGTCACCGCGTCGACCCTGATGGAGGCGACCGTGGTCGCGGTGACGGCCTCGCTCGTCGGCCTGGCGGGTGGCACAGGCATCGCCGCTGGTCTCCAGGCCCTGTTCCCGGCGATCGGATTCCCGTTCCCCGAGGGCGACTTGGTGGTCAGCGCGCTGTCCATGCTGCTGCCGCTCGCGGTCGGCATCGTGGTCTGCCTCGGCTCCGCGCTCCTGCCCGCCGTACGGGCGGGCCGCACCGCCCCCATGGCGGCACTCCGCGAAACCGCCGTCGACGCCTCGGGCGCCTCCCGCGTCCGCGCCGTCACCGGGATGGGACTCGCCGCCCTCGCCCTCGGCGTGACGATCAGCGGCGTCCTCGTCTCGCCGTCCCTGTGGCTCGCGGGCAGCGGTGCCGTGCTGGCCCTGGCCTCGTTCGTGGTCCTCGGCCCGGTCGCCGCCACCACAGCGGTACGCGTCCTCGGCGGCCCTCTCGACCGACTGCGCGGCGTCACCGGGGGCCTCGCCCGCCGCAACGCCCTGCGCAGCCCGAAGCGTACGGCCGCCACCGCCGGCGCCCTGATGATCGGCGTCGCGGTCGTCTCCCTGTTCACCGTGTTCGCCGCGTCTCTCAAGGCGACCATGGACCAGACCGTCTCCCGCTCCTTCGCTGGCGACATCGCGGTGAGCACCCCGGCGTTCGGCGCGGGCGGCAGCGGCCTGAGCCCTCGTCTGGCCGGCGCCGTCGACAAGCTGCCCGAGGTGGACACGGCCGTCGGACTCGGCCGCGGAGTCGCCGAAGTCGACGGCAAGGGAAGGGCGTTGACCGTCACCGACCCCTTGGCGCTGGAGCGCACCTTCGACCTGGGCACGATCAAGGGCTCCCTGAGCGACCTCGGCACGGACGGCCTCGCCATCACCGAGAGCGAGGCCGACAATCAGGGACTGAAGACCGGCGACACGACCCGACTGACGTTCACCGACGGCAAGAACGAGACCTTCACGGTCCGTGCCGTCTACGGCCGGTCCGAACTCGCGGGGGAGTACGTCATCACCCGCGCGGCCTGGGAACCGCACCGCACCCAGGACTCCGACACCCTCCTCGCCGTGTCGTTCAAGGACGGCGTGAGCACGGACACCGGCAAGGCCGCGGTGGAGAAGGTGGCCGAGCGCTACGGCAACCCCGAGGTACAGACCCGGGACGAGTACGCGCAGTCCTCTGCGGGCGGCATCGACATGATGCTCACCCTGGTCTACGCCCTGCTGGCCCTGGCGGTCCTCATCGCACTGCTCGGCATCGCCAACACCCTGACCCTGGCGATCCACGAACGCACCCGGGAACTGGGCCTGCTGCGGGCGGTCGGCCAGACCCGCTCCCAACTGCGGGCCATGGTCCGCTGGGAGTCGGTCCTGGTGGCCGCGTTCGGCACGGTCGGGGGCCTGGCGCTCGGCGGGTTCCTCGGCTGGGTCCTGGTCAAGGCCTCCGACGGCGCGAGCGACAGCGACTTCGCCTTCGCGATGCCGCCGCTGCAACTCGTGATCGTGGCCCTGGTGGGCCTGGCGGCGGGCGCCTTGGCGGGCCTGCGCCCGGCCCGTCGCGCGGCACGCCTGGACGTACTGCGGGCGATCGCCACCGAGTGAGACAGGGACTGCCGCAAGATGTCACCGCCCGGTCAGCCGACAACGGCCGACCGGGCGGGAGCATGTTCGGTCCTGAGGGCGTCGACCTCGGCGAACACCCGAGGTGTCTTCTCCGCGAGACGCCGCGGCGGCCGCCCCGCCCCGGCTTTCACGGCGGCCGGCGCGGAAAGCGCGAACCATACGACCTTGCCCGCCTCCCCGTCCGGCCGCACGCCCCAGCTCTCGCTGACTGCGGCCACCATGGCGAGCCCCCGCCCACGGGTGGCGAGCGTGCCGGCTTCCAGGAGGTTGTCGGGCATGTCCTCCACGACCGGCAGACGCGGGTCGTGGTCGTGCACCGAGACCATGAGCCGGTCGAGGACCAGCTCGATCTCCACGGTGCACATCTTGTCGGGCTGGGCGTGCCGGTGGACGTTGGTCAAGAGCTCCGTCACACCGAGCGCCGCCCGGTCTATGAGGGGGTCGAGATGCCAGTAGCGCAACTGCGCAGAGACGATTCTGCGGACCTGGCCGATCCGCGACGGCAGGGCTTGGAGCTCCACCGTGCAGTGCCTGCTTGGGTGACTGATCACGGCTGCGACTCCCCGACTGAAGAGGTCCGGAAGAACACGGAGTTCGGATCGATCCAGCAAGGCGCCTGATGAAACGGCCGCCTGCTGCCATGCCCGGCGGGCTGGTTCGCAGCGTTATCGCCGGTAAACCCAGAGTGACGTGAGAACAGCGTGACTCAAGGGGTGGGGTCCCGCAACTCGCGGTTCCTCACCCGTTACGTCCCGCGGCCCTCCGTACGGCCTCGATGAACCGGCGTGCCGCGGGTGGACCCGGCTCGCCCGGCGCTGGGTCGTGATCGCCGAGGGTCAGCAGATACCGCTTGCCGTTGAGGTCGGCGAGGGCCCGGTCATCGGCGGCGAACCAGGGCTTGGACGCCCGCACCGCCTGCACCGGTGCGCTGTCGATCTCGCTGCCGTAGCTGGTGAGCAACTCCAGCCGGCCGTCGCTGATCCGGACCTGCCCGGCCCGGGTGAGCGAACGCAGCCGCTTCCCGATCCGCACGCCCGTGGCCGTGAACTCCGGCTCCGCCATGCTCCCCGCCCCCTAGTGCGTTCTCGGTGTGCCGGCCCACGACCCGGCCCGATACGTGATCCAGTGTGCGCCCCCGTCCGGGACCGGCGCGTCCCGTCCGGTGCAGTCTGCCCGCACCCGGCGTCGAGCACCAGTGCGCATGCGACCCCCGGTGCGGGAGCCCGGAGCACTCGTCCGAATGCGCCCCCATGGCCTTGCGGAGCCCGGCCCCCAGGGTGGCCTTTGGGGTGCTCAAAGGTGTGTTTATGCAGGTGAGAAGCGTGCGGAAGGTGCTTATGATCGATGTGTCGACAGCGCGATCCGCTGTCGGCGCGAAGCCTAAGGAGCCCCGCCGTGAGCACCCCCCAGCAGACCCGGACCGGCGCCACCCTCGACGTCGACCACAGCGACGCCTCCTACCGTGACTGGCTGAAAGAGGCTGTACGCAAGGTCCAGGCCGATGCCAACCGCTCGGCCGACACGCACCTCCTGCGCTTCCCGCTGCCGGAGAAGTGGGGCATCGACCTGTACCTCAAGGACGAGTCGACCCACCCGACCGGCAGCCTCAAGCACCGTCTCGCCCGCTCGCTGTTCCTCTACGGTCTGTGCAATGGCTGGATCCGGCCCGGCCGCCCGGTGATCGAGGCGTCCAGCGGATCGACGGCCGTCTCCGAGGCGTACTTCGCCGGACTGATCGGCGTGCCCTTCATCGCTGTCATGCCGCGCACGACCAGCGCCGAGAAGATCCGCCTCATCGAGTTCCATGGCGGCCAGTGCCACTTCGTGGACGACTCGCGCAGGATGTACGAGGAGTCGGCCCGGCTCGCGGTGGACACCGGCGGCCACTACATGGACCAGTTCACCTACGCGGAACGGGCCACCGACTGGCGCGGCAACAACAACATCGCCGAATCCATCTTCCGTCAGCTGGAGCTGGAGCGGTTCCCGGAACCCGCGTGGATCGTCGCCACGGCCGGCACCGGCGGCACCTCGGCGACCATCGCCCGTTACGTCCACTACACCCAGCGCGACACCCGCATCTGTGTCGCCGACCCGGAGAACTCCTGTTTCTTCGAGGGCTGGACCACCGGCGATCCGGACGTCACCTGCGACTGCGGCTCCCGCATCGAGGGCATCGGCCGGCCACGCATGGAGCCGAGCTTCGTGCCCGGCGCCGTCGACCGGATGATGAAGGTCCCCGACGCCGCCAGCGTCGCCGCGGTACGGGCACTGGAACAGGCCATCGGCCGCAAGGCGGGCGGCTCGACCGGCACCGGTCTGTGGAGCGCGCTGAAGATCGTCGCCGAGATGGTGGCCGAGGGGCGGCGGGGCAGCGTGGTGACGCTGCTGTGCGACCCGGGGGACCGGTACCTCGACAAGTACTACTCGGACGCGTGGCTGGCCGAACAGGGTCTGGACATCCAGCCGTACGCGGCGGCGATCGAGTCGCTGCTCGAGACGGGAGTCTGGCCCTGCTGAGCGCTCCGCGGGAAGTGCCGCGATGTGCTGTCGGCCGTTCGCGGCGCCGTCGTGGCTGGTCGCGCCCCGCGGCGGAGCCGCATATGGATACGGCCCCGCGCCCCTTCAGGGCGCTGTCGAGCCGTAGAGGACTTCACCCGGCCCGCTCAGGCGGCGATACGCCGGTCCAGTGCGGCGACCGCGCCCCGGAACGCCCGCCCCAGCCCGGGGCGTCCGAGCTTCGCCATGAGGCGGACCGGGGCCGTGCCGTCGAGGGCGAAGGTCCAGCGCACCAGAGTGCCCGTTCCCGAGGGGGTGAGCCGCCACTCCTCGGCGAAGGCGTGGATGCCGGGGGTGTTCGCCACGTCGACGCGGTAGGCGTACACCTCGGGTTCCTTCGCCGCGATGATCGTCTCCTGGAAGCGTCCGCCGCCCCTGAGACGGATCTCGCGGGTAGAGCCGTCGCCGGTCGGCCGGGCGAAGGTGACCGCCGAGAACCACTCCGTCCAGCCCGGCACATCGTCGGCGAGGGCCCGGTAGACGACCTCCGGGCCGGCGGACATCTCCCGGGCGAAGACCATGCGCACGGGAGCGACCTCGATGAAGTCGAGCCCCACGGCGCGCAGTTGGTGAGCCACGATCACACCCCCAGGTGACGACAGAGGGGTGACACCCTAACTGACACCCAGTCAGCTGTCTGCAGCCCCACCGGGCTCACCGGCCACCACCAGCCGCCGCAGCTGCTCGGCGACCTCCTCGCGCGCCGCCGTGGGCAGCCCCGCGTCCGTCACCAGCGTGTCGACCTGGTCCAGCGCCGCGAACGAACTCAGGCCCACGGTGCCCCACTTGGTGTGGTCGGCGACCACCACGACCCGTCGCGCCGACTGCACCAGACGGCGGTTGGTCTCCGCCTCGGCGAGATTCGGCGTGGAAAGACCGGCCTCGACCGATATCCCGTGGACCCCGAGGAACAGCACGTCGAAGTGGAGCGCCGCGATCGCCTGGTCGGCCACCGGGCCCACCAGCGAGTCGGACGGCGTACGCACACCTCCGGTCAGCACGACCGTGGCCGCACCCTGACGGGGGCCCGTGGTGCGCTGCGCCGCGTGGAAGACATCGGCCACCCGCACCGAGTTGGTGACGACCGTGAGATCCGGCACGTCCAGCAGATGGTGGGCGAGCGCGTACGTCGTCGTACCGCCCGAAAGGGCGATCGCGGAGCCCGGGGCGACCAGTTCCGCCGCCGCTCGCGCGATGTCCTCCTTGGCGGTCAGTTCCAGGCCCGACTTGGCCTCGAAGCCCGGCTCGTGCGTGCTCGCCTCGACCACCGGGACCGCGCCGCCGTGCACCTTCTCCAGAACACCCTGCCGGGCGAGCGCGTCTAGATCACGACGCACGGTCATGTCCGACACGCCGAGCTTGCGGGTCAGCTCATTGACCCGGACGCCACCGCGACGCCGGACCTCGTCCAGGATGAGGGCGCGCCGCTGCTCCGCGAGGAGGTTCTGATTCTCGCTCACGTACGCTCCGGTCCTTTCGCCTCAACCCGTCCGACACGCCCCGCACACCTGCTCCGACGAGGACATTCTCCCCGTTCCCGGTGCATGGACGCCCCATCCTCGCACGGCACGGTACCGGTCGCGCCACCGGCCGTCACGGCGCGCGCATGTCACTTCGGCCTTATCCTCCGCCCCGACCGTCACACAGAACGGGGAGATTCCGTGACGAGAGGTGTACGGCGCAGCCTCAGCGGAGATCCTTGAGCCCGCACCGACAAAGCGGGCGGCACGTCACGGGGGAAGAGCGAAACAGTGGAACATGTGCAGGAACGTGCCTCGACGGGCGGGCCGGAGGGCTCCGCGCTGGAGCTGCTGGTCCACGGGGTGGGCGGTACGACGCCCGAGAAGATGCTCGACGATCCGCGGACGGTGCGGATCACCGGCGACGACACGGCGGCCGTGTTCCGGCGCGCCGAGGACGCCGGGACCGACCCCGGACCCGACCACCCCCGGCGCGAGCCGGTGCCCGAGGCGTACGTCTGGTGCAACCTCACCTCCGGCAACGCCTCACGCGCCCTGTGGCTGCTGCTGCTCCCGTTCATGGTGGTCAACCTCGCCCACTGGATGCGCCCCGCCGCCCGCGGCCGCACCCGCACGGTCCGGCTGTACGGGCTGCTGGTGCGGCTGGCCGGACTCTCCCTGACGGTGCTGCTGGTCGCGGCCGTCTGCGAGGTGGCCCTCGATCTCACGGCATGGCAGTGCGCGGGCGCACGCGCGTGTGCCGACCGGCACTCCTGGCTGGGCTTCCTGTCGCCGACCGTCTCCGACGGCGGCTGGTGGAGCCGCCCCGGCCGCAGGCTCGCCCTCGCCGCCCTGCTCCCCACCGTGCTCACCTGCCTGCTGTGGTACCTGTCCCACCGCACCTGGAACGCCTACGAGTCGCAAGCGCCGATGTCCCGCCCGGCCGAGCCCGACGAGGACACGGCCCGCACCGCCCTCGGCCGACCCGGCTTCTGGTACGGACGCCGGCTGGTGGCCCGGCTGCGCGCCGCCCACACCGCCGCTGCCCTGCTCACGGTCGCCGCGGCCGTCGGCTCCGCGGCGGCCCGCTTCGACCGCCGTCCCGACGGACCCGCCCTGCTCGACGCGCTGGGCCGGCTCCTGATGGTGTCGCTGGCCGGCGGCGCGGTCATGGTCGTCTGGGTGGTCTGCCGCCGCGGCCGCAGCGAGAACCGCCTCGACCGAGAGCTCGACGAGCATCTCGTACGACGTCTGCCGCTCGCCGCGCTCGGCCTGCTCGCCCTGACCATGCTGTACGCCGGCTGGGAGCGCCCGGGATGGGAGTCGCAGGGGCGGCTGCCGGGCGACGCCACCTTCGGCGGCATCGCCCTGGTCCAGGGACTGATCGTGATCGTCATGGCCGCCGTGGCCCATACGCTGCACCGCACCCATCCCGACCCGCGTGCCGCCATGCGCGGCCTGGGCGGGCCCGCCGTCGCGATGCTCGCCTGCGCTCTCGGCGGGGTGATGTCCGGCGGTGTGTCCCAGCGTGTGGCCGACTGGCTGGACGGCACCGGAACCACCATGACCGGACCGCCGGTCCTGCTGACCTGGCAGGCGTCCGTGATCCCGCCGCTCATCGTCGTCCTGCTGGTGCTGTGCGGCTGGCTGGGGCGTCGCACCTGGCAGCTGCGCCGCACCGAGCTCGCCGGCGTGGACACCGACTACCCGGACAAGCCCAAGGACCGGGCCCGGACCCGGCGTATCGCCAACGCCCGCGCGCTGGCCACGCTCACCGACCGGGCCCCGCTGATCGTCGCCGTCACCTCCGCCACGACCCTGCTCCTGGGCGCCGGCGCACTGGTGGGCGCCCTCGCCACCGGCAAGACGCCGGGCGAGGCGGCGGACAGGACGTACGCCTTCGTCCAGGGCGCCGCCGACACCGCCCAGGCGCTCGGCTCCTGGCTGATCGGGTTCGGTTTCATACTGTTCGTCACCTGGGGCCGGCGCGCCTACAAGGACCCCTCCGCACGCCGCACCATCGGCATCCTGTGGGACGTCGGCACGTTCTGGCCGCGCGCCGCCCACCCCTTCTCGCCGCCCTGCTACGCCGAGCGCGCGGTGCCCGACCTGACCTGGCGGATAGCCACCTGGACGCGCGCCACCGGCGGCCGCCTGGTGATCTCCGGACACTCCCAGGGCAGCGTCCTCGCCGCCGCCGCGGCCTGGCAGCTGACGCCGGCCGACCGCAGGCGGGTCGCGCTGCTGACGTACGGCTCACCGCTCGAGCGGCTCTACGGCCGCTGGTTCCCGGCCCACTTCGGGCCGGCCGCGCTCAGCGCCCTGCACCACGACGTCGCCTGCTGGCGCAACCTGTACCGGCCCACCGACCCCATCGGCGGCCCGGTCCGGCTGTCCGGCGAATGCGGCCCCGAGGTCGACCACGAAGCCCTCAAGGACCCGCTGGCCTACGGCCGCACCGAGCAGCACCCGCTCCCCACGCCGATCCTGGGCCACTCCGACTACCAGGCCGACCCGGCCTTCGCGCAGGAGCGGGCGAAGCTGCTGTCCCGACTGCGTCCGGACGTACCGGCGCAGCGGTAGCCGACCGGGTCAGCCGAGCTCCGGCAGATCCTCCGCGTACAGCAGCGTCAGATCGTCCGTGCTGGGCTCCGTGACCTGGGCGACGCGGCTCGCGTGCCGCTCGACCATGGCCTCGAAGGTCTGCCGGGCGGTGCGGCCGTTGCCGAAGGCGGGGCCCTTGGGGATGGCCGTGAAGTACTTGAGCAGGGCCTCCGGCGCGCCCGACGCCAGTCGGTACTCGTGCTCGTCGGCCTGCTGCTCCACGATCCGCAGCAACTCGTCGGGGGAGTAGTCGCCGAAGGTGATGGTCCGTGAGAAGCGGGACGCCACACCGGGGTTGACCGAAAGGAACCGCTCCATCTCGGCCGTGTAGCCCGCGACGATCACCACGACCGCGTCCCGGTGGTCCTCCATGAGCTTCACCAGGGTGTCGATGGCCTCCTTGCCGAAGTCGCGGCCGGAGTCCTCGGGGGAGAGCGCGTACGCCTCGTCGATGAACAGCACACCGCCGCGCGCCTTGTCGAAGGCCTCCTGGGTGCGGATCGCGGTGGAGCCGATGTGCTCGCCGACCAGGTCGACACGGGACACCTCGACGAGATGTCCCTTCTCCAGGACACCGAGGGAGGCGAGGATCTCGCCGTAGAGGCGGGCGACTGTCGTCTTGCCGGTTCCGGGGGAGCCGGTGAAGACCAGGTGGCGTTTGACCGAGGCCGCCTTGAGGCCGGCCTCCCGGCGGCGCCGGCCCACCTCGATCATGTCGGTGAGGGCCCGCACCTCGCGCTTGACGCTGTCCAGGCCCACCAGGGCGTCGAGTTCCCCCATGACGGCCTTGGAGGTGCGCGTGGGCTGCTCCGGCTCGGCGGGGGCGGCAGGCTGCTCCGGCTCGGTGGTGCGCTGCCCGGGGATCGCGCCGAGCAGAGAGGGGGACTGGCTCGCCGTCTGCACGGCCGGCTCCGGGTCGGCCGACGGGCGCAGCCCCGCGCTCTCGTCGCTCGTGCAGTCCTCGACGACCGGGCCGACGCCGGAACCCGTGTCCGGGCCGGCGTCCGCGAACTCGTACCCGCCCCGTGCGCACCGCTCCGTGCGGCACTTCTTGAGCGTCGTACGGGAGCCGTCGATCACATGGAAGCCGTAGCCGCCACTGCCGGTGACCCGGCAGTTGAGGAAGCTGCCCCGGCCGCCCGCCGACACGTAGAAGCCGGCCTCGGCGGGGGAGTCCACCGTGCACCGCTCGATCGTGGGGTCGGCGCCCTTGGTGACGATCACGCCGGTCTGGGTGCCGTCCACCGTGCAGTTGTTGAGGGTGCCGCCGCTGCCGTGGTCCCGGAACCAGGCGCCGGTGGCCGCGTCCCGGATACGGCAGTCGTCGAGCTGTGCGGTGGCTCCGTCGCTCACCGACACGGCCGTGTTGCGTACCTGGGAGAGGTCGCTGTCGACGACGTCCGCGCGGGAGCCGCGGTCCAGGACGAACAGCGCGTCCGGCACGTCGTGCACCCGGCAGGAGTCGAGCACCACGGTCGCCCCGTCGCTCACCCACACCGCGGGATAGTCGCCGGTGCTGTCGAAGATCTCGCACTGGTTGGCGTCCACGCGCGTGCCCGGATCCCACACCGACAGGCCGTTGCGGCCGAACTGACGCACCGTGGTGCGGGTGAGGGTGAGGACGGAACGCGACCTGAGGTCCACCGCGTTCTCGGGGATGTCGTGGATGCTGCAGTCGGCCAGGGTCAGCACGGCGTCGGTGTCGAGCGTGACGCCGTCCCCGGTGGTGCGGTGGACATCGCAGTCGGTGAGGTGCGCGGTGGCCTTGTTGGTGATCTGGACGCCGCTGCCACGGACCTCGTAGACCTCGCAACCCACGGCTTCCAGCGCGGAGTTCTCACCGGTCACCGACAGGCCCACACCCGACGCGTGATGCACCCGGCAGCGCTCGAGGCGCGGATGGGCGCCGCCGCGGACGGATACGCCGGCCTGACCGGCCGCCACGACCTCGCACTCCTCGAACACGCCGCCCCCGTCGTCGAGTACGGCGATGCCGATCCCGGCCGGGTTGTCGACGGTGCAGCGCCGCACGGTCGGCCGGGCGCCGCCGCGCACCTCGATCCCGGCCGCGGACCGGGTGACGATCCGGATGTCCGTCAGCTCCGGTGTGCCCTCCTCGACGAGCAGTGCCGGCGCGGCCGCGTCCTGGCCCTCCACATGCAGGTCCTGGACCACCGCCGAGGCGCGCACGGTCAGCGGCACCCCGTCGACGGGCGCGATGCGCACCGAGCCGGGGGAGCCCTCGGGGCCGCGCAGGGTCACCGCCCGCTGGACGACGAGGTTCTCCCGGTAGGTGCCGGGGGCGACGGTGAGGACGTCGCCGTCGGCCGCGGCCTCCAGGGCGGCGGCGAGCGATGCGTACTCACCCGTGCGGCGCCGCCACCGCGAGGTGCCGGTGTGCGTCACCTGGACCGTGCCCTGTGCCATGGCGTTGCCGTGCCCCCACTTTGCGGTACTCATGGCTCGCGGGCCGTCGGGACACCGGTACCGACGTCAAGTGCCCGACATCGGCAGGTCCCTGCGGCTCGCTCGCTCGCGGGTTCGTGCTGCCGAAGAAGTTCGGCCGGTCCACCGTAGCGTGCGCGCAGGCGGTGGGTTGACCAGAGCGGGAAGGCTGTCAGCTGCCGGTGCCGGTCCTGCCCCAGTCCGGGCCCGCCCGGTCCCAGGCCTGGTCCCAACGGGCGTACCGGCGACGGACCATGCGCCAGACGATCAACCGGCGGGCACTCTCGACGAGTCCGATACCGAGCAGGGCCGCGCCGAACCCGGCGAGTACGGCATGTGTCGTGGCGGTCGCGGAGTCCAGCGGCCGGGCCACTATGTGGCCCTGGGCGTCGGTCCATATCGTGAAGTGGTCGCCCTGGTGCGGTTCCTTGAGGTTCGCCAGCACCGGGCCGTGCTGTGCGGTGCCGTCCGGCGCGGTCCAGTCGGCGAGGACACGGGTGCGCATCTCCCGCCCGGTGGAGGTCTCGGGGTCGGCGTCCAGCGGGGACCGGTCCAGCTTGCGGGTCACGGTCGCCGTCACCACATGACGGACGACGCGCTGGTTGCGGACCGATTCCTGGAGGGAGTCCTGGGCGAGGCCGCCGACGACGACGCCGGCCACCGGCGCGACGACCAGGATGAGCACCATGGCCGCGAGGGCGACCCAGGCCTCGGCCAGATCGGTCGCACGGCGCAGCGGATTGCGCCGCCAACGCCAGAGTCCGCTCATCGCTCGCACCGTCCGCACCCCCTTCCCGCTCCGTGATAAGCCCTGGCGGAGATGTTCACGCGCAGGCCCGGTCAAAGAGAGAGCGAAATCACCAGCCGGACCTCTCATGAACTTCTCACGATTATCAACGCGCGGTCCCCCGCGGTGGGTTCCCGCACATCAGGCGTTGAGCGGGTCTCTACCGATCGAGGATCGTGACGGGGTCGCCGACGCGGATCGTGCCACGGGACCGGGCCACCAGGTTCTGCCCGAAGACCAGCTTTCCGCCCAGGCGCCGGTGGCGTCCCAGGGTGTGCAGAGGTTCCCTGCCGCGGGCGGCGGTGGACTGGTCGGTGGTGGTCACGACACAGCGCCCACAGGTCTTGGCGACCCGGAACGCGACCTCGCCGATCGCGAGCCGCGACCAGTCGTCCTCGGCCCAGGCGTCGGTGCCCGACACGACCACGTTGGGCCGGAACCGGTCCATGGGCAGCGGGCCCTCGGCGGCGTGATCACCCTGCGCGATCAGGGAGTTGAGGGCGTCGAGCGAGGCCGTCGTGGTGAGCAGCAGGGGAAAGCCGTCGGCGAAGGAGACGGTCTCTCCCTCGAGGGCGTACTCCGGATCGACGGGCCGACGCGTGGCGGGATCGTCCATGTGCACCAGGCGGACGTCCGCGCCGAGATAGTCGCTGCACCAGGCGTGGGCGGCCGCGTCCTCGGCGGGCACCGCCTCCACCTTGTCCCGGAAGATCGCCACCGGCACGGTCCCGACCGGGCGCGGCACGGGGACCTCCAGCGGCTCCATGCCGGGCGCGGACAGCCGGACACCGCCGCCGGGCAACAGCTCGGCGGCGGCAAGCGCGACACGCGGCTCCCGGCGTTGCGAGACGACCTTTCCCCCGTCGTCGATCAGCGCCCAGCGCCTGTCCCCGGCCAGCCCCCAGGGCTCCACGTCGGCCTCCCCGGGCGCGAGGCCCCGGAACGCCTTGACCGGATGGACATGAATCGACTGAAGCCGCGCATTACCCATGAACCCATCGTGCCAGCAGGCACGGAGGGTCCAGGGAACGGCTCAGTAGCCGCGGTACTGCTGGTTGTTGTACGGGTCCTGGTACGGAGCCGGAGCGGGGCGGGGAGCCGCGGGGCGCATCGCCTCGTAGCCCATGCCCTGCGCCGCCGCCGGACGGGGCTGCTGCGTCTGCGGGCCGGGATAGCCGCGCGGGGCGCCGGCCTGCTGCGGGATGTACGCGGCGGGCGCCTGCTGCAGCGGAGCCGGCTGCTGCGCCTGCGGGTAGCCGTAGGAGGGCTGGGAGGGACCCGCCGGGAGGGCGGGCAGTGCCGAAGGCAGCGCGGGCAGGTTGCTGCTGCTCGGCATGGCGTACTCGGCCGGGACCCGGATCGGGGCGATCTGCGGGGTGCCCCGCTCGGCCACGAGCGAGTCGTAGATCGGAGTGTCCGGGAAGGAGGCGGAGTAGTAGCCGCCGCCATAAGTGGAGCGGGGGGAGGTCATGGCACATAAGTTAAGCCCACGATGTGCTGGTTGGGGAGACCGATAAGAGGGTTGTTTTCCGTGTCGGCAGTGACCTCGGATCCCCAATGCGAGCGAAGGTGGGGAAAAGGGGCAGCGGCAGGGGTTCGGATCCTGTAAAGGCCGAGTTCCGAGCGGGTTACCGAGGGTTGGCGGGCGATCTCCCTGTGCATCGGATGGGAGTTCGCTGTCGCGGGGAATAGGTTGGCCCCTAGAGAACCAGTGGGCTGCCGGGACATGCCGGCGCGGTGACACGTGATGGGGGCGGACATGTCAATGTCGAAAGGGTCCAATGCTCCGGTGCCGACGACGGCACTGCGGGTCGAATTGGGCTGGAGTTCCGGACCGGGCGTACCCGACGCGGATGCCTCGGCGCTCCTCCTCGTGGGCGGAAAGGTCCGCTCCGACGGCGACTTCGTCTTCTACAACCAGCCGGCGCACACCTCCGGCGCGGTCCGCCACGAGGGCAAGCAGAACGCCGGTGGCCGGGTGGTCGACACACTTCTCGTCGACCTCGCGCGCGTGGAGCCCGCCGTCGAGACCGTGGTGCTGGCCGCCTCCAGCGACGGCGGGTCGTTCGGACAGGTGCCGGGCCTCTACATCGAGGTCAAGGACGCCGCCCAGGGCGCTGTGATCGCACGCTTCGACAGCACCGGCGCCAGCGTCGAAACCGCTTTCGTCCTCGGCGAGTTCTACCGCCGCCAGGGCAATTGGAAGTTCCGCGCCGTCGGCCAGGGCTACGGCAGCGGGCTGGAAGGGCTGGCCACGGATTTCGGGATCACCGTGGACGAACCGCAGCAGGCCGCCCCGTCCGCACCGGTGGCCCCGGCGGTCACCGCCCCGCCGGTGACCGTGCCGCCTGCGCCGGCCGCCCCTCCGGCACCCCCGGCGCAACCGGTCCGCCTCACCAAGGTCACGCTCACCAAGGCGTCCCCGTCGGTCTCCCTGACCAAGCAGGGCGGCACCTCGGGCGCGATGCGTGTGAACCTCAACTGGGAGGTCCGCAAGCAGTTCTCGGGCTGGGCGAGCAAGCTGGGCCGACCGGTCGCGACGCACAACGACCTCGACCTGGACCTGTGCGCCCTGTACGAGCTCACCGACGGCAGCAAGGGCGTCGTCCAGGCCCTCGGCAACGCCTTCGGCGCGCTGCACCAGCCGCCGTTCATCCACCTCGACGGCGACGACCGCACCGGCGCCGTCGCGAGCGGCGAGAACCTCACTGTCAACCTCGACCACAAGCAGGCCTTCCGGCGCATCCTCGTCTTCGTCACGATCTACGAGGGCGCACGCTCCTTCGCCGACCTGCACGCCACCGTGACCCTGCAGCCGCAGTTCGGCGCCGCGATCGATTTCTCGCTCGACGAGTGCACCGTCCCCTCGACGGTCTGCGCGCTCGCCCTGATCACCAACACCGGCTCCGACCTCGTCGTCCAGCGCGAAGCCCGCTACCTCGTGCCCGAGCGCGGGGTGAGCCCGCAGCGGACCGTCGACTACGCCTACGGCTGGGGCATGAACTGGACCCCCGGCCGCAAGTAGCGCGGGTCAGCCCTTGTCGGGCACCGTGTCCGGACGTGCGTAGGTGCGGCCTTTCCAGGCCGCACCGCGCCCCCGGTAGTGCTGGACGGCCGAGTCGACCGTCATCAGCAGATAGAGGAACGCCGTGAACGGCAGCAGGGGAGCGAGCCACAGCGGCTGCCGGTAGTAGCGGAGCATGGGGACGTACGTCCCCGTCATCACCAGCCACGCGAGCCCGCCGAGGACCGCGGTCGCCGCACTTCCCGCGACGAGCCCCACCACCAGGAACACGGGCGGCACCAGGTAGACCAGCGCGAGCCCGGCCACCGTTCCGGCCAGCAGCGGAAGGCTGTGCCGCAATTGCGCGTACGCGCTGCGCGAGACCATGCGCCACAGGTCGTGCAGCCGCGGATAGGGCCGCACGCTGTCCACCCGCTCGGCCAGCCCCAGCCAGATGTGACCGCCCTCGCCCTTGACCGCGCGCGCTAGCGCCACGTCGTCGATGACGGCGTGCCGGATCGCGTCCGGGATCCGCGCCCGCTCGGCTGTCTCCGTGCGCAGCAGTACGCAGCCGCCCGCGGCCGCCGCCGTTCGGGACCCCTTCTTCCCGATACGGCGGAAGGGGTACAGCTGGGCGAAGAAGTAGACGAAGGCCGGCACGACCAGCCGCTCCCACAGGCTCTCCACCCGCAGCCGGGCCATCTGCGACACGACGTCGAAGCCGCCGGTGCGCGCCGCCGCGACCAAGGCGCGCAGGCTCTCCGGCTCGTGCGCGATGTCCGCGTCCGTGAGCAGCAGGTACTCGGGGTCACGTGCGCGTGCCAGGCCGATGCCATGGCGCACCGCCCACAGCTTGCCGGTCCAGCCGGCGGGCGGTTCGCCGGGCGAGCCCACGGTGAGCGGCAGCCCGCCGTACCGCCGCGACAGTTCACGGGCGAGCTCCGCGGTGCCGTCCGAGCTGCCGTCGTCGACGAGGAAGACCTCGGCCGCCCCGGGGTAGTCCTGGGCCAGCAGCGACGGGAGACTGGCGGGCAGGACGGCGGCCTCGTCGCGCGCGGGCACGACGACGCAGACCGGCGGCCACTCGTCGGGATCCCGCCGCCCGGGCAGCCTGACGTCCGTACGCCAGAAGAAGCCCTGGCAGAGCAACAGCCACAGCCAGGCGGCGAGGGAAGCGGCGGCGGTCCACGTCATGGCGCTCACTCGCGCAGTGTCCCCCACCGGACCGGCCCGCAAAGGCTCATCGTCTATCGTGGCCGGGTGAAGATCGCGCTCATGGACTCCGGAATCGGCCTGCTGCCGGCCGCTGCCGCGGCACGCCGGCTCAGGCCCGACGCGGATCTCGTCCTGTCCTGGGACCCCGACGGGATGCCCTGGGGGCCGCGCACCCCCGACGACATCACGGAACGGGCGCTGGCCGTCGCCGAGGCCGCCGCGGCGCACCGTCCCGACGTGCTGATCGTCGCCTGCAACACCGCTTCGGTGCACTCGCTGCCCGCGCTGCGGGCCCGTTTCGAGCCGGACCTGCCGATCATCGGCACCGTTCCGGCGATCAAGCCGGCCGCCGCGGGCGGTGGCCCTCTCGCCATCTGGGCGACCCCCGCCACCACGGGCAGCCTCTACCAGCGCGACCTCATCGAGCGGTTCGCCATGGGGGTGGACGTCGCCGAGGTGCCGTGCCCCGGGCTCGCGGACGCCGTGCACCATGCCGACGAGCCGGCGATCGAGGCTGCGATCGCCGCTGCCGCGGCACGTACTCCCGCCGACATCACGACCCTCGTCCTCGGCTGCACCAACTACGAACTGGTCGCCGAGCGCATTCGTGCGGCAGTGCAGCAGCCGGGCCGGGCGCCGCTCATTCTGCACGGCACCGCCGGAGCGGTGGTCGCCCAGGCACTGCGCAGGATCGGCGAGCTGCCGGCTCCCGAGGCGTCCGCCGACGGCGGTCTCACCGTGCTGCTCAGCGGACGTGAGGCCGAGCTGCCCGGGACCGCGCTCACGTACGCGGAAGGCCGCTTCCTCTCGGCGGTCAGCCCTGCCCGCTGACCGAGGGTGACGAAATAGGCCCCGCTCAGTCCACCGGCCCACTCACCCTCTGCTACGCGGTACCCGCGCAGCGAAACCTGAGTAACCTCATAAGCATGAGGGACCACCCCCACGGCGTGAACGCGCCGCATCCCGACGTCTGGACCGGACGCGCCACCAACCGGGTCCAGTGGCTGCTGGCGCTCGTCGGCGCCGCGTGCATGGCGCTCGGCATCGAGCTGGCCGTCGACTCGGCGTGGACCTCGGGCATCGCCCCGCTCGCCATGGCGGTCGTCGGGTGCATCGCGGCCGGCCTGCTCGTGCTCTTCGGCACGCTGGCGTTCGTGCATGTCGCGCTCAAGGTCGACGAGGAGTCCCTCGAGGTGCGCTGCGGCCACATGGGCCTGCCGCGTCGGCGCATCCTGCTGTCGAACGTGGCGGGTGCCGAGGTCGACCATGACGTCACCCCGCGTCACTGGGGCGGCTGGGGCTACCGCTGGCGGCCCGAGAAAGGCACCGCCGTCGTCGTACGCCGTGGCGAGGGCATCGTGCTGAGCCTGTGGGACGGGCACACGTTCACGATCACCGTGGACGACGCCGAGGCCGCCGTGCAGATCATCAGGGACCGGCTGCGCTCACGCGCGCACGGCGGGGCGCACTGAGCGCTCCGCGGGAAGTGCCGCGATGTGCCGTCGCCCGTCCGCGGCGCCGTCGTGGCTGGTCGCGCCACGCGGCGGAGCCGCATATGGATACGGCCCCGCGCCCCTTCAGGGCGCTGCCGAACCGTAGAGGACTTCACCCACCCGCTCAGGGCCCAGGGCCCTAGGTCACGGAGCCAGTCGGTCGCCCCCGGGGGCGGCTCTCGTCTGTCTCGCGCCGTGCCGACTCGTCGGTCAGCGGACGGGCCGTGGCCAGCCCCGCCAGGAGGCCGGCGCCCACCGACACCGTCGTGAAGCTGAGCGCGTTGCCGACCGCGGCGATCGCCGCGAGCGCGGTGAGGGCCGCACCCGCGGTGAGCGCGACCGGCGCGGGGCGTGGAGAGCGCCAGAGGGTGTAGAGAAGCCAGCAGAAGGCCGCGGCGAGCAGGACCACGCCCACGACTCCCTGTTCGGCGGCCTGCTGGAGCGGCGCCGAGTGCGGTTTGCCGTCCGGCAGCAGCGTCTGGGCCGCCGTCGTGCTGAGCTCGCCGAAGCGGCCGGGGCCGACGCCCAGGGCGGGGTCCCGGTGCGCCATGTGCAGTGCGTCCTGCCACAGCTCGATGCGGTGCCGGGTCAGCTGGCCCTCCAGCGACACGGCGAGTCCCTCCGGTACCGCCTTGCCGGCGGCCGCCCAGGTCAGCCCGGTCACCAGGGCCGCTGTCAGGACGAGCCCGGCGAAACCCGCGCCGCGGTGGTGTTGCATACGGCTCGCGGCGAGCGAGCACAGCAGCACCGCGGCACAGGCGACGCCTCCGCTCGCCGAACCCAGGACGGCGGCGGTCACCACGATCCCGACCGCCGACGCCCGCAACACGAGCCGCCAGGCCGGCGCCCGCACGGCCCACGCGGCACAGCACACGGCGCCCGTCGACAGAGTCAGCACGGCGGCGGTGGAGCCGGCGTGGCCCAGCGGTGCGGCGATCTCGGGCCCGGCGGAGAGATGCGGAGCGGCGGCGGTGAGGACCACCCCGGCGGCCGCCGCCGTACAGAGCGCCGCGACCGGCAGGATCGCTCCGCAGATCCGTCCCGCCGCATAGCCGGCGGCGACGGCGAGGACGGCGAGGAGCACGCCCTCGGGACGGCCGTGGTGCACGGCAGCCGTGATCAGGGACCAGGCGGCGCAGGCCCCGAGCACCACCACGCCCGTTGCGTCCGAAACGTTTCGTCTGTCGCCGTCCGCCGCCGGACCGGCCGCAGACGTCATCCCCGTGGACCCCACCCGACCCCCCGAACCGGCCGCCCCCGCGACCTGTGCCGGGCCCCTGCCGTACGGCCGCCTGACCGGCGGTACGACAAAGGCTCCGGCACACGGTAACGGCTGATGGACGGTTTGTGGACGAGTTGCGCAGGAACGATGCGCCAGGAACGTGCCGGAGCCCTGTGCTGCCATACGGACCGCGCTGTCGGCGTCAAGGTCAACCGCCGTACACTCCCGGAGTGACCGTCACCGCAACATCCGTGGACGAGTCGGACCAGAAGCAGCCGACCGCGCCCGCCTCGCGCACGGCCCGCCTCGTGCGCTTCGTCCCCGCTCTCGCCGCCGCACTCTCCGGAGTGCTGCTCTACGTCAGCTTCCCGCCGCGCACGCTGTGGTGGCTCGCCCTCCCGGCGTTCGCCGTCTTCGGCTGGGTACTGCGGGGCCGCAGCTGGAAGGCGGGTCTGGGTCTCGGCTACCTCTTCGGCCTGGGCTTCCTGCTGCCGCTGCTGGTGTGGACCGGCGTGGAGGTCGGGCCCGGCCCGTGGCTGGCGCTCGTGGTGATCGAGGCGGTCTTCGTCGCGCTGGTCGGCGCGGGTATCGCGACAGTGTCGAAGCTGCCCGGCTTTCCGCTGTGGGCGGCCGCCCTGTGGATCGCCGGAGAGGCGGCACGCGCGCGTGTGCCGTTCAGCGGCTTCCCCTGGGGCAAGATCGCGTTCGGTCAGGCCGACGGCGTCTTCCTCCCGCTCGCCGCGGCGGGCGGGACCCCGGTGCTCGGCTTCGCGGTCGTCCTGTGCGGCTTCGGGCTGTACGAGGCCGTCCGGCTGGGGCTGGAGAAGCGCCGCTCCCGAGAGGTACGACGGTCGGCTGCCGTGGTCGCCCTGCTGAGCGTGGCCGTTCCCGTGGCGGGGGCCGTCGCCGCCCGCCCGCTGGTCAGCGACAAGGCAGAGAACGGCACCGTCACCGTCGCGGCCATCCAGGGCAACGTGCCCCGCGCGGGCCTCGACTTCAACGCCCAGCGACGGGCCGTGCTCGACTACCACGCGCGCGAGACCGAGCGGCTTGCCACCCAGGTCAAGGCCGGCAAGATGCCCAAGCCCGACCTCGTGCTGTGGCCCGAGAACTCCTCCGACATCGACCCGTTCGCCAACGAGGACGCGCGCGCCGTCATCGACGCCGCCGCCAAGGCCATCGACGCGCCGATCTCGGTCGGCGGCGTCGTCGAGCGGGACGGCAAGCTCTACAACGAGCAGATCCTGTGGGACCCGGTCAAGGGACCGACCGACACCTACGACAAGCGCCAGATCCAGCCGTTCGGCGAGTACCTCCCGCTGCGCTCGCTCATCGGGGCGATCAACAGCGACTGGACGTCCATGGTCCGCCAGGACTTCAGCCGCGGCACCGAGCCGGGCGTGTTCACCATGGCCGGCGCCAAGGTCGGGCTCGTCACCTGCTACGAGGCGGCCTTCGACTGGGCCGTGCGCTCCGAGGTCACCGACGGCGCCCAGCTGATCTCCGTGCCGAGCAACAACGCGACCTTCGACCGCAGCGAGATGACCTACCAGCAGCTCGCCATGTCCCGGGTCCGTGCCGTGGAGCACAGCCGGACCGTCACGGTGCCGGTGACCAGCGGCGTCAGCGCGATCATCATGCCGGACGGGAGGATCACCCAGAAGACCGGCATGTTCGTCGCCGACTCCCTAGTCCAGAAGGTGCCGCTGCGCTCCTCCGAGACACCGGCCACGAAGCTCGGGATCCTGCCGGAGATGCTGCTGGTGCTGGTCGCGGCCGGTGGACTGGGCTGGGCGATCGGTTCGGGTCTGCGCAACAGGCGGGCGGGAGCTGCCGGTTAGGGTCGGAGTATGCCTACTCCTGACTTCATCCGTGAGATCCGGGCCTCGGCCGGGCACCAGCTGTTGTGGCTGCCCGGCGTCAGCGCCGTCGTCTTCGACGACGAGGGGCGGGTCCTGCTGGGACAGCGCGCGGACAACCACGAGTGGACGGTGATCTCGGGCATCCCCGACCCCGGGGAGCAGCCCGCGGCCGCTGCCGTCCGGGAGGTCCACGAAGAGGCGGGCGTGCACTGCGTCGTCGAGCGAGTCGTCCTCGTCCGGTCGGGGACAGAGGTCGTCTACCCCAACGGCGACCAGTGCCAGTTCATGGACATCACCTTCCGCTGCCGGGCCGTCGGCGGCGAGGCACGGGTGAACGACGACGAGTCCCTCGCGGTCGGCTGGTTCGAGGTGGACGCGCTGCCCTCGATGAGCGAACGCCAGCTGTTCCGGATCAAGCAAGCACTGTCCGATGAACCCACATGGTTCGAGCCCATGAGTTCCGAATGAAGTATGGGCGCTGACCACATGGGGTGAGTGAGGGGTGCTGCTTAGGGTCGAGCCATGACCCCGCCCAGCGCCCTTTCGGCCCCCCACGCCTCCTCGCTCGACCTCGGCGGCCGCACCGCCCTCGTCACCGGCGCCGCCGGTGGCATCGGCCGCGCCTGTGCGCTGCGGCTCGCGGCCGCCGGGGCGAAGGTGAGAGCGGTCGACCGGGACGCGCGGGGACTGGAGGAGCTCGCCGACGGGGTCCGGAACCTGGCGGGCACCATCGAACCGCACGTTTTGGACCTGACCGACCTGGACGCCGCCGAGCTCGCCGCGGCCGGCACCGACGTGCTGGTCAACAACGCCGGGCTCCAGCTGGTGCGCCCCATCGAGGAGTTCCCGCCCGACGTCTTCCACACCGTGCTCACCGTGATGCTGGAGGCGCCGTTCCGGCTCATCCGCGGCGCCCTGCCCCACATGTACGGGCAGGGGTGGGGCCGGATCGTCAACGTGTCCTCGGTCCACGGGCTGCGGGCCTCGGCGTTCAAGTCGGCGTACGTGGCCGCCAAACACGGCCTGGAAGGGCTTTCCAAGACGGCCGCCCTGGAAGGCGCGCCCCACGGTGTCACCTCGAACTGTGTGAACCCCGCCTATGTGCGCACCCCCCTGGTCGAGAGGCAGCTCGCCGACCAGGCGCGGGCGCACGGCATCCCCGAGGAGCGCGTCCTTGCCGAGGTCCTGCTCCAGGACAGCGCGGTCAAGCGGCTCATCGAGCCCGAGGACGTCGCCGAGGCCGTGGCGTATCTGTGCGGCCCGCAGGCGTCTTTCGTGACCGGCACGTCCCTGGTGATGGACGGTGGCTGGACAGCGCACTGAGCCGCGTCCCGGCGGGGTTGTCCACAGGGCTGACGAGGTGACGGTGCGATGAGGAATCCTGATGGCATGTCCCGCGATCACGTGCAGTCCGCCGAGCGCCCCGCCGGCAGCGCCGAGGCACCTTTCCTCGAGCTGCTGGCCAGGGGAGCGTCCGCCGACGCCTACGAGCAGCCGGTGCTGGTCGCCCGTGCCGAGGGCCGGCCGGCCGAGCGGATCGCCGCGCTGGAGCAGGCCAAGCTGGTCGCGCTGCGCGTGCGCTCGGAGCTGGAGGGACGGCGCCGGCGCGAGGCCGAGCTCTCCGCGCTCTTCGAGACAGCGCACGACCTGGCGGGACTGCGCGACCTGGACGCCGTGCTCCAGGCGATCGTGCAGCGCGCCCGGTCACTGCTCGGCACGGACGTCGCCTACCTCAGCCTGAACGACCCGGTCCGCGGCGACACCTACATGCGCGTGACCGAGGGCTCGGTCGCCGCCCGCTTCCAACAGCTGCGGCTCGGCATGGGCGAGGGGCTCGGCGGCCTCGTCGCCCAGACGGCCCGGCCCTACGTCACCGACGACTACTTCAAGGACGAGCGCTTCCAGCACACCCGCACCATCGACGGCGGCGTACGGGACGAGGGCCTGGTCGCCATCCTCGGCGTGCCGCTGATGCTGGGGCACCATGTCATCGGGGTGCTGTTCGCCGCCGACCGGCGCGCCCGGGTCTTCGAGCGGGAGCAGATCGCCCTGCTCGGCTCCTTCGCCGCCCTGGCGGCCGCCGCCATCGACACCGCGAACCTGCTCACCGAGACCCGCTCGGCCCTCGCCGACCTGGAGCGGGCCAACGAGATCATCCGCGACCGCAGCGGCGTCATCGAGCGCGCCTCCGACGTCCACGACCGCCTCGCCGAACTCGTGCTGCGCGGCGGCGGGGTGCACGACGTGGCAGCCGCGGTCGCCGAAGTCCTCGACGGCAAGGTCGAGTTCACCGAGGCCGCCGCCACGTCGGCCGAGGCACTGGAAGCCTCCCGGGCCGAAGGCCACGCCGTACGGCACGGCGACGACTGGATCGCGGCCGTCGCCGCCGGCGGCGAACTGCTCGGCGCCCTCGTGCTGCACGGCCACCCCGGACTCGACCCCGTGGACCAGCGCACCCTGGAGCGCGCCGCGATGGTCACCTCGCTGCTGCTGCTCGCCAGACGCTCGGCGGCCGAGGCCGAACAGCGCGTCCGTGGCGAACTCCTGGACGACCTCCTCGACGCCCGCGACCGCGACCCGCGCCTGCTGCGCGAACGAGCCTCCCGGCTGCACGCCGACCTCGACGCCACCCATGTCGTCCTCGCTGCCCGGCTCGACGGCACCGCGGCCGATGCCGAGCAGGAGGCGGACGCCCGCAGACGTCTGTGGTCCGCCGCCTCCCACCTCGCGGCGACCCGGCACGGGCTGGCGGCCGCCCGCGACGGCGGCACCGTCCTGCTGCTGCCCCTGAGACCCGGCGACACCGCGACCGCCCTGGCCCGCCGTACGGCACGCCACCTCGGCACGGCCGTCCACGAGGCCGTCACCGTCGGCGCATCGGGCCCGGTCGAGGACCTGGCCACCCGTCCGGACATCGTGACCGCCGCCTACGAGGAGGGCCGCCGCTGCCTCGACGCCCTGCGGCTCCTGGGCCGTTCCGGCGACGGGGCGGCCGCCGAGGACTTCGGGTTCCTCGGTCTGCTCCTGGCAGGCGACCGGGACATCACGGGCTTCGTCGAGCGCACCATCGGCCCGGTCGTCACCTACGACGAACGGCGCGGCACCGATCTCCTGCGCACCATCGACGCGTACTTCGCCTGTGGCATGAGCCCGGCCCGCACCAAGGACGAACTGCACGTCCACGTGAACACGGTCGCCCAACGCCTGGAGCGCGTCGGCCGCCTCCTCGGCGACGACTGGCAGAGCCCCGCTCGCGCCCTGGAGATCCAGCTCGCCCTGCGCCTGCACCGGTTGTCCGCACCGACACAGCACTGAGTGTGCCCATCGGCACGGCACCGGCCCCCGCACGCACGAGCGCACGGGGGCCGGTCGGGGGAGATCAGACGGTGCGGGCGTCCGCGGTGGCGGCCTTCGCCGGTTCCGCGTCCGCGGGGGCGTCGACGTCGGCGAGGTCCCGGTTGCGGGTCTCCTTGGCCACTCCCACCGCGATGAGGGTCAGGACGGCCGCGGCGATGACGTACAGGGCGATCGGGGTGGAGCTGCCGTAGTCGTCCAGGAGCGCGGTGGCGATCAGCGGCGCGGGCGCTCCGGCGGCGACCGAGGCGAACTGGGCACCGATGGAGGCGCCGGAGTACCGCATCCGGGTCGCGAACATCTCGGAGAAGAAGGCGGCCTGGGGCGCGTACATCGCCCCGTGCAGCACCAGACCCACGGTGATGGCGAGGATCAGGTTGCCGAAACTGCCGGTGTCGATGAGGGAGAAGAACGGGAACATCCACAGGCCGATCCCGGCCGCGCCCAGTAGATACACCGGCCGCCGCCCGATCCGGTCCGACAGGGCACCCCACATCGGGATCACCGCGAAGTGCACGGCGGAGGCGATCAGTACGGCGTTCAACGCGGTCTGCTTGGAGACGTCGGCCGTGGTGGTGGCGTAGACGAGGATGAACGCGGTGATCACGTAGTAGCTGATGTTCTCGGCCATGCGCGCGCCCATCGCGATGAGCACGTCGCGCCAGTGGTGGCGCAGTACGGAGACGATCGGGAGCTTCTCCGCGGCCGCCCCCTGCTCGGCCTTGCGGGCCTGGGCGTGGGCCAGGGCCTGCTTGAAGACCGGCGATTCATCGACAGACAGACGAATCCACAAACCGACCATCACGAGGACGCCGGAGAGCAGGAACGGGATCCGCCAGCCCCAGCTGGTGAAGGCGCTGTCGGAGAGGACGGCGGTGAGCAGGGACAGCACACCGGTGGCCAGCAACTGCCCCGCGGGGGCGCCGGTCTGCGGCCAGGAGGCCCAGAACCCGCGCCGCCGGGCGTCCCCGTGCTCCGACACCAGCAGCACGGCCCCGCCCCACTCGCCGCCCAGCGCGAAGCCCTGGACCAGGCGCAGCACGGTCAGCAGCACGGGAGCGGCCGAGCCGATCGTCGCGTGCGTGGGCAGCAGCCCGATCGCGAAGGTCGCCCCGCCCATCAGCAGCAGGCTCAGCACCAGCAGCTTCTTGCGTCCCAGCCGGTCGCCGTAGTGCCCGAAGACGAGGGCACCGATCGGACGGGCGGCGAATCCGACGGCGTACGTCAGGAACGACAGCAGGGTGCCGACGAGCGGGTCGGAGCCCGGGAAGAACAGCTTGTTGAAGACGAGGGCCGCGGCGGATCCGTAGAGAAAGAAGTCGTACCACTCGATGGTCGTGCCGATGAGGCTGGCGGCGACTATGCGCTTCAGGTTGTTCGGCGACGGTGGAGCGGGTGCTGCGGAGGCCATGTGCGCCACTTCCTCGTGTGCGGTGGGGACGGGTACTTGTTCGCACACCGTAGGAACGCGCAGGTCAGGCGGACATGTGGTGGGACAACATACTTCTGGGCCAGGGTGTGAGCTTGGCCGCTACGTCTGTCGGCCGAAACTCGAACCGGGGCCTAGCGGGAGGCGGAGTCGCTGGTGTCAGAGATGCGAGATTCGGGATGATTTGATGGTGCGGTGCTGGCTCCGGTGCTGGATTTGTGCTGACTGTAAGCCCACGTCATCACCCGTCTTCACCCCTCCCGTGCTGACTTGGTGCTGACTACGCAGCGTTGATCTCCAGCCTTTGGGTGCATGTCGGGCGAGGCGCCGTGAGTAACTGCCCTGGTGGTGCAGGCCCCATGGCCCGCCACTGAGTAGTTCGCCGAGGAACCCCACAGCCGCTTCCCTGTGCTGGTGACGGGGATCGCCGTGAAGCAGGTTTGTCCCAGCAGATTCTTCGTCTGCTGGTGGTACATAGTCGACGGGGCTCTGGCCTGCGTGAATGTGGCGTTCGAAGGGAAGTTGGCAGATCTTGGCCCGTATAGGGTCCGGATCTTGGTCGCAGGCGAGTTGTACGGGCCAGACCCATCCTTCTGGGCCTTTCGCGATCATGCGCGGTTACGCAGTCGATTCTCCCCACGCGCTCCCCAGCGTCGCTCGTACGCCCCAGATTCTCCACAGCAGCGGTCCTACGAGAGACACGGAACGCACAATCCCGATGTTCGTCCAGCGGCTCGCGGTGATCACGACGATTCGTTGATTCTTCATGCCGTCTGTCAAGCCGAGGGCATGGCCGAACTGGGCCGCCCCGCCCCCTCACGCGCCGACCGCGCCGCGGCCCTTGAACCCGGCGGCATGGTCTTCGCCGGCAGCCCCGACGAGATCGCCGACCGCATCCTCCACCTGCACGGACTGCTCGGCCACACCCGCCAGATCCTTCAGATGGACGTCGGCGGCATGCCCCAGACTTCCTGCGCGGTATCGAACTGCTCGGCACGAAAGTGCTCCCCCAGATCCGCGCCGAGCTGGCAAACCCCTGACCTGCAGCCGCCTCCGCCGCGACGGCCACTTGCCGAGCCACCGCTGCTCGGCAAGCGCGAAGATGTGCGCGATCCAGGTGAACGCCCCTTCCTCGAGTGAACCACCGGTGCGCATGGCCAGCGGTTGGCCGGGGTCCGTCTCCGTGGCGTCGGACCTGGACGGTCCGCGTGACGCTAGAGCGTCACGACCGGCTCGCCGTCGAGGAAGATCGCGTGCGTGTTGTAGAACGCGTCGAGACCCTCGGGGCCGAGTTCACGCCCGTAGCCCGACTGCTTGACGCCGCCGAACGGCACCCCGAGATCGATGGTGATGCCGTTGTTGATCGAGACCGTGCCGCTGCGGATCTGGCGTGCGACCTCGAGCGCGTGCTGCTCGTCACTGCCGAAGACGGCGGCGTTGAGCCCGAACTCGGTGTCGTTGGCCAGCCGGATCGCCTCGGCCTCGTCCTCGTCGCGGTAGGTGAGCACCGCGGTCACGGGGCCGAAGATCTCCTCCTGTGCGACACGGGAATCGGGCGTCACGTCGGTGATGATGGTCGGGGAGACGTAGTAGCCCTTGTCGAACCCGGGCGCGCGGCCACCGCCGACGGCGAATGTCGCGCCTTCCTGGCGGGCCGTCTCGAAGAACCCGAGGACCTTGTCGTAGTGCGCCTTGTTGATCATCGGGCCGACCGTCGCGTCCGGGTCGGTCGGATCGCCGACCTTGACCTGCGCGAACGCTTCGGCCAGCGCCCCGACGATCTCGTCCTTGCGGCTCTCCGGAACGATCAGTCGGCTCGGGTTCGTGCACACCGCGCCATTGTTGTTGCAGACGTTGATCGTCAGCGTGTAGACGATCCGGTCGAGGTCCGCGTCCGGCAGGATCAACGCCGGGGACTTGCCGCCGAGTTCGAGCGTGACCTGCTTGAGGGTGGGTGCCGCGGCCGCGGCGATCGCGCGCCCCACGCCTGTCGATCCGGTGAACGTCACCTTGTCCACGCCCGGGTGGCTGACGAGTTCCTGGCTCTGCTCGGGACCGGCGGTGAGGACGTTGATCACACCGGCCGGAAGGCCGACCTTGAGTGCGGCGTCCGCGACGTAGCCGGCGCTCAGCGGTGAGAAGTCGGACGGCTTCATGATGATCGTGCAGCCGGCCAGGAGCGCCGGGGGAAGCTTGAAGGCGGCAAGACCGAGCGGCGCGTTCCACGGCACGATCGCGGCCACCACGCCGACGGGCCGCTTCTCGATGCGCGCGGTGACGCCGCTCAGACCGGTGCGGACCTCCTGGAGCTCGGTCGAGTCGGCGAGGCTCGCGTAGTAGCGCAGCAGACCGGCGAAGGCCAGCGGGTTGCCGCGGGCGGCACCGAGGACCAGCCCGGTCTCGGCCGTCACCACCTCGGTGATGGCGTCCGCGTGCTGCTCGATCTCGTCGGCGAGCGCGAGCAGGTGGTCGGCCCGCTCCTTCACGGACAGCCGGGGCCAGGGCCCCTCGTCGAACGCGGTCCGCGCGGCCTGCACCGCGGCATCCACGTCGGCACTCGACGCCAGTGCGACCCTGCCGAACTCCTCTTCCGTCGCCGGATTGACCAGCGACTGCGAGCGACCGTCCGAGCTCGGACGCCACTCGTTGTCGATGAACAGATCCCGCTCGACCACGGGGGCCGATTGATCCTGAAGTGCCATGGAGAACTCCTGTAAACGGCAGCGGTATGTACTTGCCCATCCAGTTTTTTGGACGACTTCATCCAAAGTAACAGACGCACCTGTCCAGAACTAGTAGACTGGGCGCATGAGCACTCCTGAGGGCCTCACTCGCAAGGGGCTGGCCACCCGCGCCCGGATCGTGGAAGCCGCCGCAGAGCTCGTCCTGGAGCGAGGCGTGAACGCGACGTCGCTCGAG
>NZ_JXTE01000120.1 GCF_000972385.1 Streptomyces sp. WM6386
GGTGAACGGGGCGGCCCGGACCGTGCGGTTCTCGGACGGCTCCGCGGTCGCCGCGCACAGCGTGATCCTGGCGACCGGTGTGTCGTACCGGCAGCTGGAGGCGCCGGGCTGCACCGACCTGACCGGATGCGGGGTGTACTACGGCTCGGCGCTGACCGAGGCGTCCTCCTGCCAGGGGCAGGACATCTACATCGTGGGCGGCGCCAACTCCGCGGGACAGGCGGCGATGTACCTGTCCCGGGGCGCCAAGTCGGTGACTCTGCTGGTGCGCGGCCCCGACCTGTCGGCGTCGATGTCGCACTACCTGATCCAGCAGATCGGCGAGGCTCCCAACATCTCGGTACGGGCGCGGACCGTCGTCGAGTCCGCCCATGGCTCCGACCATCTGGAGCAGCTCACCCTGCGCGATGTGGACACCGGGGAGACCGAACTCGTCGACACGCAGTGGATGTTCGTGTTCATCGGCGCGGCCCCGCTGACCGGCTGGCTGGACGGCACGGTACTGCGCGACGACCACGGGTTCATCCTGGCCGGGCCCGACCTCACCGCCGACGGGCGGCCGCCGGCGGACTGGGAGCTGGACCGGCCGCCGTACCACCTGGAGACCAACGTCCCCGGCGTGTTCGTGGCGGGCGACGCGCGCGCCGAGTCCGCCAAGCGGGTCGCGTCCGCCGTCGGAGAGGGAGCCATGGCCGTGATGCTCGTCCACCGGTATCTGGAGCAGTCATGAGCGGGCAGTTGATTCCGTGCAGCCCCGAGGAGATCGGGTCGCTGTTCCTGTTCGAGAAGCTGCCCCCGGAGCAGTTGGGGCAGTTGTGCAGCGCGGGGCGAGTGGAGAGGTTCGAACCCGGCCCCGTCTACACCGAGGGCGAGCCCGCCACCTGCTTCTACGTGATGATCGAGGGCACGGTCGTGCTCTCGCGCCGGGTCGGCGGCGACGACGTCGAGGTCACCCGCACCTCCCAACAGGGCGTCTACGCGGGGTCGATGCAGGCGTATCTGGGCGACCGGGTACCGCAGGTCTACAACAACTCCATGCGGGTCACCGAGCCCACGCGGTTCTTCGTACTGCCGAGTCTGAAGTTCTCGGACTTCATGCAGGAGTGGTACCCGCTGGCGGTCCACCTGTTGGAGGGGCTCTTCTTCGGATCGAAGAGCACCCAGCGGGCCATCGGCCAGCGGGAACGGCTGCTGGCGCTCGGCTCGTTGTCCGCCGGTCTCACC
This sequence comes from Streptomyces sp. WM6386, assembly GCF_000972385.1. Classification (GTDB taxonomy): domain Bacteria; phylum Actinomycetota; class Actinomycetes; order Streptomycetales; family Streptomycetaceae; genus Streptomyces. Next base: position 1,225 of record NZ_JXTE01000120.1, read on the forward strand.
CACGAGCTCAACAACCCGGCGGCCGCCGCCGTACGGGCCACCGCGACCCTGCGCGAGCGCGTGGGCAAGATGCGGCACAAGCTCGCCGTCATCGCCCAGGGCAACTACGCCCCCGAGGTCATGGCGAACCTCATCGACATCCAGGACCGCACGGCCGAACGCGTCGCCAAGGCACCGACGTTGAGCCCGCTGGAGGCCTCGGACCGCGAGGACACGGTCACCGACTGGCTGGACGACCACGGCATCCAGAACGGCTGGCGGCTCGCCCCCACCTTCGTACAGGCCGGTCTCGACGTGGACTGGCTGGACCAGGTCGCCGCGGCCGTGGACGAGCAACTCCTGCCCAACGCGATCGGCTGGCTCAACTACACCGTCGAGACCGAGCTGTTGATGGACGAGATCAACGACTCCACCAACCGCATCTCCCACCTCGTCGACGCCGCCAAGCAGTACTCGCAGCTCGACCGGGCGCCGTTCCAGAACGCCGATGTGCACGAACTCCTGGACAGCACCCTGCTGATGCTGTCCGGCAAGATCGGACAGCGGATCAAGGTCGTCAAGGAGTACGACCGGACGCTCCCGAAGATCCCCGCGTACCCGGCGGAACTCAACCAGGTGTGGACCAATGTGATCGACAACGCGGTCGCCGCGATCAACAGTGCGGGCGGGGAAGGCACCTTGACCGTGCGGACGGCGCTCGATCATGAGCGGCTGCTGGTGGAGTTCCGGGACACGGGGCCGGGGGTGCCGAAGGAGATCCGCAGCCGGATCTTCGATCCGTTCTTCACCACGAAGCCGGTGGGCGAGGGGACGGGGCTCGGTCTCGACATCTCGTGGCGGATCGTGGTGAACAAGCATCACGGGACGCTTCAGGTGGAGTCCCGGCCGGGCGACACGCGGTTCCAGGTGCTGCTTCCGCTCACCGCCGCGGACAGTGACACGAGCGAGGAGTTGGAATGACCGAGATCCAGGGACTCGACGTCGACGTGCCGGCGAGCGGGAACGGGTGCGTCGAGTGCGATGCCGCGGGCGGGTGGTGGTTCCATCTGCGGCGGTGTGCGCAGTGCGGGCACGTGGGGTGCTGCGACTCCTCGCCCGCCAGGCACGCCACGGCACATTTCCAGGAGACCGGGCATCCGTTGGTGCAGAGCTTCGAGCCGGGTGAGGAGTGGTACTGGAACTTCTCGACCAAGGAGATGTTCGAGTCCGGTCCCTCGCTCGCGGCACCGGACAGTCATCCGGCGGATCAGCCCGCGCCGGGTCCGCAGGGACGGGTTCCGGCGGACTGGGCGAAGACCTTGCGTGCCTGATCGGCTCGGGGGCTTCTGTGCTTTGGTGACAGGATGTATGCGTGCCTCCGACCTCCTTTTCCTCTCCGCTCATCGGCCGTGCCGACGAACTCGCCCGGCTCGACGGTGTGCTGTCGCGTGCCCGCGGTGGTGAAGCGCGTGCCGTACTGATCGCCGGGGACGCCGGAGTCGGCAAGACACGGCTCCTCGGCGAAGCCTCCGAGCGGGCCGCCCGTGCCGGGATGACGGTGCTCACCGGGCACTGTGTGGACCTCGGTGACGTCGGACTGCCCTATCTGCCGTTCACCGAGATCCTGGGGATCCTCGCCTCCGACGAGCGGTACGCTCCCGTACTCTCGGGGCATCCGGTGGCCGGGCGGCTGCTGGGGGGCGAGGGCGACGGCGGACGGTTGCAGCTGTTCGAGGGCATGGCGGGGCTGCTGGCCGATCTGGCCGATGTCGCACCGCTGTTGCTCGTGCTGGAGGATCTCCACTGGGCCGACCAGTCCTCGCGGGACCTGCTGAGGTTCCTGCTCAGCCGGGGCATCCTGCAACGGTCGGCGGGCGGAGCGCCCACCCATCGGCTGGCGGTCCTCGCGTCGTACCGGGCCGACGATCTGCATCGGCGTCATCCGCTGCGGCCGTTGCTCGCCGAGCTCGTACGGCTGCCCGCTGTGGAGCGGCTGGAACTGCGGCCGCTGGGCGACGCCGAGGTGACACGGCTCGTGCAGGCGCTGCAGGACCGGCCGTTGCCGGACGCCACGGTCCGGGGCATCGTGGCGCGGGCCGAGGGCAACGCCTTCTACGCCGAGGAACTGGTCGCGGCCACGGACACCGAGATGGGCGGGGTGCCCAGCGGGCTGGCCGACGTTCTGCTCATCCGCTTCGAGCAGCTCTCGGAGACCGCCCAGCAGGTGCTGCGTACCGCCGCCGTCGCCGGGCGCCGTGTCGAGCACACACTGCTGCGGGACGCCGTCCGGCTTCCCGAGGACGAGCTGGAGGCGGCGCTGCGGGAGGCCGTGGGGCGACAACTCCTGGTGCCCGGGGACGGAGACACGTACTCCTTCCGGCACGCACTGGCCCGGGAGGCCGTCTACGCCGATCTGCTCCCGGGTGAACGGGCCCGGCTGCACGGCGCGTTCGCCCGGTTGCTGTCCGGGCAGGGCCAGCGGGCCGAGTCCGCGGCGGAGCGGGCCCACCACTACCGCGAGAGTCATGACCTGGCCGAGGCCCTGACCGCGTCGCTGGAGGCGGCCGATCACGCCCAGCGGGTCGGGGCGCCGGCCGAGGAGCTGCGGCATCTGGAGGCGGCCCTCGATCTGTGGTCGGCGGTGGAGGCGTCCGTACGCCCTTCCGAGGACCGGATCACGCTCACGCTGCGGGCATCCGCCGCGGCCGCGCACGCCGGGGAGTCGCACCGCGCGGTCTCCCTCACCCGGGCCGCCCTCGCGGGCATCGACCAGGACGCCGACTCCGAACTCGCCGCCCGGGTCCGCTACACCCTCGCCGGGAACCTGATCAGCGTCGACAACCTGACCTCGGCGTTCGCGTACAGCAGCGAGGCGCTCGCCCTCATCCCGGCCGATCCCCCGTCGCGGACCTGGGTGTGGGCGGCGGCAACCCATGTCATGGCCGCCCGCCATGTCGGCGAGAACGAGATCGCGTTGCGGGTCGCACGCGAGGCCCTGCGCGTCGCCGAGCAACTGGGGGCGGCGGACGCCCGGGCCGATCTGCTCATCTCGCTCGCCTCCCTGGAAGGCAAAGGCCGGCGCACCCCGGAGGGGCGCGAAATCATCAGCCGGGCGCGGGAGTTGGCGCACGATGCCGGCAACGCGTCCGTGGAGCTGCGCGCGCTGTTCAATCTCGCCATCGGCAGCTACGAGTCCGGCGACCTGGAGGAGTCTCTCCCCTGGCTGGCCGAGGGCCTCGACCGGGCTCGTCGTGCCGGGCTGCTGTCCTCGCTGTATCCCCAGGCCATGCGCCATCTCCAGCTCCTGGTGCTCTACACGCTGGGCCGCTGGGACGAGGCCCTGCGGGCGGCGAACGGCTCCCGGATGCTGCCCGCGATCGACGGGTACGCAGCCGGGCCCGCGCTCTATCGTCGACCGGGCACGCGCCCTGCTCCAGGGCCACTTCGACTGGATGGCCACGCTCGTCGCGAGCATCGCACTGACCGAAGCGGCGGCGCTGCGCGGGGACGCCGAGGCCGCGGTGGAGCAGCTGCGCTCGTCGGTCAAGGCCCTCACGGACGACGCGGGCGCCCGTCCGGACGTCGCGGTCCGGCTCGCCGCCCTCGCGCTGTCCGCGGTCGCCGACACGACTGCCGGGCTGCGGCTGACCGGCGACGAGGCAGGCGCCGGACGCTGGGCGGCCACGGCGGACGAACTGGTGGAGCTGGCCCGCCACACGGCCGTGCGCGGCGAGGACGGCACTCCGCAGGGGCCGGAGGGCCAGGCGTGGCTGGCGCGTGCCGAGGCGGAATGGGTGCGGGCGGTGTCCGGGCCGGACGCGGCGGCCTGGGAGAAGGCCGTCGCCGCGTTCGACTTCGGCGACACCTACGAGCACGCCCGCTGCCAACTCCGGTACGCCGAAGCGCTGTTGGTGGCCGAGCGCCGTGAGGAGGCGGCCGTCGAGGCCGGTGCGGCGCGGGAGACGGCCGTACGGCTCGGGGCCACCCTCCTGCTGGAGGAGGCGGACACGCTGATACGCCGGGGCCGGCTGTCGGCGGCACCGAAGAACCCGGACGGTCCCTCGCCCCTGACCGCCCGCGAGCAGGACGTGCTGCGCCTCCTCGCTCTGGGCCGCAGCAACCGGCAGATCGGCGAGGAGTTGTTCATCAGCGGCAAGACGGCGAGTGTGCACGTCTCCAACATCCTGGCCAAGCTGGGCGCCGCGAGCCGTACCGAGGCGGTGGCCGTCGCCTATCGGGAAGGCCTGATCGCCCCGGAGTGATCAACGGTCCGGGCAGTCGAGGCTCCGCAGGTCGACGGCGTCCGCCATGGCCTGCATCCCCTTGTCGTTGGGGTGGATGTGGTCCCCGCCGTCCAGGGCGGGGAGCATCCGCTCCTGGTCGTAGGGGCTGCGCAGGATCCGGTCGAAGTCGGTGACCGCGTCGAACTCGCCGCTGTTCCTGATGAACGCGTTGACCTCCTGGCGTACGGCCTCGGCGGCCGGGTTCCACTCCGACCAGCCCTTGAAGGGCGCGACGGTGGCGCCGACCACGCACGTGCCGGCCGCGTGCGCCCGGTCGATGATCTCCCGGTAGCCGTCGATCAGGTCCTGGGCGGTGACGCCGGTGTGGGCCTTGATGTCGTTGACGCCCTCGAAGAGGAACACGGTCCGTACGCCGGGCTGGGAGAGCACGTCCCGGTCCAGCCGGTTCAGGGCGCTCTGCCCGGCGCCGTCCGCCAGCACCATGTTGCCGGAGATCCCCTCGTCGGCCACGCCCTTGACCACGTTCCGCGACTTCTGGAGCCGGCGGGCCAGGTAGTCGGGCCAGCGGCGGTTGGCATCGGTCGTGGACTGCCAGCCGTCGGTGATGGAGTCACCGAGCGCGACCACGGCACCGGCGTCGGCGCGCACCGACACCGCGTCCAGGTAGAACCAGGACCCGATGGTCTCGGTCCAGTGCGCGCCGCCCTCGTCGGCGGTGTGGTCGCCCTGGGTGGCGTACGACGTCTGCATGGCCATCCAGTGGCCGGTGAGCGGGCCCGCCGCGTCCGGCGTGTGGACGCTGACGACCAGGTCGCTACCGGCGGGCAGGCTGCCTGGTAGCGGGTCGCTGTACGCCGTGGCGCCGGGCGGGACGGTGACGGACGTCGAACCGTCGAAGGTGAGCCGGCGGTTGGTGCGGCGGACGAGTTCGGGGCCCTCCTTCCGGATGCCGGCGTAGACGCTGTCGAAGGTCACCGGTCGGTCGCCGAAGGCGTTGGAGAGCCGGATGCGCGGGTCCCGGCCGGCGACGCTGGTGTGCACGACCATGCGGTAGCCGCGGTCGGCGACCGCCTCACCGATGCGGTCGGCGCTCGCGCCCCAGGTGACGACGCCGTCGGGCGGGCTCTGGGCGGCGGCTCGCGCCGGTGCGGCCTGAAGGACGGCTGCCATGAGCGTGACGACCAGCAGCCGCCCGGCCCGGGCGGGGCGGCCCGTCATCGGTCGAGGTCCTTGAGCGTCACGGACGCACCGGGCTTCAGTGCCACGGTCCGGGAGGTCCCGGCGTACGCGACCGTCGTGGTGCGGCCGCCGATGCTGCGGATGCGTGCCTCGGTCGGTTTCCCATCCCTCCACCGTAGATCGACGACGAAACCGCCGCGCGCACCGGCCCCGGTGAGGGAGCCGGAGGCGGCCCACGCGTCCGGGAGGGCCGGGAGGAGTTCGAGGTGGCCCGGGCGCGAGTACAGCAGCATCTCGATCATCGCGGCCGGGGTGCCGAAGTTGCCGTCGATCTGGAAGATGCCCCGGCCCTGTTCCACCTCGTAGATGTCGAAGAGGTTGAAGGCGGTGCCGTTGCTGCCGTCGGTCGAGGGACGCAGGTTGGTGACGACCAGTTGGTAGGCGTTGTCCGCGTTCTTGAGCCGGGCCCAGCACAGGCTCCGCCAGGCGTTCGCCCAGCCGAAGCTCTCCATTCCGCGCGCGGTGAGCAGGGCGGTGGCGCCTTCCACGAGGGCGGCGGGAGTGGAGCCGTCGGGTCGGATGCGGTCGCCGGGGAAGAGGCCGACGAGCGGGGACAGGTGCCGGTGGGTGGTCTCGCCGAGGTTGTCGGGGGACATCCACTCCTCCAGCCAGCCCGTGGTCGGGCTGACCTGCGGCAGATACAGCCGTTCACGGAGGCCGGCGACCCTGTCGGCGAAGCCGGTGTCCTTCTTCAACTCCGCGGCCGCGACGCAGTAGTTGCCGAAGAGCGTCCGGACGAGTTCCTGGGCGTAGGTGATGCCCTTGGCGTCGAGCGGCCCGTGCTCGGGCGACCAGTCGCTGTCCGCGACGAGCACCTCCTCGGAGGTGCCCGGGAGGGTGATGGTGAGCAGTCGGGCCTCCCAGAACTCGCAGGCGCCCTTGAGCAGCGGGTAGATCTTCTCCAGATGGGAGCGGCGCGCGGTGAACTCGTAGTGCTCCCAGAGGGAGTTGCACAGCCAGGCGTTGCCTGCCGGATGCCACCACCAGCCCATCCCGCCATGGATGTTGGTGGAGATGGCGACGGTCCAGCCGGCGATCTTTCCGGTCGAGTTGCGGTAGCGGTTGCGCGGGTCGTTGAAGCGGGTCCGGGTCAGTTCGGTCCAGGACGGGAGTTGGTCGACGCAGTAGTCGGTGAACGCGTCGAAGCACTCGGACAGTCCGGCCCGGTCGGCCATCCAGTAGTTCATCTGGAGGTTGATGTCGGTGTGGTAGTCGCCCATCCAGTCCGGGTCGTTGCCGTCGAGCCACAGCCCCTGGAGGTTGAGGGGCAGGCCGGCGCGTGAGCCAGCGATCATCAGATACCGGCCGAACTGCAGGTACTGGGCCTCCAGTTCGGGATCGGGCACGCCGTCCCGGGCGCGCGCCCTGATCCGTTCCCAGGTGTCGAGGGAGCGCTGCTCCTCGGATGATGTGCCGAGGGCGACGTCGAGCTGCCCGAACAGGGCACGGTGGTCGGCGACATGGGTGCGCAGCAGGGTGTCCGCCGTATGGCGGGTGGCGGCCCGGACCTTGGTGCGGGCCAGCTGCTCGGGGTGGAGGGACGGGTCCCGGTAGTGGGTGGCGGCGTCGGGTGCGTAGTTGGTGCCACCGCTGAGCACCACGGTGAGGTCCTTGCAGCGGGCGAAGGAGATGCCCGAGCCGCCGACGGTGACCGTGCCACCGGTGCCGTACGCCGTCACGGCGGCACCGTAGCGCAGGCCGTTGGCGAAGGCGGCCCCGAAGGACACCGAGCTCCCCTCGCTGTGCGTCCCCTCCAGCGCCACCGCGCCGGAGTACCGGCCGCCTCCGCTCTGGGAGAAGTGCAGGACGATCACGTCGTCGGGCCGGCTGGCGAAGATCTGCCGCCGGTACGTCACTCCGGAGCGGACGTACGACGTGGTGATCACGCCTCGGGCGAGGTCGAGGGTGCGGCGGTAGCCGGAGACGGCGGACAGGTCGTGGTCGGGGATGTCGACGGCGAGCCGGGCGAGCAGGGTGAAGGAGCCGAAGTCCTCCCGGCCGTACGGGAATTGGCCGTCCGCGTCGAGCGTGTCGTTGAGGCCGCCGGTCCACATCGTGGCGTCGGTGACGAGAAGGAGTTCGCGGCCGGGGTCGTTGCTCGCGAGGGCGCCGAGACGGCCGTTGCCGATGGGCAGACCCTGTTCGATCATCGAGTGCTCGTCGGCGGGGGCCTGCCACCGGAGCCGGTGGCGGGCGTCGGCGTCGAGGGCGGGCGAGTCGGCGGGTCTCCGCGGTGCCGCGGTCGCCGTGAACGGAGGCAGGGCGGCGAGCGCGGCGGTCAGCGCGAGGACGCCGCGTCTGGAGGGGGCGGGGGTCATGGCGGCTCCTGGAGGCTCGGTCAGGACTTCGGGATGTCGATCCGGTCGATGTCCGGTGCGTAGCCGGTACCGCTGTCGAACGTGATCGTGTTGGCGCCGGCCTTGAGCGTCACGGGCACGTACACGCTGGACACAGTCCCCCAGTCGCCGGTGGCGGGGAGCTTGTGGCGGGTGGCGCCGCCGCCGTTCGCCGAGACGTCCACCGAGCGGGCGTCGCCGCTGATGTACGAGACCTTGATCTGGTAGGTGCCCGCCCGGGCGACGACGACGTCGTTGAAGGTGAGCTTGCCACCGAGGTACAAGTTGCCGACCTTCTTTCCGTCGGAGCAGGCGGAGCAGTCGGCGACGGAGGCGTTGCCGCCGAGGGTGTTCGTGGCGGACTCGGCCTCGATGCCCGTCCAGGTGAGCTGGTCTCCGCGCGGGGTGACGGTGAACAGGCGGGAGCCGTGGGCCGGCAGGGCCTGGGTGATCCTGTTCTTGTAGGTGCCGAGGTTCTCGTGGTTCCAGAGGTCCCGGACCGTCGCCTTTCCGGTGAGACCGAGGGTCGTCCAGTCGGCCGTCACGGCGGCGGGGGCGTCGGCGAGGTTGAACAGGGCGACGGTGTAGGTGCCGTCGGGGTTCTTCGCGGCCCACACCTGCTGGGGGTCGGACGGAGTGACCGGGTGCGCGGGCGGGGCGGCGCCCTGGTTGAGGGCGATGACCTCGCGGTTGGTCAGCAGGGACAGGCCGTAGGAGTCGAGGCGGGTGAGGTCGTCGCCGGTGTAGAGGGGCGACTTGGCGATGGCCCACAGGGTGGCGTAGCTCTGCCGTTCCGCCTTGGTGAGACCGTCCATCTCGCCGTTGCCGACGTCGAGGGAGTCGAGGTCGTTCCAGCCGCCAGGACCGGCGTGCCGGGTCCAGGCGGGGGTGTCGTCCCAGCGGTCGTCGACGGAGTTCTCCCAGCTGACGAGGGTGTTGCAATAGCACTCGACGTCGGTGTCGAGGCGCCAGCCCTGGGAGTACTTCTTCCAGTCCTCGGCGTGGCCGATGTCGAGGGACCAGGAGAGTTCGAGGTGGATCGGGCGGCCGGTGGCGGCGATCGCCTTGTGCCACGCGGCCACGTCGGCAACGTTGTCGTACTGGTCGCCGCTCTTGCCGGAGCCGGGGCCCACGCCGTCGAGTTTGAGGAAGTCGTAGCCCCAGTCGGCGATCAACCGGGCCTGGGAGTCGATGTACTTCGCGGTGCAGGGGCGGGAGAAGTCGAGTTTGTAGGAGCTGTCCCAGCCGTTGGTGGTGCGCAGGTCGCCGTGGACGATGTCGGCGGTGGTGCAGCCGCCGGCGTTCCAGACCGGCGTCCTTCCCTCGCCGTAGGCCCCCTTCTCCAGGCCGGCCGGCAGGTAGATACCGGCCTTGAGGCCCTTGGCGTGGATGCGGTCGGCGACGGCCTTCATACCGCTGGGGAAGCGGACCGGGTCGGCCTTCTGGCGCCCGTACTGGTCGAACCCGGATTTCCAGGTCTTGTCCATCCACCAGCCGGCGTCGATGTTGACGTACTCGTAGCCGAACTTCTTGAGCTTGGCGGCCATCGCGTCGCTCTGCTTGAGGACGTTGGCCTCGGTGAGGTAGCTGTAGTCGCCGTCCGGGTTGAGACCGGGGTACTTGGACGACTGCATGCTCCAGCTGGACCAGCCCATGTAGGGCTTGGCGGCGAGGGCCGGAGCGGCGGTCTCGGCGCCGGCCGTCGGTGCGACGGTGACGGCACCGGCGGCGAGGGCCAGGACCACGAGGGCTCTGAGGGTGCGTGCGGGCATGACGGAGTACGAGGATGACCGCATGGGCCGTACCTCCTGGGTCGTGGGAGTTATATGTCGGCTCGGACGAATGACTGGATCGCGGTGGCGGCGGCCCCGCGGGCCCACTCCTCGAAGGGCAGCGGGCGGGTCCGGACGTCGCACTGTGCGGCGGAGCCGAAGGCGGCCGCGACGAACGCGTCGCGGATCTGTTCGGCGAACAGGTCGTAGGCGGCGAGCCCCTCGCCGGAGATGATCACGCGTTCGGGGCCGAGGAGGTTGGCGACGGTGGCGATGCCGCGGCCGATCGCCTCGCCGGCCCGCGCGTACACCTCGCGGGCTCCGGCGACGCCTCGGCGGGCCAGGGTCAACGCCTCGGCCGCGTCGGCGAGTTCGACGCCGGTGATCTCCCGGATCCGGCGGACGATCGCGGCCTCTCCCGCGATCGCCTCCACGCAACCGCGGTTGCCGCAGTGGCACAGCGGGCCGTTCGGATCGACGGTCACATGGCCGATCTCACCGGCCACGCCGTGGGCCCCGGCGACCACCCGGCCGTGCACGACGAGGCCGCAGCCGATGCCCGCGCCGACGGTCACCACGGCGAAGTCGGAAAGGCCCGCGCCGGCGCCGAACCACTGCTCGGCGACGGTCAGGGCGCGCACGTCGTTGTCGACGGTGACCGGCAACCCGGTGGTCAGGGCGGCGAGTTCGGCGAGGGGTACGTCGCGCCAGTCGAGGAACGGCGAGTAGCGGACGGTGCCCTCGGCCCGGTCCACGTCTCCGGAGACGGCGACGCCGAGGCCCAGTACCGGGACGCCGTCCGCCTCGGTCAGCAGGTCCTGGACCAGGTCCGCGATGGACGCCAGCACCGCCTTGGCCGCACGGTCGGGCAGCGGCACATGGCGGGCGACGCGGATGCGGCAGCACAGGTCGGTGAGGACGCCGATGATCTCGTCGCCGGTCACCTTGACGCCGATGAACAGGGCACGCCCGCCGTCGACCCGCACCAGGCTCGCGGGCCGTCCGAGTGCGGGGCGGGCCTCGTCGTCCGCGCCCTCCACCAGGTAGCCGGCCTCGATGAGGGGACGGACCGCCTTGGTGACGGCGGCCGCGGACAGACCCACCCGACGGGCCACCTCCAGCCGGGCGAGCGGGCCTTGGGACAGGACGGTGGTGAACACCTGCGAGGCGGCGGGGGTGTTCACGGGGAAGGTCTCGGCGCGGGAGATCGGGCGCATGGCCGGGAACCTAGAGGGGTTCTTTTCCGTCGTCAATAAAAGAAGCAGGATTCGTCTGTGACCGGGCTGTCAGTGCCGGGCGGCACAATCGCCCCATGACGACGATCAATTGGGCCGAGCTGACCCACGCCTACGGCAGCGCGGACGACATCCCGGGACTCTTCGCGCAGCTCGGCGGCCCGGACGACGGCAAGGTGTGGAACGACCTGTGGTCCGCGCTGTGCCATCAGGGCTCGGTGTACGAGGCGAGCTGGGCGGCGATGCCGGTCCTCGCGGACATCGCGCTGGGCCGGGCGCCCGGCGAGCCGCTCCAGGCGGTGCTGATGGCCGGGCTGATCACGACGGACCCGGACTCCGCCCGCCGCGAGCGCTGTGCCCGCGAGATCGAGGAACTGCTCGGCGTCGCACGCGGACTGTTCGCCGCCGGGGATCTGGAGACGGGCGACTTCGTCTATCTCCAGATGGCCGTCCTGGCCCTGGAGGACGCCGGAGTGTGGGCCTCGGCGCTGGAGGGGGTGCTCAACGAGGAGTACGAGCTGGAGTGCCCCGCGTGCGAGGACGGACTCTTCGTCGCCTTCGGTTCGTACGGCCACTTCTCCGTGGCGGGCGACTACGTGACCGGCCCGGGCGCGGAGGACGAGGAGGGCCGGGCGCGGCTCGTGCCCGCGGCCCCGGAGCGGTTCGAGGGGATCGCCGCACGTCTGTACCGGGAGGCGGTGGACGCGGGCCGGGACGAGGTCGCGCTCGCCCTGACGTATGTCTTCGGCAGGGCCCACTGCCCCTCCTGCGACGCCGGGTTCGGTGTGTCCGACGAGGTGGAGAGACAGTGGGTCTGACAGTGCGGTGTGCCGTGCCGTCAGTGCCGGGCGGCCGGGGTGTTGGCCGCGGTCACGTTGACGGCGGCCCAGGACCGGTTCACCGCCTTGTACTCGGTGCTGCCCGCCCCGTAGAGGTCCTTCGCCGCCTTCAGGGTCGCCGTGCGGGCGTCGTGGAAGTCGGTGGTGGAGACCATGTAGCGGGTCAGGGCGCGGTAGTAGACCGCCGTGGCCTTGGTACGTCCGATGCCCTTCGCGGGCAGGCCGTCGACGGTCGGCGAGTCGTAGGTGACGCTGCCGATCTTCTTGCGGCCGCTGCCCTCGGCGAGCAGGTAGTACGCGTGCGACGAGACGCCGGAGCCGGCGTGGACCTCGGCGTCGTAGACGGCCGGTGACCAGTAGTCGATGGCGCCTTCGAGCACGTCGAGCGAGGGCTTGTCGAGGCGGCGCAGGAACTTCTGGTCCAGGCCGAGCTTCTCGCCGAGCAGGTAGTTCGGCGGGTTCTTCGGGTTGTTGGCGCTGAACTCGACGTTGGAGCCGAAGATGTCGGCCAGCGACTCGTTGAGGGAGCCCGCCTCGCCGTACTGGTTGCCGTCCGCGTCCACGCGGGTGGGCTCCAGACGGGCGGTGGCGTCCACGACTCCGTGGGTGAGCTCGTGGCCGGTGACGTCGAGGACGACGAGCGGCTTCTTGAACATGTCGCCGTCACCGTCGCCGTACAGCATGCAGCCGCAGGCCGGGTCCCAGAACGCGTTGGCCACCTTGTTGCCGAAGTGGACCATCGCCTTGGCGCCCTTGGAGTTGTTGGCGATGCCCTTGCGGCCGAAGGTCTTCTTGTAGAAGTCCAGGGTCTTGGTGATGCCGTACTGGGCGTCGACGGCGGCGCTGGCACGGTTGGAGACGGTGCCGTTGCCCCACTTGTTGGTGGTGCTGGTGAACTTCTTGCCGCGGGCGAAGTTCTCCAGTTCCCGGCCCTGCGCGTCCCGGGTCTCGGTCCCCCAGCGGTTGGGGTCCTTGAGGAGGTAGCTGCGGCCGGCCGTCTTGGTGGTGGTCAGCGTGACCTTGCCGGCGAAGAGGGAGTTGCCGGTGCCCGAGGCGGTCGCCGCGAGGGCGTCGGTCTGCGGGGCGGTGCCGGTGGCCGGGTCCAGCTTCTCGCCGCGTTCGCGCAGGGTGGCGATGAGCTGGGGCGAGAGGAACTCGTCGCTGTCCGGCGTGTTGCTGCGCACCTTGCCGGTGACGGCGTCGACGACGACCGTGCGGGAGCCGCCCGCCTCGGCGGTGGCACTGCCGGTGACCCGCACCTGGTAGGCGAGGGCCGAGGCACCGTCACGGGCGTCGAGGACGAGTTCCGCCGGGCCGGCGTCCCCCTTGGCGACTGCGGCGGCACGCTCCTGGGCCTGCTGGGCCGTCAGCCGGGCGCGCGCGGCCCTGGGCTGGACAGCATGGTCGGCCGCGCGGGTGACGCCCGTGTAGGCCAGCTGCTCGGTGAGGTGGACGACGAGATCGCCGCCGAGGACCGGCATGCCGCGATGGGCCCGGACGAACCGGACGTGCCGGGCGCCCTCCGGGTCGATCAGCACATCCTGGGCCCGGAGTTCGTCGCCCGGGGCGACCCCGGTGGCCGAGGTGTGGGCGAACGCGGCGGCGCGGGCCGCATCGACGACGGACGTGGCGGTGACGGCCGGGGACTTCCCCGGCTGCCCCGTGGACGGGTCGGCGATGGCCGTGCCCGCGAGCCCCGTGGCGGCCGTCGTCACCGCGACGGCGACGGCCAGGCTGCGTATATGGGGTCTACGCACTATTGAGGGTTCCTTCGTGCGAAGGCGGCCGGGATCACCAACCGCCCTGGGTCATGGCGCGGTTGCGCGCCATGGGGGCTGGTCGGGCCCCCGGACGAAACCCTTACGGATGAGTCATGTCCATGTAAAGCCTGAATAGTCGCTTTTCCAACACTTCATGGCGATACTTTGCGAATCCGCAGCGCTCAGTGAGCAACGAGTGACCAACTGTGCGTCGGCTGTGGAGATGTGACGGGGTGCGAGGAGGTTGCCCGGCGTGCGTGTGATCGATCTCGCATCGAGGAGAAACGGGAGAACACTCGGATGACATCAGCAACGCTGCGCAGGGCGACGGTCTCGGGCGCGATCCTGCTGTCGCTGCTCGCGGTCCCGGCCCACGCCACGGCCGACGAGAGCGACACGGCCCCGACGAGCGCCGCGGCCCTGCCCCAGCCCGACATCACAGGGCTGCGCGAGGTGCTGCGCACCGCCCTGCGGCAGGGCGCGCCCGGCGCGATGGCGCGGATCGACGACGGAGGCACCGTTCAGCGGATGGTCACCGGCCTCGCCGACCGCAAGACCCGACGGACCATCAGCACCCTCGACCGGTTCCGCATCGGCAGCGTCACCAAGACCTTCTCCGCCGTGGTGCTGCTGCAACTGCGCGAGGAGAAGAAGCTCAGGCTCGACGCCTCGGTCAACCACTATCTGCCGGGCCTGCTGCCCGACGACCGCATCACCGTGCGGCACGTCCTGAGCCATCGCAGTGGTCTGTACGACTACACCAACGACATGTTCGCGAGGTCGGTCCCGGGCTTCGAGGCCGTCCGCACCAAGGTCTTCACCTACCGCCAGCTGGTGAACCGCTCACTGCGACACGCCCGCACCAACAGCCCCGGCGCCGCCTACGCGTACTCCAACACCAACTTCGTGGTCGCCGGCATGCTCATCGAGAAGCTGACCGGCCACTCCGTGGGGACCGCCTACCAGAGCCGCATCATCGAGCCGCTCCAACTGCGCGACACGCTGTACGTGCACCCCGCCACGAAGATCCCCGGCCGACACACCCGCGGCTACATGACGTCGGACACGGTCGGTGCGGCGCCGATCGACGCGACCCGGCAGACGACGTCCTGGGCACAGAGCGCGGGCGCGCTCATCTCCACCGCCGGGGACCTCAACACCTTCCTGTCGGCGCTGCTCGGCGGGAAGCTGACCTCCGCCAAGAGCCTGGAGCAGATGCAGCGGTGGTGGAAGGTCAACAGCAACACGTCGTACGGCCTCGGCCTGCGCCGCCGCACCCTGTCCTGCGGGACGTCGGTGTACGGCCACACGGGCGCCGTCCAGGGCTACTACACGTACGCGTTCACGTCGAAGGACGGCAAGCGAAGCCTCAGCGCGCTCGCCAACACCTCCAACAACGGGACGGTGCTCAACACGATGATGGGCACCCTGGAGTCGGCCTTCTGCGGCAAGCGGGCGGCGACGGTCCGAGGGTCGGCGCACGTCGAGCGGCACGAGGACATGGCCCCCGGCGTCCCGCTGGACTGACCGGGCGGGAACCCCGCTGACCGGGCGCACGTTCTTCGGACACCCCCCACCGGGTTCCGTACGACGACACCAGGACGGCGCGATGACCGAGTTGGTCCCCGGGGGCAACCTGCCCCTCCCAGGCGGTGCCGTGACCGTCCGGGTGCCCGGTCCCTTCGATGTGTCCGCGCTCATCACCGACGACAGCGGCAGGGTCCGGGGCGACGGCGACTTCGTGTTCTACAACCAGCCCGCCGCCCCGGGAGCCCGGCTCTCCGGCGACACCCTGACGCTCGACCCGGCGCGACTGCGCGCCGGCGCCACGCGGATCACGGTCGCCGTCACCCCCGCCGACCCCGGCACTCCCCTGGGCCGCCTGCCCGCCCCCACTCTCCACCTCACCGGCCCGGGCGGCCGGGCACTCGCCCGGTTCGCCCCGCCACGCCCCCGCCAGGAGACGGTGCTGCTGCTCGGGGAGATCTACCGGCGCGGCACCGGCTGGAAGCTGCGCGCGCTGGGACAGGGGTACGCCGACGGCCTGGCGGGCCTGGCACGGGACTTCGGGGTGGATGTCACCGAGGAGCCGAGCCCGGCCTCCACGC
>NZ_JXTE01000121.1 GCF_000972385.1 Streptomyces sp. WM6386
GCGCCGCCAAAGTCAGCGCGCCACGTTCCTTGTGTGCAAGCAGCACCGCCCGCACCTCGTCGGCGTACCGCGCAGCCGCATGCACCGCCGGCAGCCCCGCCGGCTCCGGCTCCGGTCGCACCCGGCACGGCACGGTCCCGCTCAGGACGGCACGGCACTCCGGACAGAGCACCGTGCGAGCCCTCCCGCAGCCTCCGCACTCGGCCGGCAGCACCAGATCGGTCAGCTCCTGCCACCACCCCCGCATGCCCACCACTGTGCCAACGCCCGCGCCACCCGGCCACCCCTGTGGACAACCCCCTGTGGACAACTCCCCCGCACTGCTTGGGAGCCGGTCCGAAACCGCCCACCGCACCGACCCGGGCCTCACCGACCCCGCCGCACTACCCGGGATAGACCGGCGCCGTCCCGTCCTTCACCACCTGCTGCCACTTCGCCCCGGACAGAAGCCGGACGATGCCGTCCTCCTCCGAGTACGCCATCAACGGCTGCTGCTCGTCCTCGGACGAGGCCAGGGCCTTCACACCCGTCAGCGCGGCAGGCGCCGACCCCACCGGAGTGGAGCCGTCGACCTGGACGTACGCCATCTGCTGCACGCCACCTTCCTCGCGTCCCACCACCACGAGCCTGCTGTCCCCAGCCCACGACATGGCGGTGACCTCCACCAACTGCGGTGCCACCGAGCGAGGTTCGACGACCGCGATGGGCTTCTGCCCGCTCGCCTTGTCACCGCGCTCGATCCGCCCGACGTAGAGGGACTTCTTGCCGCCCTTCTCCACGATGAGCGCGATCCGCACTCCGTCGGCGGCCATCCGCACCGCGTCGATACGTCCGTCGAGCCCCGCGGTGTCGACCTCGATGGGCTCGCCCGCACCCTTCTTCAGAAGCAGCAGCCGAGGGTGGTCGGGATCGCGGTCGGCCACCCACAGGTCGCCCTCGCCGTCCCAACTGGGCGTGGTGAGCCGGTCGTTCTGCGTCTTGCCGTCGCTGTGCAGGACCGGTTCGCCGAGCGAGGCACCCGACACCAGCGACCCGACGTACAGGTCGCGGCCGTCGAGGGACACCCCGGCCGCCTTGCGCTCGTCCCTGGACACCGCGGCCGACCGCAGCTCCTTCTCGGCCTCACCGAGCGCACCGGGCACCGCCGCGAAGGACTCCGGGTTGGTGCTCGCGCTCGCCAGCCTGACGAGGCGGTGCTTGTTGTCGATGAAGTACTGGTAGCCGTCCTTCGTGATCTCGTGCACCACCGCGTTCTCGGCGGCGCTCTCGTCGAGGGGGTCGCAGAGCTGTGTGCCGTCGGAGCGCTGCAGTTCGACCGAGCTCACCCCGGTGGGGGTCAGGTCCCGCAGTGTGAACAGGAGTTGGGCGGCCATCTCCTGGCACTTCTTCGAACCGACCCGGTCCGCCTTGGCATTCAGCGGCACCGTCAGCCGGTTCTGGTCGTCGGGCGTCAGCTGGGTGACGTCCTTCTTCAGTGCCGTACCGGTGGGGAAGCTCGACCTGACGACCGGGTTCAGCCAGCGAGAGGGCCCGGCGAGCAGCAGGCTCACGGTCTGTGTCATCGGGTCGACCTTCTTGCGCACATAGACGGGGTCGGCGACGGCCACCGGCTGGCCGTCCGACTCGGTCGAGGAGTTCGAGGCGAAGTAGTACCTGTTGACCGACGTGTAGTTACGCAGGAAGTCCGACTTGCCCATGACCACGCCCGGCGGCGGGGAGTCGATGCGCCACTGCTTGGACTTCTTCTCACGCACGAGGTGCAGCAGCCAGTCGTACTGGCCGCCGGCGGGCGAGTACACCTGCTGTCCGTCCACGGTGGCGACCTTCTTGCCGGTCAGCGAGAACACGGCGTCGGACGAGTCCTTCCCGCCGCTCGAAAGCTTCTCGGACGAGTCCGGCCCGTCCGCGAGCACCGTGAGCGACGCCTGGGGCTTCCATGTCCGCGCGACGTCGGCGCTCAGATACTTTCGCGCCGTCTCGAAATTGGAGTCGTCGCTGGTCAACGCCTCTAGAAAGCCGTCCACGATCTCCGGCGCCTCGGCGTTCTCCCGGGGCGGCAGCGCGTAGACCCGTACCTGCGGGTCCTGGCGCGGCGTGGACTCCACCCCGCGCAGGTCCCCGCTGTCCGGCATCGAGGCACACCCCGCCAGCAATACGGCGCCGCAGGCAACCGACACCACCGTGCGCACCGGCCCCCGCCGGCCGCCCCCCACGCGGTCAGCGCCCACGACTTGCCTCCCCTTGCTTGTTCCGGTCCTCAGGACCGCCGTTCCGGGCATCCGAGGACTGCGAGTCCGCGACGCCCGTGTCGTCCGCCGGCCTGACTCCCCCGCTGGGGCGCGGGACCACGCGCGCGCCGTTGCCGGGCAGCGCCGTCGGATCCGCGGTGGGGGCGGCGGACGGCCTCGGCGCGAGCGGCGCCGGCTCGCTCGATGTCTGCACCGGCACGGTGGCGCGCTTCTCCCCGTCCCCCGCCCGCGGCAAGCCGGCGTCATTAAGTCCACGATTGCGGCGCGAGTCCTTGGGCTCCAGCGGTATCGGCGAGCCCCGCAGCGGCTCGTCCGCCGTCCTGGGCAGCGTCAGCCGGAACTGCGAGCCACCACCCGGCTCGCCCCACGCCTGGAGCCAGCCGCCGTGCAGCCGCGCGTCCTCCAGAGCGATGGACAGCCCCAGACCCGTACCACCGGTGGTACGCGCGCGTGCCGGGTCGGCCCGCCAGAAGCGGCTGAAGACCCGGGTCGCCTCACCGGGCTTGAGCCCTACGCCGTAGTCGCGCACCGCGACCGCCACCGCCCCGCCCGCCGCGGCCAGCTTGACCACGACCTCCTTGCCCTCGCCATGCTCCACGGCGTTGACGACGAGGTTGCGCAGCACCCGCTCCACACGCCGGGCGTCGGCCTCGGCGACGACGGGCTGCTGGTCGCCCAGTACCCGTATCCGCGTGCCCTTGCGCTCGGCGAGCGGCGCAGCCCCGCTGACGACCCGTTGCACGACCACCCGCAGGTCGATCGGCTCCGCCTCCAGCGCCGCCGCACCCGCGTCGAACCGGCTGATCTCCAGCAGGTCGGCGAGCAGCGACTCGAACCGGTCCAACTGGTCGGCGAGCAGCTCCGCCGACCGCGCGGTCACCGGATCGAAGTCCTCCCGCGCGTCATGGATGACGTCAGCGGCCATACGTACGGTCGTCAGCGGGGTCCGCAGCTCGTGCGACACGTCGGACACGAACCGCCGCTGCATCCGCGACAGGTCCTCCAGCTGCTGGATCTTCAACTGAAGGTTCTGCGCCATCTTGTTGAAGGCCTCACCGAGCCGGGCGATGTCGTCCTCGCCGGTGACCTTCATACGTTCCTGCAGACGCCCCGCGGACAGCCGTTCGGCGATCCCGGCCGCCATCCGCACCGGCGTGACGACCTGACGCACCACCAGCCAGGCAATGGCCCCGAGGAGTACGACGACGAAGAGCCCGGCCGTCGCCAGCGTCCCCTTGACCAGGCTCAGCGACTTCTCCTCCTGGGTGAGCGGGAAGAGGTAGTAGAGCTGGTACGGATTGGTGTTCGGATCGTTGACCTGCTTACCGATGATCAGCGCGGGCTGCGACTCCTGGCCGTCGGTGTACACGATCCGGGTGTAGCTCTGAGCCGGCAGCATGCTGCTGTCGACGCGCTCCCGCAGATCCTCGGGCACGCTCCCCGTCGGGAACACATTGCCGGAGGCACGCGGACCGCGCCCCCCGCTGTCCCCGCCCGCAGGCAGCGTGACGACGTCGAAGGCGCCCTGGCCGCCGCTGGAGAGGGACTCCACGAGGTCGCCCATCCACTGGCTGACGTTCTGGTTGGTACGCCCGTCCGCGCCCGCGGCGTCCTCGCCGCCCGCGCTCACCGCCGCGTCGGCCTTCTGCTTGGCCACCGAGAAGCCACCCGTGGCCTGGCTCTGCGACGCCTTCACCTTGGCGTCGAGCAGCCCGTTGCGCACCTGCCCGATGACGACGAAGCCGAGCAGCAGCACCACACCCAGTGACATCAGCAGCGTGGTGACGACGACCTTGAGCTGGATGTTGCGCCGCCACAGCCGCATGACGGGCAGCAGCGGCCGGCGCACCCAGCGCATGAACAGCCTCAGGACCGGGCTGCCCTGAACTCCGCCCTGCAGCAGCCCGCCCTCGAACAAGCGTCCCCAACGGGAGCCCGACGTCTTCCGGCCGACAGGCCGCTCCGCACGGGCCCCGGTCCGCCCGGGCGACGAAGCGGCACTGTCTCCGGACATGTCAGCTGGGTCCTGCCTTGTATCCCACGCCACGAACGGTCACCACGATCTCGGGCCGCTCCGGGTCCTTCTCGACCTTGGAGCGCAGCCGCTGCACATGCACATTGACCAGACGGGTGTCGGCGGCATGCCGGTAACCCCACACCTGCTCGAGCAGCACCTCACGGGTGAACACCTGCCACGGCTTACGCGCCAGCGCGACCAGCAGGTCGAACTCCAGCGGCGTCAGCGCGATCGACTGCCCGTCCCGCTTCACGGAGTGACCGGCCACGTCGATGACGAGGTCGCCGATGGAGAGCTGCTCGGGCGCCGGTTCCTCCGACCTCCGCAGCCGCGCCCGGATACGGGCGACGAGCTCCTTCGGCTTGAACGGCTTCACGATGTAGTCATCGGCACCCGACTCCAGGCCCACGACGACATCGACGGTGTCGCTCTTCGCCGTGAGCATCACGATCGGCACCCCGGACTCCGCCCTGATCAGGCGGCACACCTCGATGCCGTCCCGACCGGGCAGCATCAGGTCCAGGAGCACCAGATCGGGTTTGGTCTCACGGAATGCGGCCAGCGCCTTGTCGCCGTCGGCTACGAAAGACGGCTCAAAACCTTCACCACGCAGCACAATGCCGAGCATCTCGGCCAGTGCGGTGTCGTCGTCGACGACAAGGACTCGTCCCTTCATAAACGCCATCATCCCATTCTCATAACAGTGACAGAGGCGCTGGTGAGCAGGGTCACTGGCCCGTGACGATAGTCGTACCAGGTCGTCACTGTCTGCCCCCGTCCGGCGACGTCGGTGTCAGTAACGGCTGTCAGCTACCCAGCGTAGGCGCACCTTCACCTCACGGTCGGCCCTACCGCTTTCGGCCGGGCATCGCCCGCCATCGGACCACTAGCCGATCGTCACGTCGCGCGACCTGGCGCACAGCTCCTCCAGCGCCTCGGCCGTCACCGGCGAAACAACACCCTCCTCCGTGACGATCGCCGTGACCAGCTCGGGCGGCGTCACATCGAACGCCGGGTTGTACGCCTGGGTCCCCAGCGGCGCCACCGGCATCCCGCCCCCCGCTCCCGTCACCGGCACCTGCGGCGCGGCGACCTCGGTCACCTCGAACCCGGGGCGCTGCTCGACTTCGATGGAAGCCCCGTCCGGCGTGTCCGGGTCCACCGTCGTCACCGGCGCCACCACGATGAACGGCACATGGTGGTACCGCGCGAGCACCGCGAGCGGATAGCTCCCCACCTTGTTCGCCACCGACCCGTCGGCCGCGATCCGGTCCGCCCCGATCAGCACCGCGTCCACCTCCCCCGCCGCGAACAGCGACCCGGCCGCGTTGTCGGTGAGCAGGGTGTACGCCATCCCGCTGCGCGCCGCCTCGTACGCCGTCAGGCGAGCACCCTGCAGCAGCGGACGCGTCTCGTCCACCCACAGGCGCCTCAGCCGCCCCACCCGATGCGCCGCGAGCGCGACCGCGAACGCCGTACCCTCGCCGCCCGACACCAGCGAACCGGTGTTGCAGTGCGTGAGGATCCGATACCCACCGCCGGGCAGCAACTCGTCCAGCAGCGCCAGCCCGCATTCCGCCATCCGTGCACTGGCCTCGGCGTCCTCCCGGTGCAACGCCCGCGCCGCGACCAGCGCCGCCACCGCAGCCTGCCCCGCGTCGCCGCTCCTGGCCAGCTCGGCCCGGTACGCGGCCTGCGCCCGCCGCACGCCGACAGAGAGGTTCACCGCGGTGGGCCGGGCACCCGCGAGCCCGGTCGCGGCCTCGTCCACGTCGAAGCCGCGCGCGGCGGCGAGCGCGACGCCGTACGCCCCCGCGATGCCGAGCACCGGAGCCCCGCGCACGGCGAGCGAACGGATCGCCTCCACCAGCGCGGGCGCGTCCGTACAGACCAACTCGACCTCCTCGGCCGGCAGCCTCGTCTGGTCCAGAAGGACCACGACAGGACCTTCCGGTGGCTCTTCCCAGCGGATCGTCGGTATCTCGGTCGGCCTGCTGCCCTCGCCGGATTGCGCGTACTGATCAGCCATGCGGTCAGTCTGCCCCTTATCCGGCGGACAATTGAAGGTGTGCAGCCGATACCGTGCCCGGTCCCCCGACGACCACCCCATGGCACGATGGCTGCCAGCCTGCCACCGCGACCGCGGACGGGCACCGTGAAGGAGCGACGATGAAAGACACTCCGGGCTGGGCCTCGCCCGGATCTGCCCCGTCCGACGGGCAGGAGCCCGGTGCGTCCGGCCCTGCCGAGCCCGCAGACCGTCCCGACCCCTCGGACCAGCCCGGCACGGACCCGCAGGGCCCCGGCTCGAAGTGGTCCAAGGAGCAGCCGCCACCCGCCCAGTGGTCCGCACCGACCGGACCGGCGAACCCCGGCCAGACCCCGCCGCCCCCTCCGCCCGGCCCGGGCTGGGGCTCCCGTCCCCCGGCGGGCCCCGGCGGTCCCGGTGCCGGCCAGGGCGGATACGGCGGGTACGGCGGCGGCTGGGGAAGTGGCTGGGGCGGCCCTCCGCCGGCGGCCAAACCCGGTGTGATCCCGCTGCGCCCGCTCGGCGTGGGCGAGATCCTCGACGGCGCGGTCTCCACCATGCGCACCTACTGGCGCACGGTCCTGGGCATCTCCCTGACCGTCGCGGTCGTCACTCAGATCGTCGTCATCCTCCTCGAGGGCCTGGTCCTCAACGACGCCAGCACCGCGGCTCTCGACGACCCCAGTGCCAGCGTCGACGAACTGACCCGCGCCCTGGGCGACGCCATGCTCAGCACCGGTGTCGTCTTCCTGATCTCGCTGATCGGCACAATCGTGGCGACCGCCCTGCTCACGACGGTCACCAGCCGCGCGGTCCTGGGCAAGTCGGTGACCACCGGCGAGGCCTGGCGCGACGCCCGACCTCAGGTGGCCAAGCTCTTCGGCCTGATCTTCCTGCTGATCCTCATCGCCGTCGCCGTCGTCGCGGTCGGAGCCCTGCCGGGCATCCTCGCCGCCGTCGCGGGAGCCGGCGACGCGGGAGCAGCCCTCGCCGTCCTCGGCAGCCTCGCCACCGGCGTCGTCGCCCTGTGGCTGATGGTCCGCTTCTCCCTCGCCTCGCCCGCGCTGATGCTGGAGAAGCAGAGCATCCTCAAGTCGCTGAGCCGCTCCGCGAAGTTGGTCCGCGGCTCCTGGTGGCGCGTCTTCGGCATCCAGCTGCTCGCCACACTCATCGCCAACATCGTCGCCTCGATCGTCGTCCTCCCCTTCGCCTTCCTCGCCTCCGCCCTGGACGGCGAGGGCTTCACCGGCCTCGTGAACAGCGGAAGCGATCTCGGCTGGACGTACCTCATCGTCAGCGGCATCGGCTCGGTGATCGGCGCCATGATCACCTTCCCGATCACCGCGGGCGTCACCGTGCTCCTCTACATCGACCAGCGCATCCGCCGCGAGGCTCTCGACCTCGAACTCTCCCGCGCGGCCGGCATCCAGGACTCCGGCCCCGGCACACCCGGCCCCACGCCCGGAGGCTGATGCGGTGAGCCTGACGGGGGGAGTTCTGGCATCGCTGCCGGCGATGCCGAGCGCAGTCGTGCGCGCCGGTGACATCTTCGTGCTGTCGCTGTCGCGCTCCGACGGCGAACCGCCGATCACCATCCCGCGTGATCCCGCGCGCGAGGCGGCGCGACGCGAGCTGTCCAAGCGCCTGTACCACGAGAACGACCCCAGCTGGTTCCAGCGTGCCCTCAACGCCTTCTGGGACTGGGTCGACAAACTGTTCGGCACAGCCGCCACCGCGACCCCCGGCGGCGCGCTCGGCCTGGTCGTCATCATCCTGGCCGTCCTCGCGGTCCTGGGCGCCCTGTGGTGGCGCCTCGGCACCCCACGCCGCGAACCCGCCTCCTCCGCCGCCCTGTTCGACGACCGCCCCCGCAGCGCCGCCGAACACCGCGCCGCCGCAGAGGCACACGCCGCCCAGGGCCACTGGAACCAGGCCGTCCAGGAACGCATGCGGGCCATCGTCCGCTCCCTCGAGGAACGCGCCCTCCTCGACATCCGCCCCGGCCGCACCGCCGACGAGGCCGCCGCGGAAGCCGCCCGCGCTCTGCCCTCCCGCGCGGACCGGCTGCACACCGCCGCCCGCGACTTCGACGACGTCACATACGGCGGCCGCAGGGCGAGCCAGCAGTCGTACCAGCGCATCACCGAACTCGACCGCGACCTGGAACGCACCAAGCCCCAACTCGCGAGCAGCACCCACAGCGCGGCCCCCAACACCCGCCAGGGAGCCGCCGAATGACCACCGAGGCCACCCTCCCGTCCACCTCGGCCTCGCCCACCGCACGCCAGGTATGGACCCGCACGCGAGGCATCGCGCTCGCCCTCGTCGCCCTCCTGGCGGCGGCCGTGACGATTGCCGTGATGCGCTCCGACGCCCGGCACGGCAACCTCGACCCGCGCTCCGCCGACCCCTACGGCAGCCGCGCCGTCGCCGAACTCCTCGCCGACCGCGGGGTGTCCACGCGCGTGGTCGCCACCCTGGACGAGGCACGCGTCGCGGCCGGCCCGGACACCACCCTCCTGGTCGCCTTCCCTGATCTGCTGACGCACCGTCAACAGGCACATCTGCACTCCACGACCACCGAATCCGGCGGCCGCACCATCCTCGTCGCCCCTGGCAGCGCGTCCGTCGGACGGCTCGCCCCCGACGTCACGGCAGACCCCGCCACCAGCGCCCACTCCACGCTCGAACCCGACTGCGACCTGCCTGCCGCCCGGCGCGCGGGCGCCGCCGACACCGGCGGCATCCGCTACACCACCACCCACCTCGACGCCGACTCCTGCTACCCCAGCCAGCGCCTGGCCACCCTGCTGCGCGTCCCGGCGACAGGGGGCGGCGACACCGTCGTACTCGGAGCGCCCGACATCCTCCGCAACGACCGCCTCGACGAGCAGGGCAACGCCTCCCTGGCCCTCCAACTCCTCGGCTCCCGCCCCCATCTGGTCTGGTACCTCCCCTCGCTCTCCGACGCGTCGGCCGCCGACGACGACGAACGCAGCTTCTTCGACCTGCTCCCCTCGGGCTGGCGCTGGGGCACCCTGCAACTCTTCGTCGCCGCAGCCCTGGCCGCCCTCTGGCGGGCACGCCGACTCGGCCCCCTCGTACCCGAAAGACTCCCCGTGGCGATCCGCGCCTCCGAAACCGTCGAAGGCCGAGCCCGCCTCTACCGCAAGGCCAACGCCCGCGACCGCGCGGCCGCCGCTCTCCGCTCCACCACCCGCACCCGCCTCGCCCCCCTCGTAGGCGTACCCGTCGCCCAGGCACACGCGCCCGAAGCGCTGCTCCCCGCTCTGTCCGCGCATCTCCACAACGACGGACAGACCCTGCCCGCCCTGCTCTTCGGCCCGCCACCCAGCGACGACGCAGCCCTCGTCTCTCTCGCCGACCAACTCGACGCCCTCGAAAGAGAGGTACGCCGTTCATGATGCCCCCGACCACTGACAACGCCGGGTACACCGGGGACCCGGACACTGCCCGGGCCTCCCTGGAAGCCCTGCGCGCCGAGATCGCCAAAGCCGTGGTCGGCCAGGACCCCGCCGTGACCGGCCTTGTCGTCGCCCTCCTCTGCCGCGGACACGTCCTACTAGAAGGAGTCCCTGGGGTCGCCAAAACGTTGCTCGTCCGGGCCCTCGCCTCCGCACTCGAACTCGACACCAAGCGCATCCAGTTCACCCCGGACCTCATGCCGAGCGACGTGACGGGCTCCCTCGTCTACGACACCCGATCCGCCGAGTTCTCCTTCCAACCCGGCCCGGTCTTCACCAACCTCCTCCTCGCGGACGAGATCAACCGCACGCCCCCCAAAACCCAGTCGTCCCTCCTCGAAGCGATGGAGGAACGCCAGGTCACGGTCGACGGCACCCCGCGCCCGCTCCCGGACCCCTTCCTGGTCGCCGCGACCCAGAACCCGGTGGAATACGAGGGCACCTACCCCCTCCCCGAAGCCCAGCTGGACCGTTTCCTCCTCAAACTCACCATCCCCCTCCCCTCCCGCCAGGACGAAATCAACGTCCTCACCCGCCACGCCGAAGGCTTCAACCCCCGCGACCTGCACGCCGCCGGCATCCGCCCGGTAGCAGGCCCCGCAGACCTGGAAGCCGCCCGAGCAGCGGTCGCGAAGACGACCATCTCCCCCGAGATCACGGCCTACGTCGTCGACATCTGCCGCGCCACCCGCGAATCCCCGTCCCTCACCCTCGGTGTCTCCCCCCGGGGCGCCACGGCCCTCCTCGCGACCTCCCGCGCCTGGGCCTGGCTGACGGGCCGCGACTACGTCATCCCCGACGACGTGAAGGCCCTCGCACTCCCCACCCTCCGGCACCGCGTACAACTCCGCCCGGAGGCCGAGATGGAGGGCGTGACAGCCGACTCCGTGATCCACGCGATCCTCGCCCACGTCCCCGTCCCCCGCTGATGGCACTCACCGGACGCGCCGCACTCCTCGCGGCCCTGGGCTCGATCCCCGTCGGCATCTGGGAACCCGGCCTGACGGGCCTCCTCGCCGTGAACGCCCCCCTGGCCCTGGCCTGCGCCTGCGACTTCGCCCTCGCGGCCCCCGTACGCCGCCTGCGCCTGACCCGCTCCGGCGACACGTCCGTACGCCTGGGAGAGACGGCCGACGTCACCTTGACGGTCACCAACCCGTCCAACCGCCCGCTCCGAGCCCACCTCCGCGACGCCTGGCCCCCCAGCAGCTGGCTCCCCGGCACAGAGACGACGGCCTCCCGCCACCGCCTCACGGTCCCCGCCGGTGAACGCCGCCGCCTCACGACCCGACTACGTCCCACCCGACGAGGCGACCGCCAGGCCGACCGCGTGACGATCCGCTCCTACGGCCCTCTCGGCCTCTTCTCGCGCCAAGGCACCCACAACGCCCGCTGGACGGTACGCGTCCTCCCCCCGTTCACCAGCCGCAAGCACCTCCCCTCGAAGCTCGCCCGCCTACGCGAACTCGACGGCCGCACCAGCGTGCTCACCCGCGGCGAGGGCACAGAATTCGACAGCCTTCGCGAATACGTCCCCGGCGACGACACCCGCTCCATCGACTGGCGCGCCACAGCCCGCCAGTCCGCGGTCGCCGTACGCACCTGGCGCCCCGAACGCGACCGCCACATCCTCGTCGTCCTCGACACCGGCCGTACGTCAGCCGGCCGCGTGGACGACGCCCCACGCCTCGACGCCTCCATGGACGCGGCACTACTCCTGGCAGCACTCGCCTCCCGCGCCGGCGACCGCGTCGACCTCCTCGCCTACGACCGCCGGCTACGCGCCCTGGTCCAGGGCCGCACAGCAAGCGACGTCCTACCGTCCCTGGTCAACGCAATGGCGACACTCGAACCGGAACTCGTCGAAACAGACGCACGAGGTCTTACGGCCACTGCGCTCAGGACGGCCCCACGCCGCTCCCTGATCGTGCTGCTGACAACCCTCGACGCCGCCCCGGTCGAGGAAGGACTGCTTCCCGTCCTCTCCCAGCTCACCCAGCGGCACACCGTCCTCGTGGCATCCGTGGCCGACCCTCATGTCTCCCGCATGGCCAAAGCCCGCGGAAACACCGACGCCGTCTACGAGGCCGCATCAGCCGCACAAGCACAGAGCGAACGTCATCGCACCGCGGAACAGCTGCGACGTCACGGTGTCACCGTCGTCGACGCAACACCGGATGAGCTGGCGCCGGCACTTGCGGATGCCTATCTGGCCCTGAAGACGGCGGGACGTCTGTAATTCAGAAAAGGAGGGGCTTGAAACAGAAAAACCCCCGTGCCGATAGGCACGGGGGTTTTCTCAAAATTTGTTCGGCGGTGTCCTACTCTCCCACAGGGTCCCCCCTGCAGTACCATCGGCGCT
>NZ_JXTE01000122.1 GCF_000972385.1 Streptomyces sp. WM6386
TTTGGCACGCTGTTGAGTTCTCAAGGAACGGACGCTTCCTTTGTACTCACCCTCTCGGGCTTTCCTCCGGGCTTTTCCCTTCGGTCTTGCGTTTCCGACCCTATCAGACCGTTTCCGGTTCCGATTTCCTCGGCGCTTTCCAGGTTTCCGCTTTCGCGTTTCCCTTTCCGGCGGTTCCGACTTTATCAGAAGTTCCGGGCCGGACTGACCGGGCGCTCATTTCCGAATCATCGGGAGGGGCTTCTTCGAAAAAAGAGATTTCAAGAAGCAGACAGACGCTCACTGTTGCCGACCGGCACTAGATCCAGTTCTAGGCAACTGTTTGAATCTACCTCCCCGCTCTCTCCGTGTCAACGGTTCCTGCGGGGCGAAGAGGACAGTAGCAGCTCAGCAGCCCCGTACGCACATCAGGCCGCCACGGGGACCGTGGCGCTGCGTTCGGCCTCCGCGACGTCGCCCGATTCTCCGGCGCGGGCAGCACGCCCGCCGAGGACGTAGACGTACGCCAGGAAAGCCAGTTCGGCGACGACGCCGATGCTGATGCGTGCCCCGGTGGGCAGGCCGGACGGGGTGACGAAGCCTTCGATGGCTCCGGAGACGAAGAGGATCAGGGCCAGGCCGATCGCCATGCCGATCGCCGCTCGGCCTTCCTCTGCGAGGGCGGCTCGACGCGTGCGTGGGCCCGGGTCGATGACGGTCCAGCCGAGACGCATGCCTGTTCCCGCGGCGACGAACACCGCGGTCAGCTCCAGCAGACCGTGGGGCAGGACCAGACCGAGGAAGGTGTCGAGGCGGCCTGCCGAGGACATCAGGCCGAAGCCGACGCCGAGGTTGAGCATGTTCTGGAAAAGGATCCAGAGGACCGGGAGGCCGAGGAAGACGCCGAGGATCAGGCACTGCGCGGCGGCCCACGCGTTGTTCGTCCAGACCTGGGCGGCGAAGGAGGCCGCGGGGTGGCTCGAGTAGTACGACTCGTACTGCCCGCCCGGGCGGGTGAGCTCGCGGAGTTCGCTGGGGGCCGCGATGGTGGCCTGTACTTCCGGGTGGATCCCGATCCACCAGCCAAGGACGGCTGCCACGGCTGTGGAGAGAAGCGCGGTGGGGACCCACCAATGACGTGCTCTGTAGACCGCCGCGGGGAAGCCGTGCGCCAGGAAGCGCGTGACGTCGCGCCAGGAGGCGCGGCGGGTGCCTGTCACGGCACTACGCGCGCGTGCCACGAGTTGGCTGAGCCGACCCGTCAGCTGTGGGTCGGGGGCACTGGACTGGATCAGGGAGAGGTGGGTGGCCGTGCGTTGATAGAGAGTGACGAGTTCGTCGGCCTCGGTGCCGGTCAGCCTTCGCTGGCGTCGGAGCAGGGCATCGAGCCGATCCCACTCCGCTCGGTGAGCGGAGACGAAGACGTCGAGATCCATCGGTTCGGCTGCTCCTCGGCTGCTCGTCGGCGACTCGTCGTGGGTGTCAGCTTGTCGTACTGCGGTGCGATGCGCCCTCAGCTTGGCAGACTGGCCGTTCTCAGGGCGGGCCAGGGGAAGGACGGCGGACGTGAGTGAGCTGGTGACGGGCGAGGCGGTGGCGCTGGAGCTGCGTCCTGCTCGGCTGCCGAGCAGGGCGTTGGCCGTACTGCTCGATCTGCTGGTGGGTGTGATCGTCTACGTGCTCGTGACCATCGCGCTGGTGGCTTCCACGGCTTCCCTGGACGAGGCGGCCCAGTTCGCGGTGTCTCTCGCGGCGTTCGTGCTGGTCATGGTGGGTGGTCCCATCGCGGTCGAGACGCTCAGCCACGGTCGCTCGCTCGGGAAGATGGCGTTCGGGCTGCGTGTGGTCCGGGACGACGGCGGACCGATCCGGTTCCGACATGCGCTGGTGCGCGGTGGGATCGGCGTCATCGAGATCCTGCTGACGTTCGGGGTCGTCGCCTGTGTCGCGTCGCTCGTTTCGGCACGGGGGCGGCGGCTCGGGGACGTGTTCGCGGGGACTCTGGTCGTACGGGAGCGGGTTCCGGTCGCGCATACGGGGTTCCTGCCTCCGCCGCCGCCCTGGCTGGCCGGGCGTTTCTCCGGTCTGGACCTGTCGGCCGTTCCGGACGGGCTGTGGCTCGCCATCCGGCAGTACCTGGGGCGGATGCAGCAGTTGGACCCGCAGGTCGGCTGGGCGATGGCCGAGCGGCTCGCCGCGGACGTCGCAGCGCGTACGGGGACCCCGGCGCCACAGGGCGTTCCGCCGGCGGCGTATCTCGCGGCCGTGGTGCAGGAGCGGCAAGCCCGGGAGGCTCGGCGCGCTTTCGGGAACGGGTCGGCGGGGGCGTACGGAACGCAGCCTGCTCAGCCGCCTTCGCTCTCACCGACTGCGACTACCGCTGCGCCGCCTCCCTTCTACAACTCCGCTGCGGCGCCTCAGCCTCCGGCACCCGGTGCCGGGCCCAGTGAGACGCGGGAGACGCCGTCGCCTGAGCGTCCTGGTAGCGGATTCGCGCCTCCTGCGTAAGCCGTAGCGCCCCTGCTCACACGAAGACGGACGGCGGCGATTCGAGGTCTTCCAACTCGATGCCGGGAGCCGAGAGGACCACGTCCCCGGCGATGTGTACGGTGTGCTGCTCGCCCGTGTCCAGGGCTGTGACCTGGTATTCGTCCACGGTCAGGGGGCCGTTGTCAGTGGCGTGTGCTTCGCTTTTCATCAGCGCCCAGGACTGGTCCACGGTGCGCGGGGCGAGGACCGGATCCGTGAAGGCGACGAGTCGTACGCGGGTGGCTGATGTGGAAGGGGTGAGGCGAAGGAGCCGGGTGGTGGCGATGAGGAATGCGGGGGATGTGCCGGTGAAGGCGTGGGCGGGGACATTGCCTTCCGTGGCGTGAGCCCCGCTGGGGTCCGTACGGACCCAGGTGACGCCGTCGAGAGCGGCGCCGCGTACCTGCCAGCCCGCGGCGTGGAGTTCCAGACGGATGGGGCGGCCGAGCTCGTCAAGGGCCAGGTCGACGGAGCCGGAGTGGTCGCCCGCGGGATTCGTCAGCTGGGCGACGTAGCGCCAGCCGGAGGGGCCGGGGGCGCAGTGGAAGTGCTCTTCTGCGAGGGGGGTGTGATCGTGCGGATCATGGAGCGAATAGCGGCCGCGGGGCATGGGGGTCCTGGGTCTTGACGGGCTGGTCCGGGCATAGCGGCACGGACGGGCCGGGCCGCAGCGGCCAAAGGGGCAGGCCCCCAGCACGGGGGTGCGGGGGCCTGCCTCGAAGGTCCTGCCGCTGAGGAGAGTGCTCAGTAGCGGTAGTGGTCCGGCTTGTACGGCCCCTCGACGTCGACGCCGATGTAGGAGGCCTGCTCCGGGCGCAGCGTCGTCAGCTTCACGCCGAGCGCGGCGAGGTGGAGGCGGGCGACCTTCTCGTCCAGGTGCTTGGGCAGCGTGTACACACCGATCGGGTACTCCGACTGCTTCGCGAACAGCTCGATCTGGGCCAGCGTCTGGTCCGCGAACGAGTTGGACATCACGAACGACGGGTGACCGGTCGCGTTGCCCAGGTTCAGCAGGCGGCCCTCGGAGAGGACGATCAGCACCTTGCCGTCGGGGAACTTCCAGGTGTGGACCTGCGGCTTGACCTCGTCCTTGACGATACCGGGAATCTTGGCGAGACCGGCCATGTCGATCTCGTTGTCGAAGTGACCGATGTTTCCGACGATGGCCTGGTGCTTCATCCTGGCCATGTCGGCGGCCATGATGATGTCCTTGTTGCCGGTCGTGGTGATGAAGATGTCGGCCTTGTCGATGACCTCGTCGAGGGTCGTGACCTGGTAGCCGTCCATCGCCGCCTGCAGGGCGCAGATCGGGTCGATCTCGGTGACGATGACGCGGGCGCCCTGACCACGCAGGGACTCCGCACAGCCCTTGCCGACGTCGCCGTAGCCGCAGACGACCGCGGTCTTGCCGCCGATGAGGACGTCGGTGGCGCGGTTGATGCCGTCGATCAGGGAGTGACGGCAGCCGTACTTGTTGTCGAACTTCGACTTGGTGACGGCGTCGTTCACGTTGATCGCCGGGAAGAGGAGGACGCCGTCGCGCTGCATCTCGTACAGACGGTGGACGCCGGTCGTGGTCTCCTCGGTCACGCCGCGGATCTCGGAGGCGAGCTGGGTCCACTTCTGGGAGCCGTCGGTGATGGTGCGGTTCAGGAGTTCGAGGATGACGCGGTGCTCGTCGTTCTCGGCGGTGTCGACCGAGGGGACCTTGCCGGCCTTCTCGTACTCGACGCCCTTGTGGACGAGGAGGGTGGCGTCACCACCGTCGTCCAGGATCATGTTCGGGCCGCCGGTGGGGGTGTTCGGCCAGGTCAGCGCCTGCTCCGTGCACCACCAGTACTCCTCCAGGGTCTCGCCCTTCCAGGCGAAGACGGGGATGCCCTGCGGGTCGTCGGGCGTGCCGTTCGGGCCGACGGCGATGGCGGCGGCCGCGTGGTCCTGGGTGGAGAAGATGTTGCAGGACACCCAACGGACCTGGGCACCCAGGGCAACCAGGGTCTCGATCAGGACGGCGGTCTGCACGGTCATGTGCAGCGAGCCCATGATGCGGGCGCCGGCCAGCGGCTGGGTGGCGGCGAACTCCTTGCGGATCGCCATCAGGCCGGGCATCTCGTGCTCGGCGAGGGTGATCTCCTTGCGGCCGAACTCGGCCAGGGAGAGATCGGCGACCTTGAAGTCCTGTCGGCTGTCGACAGTCGTCATTACGGGCTGCTCCTCAAGGTTGGGGCGAGGTGGAAACGGCTGGTCTGCGCGGCGGCGGACACAGGGGTGCCCGAAAGAGGACACAGGCATGCCCGGTGCGCGCAGCGCAGTCCGTCGGAGGCCCTCTCTCCCTCGGTCGATCCGCATCGGGATCGCCCGACCGCCATCAGCAGCGACGTCTGGCTCCGTCCCAAGCTACACCGGTACGCCCGGGCGCCCCCAGTCCACCTCCGAACACATCGAGCCGATCACGAGGCAGCTACGAGAGGGGGCCGGGGTGGCCACGCCATCGATAACAGGACACCCACGATCGCCGGACCAGGAGCCAACAGGCCATGACAATCCGGGACTTTTGAACCTTTGAGTGGGGCGGCATGTGCTGCAGGATGCAAGGGATCGGGAACAGCTGATCGATCTTGCGGAGCGTCCGGGACGGCGTTCCGTGCGAACAATGGCGTTAGGAGATCGACGTGACCAATCCGGCCGGCCCTCCCCCCACGGGCGGCGGCAGTGGCGAGCAGAAGCGGTTGAAGCTGCTCGCGGTGACCGCCTGCCCGACCGGCATCGCGCACACGTACATGGCAGCCGAGAAGCTCGCGCAGGCTGCCGAGAGCCGCGGCATCGACATGAAGGTGGAGACGCAAGGGTCCATCGGGGCCGAAAACGTACTTGATGACAACGATGTCAGCACCGCGGACGGCATCATCGTCGCCGCGGACAAGGATGTGGACCTGAGCCGTTTCGTGGGCAAGCGGGTCCTGACCGTCGGGGTGGCGGAGGGGATCCACCATCCCGAGCAGTTGATCGAGCAGGTGCGGTCGGCGCCCGTGCACCAGCCGGACGGGGCGAGCGCGCCCGCGACCGGTGCGGGTGGCGGCAGGGAGCGCAGCGCCGGATACAAGGCGCTGATGAACGGGGTCAGTTACATGATCCCGTTCGTGGTGGTCGGCGGGTTGCTGATCGCGATCTCGCTCTCGCTCGGCGGACACACGGACCCGTCGGGTGGTCTGGTCATCCCGAAGGACTCCTTCTGGATGGATGTGAACAACATCGGTGTCATCGGCTTCACGCTGATGGTGCCGATCCTGTCGGGATACATCGCGTACGCCATCGGCGACCGCCCCGCCCTCGTACCCGGCATGATCGGCGGCTGGATCGCCAACACCGGTTCGCTGTACGACTCCAAGGCGGGTGCCGGGTTCATCGGGGCGATCGTGACCGGGTTCCTCGCCGGGTATCTGGTGTTGTGGATCAAGAAGGTCAAGGTCCCCAGGTTCGTGCAGCCGATCATGCCGATCATCGTGATCCCGATCGTGGCGACCACGGCGCTGGGGCTGTTCTTCATCTACGTCATCGGGAAGCCCATCTCCTGGGTGTTCGAACACCTGACCGACTGGCTGAGCGGGATGACGGGCACGAGCGCGATCCTGCTCGGCGCGATTCTCGGGCTGATGATCGCGTTCGACATGGGTGGGCCGGTCAACAAGACGGCGTTCCTGTTCGGCGCGGGTCTCATCGCGACCGGCAATCAGACGGTCATGGGCATGTGCGCGGCCGCGATCCCGGTCATGCCGTTGGGTCAGGGCCTGGCCACGCTGATACGCAAGCGGCTCTACACCGAGCAGGAGAGGGAGACCGGGCTCGCCGCCCTCTTCATGGGCTGCTTCGGTATCTCCGAGGGTGCGATCCCGTTCGCGGCGGCGCGGCCCGCGCAGGTCATCCCGGCGAACATGCTGGGCGGCGCGGTGGCCGGCGCGGTCGCCGGGGTCGCCGGGGTCGAGGACGCGGTGCCGCACGGCGGGCCGATCGTGGCGGTGCTGGGTGCGGTGAGCGGTGTGCCGATGTTCTTCGTGGCCGTGGTGATCGGAACGGTCGTCACCGCGCTCACGACGGTCGCCCTTGTCGACGTCAGTGAGCGGAGGCGGCGCGGCGAGGCGGTCGTCGGAGTGCCGGCGGTCGGGCCCGAGCCGGTGCTGGTCGGAGCGGGCGCGGGCGGGGCACCGGGTGCCGGGGCCGTCGTAGCGCAGAAGGTCGTGCGGGAGTCCGTGGCGGCGCCCGTCGCGACCACGGAGGTCCTCTCCGGGTATCTCACCGAGCAGACCGTGAAGGTCGAGCTCGATGCGGTCGACAAGGAGGCCGCCGTCCGGGAGATGGCCGGGCTGCTGGCGCGGACCGGCAAGGTCGCGGACGTGGACGAGCTGGTGGCGACCGCGCTGCGGCGTGAGGAGCAGGGTACGACCGGGCTCGGTGAGGAGATCGCGATTCCGCACGCCAAGACGGATGCGGTGAGCGCGCCGGTCGTCGGGTTCGCGCGGTCCGCCGAGGGCATCGAGTGGGGCTCGCTGGACGGTACGCGGGCCAGGTTGGTGTTCATGATCGCCGTACCGGAGGCGGCTGCCGGTGATGAGCATCTGCGGATTCTGGCGTTGCTGTCGCGGAAGTTGATGGACACCAGGTTCCGGGAGCGGCTCGCGGCTGCGCCGGACGAGCGGGGGATCCTGGAGGTGCTGGGCGAGATCCGGTAGGCGGAGGGACTGTGCGGGCCGCGTTCTTCGAGGGCATGGCCCGCACAGTCCGTTCACAGGCGACCGCTACTCTCTGCGCCGCGGATGTTCCGCGTGGGGAGGGAGTGGCGAGCGATGGGCAAGGCTCGGAGGCTGGGGATCGCGGCCGTCGTGGTGGGGCTGGTCGGAGTACTGTCGGGGCTGGGTGGCCTCGGCTACGCGCGGTACACCTTCGGGGGTTCCGTGGTGTCGAGCGAGAGCATGACGCCGACGTACGGGTCGGGTGACCGGATCGTCTATGAGCGGATCGACGCGGGCGAGGTGCGGCGCGGGGACGTCGTGGTGGTGTCGGCGCCCGAGAGGTACGGCCCCGGCGGGCTGGTGCTGAAGCGGGTCGTCGGTGTGGGCGGCGACCGTGTGGCGTGCTGCACCGGAGCGGGAGCGGACGAGCGCGTCTTCGTGAACGGGAAGCCGCTTCAGGAGCCGTATGTGAAGGACGGGGACGCCCACGGCGGTTATCCGCCCTCCTACGACGTGCGGGTCCCCGAGGGGCGGCTGTTCCTGCTGGGCGACCACCGCGCGAACGCCCGTGACTCGCGGGCCTTCCTCGACGATCACGGCGGGACGTTCCCGGACTCCGCCGTCCGGGGGCGGGTGCTCGACGACTACACCGTGCCGACGGCTCTCGGGGTGGCGATGATGGTCGGCGTGGTGCTGGTGCTGGTCGCCGTCGGGCTGGGGATCGCCGCCATGGTCGTACGGCGGAAGGCGCGGGCCGCGGTGCCACCGGCGCCGCCCTGGGCGTTGCAGAGCTGAAAGCCGAGGGGGCCCACCGGGTTTGCGGTGGACCCCTTCGGCGGGTGTCAGTGCCCGGCTTCGTGCTGGGCCGGTCCCCCGGGGGTGGCGTCGCGGTCGG
This sequence comes from Streptomyces sp. WM6386, assembly GCF_000972385.1. Classification (GTDB taxonomy): domain Bacteria; phylum Actinomycetota; class Actinomycetes; order Streptomycetales; family Streptomycetaceae; genus Streptomyces. The sequence goes on from NZ_JXTE01000122.1 coordinate 8,131, forward strand.
GGCCCTTGGCGGCCTCGACCTCGCTGAAGATGTCGGGCTCGAGGTAGATCACGCGGGCGATCGGGACGGCCTCGCGGATACGGGCCTCGGCGCCGTTGATGGCGTTCGCGACCTCGGTGGCGGAGTCGTCGTGCCGGACGGCGATCTTGGCGGCGACCAGGAGCTCCTCGGGGCCGAGGTGGAGCGTGCGCATGTGGATGACGCGGGTGACGACGTCGCCGTCGACGATCGCGGCCTCGATCTTCTGGACCGCTTCGATGCCCGCGGACTCACCGAGGAGCAGGGACTTGGTCTCCACGGCCAGGACGAGCGCGATGAGGATGAGCAGGATGCCGATGCAGAGGGTGCCGATGCCGTCCCAGACTCCGTCGCCGGTGGCGAGGGCCAGGCCGACGCCGCCCAGGGCGAGGATCAGGCCGATCAGCGCGCCCAGGTCCTCCAGGAGGACGACCGGCAGTTCGGGCGCCTTGGCGTGGCGGACGAACTGCTTCCAGGACTGCCGGCCACGCAGGCCGTTGGACTCCTTGATGGCCGTCCGGAAGGAGAAGGACTCGGCGATGATCGCGAAGACGAGGACGCCCACCGGCCAGTACCAGTGCTCGATCTCGTGCGGGTGCCTGATCTTCTCGTAGCCCTCGTAGACCGCGAACATGCCGCCGACCGAGAAGAGCACGATGGAGACGAGGAAGGCGTAGATGTAGCGCTCGCGGCCGTATCCGAACGGGTGTTGCGGGGTGGCCTCGCGCTGGGCCTTCTTGCCGCCGAGGAGCAGCAGGCCCTGGTTTCCGGAGTCGGCGAGGGAGTGGACGGACTCGGCGAGCATCGACGACGAGCCGCTGAAGAGGAACGCCACGAACTTCGATGCCGCGATCGCGAGGTTGGCGGCAAGTGCCGCCACGATCGCCTTGGTTCCGCCTGACGCGCTCATGTGTTCGCGTTGTCCCTTCGTACGTCCACGCAGTCCAGGCCTTTGCCCGTCCTTTGCCGGTGGGCCATTGTTGCAGCCCTTCCCGACAGGCGTGTGTCAGGTGTCCACAGCCCCGGTCATACGATCACAGTGGCCCGGAAGACGGTGCCCGTCCCGGTCACTTCGGCCTTCTCACCTGCGGGAACGAAGGCGGACTGACCGGGGTTCAACTCGTGCTCCCCCGCCCGGACGGAACCCGCCGTGCACAGCAGGATCTGTGGGGTGGCGCGGGTGAGGTCGTGGGCGGCGCCGCCCTCGGGGAGGACGTACCGAGACAGCCGGAACTCGTCGATCGGGGTCTCGTAGACCTCTTCGCCGTCCGGGGACGCCTCGGGGCGCAGCACACCCGCGTCGGCGGCCTCGAAGCGGACGATGCGCAGGAGTTCGGGGACGTCGACGTGCTTGGGGGTCAGGCCGCAGCGCAGGACATTGTCGGAGTTGGCCATGATCTCGACGCCGAGGCCGTTCAGATAGGCGTGCGGGATGCCGGCGCCGAGGAACAGGGCCTCGCCGGGCTGGAGTCGGACGTGGTTGAGGAGCATCGCGGCGATGACGCCCGGGTCGCCCGGGTAGTGGTGGGCGATGTCCGCGTACGGGGCGTACCCGTCGCCGAGGCGGGCGCAGGCGGCCGCGGCCTCCGTCACCGTATGGGTCATCTCCTCGCGGTCCGCGCCGAGTACGGCCGTCAGGACCTCGCGCAGCGCCGCTTCCTCGGGGTGGGCGTGCAGCAGGTCGACGTACGGCTTGAGGGAGTCGACGCCGAGGCCGGCGAGCAGGTCGGCGGCCTCCAGAGGAGCGCGGAAGCCGCACAGGCCGTCGAACTCGGTGAGCGCGCAGATGAGTTCGGGCTTGTGGTTGGCGTCCTTGTAGTTGCGGTGACCGGCGTCCACGGGGATCCCGCGGCGCTCCTCGTCCTCGTAACCCTCCTTCGCCTGGGCGAGGTTGGGGTGCACCTGGAGGGAGAGCGGGGCGCCGGCGGCGAGGATCTTGAGGAGGAAGGGCAGGCGGGGACCGAATTTGGTGACGGCGTCCGCGCCCAGCTCGCGCTCCGGGTCGGCCTCGATGACCTCGACCAGCGTGCCGCGTCCGGTGCGCGAGGGTGCGCCCGGGTGGGCGCCCATCCACATCTCCGCCTGCGGCTGGCCGCTCGGGGCGACGCCGAGCAGTGCGGGGATGGCGGTGGTGGAACCCCAGGCGTAGGGGCGGATCGTGTTGTCGAGGCGGTCCATGGGGTTCTTTCTGTACGACGGTCAGAACGGCCTGAGCATGATCAGGCGCCGGAAGCGAGCGCCAGGTAAACCACGGCGAAATCCGTGATGGCGATCAGTTCCGCGAGGGTCTCCAGTTCGCCGCCCTCCTCCGGTTCCAGCTCGCTGATGGGGGTGTCGTGGCTCAGGGCCAGTTCACGGGCGGCGGGAGCGGCGGAGAGACCGCCGAGGGGACGGTCGCGCAGCAGCACCGCGCGCGCGTGCATCACCGGTGCTTCCTCCACGCGGTCGCGGAAGAAGTCGTCCGGGTCGGCGCTGGCGGCGAGCGGACCGGCGAGCAGGGCGTTGTGCGCGGCGAGCGCCTCGGGCAGTTCGGCGACGACGGCGGGGCGGCCGGCGAGTTCGGCGAGGGCGGCGGCGAACCGGCGGCCCGCCGGACCGGCCGAGACTCCTTCCGTCCAGATCACCGGGAGCGTGTCGGCGAGTTCGGCGGCCAGGGTCTTGGCGGGGTTGCTGTACGTCGCGATGGCCGGACCGCAGCGTTCGGCGATGTGGTCCAGGCGGTCGGCGACCTTCTCCAGGACGTCCGGCGGGGCGGTGACCAGACCGGTGCGGTCGAGGATCGCGAGCAGCGGGGTGAGCAGTGCCCACAGGATGCCCGGCGCGGACGCGGCCAGGGCTTCGCCCTCGTCGTAGGGGGCTGTCGCCAGGGGTACGAAGAGGCCGTGGGCGCCTTGTACGGCCTCGGTGAGCGGGGTGCTCGCGGGGGCCACGGCGACGACCGTGCAGCCGCGGCGGTAGGCCTGGTCGGCGAGGAGGGACAGGCCTGGTTCGGTGCCGTCGGAGGTGGCGATCAGGAGCACGTCGACCGAGCCTGTCCAGCCCGGGAGTTCCCAGCGCAGGGCGCCGGCCGCGGGGGCTACGCCGGTGGGGGCCAGGCGGATGACGGGGCTGCCGGCGCCGGCGAGGGTGCCGAGGAGATCGGCGACGCAGATGGCGGCGGCGCCGGGGCCCGCGATCAGGACCGCGCGGGGGCGGCCGTCGGGCTTCAGTTCGTTGACGCCGGCCTCGGCGGCGTGCCTCGCCGCGGTGCGGACTCGGGCGCCTGCCTCGGCGGCGCCGCGGAGCAGGCCTCGGCGGTCGGCCGCCGAGAGGGCCTCGGGGGTGTCGAGCAGCGATTCGTCGAGCATGGGCGGCAGCCTCCTGCGATCGCCGGGTTCGTCGGTCACGCGGGTCGCCGTTGTCGGCGGTACCTGCGGCTCGGGTCGCCAGGGGTCGCTTACGCGGGGCGGCGGGCCTCGTCGACGAGGAGGACGGGGATGCCGTCGCGGACGGGGTATGCCAGGCCGCAGTCCTGGCCGGTGCAGATCAGCTCGGTGTCCTGCTCCTCGAGGGGGGCGTGACAGGCCGGGCAGGCGAGGATCTCCAGGAGGCCGGCTTCGAGCGGCATGGGGTGTCCCTTCGGGGGCTGTGCGGATGCCTGTGTGTGCGTGTGCGGATGTGCCTGGTCAGGGTACCGCCGGTGGGGGGTGGGTGTGGGGG
>NZ_JXTE01000123.1 GCF_000972385.1 Streptomyces sp. WM6386
ACCCGGACCCGGCCACCCCGCCGGCCGAGGACCCCGCGCCGACCACCCCCAGCCCCACGGACCCGACCACCACGACCGACCCGGGCCCCGCCCCCGTATCCCCCGGGGACGGCTGCCCGGAACCCGAGCCAAGCAGCTAAGGCTCTGCAGGAAGTGCGGTGACGGACCTGCGGGCTGGTGGAGGCTGGTCGCGCAGTTCCCCGCGCCCCTATGGGCGCGGTGCCGGACCGGACCCGACCACAGCCCGCACCCGCGTCACCCGTGCGGTGCGCCGACGACGGCGTCAGCCGACCTCGTTCTCCGCCACCGCCTGCCCGTGGACGACCACGTCGCCGCTGTAGAACATGCCGACGAACACCGGCGAGTACGTCAACTGCACTTCGACCTCGACCTGGTCGACGTCGGCCGTCACGCAGTGGGTGGCGGCGATGTCCGCGCCGGACATGTCCATCGAGCGTGCGAAAGCCTTCACGCGGGCGTCGCAGTTCTCGTAGTTGATCGGCGCTTCGCCGCCCTCGTTCTCGTAGAGGGCGTCGGTGTCGATGTCCTGGGCGGCATAACGGGCCGCCTGTTCGGCGATGTCCGCCGCGCGCTCCCGCTTGGAGATGGAGAGGCCGCCGTCGATCACGAAGGCCGAGAGGGAGAGGAAGACGAGGGCGAAGATGATGACCGCGCCAGCGCCGGAGCCGCCGTCGTCGAGGTGGGCGCGGCGGGACTCCAGCCATGCGCGGACACCGGCAGGAACGCTCAACTTCCTCATCCCGCCTTCCTCTTGAACGGATCGAGCGGGGCCGTGAAGGAACCCGACATCGTGGTCTTGATGTCCAGGCCGACGATGGCCAGACCCTTCACCCGGCAGCTGACCTCGACCGTGAAGAGCTCGGCGTCCTCGAAGCCCGCGCTGGTCTTGTCCACCGTCACCGGGCCGACGCAGACGTCCGTCAGGTCGGCCTCGGCCGCCTTCCGCGCCTCTGCCATGGCGTTGCCGACGTCCCACTGGAGCGAGCCCGCACGGGCGGCGTCGCGGGCGGCGCCGTCGATGGCGCCGCGCCCCTCCACCATCTGCCCGAAGGCGACCAGGACGAGGATGAAGAGGATCATCACCGGAGCCAGGATCACGACCTCGATGGCGGACAGGCCCCGGTCGTCATCCACGCGGCGCTTGAAGGAGGACATCTAGTTGCCGTCCTCCGTCACGAACCGCTCCACCGGGCCGACCGACTGCGCGTGCACGGTGAGATCCAGGCCGGGGAAGACCGACGGGACCCGTGCCTTGATCTCCACACCCACCGTGTTCTGTTCCGGCTGGAGCATCGCCACGTCCGGTGACAGCACCAGGCTCGGGCCCAGCTGGCTGATGTAGTCGTCCACCACGTCCCGCGCCTTGCCCCGCCAGGCGCCCGGCTCGTCGTGTGCCGTGGCACGCGCCTTGCGGGCGCCTGCCTGGGCAGCCGCCTGGGCCACGTGGTCGGCGAAGAAGTACAGCGCGAACTGCACGGTGGCGAAGATCATGAAGAACAGGACGGGGGTGAGCAGCACGAACTCGATCGCGGTCATGCCGGATTCGCCGCCCGTCGCGGCGGCTTCCCGTCGACGGCGTACCCATGCCCGCATACGCTGCACCAGACCCCCGTACCCTCTTCGATTCCCCTGCTTCTGCTTCAGCAGGTGCCGCTCTGGTTGGCGCCGTTGATGCAGTTCTCGACCTTCTCGGCGCCACCCTCCAGGGCACGGTTGATGATCGCGGCGACCACGCCGACGATCGCCACGACGACCGCGGAGATGATGACCCACTCGACGGCGGAGGCACCGCGGTCGAGTTCGCCGGAGCGGGCACGCTGCACGCGGCCCTGGAGGAAGGTGACGAGGAAGTCCACCGCCGGGATCCCCGTGCTGAAGTTCCGCTCGTTCATGGTCAGTTGTCCTTTCAGAGGCTTTCGAGGGTTGAGGCGGTGTCAGACTTGGAAGACCCGCATGGCGGCCGGGTAGATCAGGAACACCAGGAAGCCGGCGCACAGCAGCAGCTGGGCGACGAGCATCGACTGTGACTTCTCGCCCGCGCTGCCCTCGATCTCGGCCATCTCGCGGTGTCGCATGGTCTCGGCGCGGGAGGCGAGGGACTCACGGACCTTCGCGCCGTCGTCCGCCACCAGGGCGAGGGAGGCCGAGAGGTCCTTCAGCTCCTCCACGCCCAGTTCCTCACCGAGCGCGCCCAGCGCCTGCCACTGGCTGATGCCGGTGATACGGGCGTCGGCGAGGGCGTTGCGGATGCGCTGGGTGGCCCAGCCGTCCGACACCTCGGCCGCCGCCATCAGCGCCTCCGGCAGACCACGGCCGCCGGCGAGGCTCATCGAGACGAGGTCGAGGTAGGCCCCGATCACGCGTCGCAGGTCGCGCCGCTTGTCGGCGGCGTCCCGGCGTACCTCCAGGTCGGGGAGGAAGAAGAAGACGGCCGCGAACAGCAGCGCCAGCCAGACCGGGATGATCGGGCTGTCGGCGATGGCCAGCGTCCACACGATCGCGAACATGAGCGGGCCGAAGAACAGCCCCGCCGTGGCCAGCAGCACCTTCGTCGCCAGGAACTTCTCCCAGCTGCGGTCCAGGACCGCGAGGTCCGCCCGCAGCGAGCGCTGCTCCCAGCCCTGCTGCAGGTAGAACTCGGCGACGCGCTGGCCGACTTCGGCCCGCACCGAGCCGAGGCGGCCCGAGTCGGAGGCGGCGCGCGCGGACTCGTACGCCGTGCCCCGGGCCCGCATCGCGTCGATCCGCGCGACCTGCGAGACCGCGCTCCGCTTCGACGGCATGAGGGCGCGGACCAGGACGTAGATGCCGAGGCCGATGATCGCGCCGACGGCGACCGGCATGGTGACATCACTCATCGGCGTACCCCCTCTTCCTGCGACGGCTGGCCCGGCTGCTGCTGGGACGGAGTGCGGGGACGGACGAACTGGACCGACGAGTCGTCCTTGATCAGGAAGCGTTCGGGCGTCTCGATCGTCGACAGCTTGCGCAGCCACCAGAAGCCGAGGGCGAACAGCCCGCAGACGATGGCGAGGACGACCTGCCCGATTGCGGTGCCGTACGGCTCCACGAACTCCCGGTTGAACACGGACAGTCCGAGGACGAAGGCGACCGACACCGCGACGACGATCTGCACCGAGCGCCGGGTGGAGGCCCGTTGGGCCATCACGCGGTTGCGCATGTCGACCTCTTCGCGCGCCGACTTGGCGAGCGCGCCGAGCACCTGGCGCAGACCCGGGCCGCGCAGGCGGGCGTTGAGGATGAGAGCCGCGACGATGATGTCGGCGGAGGCGTCGTCGATCTCGTCGGCGAGGTGCTGGAGCGCGTCGGGCAGCGGCGTGCGGGCCCGCAGCCGGTCGACGAGCGCGTCCAGGTGCGGGCGCAGCACGGGCGCCGAGGCGCGCGCGGACGCCGGGATGGCCTGCTCCAGGCCGACCGCACCGGCGATGGTGTCGCGCAGCGACTCCGTCCAGCCGGCCAGCGCCTCCACACGCTTCATCGCGGCGCGCTCCTCACCGGCACCGCCGAACAGCCGGTCCCAGAAGAAGACGAGCACACCGGCCGCGATACCGGCCACCGCCCACTGCGTCAGCAGCAGGACGACGATGCCGACGATGGCGGCGAGCGAACCGCGCTGCCCGGCGAACCGGATCAGCTCGCTCGCCCGCTCGGCGGCCTTCTGCTTCTCGTGGTCCGGCTTGGCCGGAAGCCCTCGTACGGCGATGGCGAACAGCGCGATGCCACCGCCGACGGCGACACCGGACGCGATCGAGAACAGGACCTCGGTGGAGAACAGCCCACCCATGGAACCGAGCGAGTCCAAAGCCGCGAGATTCATCATCACCCCCACGCTCCGGTGGGCCGGTAGCCCTGTTCGATCAGGTCTTCCACGCACGCGATGGGCGCGTGCGGCACGATCCGGCCGTCGTGCGCCTCGGCGAACACCTCGCTGGACAGCACCCGGCCGTCCACACCGTTGACCTCGCGGATGGAGGTGACCGAGCGCTGGAGGCGGCCGCCCGTCTGGAAGTTGTTGCGCCGCTGGATGAAGACGACGAAGTTCACGGCGCCCGCGATCAGCATCTGGCTGGCCTCGATGGGCAGCCGCTCGGAGGCCTGCAACGCGTACGTGGAAATACGGTTGAAGACCTCGCTGGAGCTGTTGGCGTGGATCGTGGACAGCGAGCCGTCGTTGCCCTGCGACATCGCGTTGAGCATGGTCACGATCTCGTCGCCGAGGACCTCACCGACGATGACGCGGGAGGGGTTCATACGCAGCGAACGGCGGACGAGTTCCGCCATCGGGATCATGCCTTGACCCTCGGAGTTGGGCAGGCGTTCCTCGAAGGCGACGACGTTGGGGTGGAGGTCGGCGAAGGTGTCGAGCCCGAGTTCCAGGGCGCGTTCGACGGTGATCAGACGCTCGTGCGGCGGGATCTCGTTGGCGAGGGCCCTCAGCAGGGTGGTCTTACCGGCGTTGGTCGCGCCCGCGATCATGATGTTCTTGCGGGCCCGGACCGCGCAGGCAAGGAAGTGCGCGACCTCCGGGCTCAGCGTGCCGTTGCCGACGAGGTCGGAGATGAAGACCTTGCCCATACGGGCGCGACGGATGGAGAGCGCCGGGCGCCGGGTGACGTCCATGACCGCCGACAGACGCGAACCGTCCGGGAGTCGCAGGTCGAGCTGGGGGTTGGCGGAGTCGAAGGGGCGGGACGACAGACCCGAGTACGCGCCGAGCACCTGGATGAGCTCGATGAGCTCCTCGTCGGACTCGGCGACGGGGTCGCCCGTGACCTCACGCCCGTCGGAGTAGCCGACGAAGACCTGGTCGTAGCCGTTGATGTCGATGTTCTCGACGTCGGGGTTGTCGAGGAGGGGCTGGAGACGGCCCACGCCGAACAACGCGGCGTGCACCGCGGCGGCGTACTGCTCCTCGGTCTCCGCGTCGAGAGGGGTCCGCCCGGCGTTGATCTCGGTGCGGGCGTGGTCCTCCAGGATCTGGGCTATGACCGCGCGGGCGTAGTGCCGTTCGTCCTCGGGGGACATCGGGGTGACGCCGGACACCTGGTCCTGGCGCCGCTGCTCCGAGATCCGGTCGCCGGCGTCCTGCCGGAACCGCTTGACCAGTTGATGGTCGACAGCGGTCATCGGCCGGCTCCGGCATGGCCGTTCATCTCGCCGTGCATCTGACCGTGCTGGGCCTGGGTGGGCACGGTCCAGGCGGCGCCGTACTGCTGGTAGAGGTCCGCGGTGACCTTGCGGGCCGAGCGGATGAGCAGCGACTTGTCGAGCCGCCCGCGCTTACGGCCGGCCAACTGGTCGGCACCGGCGGGGTCGTCGGCGATGGTGCCGACGACGCGGGCGCCGGTCTGGGCGTGCACGAGCATGTCGTTGACCTGGCCCGCGATCTTCGCCGCGCTGTTGGTGTCGGCGATCAGCACGACCCCGATCATCGGCGTGCCCAGGCTCGCGGCACCGCGCGCGCCGCCGTGCAGCTTGTTGCCGAGGGCGGCGGCACGGTCGCGCACGCGGGCGATGGCCTCCGGCTCGGTACGGCTGATCAGCAGCACGAGGGCGGCGTGCGGGAACAGGTCCACGGCGGGGGTGTCCCCGGCGATCCGGCCGCAGTCGGCGATGACGTCGGCGGCGGCGTGCGGGGACTCGGCGAGCGAGGCGAAGGAGTGCCCGAGGGTCGGCCACAGTCCGGCGAGACCTGCGGCCTGCTCGGCGTTCCCGAGTCCGACGAGCACTTCGAGCCCGCCGCTCAACGGCTGCACGTGGTCCCAGAGTTGGTCGGGCACAAGGCCACGCCGGGCGGTGGCGGCGATGGACAGCATGCCGGTGTTCGGGTTGAGCGGCCCGCCGTGCGCGGCGGCACTGCGGTAGACGAGGTCGCCGCCCGCCGGGTCGGTCTCGGCGAGCAGCGCCCGCCGCGGCCAGACCGCCGCGAGGGCGACGGCCGCGGTGGTGACGCCGGGGGAACCCTTGTCGGCGGCGAGAGCGATGAGCGCCATGGGTCGGGAGCCGCCTTCTAGTTGCTGCTGGGGACGAGGACGAGGACGACTTCGTTGTTGGCGGCGGCCTGGGCGAGGGCGGCGGCTTCGTCGGAGCTGACGGCGAGGGTGTAGGCCGAGTTGGTGCTGCCGACGATTTCGTCGTCACTCTTGCCGCCCGGCGTGGTAGTCACGACCGCCTTGTCGACGAGCAGGGAGTTGGCGCTGCCGGACGTCGAGGCGGAGCTGTTGCCGGTGCCGGAGCCGCCTTCGGTGACGCGGTAGGCGGCGACGGTGTCGCCGACCTTGATGCCGGCCGGGAACTGACCCGCCTTGAGGGAGAGACCGACGAGGGTCTTGCCGTCGGAGGCGGCGACCTTGTCACCGAACATCTCCCCGACGGCGACGGCGCCCGCCGGGATGGTGCTGACGGCCTTCAGCTTCTTCAGGTCATCCAGCAGCGACCACTTGATGTAGTGGATGCTGCTGTCCTCGGCGACCATGACGGAGGTCACGTTGCTGTTGGTGACCGATCCGCCCGCCGGGATCTCCTCCGTGACCTTGACGACCTCGATCCGGTCCCCGGCCTGGAGCACGAGCATCGTCGCCCCCAGCGCACCGACCAGGATCAGCAGTACCGCCAGCGCCGCCAGCGCGGGTTTGCGCTCGCGAGGCGGCGTGGGAAGCCGGTCGCCGACCGACGGCTGAGCAGGAGCGGCGGAACGACCCTGACCCGCCCCCGTACGCTCTTGGATCTTCACGCAACCGCTCCCCGTACACCCAAGAAATTGTCTGCCAAATTCTCTGCAAATTAGGACACTTCACCCGCCGCTGCTTGATCTGCGCGGATAGCCATCGCTGGGGTGAGTGTCAAGCCATGGCACCGTATCAGCCACACATAAGCCCCTCAAGGCGCGTCCGAAGTCATGCGCCTCACCCTGCTCCTCGTTATTCATCTGCAACTTCAGGCGCGCGTTGCCCAGTTGTACGGGAGCCGGAGAACGGCCCGTGAGCTGTGCGGGAGCGAATCAATGACAGGCATCTCATCCTGCACACGCGGGAGCTTTCGTCACGGCCCGCCCACGAGGCCTGCACGATTCGCTCACGAGGGCGTGAAACCGCCGTGCCATGATCTTTGCTCGATTCACGGACACGGGGCGGGATGACGGCGATGACGAGCACGGAAGCGGTCCTTCTTCCGATCGGAGGGGCGGCGCTGGCGTCGGACCCCCGGGTGGCGGAGGCGGTGCGCGCGATCGGGGCGCGGACCGGCGTGGACTACACGGACGACCGGGCGGTGACGGCGTTGCTCGCGGAGCGGCGCCGGGCGGCGACGGCGGAGCAGCACAGGCCGCTGGCGTGGGCGGGCGGTGTCGCCCTGCTGGCGTGCGTGGTGTGGCCGTTCGTGGCGGTGTCGGTGCCCACGCTCGGCCCGAAGGCCGCACTGGCGGCAGGCCCCCTCCTGGTCCTGGCCGTGGCCGCGCTCACCCGCGTCCGCTCGAACTGGAAGCGTGCACTGCTGCACCCCGCCCTCGCCGGTTACCGCGAGGTCCTGGGCGTGGCCCGGGCGCACGGGATGCCGCTGGCGCATGTGCCGGCGTGGCTGGAGGGGAAGGCGGAGGGCGGGAGCGGGAAGGGGGCGACGCCGATTCCGTCGTACCCGGAGGCGGCTGCCCCTGCCCCGTGGGGTGCCGCCGGAGCCGCGGTGCCTCCGAAGCCGGCTGCGGTCACCGAGTACGAACGCCTCGCGTCCTCCGGCGGCTGGCACGACGAGGCGGGCTGGCTGCTGCTCTTCGCGGGCGGAGGTGGTGCGGCCTGGGCCTGGTCTCAAACCGAGCCGATCGGCTACGCCGCCCTCGTACTGATCCCCGTGGCGATCGGCATCTGGCTGGCGGGCAGCCACCACGGCAGCGAGGAGACACGGCTGCGCGGGGAGGCGGTGGCGTACGTCCGGACGGTCACCACGGCGCAGGCGGCCGGGGCGCAGGTGCCCGAACTGACACCGGTCCTGCGGAAGTTGCTGCACGACTAGCACGAACAGCGTTCCCCCCACCTCCACCGAAGACCAAGCACCCACCACCAAGGAGCCCCCCACCATGAAGCGAGCCGCACTCGCCCTGCCCCTGCTCTCCGTGCTGTCCCTCACCACGCTCACGGCGTGCGGCGGAGGTGACGGCGGCTCGGACGCGAAGACGACCGCCGAGCCGACGGCGACGGCCTCGCAGGCGAAGCCCGCGGCGGACCCGGTGAAGGAGCTGACGAAGCTGTTCGTCACGAAGGCGGAGGCCCCCGACTACGCTGTGGACGAACCCGCCAAGGGCGATGCCATGGCCGAGACCCAGGAGGACATGAGCGTCGACAAGGCGGCCTGCGCGCCGCTGGCGTACGCGACCAACTACCTTCCGCTCGGCGACCCGGAGGCCTCGGTGGTCCACGTCGCCCAGGACGGAACCCTCGCGTACAACTACATCACCCTCGCCACTTACGCCGAGGGTAAGGCCGAAGCCGCGATGAAGGGCCTCGCCGAGGCGGTCTCCTCCTGTACGGCGGGCTACACCGCCAAGTCCGACAAGGCCAGCACCCCTTACACCTCGGTCAAGAAGGAGACCCCCTTCCCGGACGCGGCCGCCGCCGAGTCGATCGCCACCGCCTCCACCGTCAGCTACAAGGGCACGCAGACCATGCGCACCCAGACCTTCCGCTTCGGCGACACGATCGTCAACTACTTCTCGATCGACAGCAGCGGCTTCATGAAGGGCCAGTCCAGCTCGGCCAAGGTCCCCACCGCCCTGGTCAAGGCCCAGAACGCAAAGCTCCACTGACCCCGCTTCACCCCACCGGGTGATCTCTGCGGCGACCGCCGGACCACGGTGGACACGTCCCCCTACCGTCCACCACATGGTCAGCTCATCCCACGAGGCGATGCACCGCATCTTCCAGGAGGATCCGGGCGTCTTCGCCCGGACCTTCCGGCGCCTCGACCTCCCCTTCCCCGACCCGGTCGCCGTGTCCCTCATGCCCACGGACCTCACCGAGATCCAGCCCACGGAACGGCGCGTGGACACCCTCCTGAGGATCGACACCGCGTCGGGCGAGAGCCATCTCCTGATCGTCGAGGCGCAGGGGAAGAAGAACTCCCGAAAGCCCAGCAGCTGGGCCTACTACGTCGCGCACCTGCGCGAGAAGTACGGCATCCCGCCCGTCCTCCTCGTGACGTGCCAGGACAAGGGCACGGCCGAATGGGCGGCAGGGCCCTTCACCATCGGTCCCGCGTACTGGCCCGCGCTCACCCTCCGCCCCCTCGTCCTCGGTCCGCACAACGTTCCCGTCATCACGGACCCGTCCGCCGCCGCCCGGGACATCCCGCTCGCGACGCTCAGCGCCATCACGCACGCCAAGGACCCGAACGCCCCTGCCATACTGAAAGCCCTGGCTGTCGCCCTGAAGACCATCGACGAGGAGACCGCGAGGATCTTCGCCGAGCTCACCGAACTCGGCCTCGGTAAAGCCCTGGCCGCCGAGACCTGGAGGCATCTGATGGCCGTCGACCTCTCCTTCTTCCGCTCCGAGACCTCCCAGCGTCTGCGTGCCGAGGGCCGTGCCGAGGGCCGCGCCGAGGACATTCTCCTGTTCCTCGAAGCACGCGGCATCGACGTCTCGGACTCCGCACGCGACCGCATCACCACCTGCACGGACCTGAACACCCTCCGCACCTGGGTCACCCGAGCCGCGACGGCCGACGCCGCCGAGGATCTGTTCGTGGAAGCCGGGGACTGATCACGTGCGCGGCAGCACAACTACGCTGCACACGGGCGGACGGCATGG
>NZ_JXTE01000124.1 GCF_000972385.1 Streptomyces sp. WM6386
GGGTGGGTCATGGTGGGTCCCCCGGGGTGACGTGCCTGGGTGTGTGCGTACGGCAACTTACTCGTCGTACCCGACACTCCGGCGAGCCGGCCTTCGCCTGTGTCGATGCCCTCAAGATCCCCTGCATCTCGTGTGAAACATTTCCGGGGTGCCACCGCATCAATGGAGTGAGAGCGCGAAGCAGGCGCATCCACGAGCAGGGGGAACACATGAGGCAGGTCCTTGCGGACCAGTACGCGGAGTTCGCGGCGGCGCGCGCGGGGCATCTCTACCGCTCCGCGTGCCTGCTCACCGCCGGGGACACGTATCTCGCCGAGGACCTGGTGCAGGAGACCCTGGGCCGGCTGTACATCAGCTGGCACCGGGTGGCCCGGGTCGGCAACCCCGCCGGGTACGCGCAGACCGTCCTCACCCGGGCGTTCCTCGCCCACCAGCGGCGCCGCAGCAGCAAGGAGCGCGCGACCGCCGAGTTCCCGGAGCAGGCCTACGCCGACCACGGCGACGTCCCGCTGCGCCTCACGCTCCTCCAGGCGCTGGCCCGGCTGCCCGCCAAGGACCGGGCGGTGGTCGTGCTGCGCTACTGGGAGGACCGCTCGATCGAGGAGACCGCCGACGCGATGAACGCCAGTTCCGCCGCGGTCCGCACCCGCTGCACCCGCGCCCTCGGCCGGCTGCGCGAGCTGCTGGGCGAGGACCTCGGCGAGTACGCACGCTTCTGACGGCCCCACCCGTCCCTGTGACCGCACCTCACCCGCACCTCTGACTTCTCATCCTTCACACCTCGGGGAAACGGTGGTTAGCCATGCCCGCTCAACAGCACAGTGATCCCTTCGAGGACAGCCTCTCGGCCGAACTGCGCGATACCGGAGGGCAGTTCGACGCCGATCTGCACAGTCTCACCACCGCGGGCCTGGCCCGTGGCCGACGGCTGCGGCTGCGGCGCCGGTCCGCCGTCGTGGGCGGCGCGGCCTCCCTCGCCCTCGTCGGGGTGGGCGGGGCGCTGCTCCTGCCCGGCGGCGGTTCGGACCCGGCCCCGTCCTCGGTGGCCTCGAACCCGAGCGCCTCGGCGACCGTGCCGCCCGTCTCCGGCCAGGAGCTGATCAGCACGCTCAAGGAGCAGCTCGGGTACGGCAAGTTCAGCCAGGAGACAAGTCGTGGTACCGCGGACGCGCCGTACGCGTGGCTCGTGTGGGACGACGGGGACGGGGGTTCCGTCGTCTCCGTGAACCTCGAACGGGTCGAGCCGGGCAGTGAGAACGCACGGCAGTTGACCGAGTGCCCGGACAAGACGTTCACGCCGTACGACAGTTGCCGGACCAGCAGGCTGGACAACGGCTCGGTGCTGAGGATCCTCCAGGGGTACGAGTATCCCGACAAGCGGGAGCCCACCAAGCACTGGTCCGCCGACCTGATCACCCCGAGGGGCCAGCACGTCGCGGTGTACGAGTGGAACGCCGAGGCCGAAAAGGGCTCGCCGGTCACCCGCGAGGACCCGCCTCTGGACGCCGCGGAGTTGAAGAAGCTGGTGACCGCGCCGGCCTGGCTGAAGGCGGTCGACGCCATGCCCAAGGAGGACAGGTCGTCGCTGGCGAGCCCGGAGGAAACCGCCGCCCCCACCACCGACATCCGCAAGACGCTCGTCGACCTCCTCCCCGCCGGTCTCACCCCGGTCTCGAGGGGCGGTGACGAGTCCGGGTGGGGCTATGTCGTCGTCGACGACGGCAAGGGCAGGAGCCTCGTCGAGATCAACGTCCAGCCGAACATGGGGGACCTCCTCGGCGAGAGCATCTTCGAGGATGCGGAGGACGTCGGCGACGGCACGATGCTCGCCACCCGCGAGGACGCCGGCGACAAGGACGTCTCGGGCACGGTCCGGTGGACCGTCGACACGGTGCGCGTCAACGGACTGCGGGTCGTGATCAGCGCCCTCAACGCGGGCGGGCCGCACGACGCCCCGAGCCGTGCCAAGCCCGCCCTGACGATGGAGCAGCTCAAGAAGATCGCGCTCAGCTCGAAGTGGGGCCCGAGCCGGGAGGAGTCACAGACCGGTCAGAAGAACTCCGACCAGGGCTGATCCCAGATCTGCTTCACGCACAGCACCAGGAACAGCAGCCCGGCGATCACCAGCATCCCGTTGCTGATCAGGCCGTTGCGCCATTCGGCCGGTGTGCGCGAGGAGTTGAGGAGCCAGATCAGCGTGCCGGCCAGGAAGGGGAGGAAGGCCGCGCCCAGGACGCCGTAGAGGATGATCAGGCGGAAGGGCTGGCCCTGGAAGAGCAGGACGATGGGCGGGAAGGTCAGCCACAGCAGGTACGCGCGGAAGGGCCAGGAGCGTTCGCGCGCACCGGAGGCGACCTCCTCGCCCGTCCCCTTGCCCTCACCCTTGTCGCGGAAGCGGGCGACGAAGTCGGCGAACATCAGGCTCACGCCGTGCCAGACGCCGATCAGGGAGGTGTACGAGGTGGCGAAGAAGCCGATCAGGAAGAACTTGGCGGTCGCCGAGCCGTACTTGTCCTCCAGGATGTCGCTGAGCTGGATGAGCCCCTTGTCGCCACTGGCGATGGCGATGTTCGCCGAGTGCAGCATCTCGGCGCCGACGAACAGCATGGAGATGACGAAGATGCCGGTGGTGGCGTAGGCGACGCGGTTGTCGAGCCGCATGACCTTCATCCAGCCGGTGTTGGTCCAGCCCTTGGCGTTGACCCAGTAGCCGTACGCGGCGAGGGTGATGGTGCCGCCGACGCCGCCGATGAGGCCGAGGGTGTTGAGGATGGAGTCCTTCTCGTCGGGGAGGACGGGCAGCAGGCCCGCGAAGGCGTCCCCCAGGTTCGGGGTGACGCGGATGGCCAGGTAGACCGTCACCACGAACATGACGCCCACCAGGACCGTCATGACCTTCTCGAAGACCTCGTACTTGTTGAACCAGACGAAGACGAGGCCGGTCAGACCGCAGGCGACGGCCCACCACTTGAGGTCCATCACGTCCGGGAACAGCGCCTGGAGCGGGAGCGCGCTGGACGACATCGCGGCGGCGCCGTAGACGAAGCCCCAGATCACCACGTAGACGACGAAGAACCACGAGGTCCAGCGGCCCAGGCTCGCCCAGCCGTCGAAGAGGGTGCGGCCGGTGGACAGATGCCAGCGGCCGGCGGCCTCGGCGAGGGAGATCTTGACGAGGCAGCCGATGACGGCGGCCCACAGGAGCGTGTAGCCGAAGTTGCTGCCCGCGATGAGGGTCGCGACCAGGTCGCCGGCGCCGACGCCGGTGGCCGCGACGACGATGCCGGGGCCGATGTACTTCCAACTGGACTTACGAGGTCGGGGGTTGCCGGATGATGCCTGGGTGTCCGTGGGGTTGCCCGTGGTGTCCGCCATGAAGGTCAAGGAACCTCAAAGCAACCGAGCTCACAAGAGGGCGTGCAGGGGATCCACCTGAAGGGGCACGGGGAACCGCGCGCTCAACCCCCACAATCCGCAGACCGGGGACGGCCGCAAGTGGCTGATCGATCCGCCCCGTCCGTCCCCAGCGGAGCGCAATACGAGGCGTACCGAGGATCGACTTCCCGCATGGGGTCAGGATGTCCGCCTGCACGGTGCCGCGCACGGGGAGGAATACCCGATTCACTACCTACGTACATCAGTTCGGGATCGAGCCACGGCCGCAACGTTCCGGCCACCGCGCCTTTATTGACTCTTGACCTGCTCATGCCATAGGCGCACGATGAGCGCCGCACCCGCACCTGTGAGTCACCTGTATCCCCACTTGCTTCAGGCCCGGAGACCCCGGAACCCCTGGAGAAACTAGGAGACTTCATGCGACTTCGCATACGAGGCTCAGGCGCCCGCGGCGGAAGGCGTACCGCCGTGTTCGCCGCCCTCCTCGCCCTCGCGCTCGCGGCACCCCTCTCCCCGGGCGCGAGCGCCGACAGCACCACCAAGGCGGCTCCCTCGGCGGACGACATCCGCCAGTACGAGGTCCACACGCACGCGACGGTCAAGGAACGCACGGCCCTTCAGCAGGCCGGCGTGGCCATCGACGAGGTGGACGACCACGGCGTCGTGATCTCCGGCCGTGCCGACCAGATCAGGAAACTGCGCGCGCAGGGCTACGAGATCACGGCGCTCGGCGCGGTCCCCGACCGGTCCTCCGCCCAGGACGGCGAGGTCGGAATCCTCGACTTCCCCTCGGCCGACTCGCGGTACCACAACTACGCGGAGATGACGAACGAGATCAACTCGGTCGTCTCCGCCCACTCCTCCATCGCGAGCACCCGCGTGATCGGCACCTCGTACCAGGGCCGGAACATCGTCGCCATCAAGGTCAGCGACAACGTGGCGACCGACGAGTCCGAGCCCGAGGTGCTGTTCACCCACCACCAGCACGCCCGTGAGCACCTCACCGTCGAGATGGCGCTGTACCTGCTCAACGAACTGACCTCGGACTACGGCACCGACTCCCGAGTGACCAGCATGGTCAACAACCGCGAGATCTGGATCGTCCCGGACCTCAACCCCGACGGCGGCGAGTACGACGTGGCGACCGGCTCCTACCGTTCGTGGCGCAAGAACCGCCAGCCCAACTCCGGTTCCTCGTACGTCGGTACCGACCTCAACCGCAACTGGGCCTACCGGTTCGGCTGCTGCGGCGGCTCGTCCGGGTCGACCTCCTCGGAGACGTACCGCGGCCCGGCGGCCGAGTCGGCGCCCGAGGTCAAGGTCGTCGCCGACTTCGTCCGCAGCCGGGTCGTCGGCGGCGTGCAGCAGATCAAGGCCGGGATCGACTTCCACACGTACAGCGAACTGGTCCTGTGGCCCTACGGGTACACGACGGCGAACACGGCCACCGGCATGACGACCGACGACCGCAACGCCTTCGCGACGGTCGGCGGGAAGATGGCCGCGAGCAACGGCTACACGCCCGAGCAGTCCAGCGACCTGTACATCACCGACGGATCGATCGACGACTGGCTGTGGGGCAGCCAGAAGATCTTCGCGTACACCTTCGAGATGTACCCGTCGTCGAGCTCCGGGGGCGGCTTCTACCCGCCCGACGAGGTGATCGCGGCGGAGACCGCGCGCAACCGGGACGCGGTGCTGCAGCTGCTGGAGAACGCTGACTGTATGTACCGGTCCATCGGCAAGGAGGCGCAGTACTGCGCGTGAGGCAGTACCGCGCCTGAGGAGCTACTCCTCGGTGTCGTCGTCCTCTTCGCCTGCTTCGCCTTCTTCGAAGTAGGCGTCGAGGACGGCGTCCAGCTGCTCGTCCCACTCCTGGAAGCGCGCCCGCGACGTGGCCTCGACCTCGATCGGGTACCAGCGCCTGTCCGGGGTGTGCACGGTGATCGTGTACCGCTTGCCGAAGCGGGGCGTCTCGGTCTCGATCGCGCCGATCTCGTCCCAGCGGAACTCGCACCGCTCCTCGTCGAGGCTCAGGCGTACGCCCTTGGCGTCGGCGACGATCTTCGCGCGGCGGTCGGACGCCTCGAACTCGGGGCCGTCGGCCGCGTCCGCCTCCGGCTCGTCGGGAGTGGGTTCCTCCTCGGGTTCGGGGGCGGCCTCTTTCTTCGCGAGGGCGTCCTCCTCGGCAAGGGGCTCCTCGGCGTCCTCGGGCTCGCCGGACACGGGTGAGGTCAGCCCGGGGATGAAGGCCGGGTCAAACCCGGCACCTTCCAGGGGCGTGCTGCTCGAACCTATGCGCTGCTCCACAGCGGAGAGTATGGCGGACGAACCTGTGCCGTGGGGCGCCGGGGCCCGAGGTCACCTACAGGGCACGACCAATTGGCGGATCTGTCCCCGCCGACGCGTCGGCCACCTGCGGTTCTACCGCTGGTGTGGGAACAGATCCGCCAATCACTCCCTCCTGCCTAGACCAGCAGGCTCAGCGCTGCCGCCATCAGGAAGCCGACTGCCGACAGGACCGTCTCCAGGACCGTCCACGTCTTCAGCGTGTCCCGCTCGCTGATGCCGAAGTACTTGGCCACCATCCAGAAGCCGCCGTCGTTCACGTGCGAGGCGAAGATCGAGCCCGCCGAGATGGCCATGATGACCAGGGCCACGAAGGCCTGGGAGTGGTCGCCCTCCGAGAGCAGGGGCGCCACGATGCCCGCCGTCGTCACGATCGCGACCGTCGCCGAGCCCTGCGCCACCCGTAGGACCACGGAGATCAGGTACGACAGGACGATCACCGGGAGACCCACGTCGTTGAAGGTGTCCGACAGCGCCTGGGCCACACCGCTCGCCTTGAGGATCGCGCCGAAGACCCCGCCCGCGCCCACGACGAGCAGGATGTTGCCGACCGGCTTGAGCGAGGCCGTCGAGACGGTCTCCAGGGACTTGCGGGACCAGCCGCGCCTGAGGCCGAGGAGGTAGTACGCGAGGAGCAGGGCGATCGTCAGGGCCACGAAGGGGCTGCCGAAGAACTCGATCACCGAGCGGCCCGTGGAGGGGTCCAGGGCGATCGAGGAGAAGGTGGCGGCGAGGATCAGGACCAGCGGGGTGCCGATGATGCCGAGGACCGTGCCCAGCGGGACCGGATCCTCGCGGGGCTCCACGCCCTGCTCGCGCTGCTCGTTGATGACCGCGAGCCTGGCCTCCGCCGCCGCTTCCACCATGTCCTGCGGTACGGCCACGAAGATGCGGCGGCCGATCCACGCGGAGAACACCCAGGCGGCCAGTACCGCCGGGATGCCGCAGACCACGCCCATCAGAATGACCCACCCGAGGTCCACGTGGAGCAGTCCGGCCGCGGCCACCGGGCCGGGGTGCGGGGGCAGGAAGGCGTGGGTCATCGACAGACCGGCGAGGAGGGGAAGGCAGTAGAGCAGGATCGACTTGCCGCTGCGCTTCGCCGCCGCGTACACGATCGGGGCGAGGACGAAGATGCCCACGTCGAAGAAGACCGGGATGCCGAAGATGAGGCCGGTGAGGCCCATGGCGAGGGGTGCCCTCTTCTCGCCGAAGAGGTTGAGGAGGCGCGAGGCCAACACCTCGGCGCCGCCGCTGACTTCGAGGATCGCGCCGAGCATCGTGCCCAGGCCGATGATGATCGCGACATGGCCGAGGATGCCGCCCATGCCGGACTCGATGGTGGAGACGGCGTCGGAGCGCTGGACCGTGCCGAAGAGTTCGGTGACCGACAGGCCGGCGAGGAGGCCGACGGCTATGGAGACGGCGAGGAGGGCGACGAACGGCTGGAGTCTGACCTTGATGATCAGGAAGAGGAGGAGGGCGATGCCGATGGCGGCGACGGTGAGCAGACCTGCCGTGCCGTCGATGAGGAGGAGCAGGCCTCCGGTGTGGGGTGGGGTCGTGGCGGGGGCTGTTGCGGCGAGCGGTTGGGACATGGGGGTCCTCTGCGTAAGTACATTCACCGGGGGGTCTGGGGGGTCTGGGGGGTGTCCCCCCCCAGAAGGCACAGTCGGGCAGGGCGAATCGCGGCATGGCCACCCGTGGGGGGCCATGCCGTCTGCTTACGGCGTGCGGGAGTTGAGGGGGTGTGGGCTCAGCCGAGTACGGCGAGCGCGTCGATCTCGATGAGGAGGCCGGCGGGGAGGCCGACGTAGACCGTCGTGCGGGCGGCCGGGGGCGCGGTGAGGCCCTGCTCCTCGAAGTAGGTGTTGTAGACGCCGTTCATCTCGGCGAAGTGGTCGACGTCCGTGAGGTAGACGCGGATCATCATCACGTCGTCCCAGCTCGCGCCGCCCTCCTCCAGGATCGCCTTGACGTTGGCGAGGGTCTGCAGGGTCTGCTCGCGCAGGGTGGGGCCGGCGGGCGTCGGGGGCTTGCCGTCCTCGGCCGGGAGGAAGCCGACCTGTCCGGCCACCTGAAGGATGTTCCCCTTCCTGACACCGTGCGAGAACTTCGCGGGCGGGGTGGTGTGGGACTTGGGGGTGAGCGCGATCTTCTCGGTCTTCTCGGTCTTCTCGGTCATGAGGTGGCTTCCTTGACGGGGGTTCTGCCGGAGTACTCGCCGCTGACGGCGTCCGCGGTGCGGCGGACCAGCGGGAGGAGGGTGAGGAGTTCGTCGGCGGTGACGACGACGTTCGGGGCGGAGACCGACATCGCGGCCACGACCCTGCCGTCGGCGCCGCGGATCGGTGCGGCGACGCAGTTGATCGACTCCTCGTGGCCACCGAGGTCGGTGGCCCAGCCCTGTTCGCGCACGCGCTCCAACTCCTTGAGGAAGGCGGGTGCGTTGGGGGTCGAACGGGACGTGTACATGGGGTACTCGAGCTTGTCCGCGAGGGTGCGGCGCTCGGAGTCGTGGAGGTCGGCGAGGAGCAGCTTGGCGACGGCCGCGACGGTGATGGCGACGGGCTTGCCGATCCGGGAGTACATCCGGACCGGGTAGCGGCTCTCGACCTTGTCGATGTAGAGGACCTCGTTCTCCTCGTACACGGCGAGGTGGACGGTGTGGCCGCACTGCTCGTTGAGGCGTACGAGGTGGGGGTGGGCGATCTCGCGGATGTCCAGGTTCTCCATCGCCTCCTGGGCCAGCGCGATGAGGCGGGCGCCGAGGCGGTAGCGCTGGTCGGACTGGCGGTAGACCATGCCGTGTTCGTGGAGCGTGCGCAGGAGCCGTAGGGCCGTGGACTTGTGGACGCCGAGGCGGTCGGCGACCTGTCCCAGGTCTGCGGGACCTTCTGCGAGCAGCGGCAGGATGCTGAGCGCGCGGTCGACGGTCTGGCTCATGGAATGCGTACCTCCTCCGGGGCCTGCACGGCTTGCGTCCAGCCGGGGCCGAGTCGAAGTGTCTCCCAGGTGCCGTCGTCCACGGCTGCCAGGCGGTCGACGGTGTCGCGGGCGGGGGGTGTCGCGAGGTCGCCGGGGGTGGTGAGGGTGGCGGCGGCGTGGAGGTGGGCGGTACGGAGGCAGGTCTTGACGGAGAGGCCTCGCAGAACGGCGGAGAGAAACCCGGCGGCAAAGGCGTCACCGGCGCCGGTGGTGGCCACGACGTCGACGTCGAGGGCGGGAACGAAGGTGCTGCGGGTGGGGGCCGGCGTGGGGTGGGCGTCGCTCGCCCGCGCTGACTGCCGGCAGCTACGCGAGCCCTCCAACTCCGAGCCGCCACGACTACCCGCAGGCTGCGCGGGCAAGGAAGCCACACCTTGCGACTCCGGGCCGCGACCCGACCCCAGGGGCGCGGGGAACTGCACAGGCGAGGATGCCGCACCCTGCGACTCCGGGCCGCTACCCGACCCCAGGGGCGCGGGGAACTGCGCGATCGACCCCCACCCGCCCGCGGCTTCACGACTACCCGCAGGCTGCGC
>NZ_JXTE01000125.1 GCF_000972385.1 Streptomyces sp. WM6386
CGGGCGGCGCCCCCGAGCCCTCCCCCGGCAACGGCATGCTCGTCACCGAACTCCCCCTCCCGCACCGCCCCAAGGGCGCCCCCTACACCGTGAACGACCAGCTCATGGTCGCCACGGCCCTCACCATCGCCCACTGGAACCGCGAACACGGCGCCCCTCCCCGCCCCCTGCGCATCACCATGCCCGTGGACGACCGCCCCCGCGACACGAGCATGCCGATCGGCAACGGCACGAGGCTCGTAGAAGTCCCCTTCTCACCGGGCGAGTTGACGACCAGCGACCTGCCCGGCCTGTTGGAGCGCACAGCGACCCGGACCCGCACCCTCAAGTCCCTGCCGCGCCCCCAACTCGGCCGCGGCGCCACCCTGCTCACCGCCCCGGTCACCCCCGTGGCCTGGCGGGCCGCCCTCACCCGGGGCCTGCGCAGAGCGGCCGGGCCCTGGACGTCCACCACGCTCCTCAGCAACATCGGCCGCATCCCGTACCCCCTGGACTTCGGCGAGGAGGCGGGCCGGGCGCACGCCGTGTGGTTCTCGGCGCCCGCCCGGATGCCCCGCGGCCTCACGGTCACGACCGCCTCCACCGCCGGCCGACTCCACCTCGCCCTGCGCTGGTCGCGCGCCCTGCTCAGCCACGGCGACGGCGCCCATCTGCGGGACCTGTTCGAGCACTATCTGCACACGACGGACGTGGACCAGCGATGACGACCGCCCGGACCTCCCAGACCTCCCAGACCTCCCAGACCTCTGGGACCGCCCCCGCCAAGCCGCCCGAGCTGCGCGACTTCTACGAGGACCCCGCCGTCCCCGTCGCCTCCGGCACCCCTCGCAGCCTCCGCCAGGCCCGCATGCTGGCCGAGGCCCTGACGGCGGAGCGCGCACACACCATCCTCGACATCGGCTGCGGCGACGGCACCGCCGCCGCGGTCGCCGCCCCCCTGCTCCCCGGTCACCGTCTCGTCGGCGTCGACTGGTCCCAGGACGCCCTGCGCCGCGCCCGCACCCGGCTGCCGTACACGGTCCGCGGCGAACTCGGCGACGGCGGGCTGCCGTTCGGCACCGAGTCCGTCGACGCCGTGCTGTTCAGCGAGGTGATCGAGCATCTCGTCGACCCGGACTCGGCGCTGGACGAGATCCGCCGGATCCTGCGCCCCGGAGGCCATCTCATGCTGTCCACCCCGAACCTGGCCGCCTGGTACAACCGTGCCCTGCTGCTGGCCGGGGTGCAGCCGGTGTTCTCCGAGGTCAGCCTGCGTGCCATCCACGGCCGCCCGGGCCGGGAGGTGGTGGGCCATCTGCGGCTCTACACCGCCCGTGCGCTGCGGGAGTTCATCGCCGCGGCCGGCTTCACGGTCGTAGGACTGGAAGGAGCGCCCTTCCATGGCGTACCGCGTCCCCTGCGGCCGCTCGACCGGCTGGCGTGCCGCAGACCGTCCCTCGCCTCGATCCTGCTGTTGCACGCGCGAAAGACCTAGGGGGCCTGGCCATGTGGTGGGGAGTGGCGGCGGCCCTGTTGGCGAACACCCTGTACAGCATCGGTTTCGTCCTGGAGAAACGGGCGCTCAGCTCCCTGCCCGAGGTGTCGATCCGGCAACCCGCCCGGCTGCTGCGGCTGGTGCTCGGCAGCCCGCTGTGGATCGGGGGTTCGCTCGCGCTGTTCGCCGGGTTCGGCGCACAGCTGATCGTCTACCGGACCCTGCCGATCGCCGCCGCGCAGGGCATCTTCGTCTCCGGTCTCGTGCTGCTGGTCCTGCTGTCGGCGCGGCTGCTGGGCGAGGAGACGACCGGGCGCGAACGGTACGCCCTCGGGGCGATCCTCGCCGCACTGCTGATGGTCGTCCTGTCGCTGGACGAGCGCGCGGACACCGTCAGCCAGGCCGCCCCGTACCCGCTGATCCTGCTGGTGTGCGTGCCGTCGCTGGCGGCGGGCGTGTGGCTGTACGGGTCCGCCGAGCGCCGCGCCCGCCATCGCCACCGGATGCCGACGACCGGCGTCGAGTACGGCGTGGCGGTGGGCCTGCTCTACGGCGTGAGCTCGCTCGCGATCAAAGGCGTGTCGAGTTATCTGACCTCGAGCGGCCTCGGAGGAGCGGTCCTCGACCTCCTCCGCTCCCCCTATCCCTATCTCCTCCTCTTCACCGGCGCGTTCGGGCTCGTCATGTCGCAGGCCGCGCTGCAGCGCTGCCGGGCCTCACTGATCGTCCCGGTGTGCACGACGGTGACCTGTCTGTTCACCGCGGTGCTCGGCACGCTGTCGTTCGGCGAGGCGCTGCCGCACGACCCGCTGCGGCTCGCGCTGCGGCTGGCCGGCACCGCCCTCGCCGTCTCCGTACTGCTGGCCATGCCCAAACACGACCAGAGCGCCACCCAACCCCCCATCGGTGCCAAGGAGTTGACACCCCCATGAAACCCGACGACCCGCTGCTCCAGATACTGGCGTGCCCGCTCGACAAGGGCCCGCTGCACCTCGTCGTACCGGACGAGGTCCTCTACAACCCGCGCCTGCACCGCCGTTACCCGCTGGTGGACGGCATCCCACAGCTGCTGCCGTCGTCCGGGGAGCAGGTCTCGGACGACGAACACGAGGAACTGCTCAAGCGGATGAGCCCATGACCCTGGCCGCGCGAGTCGCCAGGCTGCTGCCCACCCGGCTGGTCGCCGCCGTCGCCCGGGCGGTGTACCCGCGCTTCGAACCGGAGTTGGCGCGACTCGGCGAGCTGTGCCCGGCCGGCTGCGGCACCGCCGTGGACGTCGGCGGCTGGTACGGCCCATGGACGCGCCGTCTGTCGAGGCGGGCACGCCGGGTGGTGACCGTGGAACCGGTCCCCCACCTGGCCCGGCTTCTCGCGGCGACCGCCCCGCCCAACGTCCGGGTCGTCCAGGCCGCCGCGGCCGAACGCCCCGGCCAGGCCCGCCTGTGGCTGCCTGCGCGCGACGCCGGCGACCGGGGCGTCTCCTCCCTGGTCCGCCGCGACATCCACGCCCAGGCCCTCTCGGTCGGCTGCGTCACCCTCGACGAACTCGGCCTCAAGGACGTCGGTTTCGTCAAGGTCGACGTCGACGGCAGCGAGCTCGCGGTCCTCCGCGGCGCGACCGGCATCCTGGCGCGCGACCGTCCGGCCCTCTTCATCGAGCTGGAGTCCCGTATCCAGCCGATCGCCCCCGTGGTGACGTATCTGTCCCTGCTCGGCTACGAGGGCTGGGTGCTGCCGGGCCGCGACTGGGTGCGGTTGAGCGCCTTCCCGTTGGAGGCCCACCAGGCGCAGGCCTCCTACGTCGTCACCCACGGCCTGCTCCGCCGCGTCCTGCCCCTGCGGGGTCCCCGGTACGTCAATTCGGTGCTCTTCCTGCCCGACGCCCGCCGCCCGGTGGGCCACGATGGATCACATGTCCCTTGATTTCCAGCTGGTGCTGCTCCGTCGCATGGCCGACCACAACCCGGACCTTGTCGAGGACGCCCGCCGCGAGCTGGGCGCCTCCCTGGCCGACATGCGCGAGGCGAACAAACGCTGGCAGGCGATGATCCGCTCCCCCCGCGCCCGTGCCGCCGCGTCCCGCTACCGCTCGGTGCTGGGAACCCCGCAGACGGTACTCACCCGCAAGGTCGGCGACCTGGACTGCGAGGCCTGGCTGTGGCCCCTGCCGCTCTGGCCGGACCTGCGCTTCGAGGTACTGCTGGCACCGAACGGCGGGGTGTGGAACGAGTGGCTGGTGAGGGCACCGGGAGCCGCGTCCCCCTCGCTGCGCACGCTGGAGGACCTGACCCCTTGGTCCTGCACGGTCGACGAGGCGGCACGAGCCTTCCCTCCGGCCCGCCCCCTGGAGGGCACGGCCCCGACCCGCTGGGGCCTGGCGTTCACGGCACCGGACGGCGACGGCGTACGGAGGGAATGCGCGGCGGAGTTCACCTGGGGCCTGCTGCAAAGGCTGGCGGTGCGCTGACCGACCCAGGGGCGCGGGGAACTGCGCGCCAAGCCCCACTCAGCCGCGCTGTGAACTCGAAACCGTCATGATCGCCGCCACGACGAGCGGCAGGGACCGTGGATGCAGATCGAGGAAGAGATTCGGCTCGACCAGCTCCAGCTCCATCACCCACGGCTGAGCGTCGTCCCCGTCCACGAGGTCCACGCGCGCGTACAGCAGCTCCGGAGCATCCGGTACGGCGGCCAGGGCGCGCTCGGCGACGGCGAGTTCGGCCGGGGTCGCCGTCCACGGCTCCAGACCCGGGTGGGCGACCTTGTCCGCGTCGAAGGCCGTACCGGGCGCGAGGACCGCCCGCTTGCGGCTGGCGTGCAGGAACCGGCCCCCGAAGAACAGCAGCGCCCGCTCACCGCCGGCGTCGATGCCCTTCATGTACGGCTGCACCATCGCGGTGAGCCCCTCCTCGTGCATCCGCGCGAGCTGCCGTACGGCGGTGTCGTGCTGCTCCGGCGTGTACCGCGCGGCATAGCGGGCGCCCGCTCCGAAGGCCGGCTTGACGACGTACTCCCAGTCGTCCGGGAGACCGCCGGCGTCACCGGGCGCGAGATACCGCGTGGGCACGGTGGGCACCCCCGCCGCCGCCAGCTCCCCCAGATACCGCTTGTCGGTGTTCCACCGCACGACCTCGGCCGGGTTCGCGAGCCGGGTGACCTCGGCGCACCGCTCGGCCCACGCCACGAACTCCGCCACCCGCCGGCTGTAGTCCCAGGTGGACCGGATGAGGGCGAGGTCGTAGCCGCCCCAGTCGACCTCGGCGTCGTCCCAGAACACGGCGTCCGCCTCGGCCCCGGCCGCGCGCAGGGCGTCCAGCAGCACGGGCAGATCACGGTCGCGGCTGGGCTCCGGCCGGGGGTCGTAGGTGACGAGGGCGACTCGGGGCACGACGGGGTCCCTTCTCATATGACGGGTACATCGGCAGGCTAGGCACGGCCCCCGCAACCGCGGCAACCCGTTTGACCTTCCCCCAGGGTGAGGCCCCAGCATCGGAGGCAGGACCCGGACGCGGAGGACGTACATGCTGACGATCGGTGCCTTCGCGAAGGCGTGCCGGCTGTCGCCCAAGGCCCTGCGGCTCTACGACGAGCTGAACCTGCTGCGTCCCGCGAAGGTCGACCCGGACACCGGATACCGGTACTACGCGGTCGAGCAGCTGGAGCGGGCACGGCTGGTGGCGTGGCTGCGGCGGATCGGGATGCCGCTGGCCCGGATCCGTGAGGTGTGCGCCCTCGATGCCGCGGCGGCGGCCCGGGAGGTCCGTGCGTACTGGGCGCGGGTCGAGACGGAGACCGCCCAGCGACGTGACCTGGCCGGGGTCCTGGTCGACCACCTGACGTCCGTCGCGCGACGGGACCCGCCCGTGCCGGCCCTCCGCTACGCCGCTCGCTCGGACCCCGGCCGGGTCCGCCCCGCCAACCAGGACACGGCCTACGCGGGCACCCGGCTGCTCGCGGTCGCCGACGGATACGGCCCCGCGGGCCTGCCGGCGAGCAGCGCGGCCGTGGCGGCACTGAAGTTCCTGGACGCCGAGGGCGTGTCGGCGGGCGCCGTGCTCAACCTGCTGGAGGAGGCGGTGCGGGGCGCGACGGAGGCCGTCGAGGACGCAGCCGCGGCCGAGTCGGGCACGACCCTGACGGCA
This sequence comes from Streptomyces sp. WM6386, assembly GCF_000972385.1. Taxonomy (GTDB): domain Bacteria; phylum Actinomycetota; class Actinomycetes; order Streptomycetales; family Streptomycetaceae; genus Streptomyces. The sequence continues at coordinate 5,617 of NZ_JXTE01000125.1, forward strand.
CTGCTGTGGACGGGCTCCCGCCTGGCCCTGGTGCACATCGGCGACTCCCGCGCCTATCTGCTCCGCGAGGGCGGTCTGTTCCGCATCACCCACGACCACACGCTCGTCCAGTCGCTGATCGACGAGGGCCGTCTGACTCCGGAGGAGGCGAGGTGCCACCCGCGACGCGCCCTGCTCCTCAAAGCCCTCGGCACCACGGCCCCCGACCTCCGCCTCCACGAGGCCCGCCCCGGCGACCGCTACCTCCTGTGCTCCGACGGCCTGTCCTCGGTCGTGCCGGAGTACGACATCCGCCGCACGCTCGCCTCGGCCGCCGGCCCGGACGCGGCCGTCCACACCCTGATCGCCGCGGCGAACACCGCGGGCGGCCCGGACAACGTGAGCTGCGCGGTCGCGGACCTGGTGACGGCGGACGGCCACGCGCCGCACCCGACCTGATCGGGCACAGGATGTCGGGTCGGGCAGGGTGGGTTCTTCCTAACGTGGGTGATCGAAAGGGAAGGAGGCCGGGGTGCTGGAGCGGCTCAACCAGGCCATGGAGTACATCGAGCACCGCCTCGATCAGCGGATCGAGGCGGCCGACGTGGCACGGACCGCGCTGACCTCGGAGTACCACCTGCGGCGACTGTTCTCCGCGCTGGCGGGGATGCCGCTGTCGGAGTACATCCGGCGCAGACGGCTCACGATCGCCGGTGCCGAGGTGCTGGCCGGGGACCGGACACTGCTGGAGATCGCGGTGCGCTACGGCTACACGTCGGGAGAGGCGTTCGCGCGTGCGTTCCGCGCGATGCACGGCGTCGGTCCCGGCGAGGCCAGGCGGACCGGTGCGGCTCTGGAGTCCCAGCCACGGCTGTCCTTCCGTCTCACCGTCGAAGGGAGCAGCAGTATGCGATACCGGATCGTGGAGAAGGACGAGTTCCGGGTGGTCGGCAGGAAGGTGCGCGTCCCCCTCGTGCACGAGGGGATGAACCCCGCCATCGCCGACTTCATCCGGGGCCTCGGCCAGGAGACACTGCGGCGCATCGAGGATCTGTCCGACCAGGAGCCGCAGGGGATCCTGGGGGTGAGCGACAACCTGGACCCGAGCCGGGCGGAGGGCACCGAACTCGACTACTACCACGGGGTGGTGAGCGGGGCGGCCGTGCCCGAGGACATGGAGGCGCTCACCGTACCGGCCGGGACCTGGGCCGTCTTCGAGAACTCCGGGCCGTTCCCGCAGGCACTCCAGTACCTGTGGCGGGACGTGTTCACCCAGTGGTTCCCGTCCAACCCGTACCGCAGCCGCCCGGGCCCCGAGCTGCTGCGGACCCGGCTGACACCGGACGCGGCACAGGCGGACGCGGAGCTGTGGATCCCGGTGGAGCGGGACACCGACTAGGCGCCGCCGGAAAGCAGGGGCGCAGGCCGGGAGCGCCCCTGCACAGTCACCGCATGTCGATCTCCACAACGGAGTCGGCAGCGAGGTCGAGGTCAACGACATCGATCTCCTCCTGCGCCGGGCCCGCCTGCGCCCGGCCCGCCTGCGCCCGGCCCGCTGACCGCTGAGCGGGCCGGGTGAAGTCCACTGCGGTTCGGCAGCACCCCGAAGGGGCGCGGGGCCGTGTCCATTTGCGGCTGCCGCCGCGTGGGCGCGACCAGCCACGACGGCGCCGCAGACGAACAACAACCCGTCCACCGCACTTCCAGCGGAGCGCTCAGCGGTCGTCGTCCTCCTCCGGCTCCCAGTCCAGCAACCGCACCTTGGCGACCGTACGGACATGGCGGCGCATCGCCGTGGCCGCCTGGCCGGGGCGCTGGAGAACGATCGCCTCCAGGATGGCGCGGTGCTGGGCCAACGAGCGGTCCGGGCGGCCCGGTTGGCGCAGTGACTCGGTGCGGCTCTCGGCGATCTGGTCGGCGATGGAGCGCATGAACTCGGCGAGCAGGCTGCTGTGCGCGGCCGCCGTCACCGCCGCGTGGAAGAGGCGGTCGCCCTCGATGCCGTGACCGCCGTCCTCGATCTCCCCCGCCATCCGGGCCAGCGCCATCCGCATCGCGCCCAGGTCCTCGTCCGTACGGCGCTCCGCGGCCAGTTCGGCGAGCTTGGTCTCCAGTGCCTCGCGGGCGTCGAGGACATCGGGGAGCCGGCGTCGGCGCTCGACCATCCGCTCGACGGGTTCCACGTCGAGGCTGTCCCGGACGAGATACGTCCCGCCGCCGTGCCGCGCCTCCACCAGTCCCTGGACCTCCAGGACCACGATCGCCTGCTTCACGGAGGCCCGGCTGACACCGAGACGCTGGGCCAGATCGCGTTCGGGCGGCAGACGGTCACCGGCTCGCAGACCGGTCTCGGCGACGTACTGGCGCAGCCGGTCGAGCACCTGCTCATAGAGGCGCTGTTTGGTCATGGGGCGCAGGGCGTCGGTCATGGAGTCCCCCTCTCTGGTCGGGAGGCTAACACCGGGTGGGGCGGTGAGCGGGTGGGCTGTGGAGGAGTGGCTGGGTGGGTGATCGGCCGTGTGACTGGCCGGGTGACTGGCCGTGTGACTGGCCGTGTGACTGGCTTGACTGCGTGGCCGACTGGCCAAGTGGCTCAGCCAATTTTGACGTGCCCCCTTGACGCCCCGCCAGACCGCAACCACGCTTACGAACCATCCCCCCAAGTGGCCGAGTGGCTGAGCCACTTAGCCAACCGCACGGCCAAGTGGCTCAGCCACTCGGCCACTCGGTCATTCATCCAGCCGCTCCGGGACCCAGAGACGGGAGCCCGTATGTCCCCCGAACTCATCTCGATCCTCGTCCTCGTCGTGGTGTTCGTCATCGCGACCACCCGCTCCGTGAACATGGGCGCGCTCGCCTTCGCCGCCGCCTTCGCGGTGGGTGAGCTCGTCGCCGACCTCGACGCGGACGGCATCTTCGCCGGCTTCCCCGGTGATCTGTTCGTCGTCCTCGTCGGCGTCACGTATCTCTTCGCGATCGCCCGCGCCAACGGCACCACCGACTGGCTGGTGCACGCCGCGATCCGGCTCGTGCGGGGGCGGGTGGCGCTGATCCCCTGGGTGATGTTCTTCCTCACCGGCGCGCTCACGGCGATCGGCGCGGTCAGCCCGGCCGCGGTGGCGATCGTCGCGCCGATCGCGCTGAGCTTCGCCGCCCGCTACGGGATCAGCCCGCTGCTGATGGGCGCGATGGTGGTGCACGGCGCCCAGGGCGGCGGCTTCTCGCCGATCAGCATCTACGGCACGATCGTCAACGGCATCGTGGAGCGCGAGAAGCTCCCGGGCAACGAGCTCTTCCTCTTCCTCGCCTCCCTCACCGTCAACCTCATCATCGCGGCCGTCGTCTTCGTGCTGTTCGGGGGACGGAAGCTGTGGGCGATGGGGGCGGTGGACGAGGAGACGGGCAGCACGCCGACCCCGGCCGAAGGCACTACCGGCACCACCGGCGCCACCCCTGCTCCGACCCCCGTCACCGCCCCCGGCGCCGGATCCGCCACGCCCACCCCCGCAC
>NZ_JXTE01000126.1 GCF_000972385.1 Streptomyces sp. WM6386
GCCCCCCCACCGACCCCCGCCTCCCCGACCACCACGCCTGTATCCCCGCCACCCCGACCGTCACCAGCACCACCGAGGCCGCCGGGATCGCCAGGGAAGCGGCGGACGTGCTCAACTCGGCCCGGCCCGCCGACGACGGGGCGGATGCCAGGGCGATCGTCGTCAGGTCGATGCCCGGGGAGAGCAGGGCCACCGTCGCCCAGCCCGTCAACGCGCCGCCCGCCGCGGCCAGTACCGCCTGGGGCAGGGCCTCCAGGATCAGGAGGCGGCGGCCCTGGGCGCGGGTGAGGCCCATCGTGCGGAGGCGGGCCAGGAGCGCGGTGCGTTCGGGGGCCGCCCGGAGGAGGGAGAGCAGCAGGGCCAGGACCGCGTAGCCCGCGCCCGCCGCGACCGCGCCCGTGTAGATGTCCTCGGCACCCGACTGGAGGGGGGAGTCGACGTAACGGGCACGTTCCTGGGACCTCAGCTGCACGTGGCCTGCCCCGCCCGTCGCCTTGCGCAGGGCCGTCGCGTTCAGCTGCGCGCCGGTCAGGAGCAGTGCCGTCGGGCGGGCCGCCGACTCGGGCAGTTGTGCCCGGTTCACGACCAGGAACTCCGTGCCGGACACCGCCGGAGTGCGGTCCCGGACCGCCGTGATGCGGACGGTGAAGGTGGTGCCGTCCTGGAGCCGCACCGGGATGGGGCGGGTGCCGTATGTGGCGGCCACCGTCGGGGAGGCCACCGCGGTCAGCGCCTCCCGTGCCTTCCCCGACTCCCGCGCCTTCGTCAACTCGCCCTTCTCGAAGGGGCCCAGGCCCGTCCGGGCGGCCAGCGCCGCGTATCCGGCCGGGTCCACGCCCACCAGCGGCGCCGACTGCCTGCCGTTGGCGAGCTGGGCGTCGTACGCGATGCTCACCGCCGTCACGTCCCGCACGCCTGGCGTACGGCGGACCCGGTCGGGCAGGGCGGCGGGCAGGGGCTCGTCCGCGTCCACACGGGCGTCCGCGCCGATGGCGAGGAGCGCCGCGTGGTCGCGGGCCTCGTTCACACCGGTCAGGACCGAGCCGCCGAAGGCCGCCGTCGTCAGGGCGGTGAGCAGGGCGAGGAGGGGCAGGACCGCCGAGGCGGACGTACGGCCCGCGCGGGCCAGGGACAGATGGGCGACCACTCCGCGCAGGCGGCGGGCGGGGCGGGCCAGCCGGCGCAGGGGGAGCGGGTAGAGGCGGACCAGGGCCAGGGCCGCGATCACCCCCGTCAGCACCGGGGCGACGTAGGACAGTTCATCGCCCTGCGAGCCGCGTCGGCGCAATGTCTCCACCGCGGCCAGGGCCAGCACGAGCAGGGTCAGTTCGGCGACCGTGCGGCGGCGGGACGGCCGGGCCGTTGCCACGTCCTCGCGGCCGGTGTGGATCCGTACGACCCGATGGGCGACCACCGCGCGCAGCGGCAGCGCGGCGCACGCGGCGGCCGTGACCGCGGCGGCCGCCGCGAGCGCGTACGTCCGGCGGCCCTCGGGGAGCAGCAGCAGGGCTGCGGTCAGGCCCAGGGCGCCGGCCGGGACGGCCACCGTCGCCGACTCCGCGAACAGCCGGCCCGCCAGGCCGCGCAGGGACGCGCCGCGGGCGCGCAGCAGGGCGAGTTCGGTGCGGCGGCGGTCGGCCGCCAGGCCGCCCGCCATCAGCAGGACGACGGCGGCCACCGTGCCCGCGCCGACCGCGGCGACGGCGACCAGCGGGGTGACGCCCTCACGCAGCCGGTCGTACGCGGTCAGGATCTCGTCGAGGTCGGTGTCCGCGTCCGTGAGCGGACCGGTCACCTCACGGACCTTCTGGAGGGCCGGACCGGACTCCAGGGACGCCACCGCGGACTTCAGACGCTCGGCGTCGTAGGCGTGCAGGGCCTTTGTGACGGGCTCCAACTGCCAGTACCGCCAAGGGGTTCCGGGCGTGCCCAGCAGCGCGGGGGCCGCCTCCGGGGCGAGCAGCAGGGCGCCGAGCCAGTACTTCTCCGCGTTCGCCCCGGGAAGGGGGACCAGGGAGGGGCGGTGCAGGACGGGGTGGGTCGACCAGTAGGCGCCCGCGGGGTCGCTCGGGGTGACGATGCCGGTGATGCGGACGACCAGCGGGTCGCGGCCCTCGCCGGGCACGTGGATCCGTGAACCCACCTCGATGTGCAGGCCCCTGGCCGTCGCCGCGCTGACCGCCCCCTCCACCTCGGGCGTCGACGCGGTCACCGGGTCGGGCGCGCGCGGCAGCCGGCCGGTGACCGAGCGGACGTGGTCGGCGAGGCCGTGCTGGGCGACCAGGGTGACCTGCGCGGGCGTACCGGTGGGCCGGGGGATCCAGGGGTCCGGCACCTCCATGCTGTTGGCGGTGCGCACGCCGTACGTGGACTGGCCGCGGTCGGCGACGAGGGGCCGCCTGACCGTGGCGAGGATCTTCGCGTACTGGTCGGCCAGTGTCGCCGGGAGGACGTCGTGCTCCGAGATGATGCCGTACTCGGGCTGCGCGAACAGCTGCACGGTCGTCCGGTCGGGGCCCGCCTGCTCGACGGCGCGGTGCAGGCCCGCGTCCTCGTACCGGTCGACCGCGCGCGGGATGGCCGCGGCGAGACACGCGGTGAGCGCCACCATGACGGCGAGGGCGAGTGCCGCACCGGGGGCGGCGCGCAGCCGGGTGCGGATCCACGGGGCCACGGCAGACCTGGACCTCATCTCACTCACCGCCCTGTTCCCTCAGTGCCACCACCGGATTCGCCCGCCGCAACGCCAACACCCCCGTCACCACCAGCGGCAGCACCGCCACCGCCCCCAGCAGCACCACGACCTGCGGAACCGGCACCTCGACCAGCACCTCCGGCACCGGACGCGTCGCCTCGGTGGTCAGGACGACCAGAGGGATCACCGCCCGCGCCAGTACCGTCCCCAGCACCGCTCCCACCGACAGGGCCAGCGTCACCAGGACGCCCTGCTCCAGGGCGATCGTGCGGGCCAGCCCGCGGCGCGGGGTGCCCAGCGCGCGCAGCACCGCGAACTCCGGGTCCCGCTCCCGCAGGGACCCCGCCGCGCTCACGGCGAACCCGAGCGCGGCCAGCGCGGCCGCCACTCCGGCCGCCGCGGTGAAGGCCGCCTCGGGACCCGCCCCGAACGGATCGTCACGCAGCTCCTCGGCGATCTCGTCCCGTACGACGACCTGCGCGGGGTCCATGTCCGGGCGGGCCCGCAAGGCCTGCGCGACCTTCGCGGGGCGGTCCGTGTCCAGCCACCACTCGGTCGGCGTGACGCTCTCGCCGTACTTCGCCTCCAACACCCGGTTCACCGACCGCAGGTCGACGAGCAGAGCCCCGCCGCTCTCACTCCCCGTCGTCGGCAGCGCCTTGACGGACGAGGTGATCCGCACCGGCACCGTCCGGCCGCCGAACGTCACATCCACGCTCTGCCCCGTGCGGGCGCCCGCGGAGGTGAGGAAGTGGTCGGTCGCGATCGCGGCGAGTTCGCCCGCAGCGGGCTGCTCGACCTGCAGGCGCACCGTCAACTGGCCGAGGATCCAGGTGTATTCGGGCGGCACGAAGCCCGTGCCGTACTCGAACGTGAGCGGTTCCGAGGTGGTCATGCGCGGCTTGGCGGGCAGATGGCGGCCGTCGGGGGTGGCCGAGGGGTCGCCGTCGCTCTGCGAGTCGGCCGTCCAGGCGGCGGGCAGCGTCAGGCGGCGCACGGTGCCGTCGGCGGCCGTCGCCGTCAGCGCGTCGAGGGTGAGCCGGTGCCGGTCCGCCCGGCCGGTCGGCTGGGGCACCACCAGCTGCAGGTCCGTGAGCGTCAACGGGCCCGGTGGGACCGCGAGTTCGAGCGTGTGCGGCCGGCCGTCGCCGGTGAGTGCGCCCGCCGGGACCCGGTACGGGGTGCCGTAGCGGTCCTCCAGGGTGACCGTCACATCGGCGGTCGTGCCCGCCACCGTGCCGCGCAGAGTTGCCGTCAGGCCCAGCCGGGAGGTGCCCGCGGGAACCTTGGCGCCCATCGAAGGGCCCAGCGTGCCGCTCCTCGGACCCAGCCCGTACAGCAGCGACTGCACCGGCTCGGACGTCAGGTCCGGGCGGAGCAGGAACGACTCGGCCGCGTCCGGGGTGTCCAGGGCCAGCACGGTGGCCGTACGGTCACCGGACAGCGGCAGTTCCGTGCGGACGGCGGGAGCCGCCTGTCGTACGTGGTCGAGGGCCGCGTACTCGTCGGTGCGGCCGAGGCCGTCCTGCCCGTTGGCCAGTACCCGCACCGCCACCCCGGCCCGGAAGTCGGCCTGGTCGTCCTGCGAGCGGTCCCAGGAGGCGCCCTGGGCGATCGCCAGCATGCCGAGCGCGACGGCGAGGACCAGCAGCAGTACCGGGCCCGCGCCGCGCCCCGGGCGGCGGCCGATCTGCCAGCCCGCGAGGGCCGCGGCCAGGCCCCGTCCGGCGGCGGCCCGGCGTTCGGCGAGACGGGCCAGCGGCGGCAGCAGACGCAGGGTGAGGACCGTACCGGCGAGGAGCGCCAGGGCAGGGGCGGCGACCAGCAACGGGTCCACACCGAGAGCGCCGGAGCTGTCCCCGGTGACGGCACCGGTGGTCTGCCCGCTGAGCTGCCAGTACGCGACCCCGGCGATCACCAGCAGTCCGAGGTCCGCGCCCGAGCGCAGCGCGCCCGGCAGTGCGCGGGCCCGGCCGGTCGCGAAGGAGGATGTCAGCGCGGGCAGGGTCACCGCCAGGGCGCAGCCCAGCGCCACACCGGCCGCCACCAGCCACACCCCGATCCGCCCGCCGGCCGGAACGTCGAGACGCAGTCCGATCCGGGCCAGCGCGCCCTGTCCGGCGAGCAGCCGGGTCAGCGGTCCGGCCAGCAGGGGCGCGAGCGTCACCGCGGGCACGGCGAGCAGCAGCGCCTCGGTGGCGGCCAGGCCCGCGACCCGGGGCCGGGAGGCGCCGCGGGCCCGCAACAGCCTTGTCTCGCCCGTGCGTTGGGAGCTCAGCAGCCGGGCCACCAGGAGCAGCGCACAGCCCGCGAGCAGCCCCAGTTGGAGCGCGACGATCAGCAGGGTGGAGCGCGAGACGAGCAGAGAGCGGTCTATGCGGTCAAGGACGACGGGCAGTTGGGTGTTCGCGGCCGTCGTGCCGCTCAGCGCGGACTCGCCGCGCATCGCCGCGCTGCCGCCGAGGGCCGCCTCGCGCAGCGCGTCGATCCGCCCGGTCGTCAGCGTCGAGAAGTCGGCCGTCGCCAGCCACGCCGACGCCCCGGCGCTCACCCGGCCGTCGGTCAGGGCTTCGGGGACGGCGAGCAGCGGGCCGTACGTCGTGAAGTCGAGCTTGTTGACACCGCGGCCGTGCAGATCGTCCAGGAGCCGCCAGTAGGGGGCGTCCGTGCGGGCCGGCCGGTACAGGCCGACGACCGTGATCCGCACGTCCGGGCCGTCCAGGCGGTCGACGAGGGTGAGGCGGGTGCCGGGCTTCAGCTTCAGCAGCCGGGCGGCGCTCTGCGGGAAGGCCACCTCGTCCACGGCGGAGGGCATCCGGCCTTCGGCGATCCTTACCTGCGACCTGTCCAGTGCCGCGAAGTGCGTCAGATCCGGGTCCTCGGACCGCTCGGCGGCGGGCTGGAGCGAGCGGGGCAGCGCGTACGGGCCCGACCGCATGAGCCCCCGCACGGTCACCGGCAGCCCGTCGAAGGCCTTCCGCGCCCCTTCGCGTACGGCGGTGTCGGCGGCCGTACGCTCGTCGGCCGGGACGTCGGCCTTGACGACCAGCGCGGTGTCGGCGGCGTTGCGGGTGTCGGTCAGGGAGTGGCGCAGGGCCGCGTCGCCGATCGCGCCCGAGTAGGCGGTGAGCGTCGCCAGGACCGCCGTGGTCAGCAGGACCGCCAGCAGTGCGGCGGCGAGCAGCGGACGGTGCGCCCGCGCACGCAGGAGGACGAACCGCGCGAATCCCCCGAACCCCGTCACTGCGACCCGGCCCCCCGCCGTGTTGTCCAGACCTCCCGGCGATGTTGTCAGAGGAGAGTGGGGGCGGGTAAGCGGTTGTGGACCGGGCTTGACCGGATCGTGATCGGAATCCGGCGTCGAACGACCGGAATCCGGGACTCAGCCAGTCAGCCCTCGGTGTTCACCATCGAGGCCGCCGCGTACGTCAGGTAGTTCCACAGCGTGTGCTCGTGCTCCTCGGACAGACCGAGCTCGTCGACGGCGGCCCGCATGTGCTTCAGCCAGGCGTCGTGCGCCGCGCGGTCCACCTGGAACGGGGCGTGCCGCATCCGCAGCCGGGGGTGGCCGCGGTTCTCGCTGTACGTCGTCGGACCGCCCCAGTACTGCATGAGGAACAGCACCAGGCGCTCCTCGGCCGGGCCCAGGTCCTCCTCGGGGTACATGGGCTTCAGGATCGGGTCCTCGGCCACACCCTCGTAGAAACGGTGGACGAGGCGGCGGAAGGTCTCCTCCCCGCCGACCTGCTCGTAGAAGGTCTGCGTCTCAAGGGTGCCGCGCCGAATCTCTTTCACCGGTCCATGGTCTCAGACGGGGGGAACCAGGACTTGGGGCTTAGGTCCTCTTGTCAGGAGGGGGAGATTCCGGATCGGTTGGCTGTGGTGCTCGCTTCGGGGCCCGGCCCGCAGGACAGTGGACATATGGGTGCGCATGCTCTCCACAAGGACCTGGACGTCGTCGCCGCCGAGGCGCGGGCCGCGCTGGTGGACCGGATCGACGCGAGCGGGGCGTGGGCGGACGACCCGGTGTGGCGGGGGGCCTTCGAGGCGGTGCCGCGGCATGTGTTCGTGCCGTACTACTACGTCGGCGTCATGGGCGGCTACGAGCGCCGGTGGGGCGAGAGCCCCGACCCGCGCACACGCGAGCGCTGGGTACGCGGCGCCTACGCCGACGCCCCGCTGGCCACCCGGATGCGCGACGGTGAGCTGGTCTCCTCCAGCAGCCAGCCCTCGCTGATGGCGATGATGCTGGCGGCACTGGAGGTCGAGGACGGTGCCAGGGTCCTGGAGATCGGTGCGGGTACGGGGTACAACGCGGCCCTGCTCGCGCACCGGCTCGGCGACGACGGCCTCGTCACGACCATCGACCTGGAGCCGGAGATCACCGAGGCGGCGCGGCAGCATCTGGCCGCCGCCGGGTACCGCCCGCTCGTCGTCACCGGCGACGGTGCGCGCGGGGTGCCCGAGCGGGCCCCCTTCGACCGGATCATCGCGACCTGCACCCTGACCTCGATCCCACAGGCCTGGCTCGCCCAGTGCGCCCCCGGTGCCCGGATCCTCGCCCCCCTCGCCACCGGCCTGATCGCGCTGACCGTCCGGGACGCGGGGCACGCCGAGGGCCGCTTCCTGCGCACGCCCGCCTACTTCGTGCCGCTGCGGGGCGAGGGGCGCCCGCAGCAGGAGCCCGCCCGGCTCGGCGGGGTGCCGCGCCGGGCCCGGGAGAGCGAGCTGTTCCGCTTCCTGCTGGAGCTGAGCCAGGGCAGCCTCGACCCGCAGGAGGCCTACCAGTTGTGGGAGCGCGAGGGGTGGCCGCTGCGGGAGCGGTACGGGATCACGGTGAGCGGCGGACACGAGTGGGCGTGGCTGGACGATCCGGAGGGACCGTACGCGTGGCCGCTCGGTGGCTGACATGGCGAGGGGAGTCGGCGTGGTGGGAGTGGCAGGGGGGCGGAGACGGCGGCTCGGTGCGGGCGGCGGCGTGAGTGGGTGTGGCTGGATGACCGGGAGGGGCGGCTGTACGCGTGGCCGCTCGTAGCCGACATGGTCAGGGGGCCCGGCGCGTGGTGCGCCGGGCCCCCTGGTTGTCATGACTATCCGCGGCGGACCGTGATCGTCGTCCAGGCGCCCACGTGCACGCGGTCGCCGTCCTGGAGCGGTACCGGGACGAAGGGCTGGATGGGCTCCTCCGCGCCGTTGACCGTCGTGCCGTTCGTCGAGTTCTGGTCGACGACCGCCCAGGTGCCGTCGGGCTGCTGGACCAGCACGGCGTGCTGGTGCGAGACGCCCGGGTCCTCCGGCGGCACCGACAGATCGATGTCGGGGGTGTCGCCGGTGGAGTGCCGGCGGCGGCCGATGGTGATCTGGTTGCCGGTGAGGGTGCGCTGCTGCTCGGGCGAGTACGCGGGCAGGTTGAGCCCCGCGGCCTCGGGACCGGAGCGCTGCATCATCGCCATGAAGTACTCGCGGTCCGGACCGATCGTCGCCGACCAGGTCGCGGGCTGCTGCGGGTAGCCGGGGCCGGGTCCGGGCGGGGGCTGGGTGGAGCCGGGCTGCGGGTAGCCGTAGCCGCCGCCGGGGCCGCCGGGTGCGGTGGAGGACGGCGGGGAGATCACCCAGTCGTCGTCACCGCCCCCGAAGCCACCGGGACCGCCGGGACCCGAGGGCTGGAAGGCCGAGGGGGCGCCGCCGGTCGCACCGGGGCCGGCGGGCGGCGTCGGTCCGGGAGGCGGAGGCACGGGTCGCGAGGGGTCGCCGCCGAACGCGGAGGGGGCACCGGGGGCGCCTGGTCCGCCGGGCCCGTCATAGCCTCCGGGACGACCGGGGGCGCCAGGTCCACCAGGGCCGTCGTAGCCGCCTGGTCCGCCGGGCCGACCGGGACCGTCGTATCCGCCAGGGCGACCGGGGCCGCCGGGACCACCAGGTCCGCCGGGGCCGTCATAGCCGCCAGGAGCGCCGGGGCCACCAGGTCCGCCGAAGCCGCCAGGCCCGCCGGGAGAGTTGGGGCCGTCGAAGCCTCCCTGACCACCAGGTCCGCCGGGACCGTCGTAGCCGCCGGGGCGACCGGGGCCACCGGGACCGTTGTAACCGCCGGGTCCGCCAGGAGCGTTGGTGCTGCCGGGGCCACCGGGGCCGTCGAAGCCACCCTGGTTGCCGGGGCCACCGGGTCCGTTGGGGCCGCCGAAGCCGCCCGGACCGCCGGGCGCGTTGGTGCCGCCGGGGCCACCGAAGCCGCCCTGGTTGCCGGGGCCGCCCTGGCCGCCGGGTCCGCCGAATCCTCCGGGGCCGTTCGGGCCGGGGGGCGG
>NZ_JXTE01000127.1 GCF_000972385.1 Streptomyces sp. WM6386
CTCGAGCGACGTCGCGTTCACGCCTCGCTCCAGGACGAGCTCTGCGGCGGCTTCCACGATCCGGGCGCGGGTGGCCAGCCCCTTGCGAGTGAGGCCCTCTGGAGTGCTCATGCGGCCAGTCTACCGTTCTGGACGGATCCATCTGTTATTTTGGATACAGACGTCCAAATCATTGGATGAGCTAGTACAAATTGCTGCCGTCTACCAGGAGTTCTCCATGACACTTCAAGATCAATCAGCCCCCGTGGTCGAGCGGGACCTGTTCATCGACAACGAGTGGCGCCCGAGCACGGACGGCCGCTCGCAGTCGCTGGTCAACCCGGCGACGGAAGAGCCGTTCGGCAAGGTCGCCCTGGCGTCGAGTGCCGACGTGGATGCCGCGGTGCAGGCCGCGCGGACCGCGTTCGACGAGGGGCCCTGGCCCCATCTGTCCCTGAAGGAGCGAGCCGACCACCTGCTCGCGCTCGCCGACGAGATCGAGCAGCACACGGACGCCATCGCCGAACTGGTGATGGCCGAGACCGGGCTGGTCATCGGCGCCGCCCGCGGAAACCCGCTGGCCTTCGCCGGTCTGCTGCGCTACTACGCGAGCCTCGCCGACTCGACCGAACTCCACGAGGTCCGCACCGGCCTGTCCGGCGTCACCGCCCGCATCGAGAAGCGGCCCGTCGGTGTCGTGGCCGCGATCGTGCCGTGGAACGCGCCGCTCGGTCTTGCCGCCTTCAAGCTTCCCCCGGCCCTCCTGGCCGGCTGCACGATCATCATCAAGCCGTCCGACTTCTCACCGCTGAGCGCCGGCTACATCGCGGACGCCGCACTCAAGGTCGGCCTGCCGGCCGGCGTGATCAACATCCTCACCGCCAACCCTGAGCAGAGCCAGGAACTCGTCAGCCACCCGGGCGTGGACAAAGTCACGTTCACCGGTTCGACAGGCGTGGGGCGCGCGATCGCCGCGGCCGCGGCACCCACCCTCAAGCAGGTCACGCTCGAACTCGGCGGCAAGTCACCGGCGTTGATCCTGCCGGACGCGGACCTCGAGCGGCTCGTCTACACGCTGCCGATCAATGTCTGCAACAACAACGGCGCGCAGTGCACGGATCCGAGCCGGCTGATCGTTCCGGAAAGCCGTAAGGACGAGATCGTCGGGGCACTGGCCGAAGCGTTCGCACGGGTCAAGGTCGGCGATCCGCACGACCCGGACGCGATGGTCGGCCCGATGATCAACAAGGCGCACTACGACAAGGTTCTCGGCTTCTTCGAGACGGCCCGCCAGGAAGGCGCGACATTCGCCGTCGGCGGTGGCCGCGCGCCCGGGTTCGACAAGGGCTACTACGTCTCCGCGACCATCATCACCGACGTGTCGCCCGATTCCCGTGTCGCACAGGAGGAGATCTTCGGCCCCGTGACCACGGTGCTCACCTACCGCGACGAGGACGAGGCCGAGGCGATCCGGCTGGCCAACCACACCGAGTTCGGGCTCAACGCCGCCGTCTACGGCAGTGACGAGCAGCACGCGCTCGAGGTCGCACGCAAGATCCGCAGCGGCACGGTCTCGATCAACAACGGCATCACCATCGATCTCGGGGTGCCGTTCGGCGGCGTCAAGCAGTCGGGCTACGGGCGCGAACTCGGCCCCGAGGGTCTCGACGCGTTCTACAACACGCACGCGATCTTCCTCGACGGCGAGCCGATCGTGACGCTCTAGCGTCACGCGGACGCCCCAGGCCGACACCACGGAGACGGACCCCGGCCGGACCGCATACCACCGCACCGGAGGCTCCTCTGTCCGGAGGGCCTCCGGTGCGTCCGACGAGTGATCGAAAACGGAGTACGAGTTCGGTCGGCGGCTCCGTCGACCCTTTGGACAAGGGGCTGCCCGGCAGCGATGTGCACGCCGTCCCCTCACCCCGGCCAGCGATACCGCGACGCGGGTCGCAACCGAGCCCCTGCCTTTCCGGCCACCTGAATACTCCCCCAACCATTCCCCCACCATCGAGCAGAACGAGGAGCCATGCCCAAGGCATACGTCTTCACCGAGTACGGCGGTCCCGAGACACAGACCTTCGTCGACCTGCCCAAGCACGTTCCGGGGCCGGGAGAGCTTCTGGTCGCGGTGCACGCGGCCGGAGTGAACCCCGTCGACTGGAAGGTGCGCGCCGGCTACCTGCGGGAGGTCCTTCCGCTGACCCTGCCTGCAGCCCTTGGCACGGAGATCTCCGGCGTCGTAGAGGAGATCGGCGACGGGGTCGAGGGGTTCACCATCGGAGACGAGGTCTTCGGGGCCCTGCCGTTGACCGGCGGCTACGCCGAATACGCGCTGCTGCCCGCCCAGGCCGCGGCCCACAAGCCGGCCGCCGTGTCGTTCACGGACGCCGCGACCCTGTCGGTGTCGGCGGCCACCGCCCACCAGGGCATAGGTCGACTGAACCTCAAGCCCGGTGCCACCCTGCTGGTGAACGGAGCCGGCGGTGGTATCGGCGTTGCCGCCGTGCAGATCGCCCGCGACCTGGGCGCCATCGTGATCGGCACCGCCGGCCCGGATAAGGCGGAGTTCGTCTCCTCCCTCGGAGCCACCCACATCTCCTATGGACCAGGAGTGGCTGACCGGATTGCCGCGGTCGCCCCGAACGGCGTGGACGCCATCTTCGATCTGGTCGGCGGCGACGCCCTGTACGCCGTCGCCGGTCTCGCCGCGGACAAGTCCAGGATCATCACTGCCGTGGACCCGACGGCAGCGTCCGAACTCGGCGGTGGCTACTTCCAAGTGGCGCAGAACGGGGAGTCCCTCTCCCCCCTCGCGGGCCTGGTCGAGTCCGGCGCACTCGACCCCCACGTCAGCAAGGTCGTGCCGTTCGTCGAGGCAGCGACGGCTCTCGCCGCGGTCGAAGCCGGCCACGCCCTGGGCAAGACCGTTCTGAAAGTGCGGTGACGGACGCAGTACAACCGGCACCGGAGGGACTCCGCTGCGTCCACAGAATCGTCGTGCCGAGGCGAGGGACGTCACGGAGTTGCACGCCGGCGGACGCCGATGGTCGCTGGCCGGTGGCGGAGTACCAAGGCATCAAGCCGCGCCGTCTCGGCTATCAGGGTGCAGTGGCGGTGTGGACCCGGTGTTCGCGGATCTGGTCCTGGTAGTCCGCGACCCAGGTGATCAGGGACGTGACGACGTGGTGAGGTTGCGGCCCAGGGGGTGAGGGCGTACTCCACGCGCGGCGGCACCGCCGCGCGTAGGCGGTCCGGGTCACCAAACCGTCGTGCTGGAGCTGGCGCACGGTGAGGGTGAGCATCCGTTGGGAGATACCGGGGACTTCGCGCTGCAGGTCGGTGTGGCGCAGAGGGCCCGCTTCCAGTACGGCGATCACCAGCATGCTCCACTTGTCGACGACCCAGTCCAACACCTGCCGGACGAAGTCCATCGGCTCAGCGGGGATGCCGACGCACGGCCCCCGGCCTGCGGCGCCATCGGGTCGGTCTGCGGTGTTCATGCCGCACGGGAACCGGCCATCTCGCTTTGGAGGACGGCTCCGACAGGGGGCGGACCTACGTCCACAACAGTACGAGGACCTGGGCGTTCGACGAGGTCGAACGGCTGGCCAAAGCCGTGCGGTAGCGGTCTCCGCGGCGGTTTGCCCACCAGCTGGTGGGCAAACCGCCGCGGAACAGTCAGACGATCTCTGTCTGGCCGCCGTCGACCACCAGGTTGGCTCCGTTGACGAATGAGGCGTCATCGGAGGCGAGGAAGGCGATCGAGGCAGCGATCTTTGACCCGGATATGCCGCTCGCGCGACTCGTTGGCCCAGGTACGGGCCATGGACTGCTGGGCGGCCTTCATGGCTGCGTAGGCACCCAGACCGGGGCTGCCCCGTTCCCCCTCGATGGAGCTCATCAAGACGATCGACCCGCCCTCGGGCATCCAGCGCAATGCCTTCTGCACGGTGAACGCCACGCCCCGCAGGTTGAGGGCGTACGACGCGTCCAGCTCTTCGCCCGTGTAGCTGTCGATGGTGCCGAACGACGGTGCGCCGGCACTGGCGACCACCACGTCCACCTGTCCGTCGCGTTCGGCAAGTGTGGCGTAGAGCCGGTCGAGATCGTCATTGACGGTCACGTCGGCCTGGACCGCGACCGCGGCAGGTCCCAGCCCGGCGATCGCGAGGTCCAGCCGGACTGCCGACGGCCGACGGCCGACGATGTAGAGGTGACGCCCTCAGCGACGAAACGTTCGGCGGTGCCGAGTCCCAGGCCAGTGGAGCCTCCGGTGTCGACCACCGTGCGCCCCTCGAATCGCCTCACTGCGACAGGGCTTGTGTCACTCATGGTCCGGGACCAATACGATCCGGCCTCGGAGCCCGCCCGCGGCGAGGGCCCGGTGGGCATCCGCGATCTGATCCAGGGAATAGGTCCTGGCTACCCGGAGGCTGATCAGACCGGCGCCCGCGTAGGCCGCCAGCTTGGCCAGGCGTCCGGCGTCGGTGTGCCACGCCATATTGATCATCCGCACCTGGCGGCGCGCCATGGGAGCGGAGTTGAGCAGCGACACAAACGCACCGCCGTGCCGTACGGCGTCCGCCGCCCCGGCGGCCAGGTTGGCCGCGTCGACCGCGCCGTCCACACCGCCGGGCACCAGCCGGCGCACCGTGGGCACCAGGTCGTCGTCGCGGGAGACGAAAAGCTGCGCTCCGGCCTCCAGGACGAGCTTCTCGTCGCCCGGTCCCGCCTGGGCGACCACGTTCAGCCCGCGCAGCCGCGCAAGCTCGACCGTGAAGAGTCCGACCCCGCCGGCAGCGCCCGACACCAGCAGCCACTGCCCCGGCTCCAGGGCCAACGCGTCCAGCGCCTGGTCGGCGGTGGTCGCGTTCAGCCCGACCGTGGCCAGGTGCACCAGGTCCGTTCCGCCCGGAGCGGGGGCAAGTTCCCAGTCTTCCAGTACGACGTACTCGGCCTGCGTCCCCAGCGGCCGGTCCAGTCGCTCCTGAGTACCGAGGACGGCGTCCCCGACGGCGAACCTGGTGACACCCTCGCCGAGCGCGGCGACGGTGCCGGCCACATCCGTGCCGAGACCGAACTGCGGGCGTGCCGCGGTCGCGCCGTACTGAATGTTGAGCCCCATGCGCACCATCACGTCGGCGAAGTTGACCGTAGCGCCGACCACCTTGACCAGTACCTCTCCGGGCCCCGGTTCGGGTGTCGCCACCTCCACGACCTCGATCGCCTCGGGGCCGCCGGACTCTCGAACTACTGCTGCACGCATCTGTCCTGTCTTCCTCTCCGCGCGTCCCATGTGGAAGGCGCGGTCCGACGTTCGTCCACCGGTGAGCCGCGAGGAAGGTCCGCTCCTACCTGGGTCCAGCAGGGCCAGGCAGGGCCGCCGGCGGCGGCGTACCGTCGATGAGGTGGAGACGACCATCGGCGAGTTCCTGCGCACCCGACGCGAGCGCATCACGCCGGAACAGGCGGGGCTGCCCCCCAGTCTCACGCGGCGGCGGGTACCGGGGCTGCGGCGCGAGGAGGTCGCCCTGCTCGCCGGGGTCAGCCCGGACTACTACCAACGCCTTGAGCAGGGGCGTACCGCGCAGGTCTCCGACCAGGTGCTCGACGCCGTCGCCCAGGCGCTCTCCCTCTCGGACGTGGAGACCGAGCACCTTCGCAACCTGGCTCGCCCGCGTCGAGCCGACGCCGAGGCGAGAGCCACGCGACGGGCATCGAGAGCAGTGCCCGACGAGCCGCTGGTCCGGCTGCTGGAAGCCATGGGCGACGCGCCCGCGCTGCTGCTCGACGCCCGCCTCGACATCGTGGCGGCCAACGCCGCGGCCGAGGCCGTGTTCGACGTGAGCGGCATGCCGCAGCCCCGCAACGCGGCACGAGAGCTGTTCCTGCACCCTGAGGCCCGAGCCCGGTACTCGAACTGGGAGGCGATCGCCGCGGAGACCGTCGCCCAGCTGCGCCTGCTCACCGGGCGCCGCCCCGACGACGCCAAGCTGGCAGCGCTGATCGGTGAGCTGGCCATCCGCAGCGAACCGTTTCGGCAGCTGTGGGCAACCGGCGACGTACGGGAGAAGCGGCTGGGTGTCGTCCGTATCGTGCACCCGGTCGTCGGCACGCTCGAGTTCGATTACCACGTGCTGACCGTGCCTGCACGTCCCGACCGCTCACTGCTCACCTACCTGCCCCGGCTCGGCTCACCGACTGCCGAGGCCCTCGGGATGCTGCTGAGCTGGGTTGCCGACCGACCCGACCCGGTCGGTGAGGATGTTCCCGCCGCAGCACCGGAGTCCGACGGAGACGCGAGCTCGGCAACCGCCTGAGCGTCCTTGTAGCAGACGTCGATGTGACGGATGCGTCCGTCAGTCTCCTCGTCACCCCCAGACTCCGGCCGACCGCTCCCCAACCGGCTCTCTACCCCTACCACCGCGAGTACCTGCGCCCCAAGACTCCCGACGGGCGCGGCTGGGCGGGTCGGCCCCGACGGCAACCAGGCCGTCTCGGGATCCTTGATGGCGATATCTCCGCAGCGACGCCCTTGTGGAGGAAGCGGGCCGCATGATGGCGGAGGAGATGGCGCGGCCGCTGGGCTACGGCCGGTGCGGTGGCCCGGCTCTGGCCAGCCGGAGAAGAGAGACCCGGAGACCGGGGACGACGGAGCACACCGGAGGAGAGCTCCCGCCGCGCACTCTCCGGGCGGCGGGAGCGTCGGCGTTCTGTCCGCCTGTCTGACGGCGGTGACCCGGTGTCATAGGCACTCGATCCACACGGTGGCGGTCCACCAGGTGCCGCCCTGGTTCCCGACGAGGCTGACCTGGCTGTCGTAGACGTAGCTGCCCGGTCGCGAAGATCGTCTGGCACACACCCGGCTCACGGTGGACCATCGACAACCGGCTCCGCTTCGTCCGTGGCACCACGTGCGCCGAGAAGTTCTGCACGGTCCACACCGGCCACGGCCCGAAAACCATGGCCACCCTCCGCGACTTCGCGATCAACACACTGCGACCCGTCGGCCACGCGAACAGCGCGGCCGGACTCCGCGAGACCACGCGACGCGTCCCGCGTCTCGTAGTGGTCCGCCGCCGGTGGCCGCGGCTCCCCCCCCCCACGGGCGAATACTCTTCGGCGGGAACCGCTGTGGCCGTCCCGCCGACGAGACACGATGACCCCGTGGAGGAATCAGTCGGGGGCTGGGGCGAGGATCGTCTGCGCTGTGCGGTGGGTGATCTTCCAGTGCCCGTTGTCGAGCCGGTAGTGGTCGTTCAGTTCGACGATGTGTCCGGCGTTCGTGGCCGGATAGAGGGCGGGGCCCTCGTCGACGGGGGTGGGTCCGGCGTAGGCAATCAGGGAGACGGTGCCCTGGGCGCTTCCATCCCCGATGCTGTGGATGTGCTGGCTGGTGACGAGGTGGCGGATCGTCACCTCGGGACCGGAACGGGCGTTGAGCACGTCCAGGATCTCGGCGTGACCGCGCAGCTTGCGTCCATGCACCTCGTACAGGGCGTCGGGGGCGAACAGTTCGAGCAGTTCGTCGTACTCGCGCCGGTCGTAGTGGTGGAAGAAGGCCGTGTTCAGCCGGGCCAGCGACCAGGCCGTGACCTCCTCGGGAGTCACGCCTTCTGCTCCTTCGGAGTGATGGCGTCCGGGCTGGTGCGGGTCTTGAGGACGAAGTCGAAATCCATACGCCGGTAGGGGCCCTGGAAACCGTGTCCGGCTATGTCCTCGAGGTCCTCGTGCAAGCTGGTGTCCGCCTGCAGGGCGGGGTGGGCCACCTTCGCGCCGACGAAGTCCACGGCGATGACGGGGTCTCCCTTGAAGTAGATCTCACCGATCCAGGGGATGATCAGGTCGGGGTGGTGGATCTCGTAGTGGATGTGGGCCGGACGGTAGAGGCTGCGGCCGAGGGCCGCGGCGGCCTCGACGACCGCGTCGACCGCCATGGTGGTGGCATCGGCGTAGGCGACGGGAGTGATGGTGGTGAAGGTGTAGCGGCCGTCGTCGTCGGTGAGCAGGTGCCCGCGCAGGTTGTACTTGGGCACTTCGTCGTCCCACAGACCCGAGTAGTTGCCGTTGTTGGCCGCGTGGTAGATGTCCAGCTTGGCGCCCACGAGCGGCTGACCGTGGCCGTCCACGACGCGGCCGGACACGACCAGCGGGGTACCGGGCTCGTCCGGCCGCATCGGCAGGGCGCCGGGGTTGTCGACACGCGGGGAGCCGGGAAGGAAGGTGGGACTGGTGACATCCTCGGAGGGGGTGTAGCCGTCCTGGCCGCCCTGGAAGAGCTCGCTGTACAGGGGCATGGCGACCGTCGCGAGGGGTACGCCGGTGGCCCTCTGCATCTGCTGCAGCACGTCGGTGACGGCGTTGAGGTCGTCGAAGGTCAGTCCTTCCTCGTCGCGGAGGCGGGCCAGGGCGTCCTTGAACGCCGCGACGAGGCGTACCGCGCGGGGGTTGATCAGCGCCGGGTCGACGTAGGACGGATCGGTGATCGTGGTCATTCCGGTCTGCTCCTTCGTGGTGGGGGGATCACTGAGGGAGGGCGTCAGCCGCCCGGGGTGTGAGGGGAGTCGGCGGGGCACGGGTGCGGAAGCCGGTGGCGGCGGTTTTCACGGCGCGGTCCCTTCGGGCGGCGGGGAGAGTTCCCGGTGGACGACAGCGGGTGGCTTCGGTGGCGAGGAGTTCGACGGATTCGTCGGCTGTCGGCCAGGGGGCACACCGCAGGGCCCGCGGACGCCTCACCCACTGGTCGGGGCGCCGAGCCGGCCGTACGGCGGAGATCGCGAGGCGGCTAGGTGGCCGTCGCGGCGGAGGCGGCTCCAGGTCAGGGGTTTGCCAGCTCGGCGCGGATCTGGGGGAGCACTTTCGTGCCGAGCAGTTCGATACCGCGCAGGAAGTCGCGCTGGGGCATGCCGCCGA
>NZ_JXTE01000128.1 GCF_000972385.1 Streptomyces sp. WM6386
GGCGCCCCACCCCCGCCCCCCGGACGATGCCAATGAGCCCCGCCACCCGGCGCGGCCACGGTCTGTGTTCTCGGGAGGACCTGCCCATGACCGCCACCGCCAGTCTGGAGCAGCTGCGTCGCTGCCACTTCGCCGTCGACCTGGGGGCGGCGAGGACGCGGGTGTACGTGAAGGGCGCCGGGCTCGTCGTCGACCAGCCGTCCGTCGCCGCCGTGAACACCCGGACCGGTGCGCTGATCGCGGTGGGTGAGTTCGCGGAGAAGATGACGGGCCGTACCCCCGACTACATCCGTGTCGTCCGCCCCGTCTCCGGCGGCACGGTCGTCGACATCGAGATGGCCCAGCGCATGCTGCGGCACCTGCTCGGCGACAAGATCCGCCGCTCGCTGCGGCGCAAGCCGATCCTGCGGGCCGCCGCCTGCACCCCGCACGACGCGGACCCCCTCGCCCAGCGCGCCTGCATCGAGACCATGGTCGGGCTGGGTGCCCGTCGCGTCGAACTCGTGGACACGCTCATCGCCGCCGCCGTCGGCTGCGGGCTGCCCGTGGAGCGGCCCGAGGCGACGATGGTGCTGGTGTGCGGGGCCGCGGCCACCCAGGTCGCCGTGCTCTCCCTCGGCTCGATCGTCAACGCCGTACGCATCCCCGTCGGCGGCGAGGCCGTGGACCACGCGATCGTGCAGCACCTGCGCCACCAGCACGAGCTGATGCTGCCGAGTCAGTCCGTACGACCGCTGCAGCTCGCCCTGTCCGGCAACGGCCTCACCGCCTCGGGTCCCGCCTCCACCGAGATCCACGGACGGGACGTCGCCACCGGGCTCGCCCGCTCCGTCCAGGTCGACACCGCCGCCGTCCGCGACGCGATCCAGACCCCGCTCACCGCCGTGCTCGACGGCATCGGCAAGGTGCTGCGGGACTGCCCGCCCGACCTGGTGGCCGACCTCGCCGACCGCGGGATCATGATGGTCGGCGGCAGCGCGCTGCTCCCCGGCTTCGACCAGATGCTGCGGCACGCGACCGGCATGCCGGTGCACATCGCCGAACGGCCCGAGGTGTGCGCGGTGGAGGGTCTCGGCGCGATGCTGGAGGGCCGTATCGAGCCGCTGGCACTGGACCCGCTGGCCGACTGACACCGACACCGACGCCGACACGGACATCCATCGACCGCATGACCGACGATCCCCTCCCCCCGCTCCTGGAAGCCGTCCTCGGCGTCGGCACCGACCTCGAACTGCGCACCACCCTCCAGCACATCGTGGACGCCGCCGCCGACCTCACCGGCGCCCGGTACGCCGCGCTAGGGACGGCCGACCCGGGCCAGGACGGACTCATCGAGCTCCTCCCCCAGACTTCGTCCGGGGGGACCCCCATCTCGCTTCGCTCGCCGGGCACCGCCCCGTGCACGGCCGTCTCGCTCACCGTGCCGATCCGGGTGCAGGACGAGGAGTTCGGCACGCTGCACCTCGCGGACAAGGGCAAGGATCCCTTCACCGCCGAGGACGAGCAGCTCCTGCACGTCCTCGCCGCCCAGGCCGGTATCGCCATCGGCAACGCCCGGCTGTACGAGGCGGCCCGGCAGCGCGAACGCTGGATCGAGGGCGCGGCGGCCGTGACCACCGCGCTGCTCGGCGAGGGGTCCGCGACCGACGCGCTCACGACGGTCGCCGAACGCGCCCGCCTCCTCGCCGACGCCTCCGCGGGCGTCATCCTCCAGCCCACCGAGGAAGGCGGTATGGAGATCGTGACCGCCTCGACGTACGACGATCCCGGCGACATCGTCGGCACGACGATCGCACCCGGCAGCCCGGTCCTTGAACAACTCCTCGGCGGTGAACCGGTGTTCGTCGACGACTCGGCGACCGACCCGCGGATGACGACGCCGGTGCGGCACCGGTTCGGGCCCAGCATGATGCTGCCGCTCCAGGCCGGCGGCCGGCTGATCGGCACCCTCGCCCTGCCCCGCCGGCGCGGCGACCGCCCGTACACCTCCGTGGAACGCCTGCTCGCGGTCCAGTTCGCCTCGCAGGCCGCGCTCGCCCTGGTCCTCGCCGACGCCCAGCACAGCCGCGAACTCCTCGCCGTCTTCGAGGACCGCGACCGTATCGCCCGCGATCTGCACGACCTCGTCGTCCAGCGGCTGTTCGCCACCGGCATGATGCTGGAGTCCACCCAGCGCCGCAGCGGGGCGGACGACGTGCGCGAGACGCTGGGGAAGGCGGTCGACGAGCTCCAGTCGACCATCCAGGAGGTCCGTACGACGATCTTCGCGCTGCAGCAGCCGCCCGCGGACGCCCCGACGACATTCCGGGGCAAGGTGCTCCGGGAGACGGCGGGGGCGGCGGCCCTGCTGGGTTTCGCGCCGTCCGCACAGTTCACCGGCGCGGTCGAGAGCCGTGTCCCCGAGCAGACGGCCGGCCATCTCCTCACCGCCCTGCGCCGCGCCCTCGCCGCCGCGTCCCGTCGCTCCGGCGTCTCGCGCATCGAGGTCACGGTCGACGCGACGGCGACCCTGCCGGACGGCCGGGAGGGCGTACGGCTGACGGTGTACGACGACGGGGCGGCCGACGACGGGAGCACGGGGACGACGGTGACCTGGCAGGCGCCGCTCTGAGGTCAGGGGGCCAAGGGGCCTGACGCCGTCTCAGCACGCGAACCAGCAGCGCACCGTCGTTCCCTCCTCGCCGGTGTGGGTCCGGACGAGGTCGGCGATCAGGTTGACCAGCAGCAGTCCTCGCCCGCCGCGCTGGTCGCGTGCCGCGGGCCGCCGTCCCGCCAGGGGATCGGCGAGCCGTCCCTTGTCCCGCACCTCGCACACCGCGTACCCGTCCTCGGCCCACACCCGCAGCGTCCCCGAACCGCCGCCGTGCACCACGCTGTTGGTGGTGAGCTCGGCCGCCACGAGGGTGAGGTTCTCCAGGGCGAGCCCGGTCAGCCCGAGCCGGGCGCCCTCGGCGGTCGCGAGATGGCGGACCTCGGGCAGCGATCCGGCGTCGAAGCAGAGGGACAGCACGTCCGCGACGGCGGGCAGCGGCTCGTTGTAGCGGGCCACGACGTCGTCGGGGGCGTACCGGCCGCTCTCCTGTTCCGGTCCGCCGCCGAAGGGGATGACCGTGGGGTGGGTGGCGTAGGCGTCGGCGAGCACCCGCTCGTCGAGGCGTCGGACGTCGTAGGGGCACAGGATGGTCGCGAGCCGGCCCTCGAAGGCCGCGTTGATCAGTGCCTCGTGCTGGACGCACGCGGGGTACTCGCCGGCCGTGCGGCCGGCCCAGATCGGTTCGCCGATGATCCGCACCCGGCTGCCGGCCGGCTGGGCGTCGGCGAAGGCGCGCAGCACGCCGGGGATGATCCGGCCGGGGTTGCGGCCGGCCTCCCGCATGTCCAGGAGCAGTACGGCGTCGGCGGCGTCGCCGAGCTCGTCGCGGATCAGGCGGAGGTTGTCGCCCGGTACGGCCACGGCGACCGGTTCGCCCGCCGCGAGGCCCTCGCGGACGAAGGGGACCGTGCCGGCGAGGTAGTCCTGGGCGTCCCGGTAGAAGAGGGCGGGGTGCAGGAACGCGGTGGTCATGGCAGCGTCACCTCGATCCCCGCCAGGCCCGGCCAGAACATGTCCAGTGTCCGGCTCAGTGTGGGCGGTGGGCGGTGCAGCTGAAGCAGCCGGCCCTCCTCCAGCCGCCGCGCGGCAAACGCGAGGGCATCGGCGCCCGCGACGTCGACGAAGCTCACCGCCGACAGTTCCAGCCGGTACACGTCCGCACGCGCGCCCACCGCCTGCTCCAATGCGCGCTCCCAGATCTCGTGCGTGGCGTGGCCCACCTCGCCCACGGCGCGCAGACCGCTGCGCCCTCGCAACGCGGACACCGTGAGTCGCGGCGCCGCGCCGGCGGACCGCAGAGGTGGTCGGTGATGAAGATGCAAGCCGTCTCCCACTGCTCGTGCGCGGTCTCCCGTTGTTCGTGGACGAAACGCGCGTACCCCGAGCGGAAGCCTGTCAATCCCCTCCTCATGGGTGTAGCCCGCGACGGGTCGGGGCAGGCGCACGATCAGCACCGCCGGGCCCCCGCGGAGCTGGGTGCCCTGCTCCGCCCGGATCCCGGTGGGTACGAAGGAGGCCCATCAGCGCGACGACGGTCGGGGACCGACGAGGCGGAGACATGATCCCAGCGGCACACACATCTCTCACAGGGCGACTGAACACCCTGGTCATCGATGGCTGTACGGACGCGGGCCGGGCGGAGCTACGGCCGCGCGGCGAGCTCGTGCACGGTTGTGCGAAGGTTCTGGAGGAGACCCTGACGGCGCTGCCGGACGGAGTCCGCAAGGTCGAACTGGACATGGCCGCCGTGGTGTTCATGGACACGGGCGGGCTCCAGTTCCTGGAAGTCCTGGACGCCTACAGCCATCGGCGGCGCATCCCGGTGGCCGCCACTCGCTGGACCGGCCAGCCGCGCCGGATCCTGGAGCTCGCCGGCCTGGACACCGCCGACCCGCTGCGGGCGGCACCGCGCCCGGCCGGCCCCGAGCCCGCTACCCCGGCCCCCTCCGCGGTGGCCCTGGAGCGCGCGGAGCAGCTCCATCTGCTGCGCGCGGAGGTCGAGCAGCTCCGCCAGGCGATCGCCTCCCGGCCGGTGATCGACCAGGCCCGCGGCATCCTCATGGCCGCCCACTCCTGTACGTCCGAGGAGGCCTGGACCATTCTGCGCAAGACCTCCCAGCTCTCCAACACCAAGCTGCGCACGGTCGCCGCGGCCCTCACCGCCGGCACGGAGTCCGACGGCCCGCTGCCGCCCGAGGAGGTGCGCACGGCGTTGCGTACGGCGGTCAGGACCTGTCTGAACTGAGGCGGTCCTGTTGGGTCTTGGCGCTAAAGCCCGTTGATCGGTTGCTCGGCCGGACCGTAGGTTCCGTCGCATGACGAATCTCCGGATCGGTGTGATGTACGACCGCGACTGGGCCCCCGAGGGGCTGCCCGACTTCGCGCGGCAGGCCGAGGCGCTCGGCGCGGACGACCTGTGGGTGGTGGAGGACCTCCGCTGGAACGGCGGGGTGTCGGCGGCGGCCGTGGCGTTGGGAGCGACCCGGCGGTTGCGGGTGGGCATCGGGATCGCACCGGCGCCGTTGCGCAGTCCGGCACTGCTGGCGATGGAACTGGCCACGCTGGCAAGGGTGTTCCCGGGCCGGCTGGTGGCCGGGATCGGTCATGGCGTACGGGAGTGGATGGAGCAGGTCGGTGTCGCGCCGCGCTCTCCGCTGGCCCTGCTGGAGGAGACGCTCACCGCCGTACGGGCACTGCTTCACGGGGAGCGGGTCACGGCGGAGGGCCGGGAGGTGCGGATCGACGGCATCCGGCTCATCCACCCGCCCGCCGAGCCGCCGCCGCTGGTCGCCGGTGTGGTGCGGCCGCGCTCCCTGGAGCTGTCGGGGCGGGTCGCGGACGGCACCCTGATCGCCGAGGGGCATGGGCCGCGGGATCTGGAGAACATCCGGGCACTGCTCGCGAAGGGCGGCGCGGGCGAGGACCACACGCTCAGTGTCTTCGCCTTCTGCGCCGTGGGTGACGACGCCGAGGAGGTGGCCCGGACCCTGCAGCCGTACACCGAGGGCCACGGTGCGTGGCTGGGCCGCCCGCAGGAGGAGGTCTTCACCGTCTCCGGCAGCGCGGCACAGGCCGCCGAGAGGATCGGCGCGCTGCGGGCGTCCGGCGCCGACACCGTCGTCCTCCGCTTCGTCGGCCCCGAGCCGCTCCGGCAGCTGGAGGCCGTCCTGGAGGCCGCCGAGCGCTAAGCCGCAGCTCGGCCCGGACGCGGCCCGCGTCGCCGCGCGCTCACGCCTCTTCGGTCACGACCGCACCGGCGCGGGGCGCGGCCTCGTGGTGGCCGTCCACCTGGACGAGCAGGGCGAGCAGCGAGGCGACGGTGAGCCCGGCCTCGGCGGGGTGGCGCAGAATCTTCCCCTGCGCGATCCGGTACGTGTTGCTGCGCCCCTCACGCCTGTGGGACAGATAACCGCTCTGCTCCAGATCGGAAATGATCTTCTGGACAGCGCGCTCCGTGAGTCTGCAATGGGCGGCGATGTCGCGCACCCGCGCACTCTGATTCTCGGCAATGGCCGCCAGTACCCGCGCATGGTTGGTGATGAACGTCCATCCCGCGTGCGGCTCCGTCGCTCCACTCATGAGCGCATCGTACGCCTAGGGATTCAGGCATGAGAATACACGAACCGAATTTCACGTATCCCTTGACGTGAGTCTGCGTACGGGCGAATCTGGTGGCGTCGGAAACGTGGGTGTTCCCAGCCCAGGGGAGAGGACCATGTCCAAGTCGGCACTCTGCTGCGCAGGGCCGGTCAACGGATGCACGAGGCTCGCCGGTCACGGCGGCGAGACGCGGCTGACGGTCTGCGCCCGACCCGACGGTGACCGGACGACGGTCACCGTGCGCGGCGATCTCGACCTCGCCGCGGACCAGCAGCTCCAGCAGGCCCTGCGCTCGGCGCTCACGGACTCCGGCAAGGGCATCGACCTGGACCTCGACGGCGTCGAGTTCTGCGACTGCTCCGGGCTCAACGGCCTGCTGGGGATCCGGCAGCAGGCCCTCGACCAGTGCAAGACGGCCACGATCCGCACCATCAGCCCCGCCGCCAAACGGGTGTTCGCACTCACCGGCACCCTCTCCCTGTTCACCCCCGAGGACGAGATGGACCAGGAAGACGACGCCTCACACCCCTCGACGGACCCACGGGTCGAGGTCGTTCAGCTGCGGCGGGCGATGCAGACCCGGGGACTCATCGACCTGGCCCGCGGCATCCTCATGGCCACCTACTCCCTCAGCGCGGAGGAGGCCTGGAACGTCCTGGTGATGACCTCGCAGAACACCAACACCAAACTCCACCGCGCGGCACAGCAACTGGTGGACTCCGTCCGGGGCGAACCCCCGCCCGAGGCGTCCCGCAGACAGCTGTCCGCCGCCGTCACCCACGTCACCGCCGTACGCGAGCGGGCACAGGAGGCGGAGTGAGCCTTCCCTAGGCCCGGTCGGGCGTCTGCGCGACGGATGCAGCCGTGAAGCCGGTGACGCGAGGGGAGAGTCGCGTCACCGGCGGCAGGAGCGGCCCCGTGCGGACCCGGTCCCCTACGAGGGGGTGATCACCTTCTGCCGGGCTTTCGGTGACAGCCGCTTGCGGAGCAGGGCGAAGGCCACCACACCCCCGGCCACCAGAGTGGACAGGACAACCTGGTCCCGGCCGCCGCCGGAGGCGGTGTCGGTGAGCATGTAGCCGAGCACGAACACGATCACGGCGATGGTGGCCCAGGTCAGATACGGGAAGAGCCACATGCGCACGACGAGCTTCTCCGGCGACTCGGCCTGGATGATCCGGCGCATGCGCAGCTGCGAGAAGCAGATGACCAGCCAGACGAACAGGGCGATGGCGCCGGAGGAGTTGAGCAGGAAGAGGAAGACGGTGTCGGGCCAGGCGTAGTTGAAGAACACCGCGACGAAGCCGAAGACGACCGAGGCGAGAATCGCGGTCTGCGGCACGCCCTGGCGCTTGGTGCGCCCGAAGGCGGCGGGGGCGTCGCCACGGCGGCCGAGGGAGAAGGCCATGCGGGAGGCGGTGTAGAGGCCGGAGTTCAGGCAGGACAGCACCGAGGTGAGCACGATGAAGTTCATGACCTGACCGGCGTGCGCGATGCCCAGGGAGTCCAGGGCGGCGACGTACGAGCCGTCCTTGGTGATGGCCGGGGAGTTCCAGGGCAGCAGGGTCAGCACGATGAAGATCGAGCCGAGGTAGAACACACCGATCCGCCAGATGACGCTGTTGGTGGCCTTGGTGACCGCACGCTGGGGGTCCTCGGACTCCCCCGCCGCCAGGGTGACGATCTCGCTGCCCATGAAGGAGAAGACCACCATCAGCACGCCGGTGAGGATCTTGCCGGGTCCGTTGGGCAGGAAGCCGCCGTGCGCGGTGAGGTTGGAGAGCCCCGCGGTGTCGCTGTGGGTGCCCGGCAGGATCCCGAAGACCGCCAGGAGACCGACCCCGATGAACGCGACGATCGCGACGACCTTGATCCCGGCGAACCAGAACTCGAACTCGCCGTAGGAGGCGACCGACGCGAGGTTGGAGACGGTCAGCACGATCATCACGATCAGGGCCCAGGCCCACTGCGGCACACCCGGGATCCAGCTCTCCAGGATCTTGGCGCCGGCGGTCGCCTCCACGGCGAGCACCACGACCCAGAAGAACCAGTACAGCCAGCCGATCGAGAACCCGGCCCAGCGGCCGAGCGCGCGGTCGGCGTAGGCGGAGAAGGAGCCGGAGGTCGGGTTCGCGGCGGCCATCTCACCCAGCATGCGCATCACCAGCACGACCAGGGCGCCCACGAGTGCGTACGACACGAGGATGCCGGGCCCCGCGGCGGCGATACCGGAGCCGGAGCCGACGAACAGCCCCGCTCCGATCACACCGCCGATCGCGATCATCGAGAGGTGGCGGTTCTTGAGTCCGGCCTGCAGGCCGGGTTCCGCTGGGGTGCTGCCGGTGGTGGTGACCGTGTCGGGGGCGGGGGCAGGAGGACGTGTTGTCATCTCGACATCCAGAGGGCTGGCGGGGATGGGGACGGTTCCGGCGGGATCGGACGGCGGTGGCCGTATGGATTCCGCCGGGCGGGTCGTGCGGGGGTGCCGGGTCAGGGG
>NZ_JXTE01000129.1 GCF_000972385.1 Streptomyces sp. WM6386
GGGTGGGGATGTAGCGCAGGGGTGGCAGGGTGCCGAGGCGGTGGCGGCCCTTCGGGCGTGGGGTGCACAGGGTCAGGATCCAGGCAAGGGCCCGGACGGTAAGGTCCAGCATGTCGGCGCTCCTGGTAAGCGTTGGCCGCGCCCCGGGACGGTTGCCTCCGTCGCCGGGGTCTGTTCTGTGACAAGCACGCTACTGGGTGCACATGGGAGGTGTATAGCGGTTGGGCGCACTCCACCCATACGTGGAACTGGGTACTGTCGTACGTTGTTCGATATGACGCCAGATCCAGGTCAGTCGCCGATCGACCCGAACAAGATCGCGTATGTCTACATGCAGATGGCCGACCACATTGCCGAGCGGATCGCCACGGGGGAGCTTCGGCCCGGGGCGCGACTGCCCGGGGAGCGAGACCTTGCTGCGGAGTACGGCGTCGCGCATCTGACCGCCCGTCGCGCCACCCGCGAACTCCGCGAACGCGGCCTCGTAATCACCCTCCCCGCCAAGGGCACGTTCGTCGCGTACCCCGCCGAGTTGGACGAACCCGCAGACGGCGAAGGTGGGCAGTGATGGTGGTCGTGTGTCCGGGGTGCGGCAGCGCCGAGACGCGGGCGGTTTCCCAGGCTCGCAGCGGAAAGGGCGCGGCGCGCGACGATCTGTTCGGTCGGCTGGCGCCCGGGCCGGACAAGGCCGGCGACGGATGGGTGCACTTCCTGGAGGGCATGGTGCTGACCGGGATCGGCATCGCCCTCGCGTACACGGGCGTTCAGCAGGACAAGCCTCTGTACATGGCCGGCGGTGCGCTGCTCGCTCTCGTCTGCTTCTTCGCTACCTTCGCGGTCGTTCGCGACGACCGGCGCGAGAAGGCTGCTGCCGAGGCCGGGATTCCGCGCGCGGAGCGGCTGTGGCGGCCCGCTCACTACTGCTACGGCTGCACCTCGGTGTTCTGCCCTGGCAGCACCCCGTGGCAGGGGCTGCTCACCCCGGAGCAGTTCAAGAAGCTGGTGTGGACCGAGGCCGGTTACGCCGACCAACTCGTGGTGGGGGACAAGGCGAAGGACGCGGGAGTACCGCTCGGTGTACTTCCGGAAGAACGGTTCTAAGGGCGTTGGTGGCAACGGACAGGAAGCGCGCACCTGAGGTTGATGAGGGCTCCTCTGCCTCGTACGGTTCCGCGCCCTCAGCGCTCGTGGACTCCGGCACGAGGACCCTGTGGCGCCGCACCCGCCATAATGCCCGTAGGAGGTGAGCGGCCGTGTCCATCATGAGCGACCTGATCGAGCGGGGCGGCATCCCTGAGGGATACAAGGTCGAGGTCTTCGACGGCAGGGTGATCATGACTCCGCAGAGCCCGGAGCAGGACTGGACCGTCTCCGACGTCAAGGACGCGGTGAAGGCTGCTGGGATCGCCCGGGAACGTGTCTTCGGGGACGTACTCATCACGTTTCCCGGCGAGAACGACGCCGCCCCGGATCTGACGGTCGTTGGCTTCGACGCCGAGCGTCGGAAGAACAGCTACTCCTGCCTGGATGTGCTGGCCGTGGTCGAGGTTCCTTCGGAGCCGGAGGACGAGAAGGACTACGTCCGGAACGTTCAGAAGTACGGGCGCTTCGGCATCGACTTCTACATGATCGCCGACCCGTTCAAGAAGACGGTCACGCTGATGTCGGAGCCGCACGCCTCCGGGTACGGGAGAGTCGTCGAGACTCCGTACGGCCAGCCGGTCGGCTTCACCCTGGCCACCGGAGAACGCGTGGAGATCGACACCAGTACGTTTCCTACGCGTGGCGGCACTGGGGTGTGACGCCCGAGATCGGTTGAGCTCCCACGCCAACCGCCCCGCCCCCGAACGGACATCAGCCCATCCAGGAACGGGGCGGCGGCCCGAACCCTCAGTCGGTCACATCAGCCGGTCAGTGCCCCCGGCACCGGCTCACATCGATGCGCACGATCTGCGGATCGTGATCGCTCGCCTGGTCCGCGAACTCCGCGTTGATGTGGACCACGTCGTAGTCGAAGTGGGTGACCGCGGGGGTCGTCAGGGTGTGGTCCAGGGTCTGGGAGTTGCCGTCGTAGACGTAGGTGTAGCGCTCCGCGGGCGGGAGGGTCGTGATCAGGGGACGAAGGACGCCGCCGGAGGTCAGCGTCGTCACCGTCCGGGAGAACTCGAAGTCGTTCAGATCGCCCAGGACCACCGCCTTGGCGTCCTTGTCGGCCGCCAGCAGGGACTTGACGAAGGTGTTCACCTCAGCCGCCTGTGCCGCGCGCTGGGTTTCCGAGCTGCGGGCGGGCTGCTGGTAGCGGCCGTGGAGGGGCTGGTCGCCGCCCTTGGAGGTGAAGTGGTTGGCGATGACGAAGACCGGTTCGCCGTGGAAGACGAACTCGCCCACCAGCGGCTTGCGGCTGCTGTCCCACGCGTCGCTCGTCGGGTTGATGCGGCCGGGGGAGTACGTGAGGTGCGCGCCCTTCCTCGTCTTCACCACGCTCGTCGCCGTCGTCGCGTCGCCGCCCGCGCGGTCCGTGAAGGAGACGCGCTTGGGGTTGAAGAGGAACACCTGGCGGATGTTGCCGCCGGGCTCGCCGCCGTCCTGGTTGTTCGCGGGGGCGATGTAACGCCAGGAGTAGCGGGGGCCGCCGGCCGCGCGGATCGCGGTGGTGAACCTCGTCAGCGTCTCCTCGGACGTCACCGTGCCGTCGTTCGTCGCGCCGTTGTCGTCCTGGATCTCCTCCAGGGCCACGATGTCGGGGGAGTTGAGGTTGACGGCCACTCCTGCCGCCAGGCGGTCGAACTTCCCCTGGGGGTCCAACGCGTCGAGGTTCTCGACGTTGTACGTCGCCACCGCCAGCTCGTCGCCCTTCTGGCGGCGGGTCACCTCCTGCTTCAGCCCCTCGGAGGCCAGTGTGCCGAGCTGCGTGGCCTGGACGATGTAGCCGCCGAACGTGGAGTAGTCGAGCGGGCCGGTCGTCGTGCCGGACAGCTCGTCGCCGACGTTCGCCACGGGGCCCGTCGTGTCCAGCGACGCCACCTTCACCCGGCCCGTGTTGGGCTCGGCGTAGGAGGAGTAGAGGGTGCCGCCGCGCTTCGTCGGGTGCTCGTCGGGCTTGACCGTCACCCACAGCTCGTCGTACGCGTCCGTCGCGCCGACCACACGCGCGTCCGTGAACGTCGTACGCATGCCTTCCAGGGACTCGAAGAAGTCCAGGGCGTACGACCCCGGTTCGAGAGCCAGCGCTTCGATGCTGCCTCCGTCCGCCTCGGGCGTGTACGCGTCCGGGATCGTCGTCCCGTCCAGCTTCACCGGCTCCGGGAGGGCGTTGCCGGCCGAGACGACCGTCGCCGTGGGGCCCGTGATCTCCGTGACCGACTGGCTGGTGCTGCTCGGGTGGTACTCGGTGACCCGGCCGGTGACCAGGACCGAGTCGCCGACCGCCACCGTCGGGGTGGTCGAACCCGTGTAGACGAAGACGCCCTCGCTGGTACGGGCGTCGGCGTCCGCCTCCGGGTCCTGGATCCAGTAGCCCTTCGAGCCGCTCGTGCGGACGCCGGTCACGATGCCGGGGACGCGAGTGACCGCCTTGCCGGCGTACGGCGAGAGGCGCGTGGTGCCCTGGATGTCGTGGACGCGGACGGTTCCCGGGTCCGTCGTACCGCCACCGCCACCGCCTTCGCCGCCGCCCGAATCCGGGGTCTGGCCCGCCGAGTTGACCGGCGAGGGGGTGGCGGCGGTGAGATCCGTCGCGTTGTCGTCCGTGTCGGCCAGGGAGTCGGCGCGGGCGACCGAGGCGGTGTTGGAGGCGCCGGTCGCGGGGCCGCTGCCCTCGCGGACGACCGCGGTGCCGTAGCCCACGACGTCGAGGACCCGGCTGTCGGCCGTGCAGTCCGCGGCGGTCTTGCAGGTCAGCGCGGTGGTGCCGGAGACGAGGGCGATGGTGCCGGTGGTGGCGCTCATCGCGATGGAGCCGGCGGCGTCGGGGGTCGGCAGGGCCGTCGTACCGCCGCTGCCGGTGCCTTCGCCGACCAGGTAGTGGCCACCGGCGGCGAGTGAACCGCTGAGGGCGGTGACCTGCCACTGCGAACTCGCGGAGGCGGTGCCCGGCAGGTACTGCACGCTGTAGGCCGACAGGTCGAAGACCTCGGAGCCCGCGTTGGCGAGCTCGACGAAGTCCCGGGTCAGGGTGGCTCCCGAATTGCCTCCGCCGCCGTACACCTCAGAGATCACCGCGGTGGCCGACGGGGCGGCGACGGCGGTCCAGGCGGGGAGGGCGGTCAGCGCGAGCGCGCCCACCGCGCCCACGGCTATCAGCGGGTAGGCGGCGCGGCGGGCACGGGGGCCTCTTCGCTCGTGCGGGCTGCTTCCCTCGCGAGAGCTGCTTTCCTCGTGGGGTCTTCCATCGGGGCTGGACACGCTGGCGGTCTCCTCGGATCGGACGTCGGACGGCGGGTGCGGCAACGCGCCTTCGGTCGGCGGTACTTGTGGCGGGGGCGTGGGGGGACCGTGGGGAGTCGGCTCAAGTTACGCGCGTAGAAGTGGGGGCGCCAAGAGGGCGGAGGTTAAATCCTGGGAACGGGTGGGTGCGGCAGAGTCGTTGGGATCGGGCGTACGGGGCTGAGAGGGCCGGCAGTCGGTCTCGGGTGAACGGCGGGTTCGGGATCGCCGCGGGTGCGTGGGGAATCGTGCGCGTGCCCGGCTGGATCGGAGGGGCACCGGCGGGGAAGAGCCGCGCGGCGCGGCAGCGGTAGTGGGCCGTGGGCGGCGCCCCCCAGGCCTCCGTCGTGCGCTAACGTCCCCCGCCATGCGTATGCACAGGGTGGGGAAAACGGTGGCCGCGCTGGTGGCCGCAGGCGGGCTGCTGGGTACGGCCGGGTATGTCGTGGTGGGGTCTCCGGCCGGGGACCTGCTGTTCGCGTACGGGTGCGGGGACGCGGAGGAGCGGCTCGGGGAGGTACTGGCGGGCGAGTCCGTGCTGGAGGTGCCGCCGGACGGGAGCAGGGGCGGGGAGTCGTATCAGGAGTGCGATGACGACGATCGGTTCGTGGTCGCCGGGAGGTCCTACGCGTACGACGGGTCCCCGCAGAGCGCGCTCCAGCACTACCGGGACAGGGCGTCCGCGCAGGGCTGGCGGGCCGTGGCCGGGGACTGCTTCACGAAATCGGTCGGCGATACGACCGGGTATCTGACGGTCTGGGGGCCGGACGAAGGGACCCTGCAGGTCGAGATCACCGCGGATCGGGAGGACAGTCGCTGGTGCGAGTGAGGTCGCCCCGCGTCATCCTTGCCGCCACGGCAACACGCGGCCGCCCTTCCTCGCCGACGGGAGGACCTCAGGGGCGCGCCGATAGCGGAGGGGCCGTCGTGCAGGTACCGCAGGTCGCCACTCGTGCGCGGTCCCGGCGGCCCGGCGGGCGCCAGGTGGTGCGGCGGAGCGACCGACGCGCCCCGCGTCAGTGGACGTGTGCCGACTCCCGCACCTTGCGGCCGAGCTTGGTGAAGCCTTCGGGGACGGCGGAGAGCAGGTCGTCCTCGTGGTACGGGGTGCGTTCCGACTCGTCGTCCGGGCCCGGCAGTGTCAGCAGCAGGGCGGGGTAGTCGTTCGGGGCCGTGTCGTTGAGGCAGCGGTCGCAGAGCGGGAGCATCCTGCGGCGGCTGCCCTCGGACGACACCCGTACGTGGCGGCTGGACTTCGCCGGGCCGTGCAGGGGGTTCACGCCGCAGCAGCGGGTGGTGTCTTCGCCGGCGAGGGCGGCGCGGGTGGCTCGGGCGAGGACGATGATCACGACGAGGGCGGCGGGGCGGAGGGTGTCGAGGTCTTCGCCCGAGCCGCCCGCCGCGGAGGCTTCGTCGACCAGCACCATCGTCGCCTCGTAGCGGTCGAGGGACCGGGCGTCCGCGGTCTCGCCGGTGCCGAAGGCGGTGGTCATGGCGCGGATCTCGGTCTTCGCCGTCTCGCGCAGATACGCCAACGATGGTGCCGCCGGGGAGACTTGGGGCAGCGCGGAGGTGGGGAGCGGCACCGGATTGCGGCGCCGCAGCAGTGTGCGGGCGATGCCCAGGACGGCCGCCGCGAGGCCGAAGAACAGGAGCGCGGCGAGGACACCCAGGAACAGGCCCGACCAGAACTCGCCGTAGTAGAGCGGGCGCAGCTCGTCCTCGGCGATCGGGTCCGTGACCGGGTACGGGTCGCCGGGGGTGGTCGGCTCGTCCGTGCGGGCGGTCTTGTCGAGGATGACCATCAGGTCGTCGAGACGTTCGCCCAGGAGGTGGTCGTCGGCCTCGTCCGACTTCGCGTCCCCGTACGAGATGGACTCCGGGAGGTCGAAGAAGGCGCTGTAAGTGTCCAGTCCCAGGCCGTAGTTGAAGACGTCGATATAGCCGTCCAACGGGTCGGCGACGATATAGACGCCGTCCTTGCCGCCGAGCTTGTCGCGGGCCGCCGCCGCGAAGGCCTCCTCGTCCGCCTGGGACTCGTCCTCGTAGATCTGCGGGACGAGCGCGACGAAGACCGGGCCGCCGCCCTTGGAGGAACTGAACTTCTCGATACGGCTGTGCAGTTGGGCCAGCTGTGCCGCGTCCAGTACCCGGGGGCTCTCCGGGTCCGCGTACACCGGGCCCTCGGCCAGGCCCTTCGCCACGCGGTCGAGGCGGGCGTTGAGGTCGATCGCCCTGGGCGGGGGTGAGGCGCTCGACCTGGTCTGGTCGAAGACGAGGGGGGCGGTGAGGGCGATCGCTACGGCGGTGGCCAGGGCGAGTGCGCCGAGGATCCAGATCCCGGAGGACTTCGACTCGCCCTTCGTCTGCTTGCGGGGGGCCGCTCCGGGGCGGCGGCGCCACCATCGCCGTACATAAGGAACCAGCAGCAGCATCAGCAGGGGTACGCCCGTGACCGCCATGCCCGTGAGGGTCGACTGGTTCTCGCGGTCGGACGGGCCGATGTACAGGTCGGCCGGTTCGTCGCCCTCGCCGTACTTCTCGCGTGCCGCCTCCGCGCGGGCCGCGGCCTTCTCGGCGCCCTGCGCGATGGCGTCGGCGAAGCGTTCGAAGCTGCGCAACGGGCCCGCGTCATAGGGGAGTTCGTAGAAGGCGACTGTCGCCGCGTCCTCCGCCGGGGCCGGTACTCCGTATGCCTTGGCCTCCGTGACCGTCGACTCGTCGATCAGTACGTACAGGCCGTCCTTGCCGAGACGCTCTTGGACCGCGTCGAGCAGGCCCACGCCGGTGGTGGCCTGGGCCGGGAGGACGAGGACGTAGGTCGGTACGCCGGTGCGCTGGGCGAGTTTCGCAAAGTCGGGAGCGGTGGACCGCGGTATCTCGCGGGGGAGTTGGTCGGTGACGTAGACCGGGTCGGTGCGGAGCCGGGCGGCGAGATAGGCGGCCTGGGGGTCCGTGGAGGTGGCGCCCCGGGCGGCGGGCGTGGCGGTCGCGAACGCCGCGATGAGCAGGGCGAGAAGGGTGAGGAGCCGAGCTCTGAACGCACCGTTCTTCTTCGTTGCCGCCCTCATCGCCGTGCGCCCCCGTTCCCGCCTGCTGTCACGCGCGGCACTCTACTGGGGGACTTCGCTAGTGCGAAACGGTGTTCTGAGGCGGCACGAGGTGGGTGAGCAGTCGTTCGCCGTCGAGGGAGGTGAGCCGGCACCAGGAGCCGTCCGTGAACACGATCCGGAAGTCGCGTCGCGCGGTGCTGAACCTTCTGCGCTCCACGGTGGCGATGCCGCTCAACTCGGTTTCCCACAGCACCTCTTCCCACGGTTCCCCCGGGTCGTCGAGGGCGCCCAGGACGAGGAGGCGGCGGTCGGTCAGTACGGCGTGGATGACGTCGGTGTCCGGGCGGCGGGCGGGGTCGAGCTGCCAGGGGAGGGTGCGGGCGAGGCTGCCGGGGGCGGCCCACAGGACGGGGAAGTCCTGCGTCTCGTTCTCGGGGTCCTCCGGTTTACCGAGGCGCTCGGAGGCGCTGGGGCCGACTCCTGTGCCGCCGAGCACCGCGGCGAGGGCGATGAGCGCGAGCGCGAAGACGACCTGCGCGGTCGTGCTCAACGCGATGATCACCCTTGAGCGGAGCCGGTGCGTCGGCCCTGCCGGCCAGCCGGGCAACTCCCCCTGGATGTCCTGGCGTTCGGCGTCGCGGAACCAACGTCGCCCTGCCACGCGGTCGGCGGCGCCGGTGGCGAAGGAGACCGGGGCGCGGGCGAGTTCGTGCTCGCCGGGGGCGGGTTGCCAGCGATGGGTGGCGCGGGACGGTGCTGTCATCGGGACTCCTTG
Organism: Streptomyces sp. WM6386; assembly: GCF_000972385.1. Classification (GTDB taxonomy): domain Bacteria; phylum Actinomycetota; class Actinomycetes; order Streptomycetales; family Streptomycetaceae; genus Streptomyces. The sequence continues at coordinate 8,254 of NZ_JXTE01000129.1, forward strand.
GCAGACCTTGGGTGCAGGGCTCGGTCCGGCGCCGGCCCCCGGAGCGATAGACGACACCGCCGGGCGCCCTCTCGGCGCCCCGGCGACAGTGATTGGCAGATTTGTTTTGTCGCGGCAGGCAAAACCGCAGGTGGGTGAGGTCGAGCGTGGGACACATCTGCCACTCCCTCATCGGGGATATGCCGGGGGG